>VGYX01000046.1 GCA_016872835.1 Planctomycetota bacterium | reverse complement strand
CCTGAAAGGGCGATGCGGCGCTAGGGGTTCGCTTGGCGAATCACCTTCTGCACAACGGTTCCCCGCGTGGGGCGCCACCCTTTCAAGCTGCCTGCCAAGTGTGCCATGGAGATCTGCCATGGCAAGCACCACCGCTGCACCCGCTGGAAACGCGTCGCGCACCACCACCCTTCGCCAGCGAGGGTGGCAGGCATGACACGCGCCCAGATCGCCGAACAGATCCGGGCGGCGCTGACGAACGCGCAATCCATCGAGACGGCGTTGCAGCCGTTCAGTCTCGCCGGACGCGGCCACGAGCCACGAGTGGTGCTGTCCCGATCGCTGGCGGGCATGGTGCGCTCCTGCGACCTGGAACGGATTCACATCTCGGGCTTCGGCCCGAAGCAGCGCTTCCCGCGGCGGGTGTTCGAGCGCGCCACGCGACTGCTTGCCCTTGCGGAGCAGCATGAGACGCTTCGACATCTGCAGAGCGGGTTTCGTGAGTCGTCTGGGTGACGGGTGGGGAGCGGCACGGGCGTGGGTGGTGGAAAAACGGCGTCAAATCCTGGAAGCGCTTCGCCACGCCGTTACGGTGCGGCGCCACGGCGGTGATTTCGCTTCGCCAGGCGGCGAACGGCGGGAATCCGCGTGGTCAGCGCTTGACCCATGTATCCAAACGAATACATTCTGGACGACCGGCTCGTGGCCTCGAAGGAGTTCTTGCGATGGTTCGCTGAACTGAAGGATGCGCGGACACGCAGGCGGGTGTTCGATCGACTCAACCGCCTGCTCAAGGGCAATCCCGGAGACTGCAAGATGATCGACCGCGACCTGTTTGAACTCCGAATGCACTTTGGCTCCGGCTATCGCGTGTACTTCGCGCGCCATGGTCGCGTGCATGTGCTGCTGCTTGCGGGCGGTGACAAGTGGTCGCAGTTCCGCGACATCGCCCGTGCGCGTCAGCTGCTTCGCGCCGTGAAGGGCGGGTCATGAAGTCCCCGGCCCGCAACCGGCGCAGTGTCGCCTCGGTCCGAGCCAAGCTGTTCAGTGTCATCGGGGCCGATGGGCAGCCGCTCTTCGTTCCATTCGACATCGCCGAACACCTGCGCAGCGAGGAGGACCTGGCCGGCTTCCTCACCGAGTCGTTCTCTGACGGGCGGCCCGACGAGATTCTGCACGCCATCTTCACCGCCTGCCGCGCCCGAGGCATGAGCAGGATGGCGCGCGACTCCGGCCTGGGCCGCGAAAGCCTGTACAAGGCGCTGGCACCGAACGCGCATCCACGGTTCGAGACCATCCTGAAACTGGTGCGGGCCTTCGGCCTGATGATGGAGTTGAAGGTGGCGCCGAAGGACGTGCGCCGCCGCGCGGCCGCGGCCATGTCGGTGCCCAGGCGCCGCAAGACCGTGAAGGCCGTGGCGAAGGTGCGGCGGAAGTCGGCGTAGAGGAAAAAGGGCATCTCTTTCAGAATCGACGCGAGGGCGTCTTAGGGTGCGGCCTCGAAGTCCAGCGAGGACTCACG
>VGYX01000045.1 GCA_016872835.1 Planctomycetota bacterium | reverse complement strand
TCAATGTTTCTAGTGTAGTCAACCGTGAAGTATCGCGAAGCCGTTGATCGAGCTTCATGATCCTGTCTTTATCGTGCGCTGGAGTTGCAGAATTTCCACGCTTGGTCGGTGCTTTCCTTGCAAATCGAGAAAGCGGTTTCGCTTCTCGTTGAGGCGTGATTCCCTCACCTTCGGTGCAGCACGGGAGGCGATGGATGCGGCCACGTGAGCAGACGAAGGGCCAGGACGATCTGTTCCGGGCGCGGCTCGATCAGATCATCGACACGCGCCACGAGCTGGTGCGGCTCGCCGGCCTGATCGACTGGCGGCTGCTCGATCACAAGCTCGGCGACATGTACACAGATGGCCCCGGCCAGCCGCCGCTGCCGACGCGGCTGATGGCCGGCCTGTCGATCCTCAAGCATACGCACAATCTGTCGGACGAGGAGCTGGAGCGGCGCTGGGTCGAGAACCCGTATTTCCAATTCTTTTGCGGCGAGGCGTTCTTCCGCCACACGTCGCCGTTCGACCGCTCCTCGCTGTCGCGTTGGCGCACGCGCATGGGCGAGGCGCGGCTCGAGATCCTACTGCAGGAGAGCCTTTCAGTGGCGGTGAAGACCGAGGCGATCGACGTCAAGGATCTGTCGAAGGTCGTCGTCGACACCACCGTGCAGGAGAAGGCCGTCACGTTCCCGACCGATGCGAAGCTCGCCAACCGCGCGCGAGAGAAGCTGGTCAAGCTCGCCGCCAAGCACGGCCTGAAGCTGCGGCAGGGCTATCCGCGCGTCGGCAAGCTCGCCTTGATGAAGCACCAGCGCTACGCGCACGCCAAGCAGTTCAATCGCGCACGCCGCGAGCTGCGCCGCCTCAAGACCTACCTGCGGCGCGTGATCCGCGACATCGAGCGTCAGCTGAAAAAGGCGCCGTGCCTGGAGCTCATCTTCCGGCCGATGCTGTTCCTTGCGCAACGCGTGCACGATCAGCAGCGTGGTCAGCGCGGGCCCAAGGTCTATTCGCTGCACGCGCCCGAGGTTGAGTGCATCGGCAAAGGCAAGGCGCGCAAGCCTTACGAGTTCGGCGTCAAGGTCTCGATCGCGACGACAGTCGCGCCCTCGGCTGGAGGTCAGTTCGTGCTAGCGGCGAAGGCCCTGCCGGGAAACCCATACGACGGGCACACGCTCTCGACGGTGATCCCGCACGTCGAGGCGCTCGTCGGCCACGAGGTCAAGCGCATCATCGCCGACAAAGGCTATCGCGGCCACGGCCTGCCGGCGCCCTACAGCATGCGGGTGGTCGTGTCGGAGCAGAAGCGGGGCGTGACGCGCCAGATCAAGCGCGAGCTGAAACGAAGATCGGCGGTCGAGCCGGTGATCGGTCACTTGAAGAGCGATCACCGAATGGACCGCAACTTCCTGATCGGCAGCGAGGGCGACGCGGCCAACGCCGTGCTCGCCGCCATCGGCTACAACTTCGCCAGACTGCTGGCCTGGCTGAGAAGGCTTTGGCGTGCCGTGCTCATGCTGCTCGCGAGCGTGGTGCTGGCCAACGCGACGGCCCGCCCGGCCGCCCCAACCGCGCTCGCCGAATGACAAGACCAAACTTCACGGTCGACTACCTAT
>VGYX01000044.1 GCA_016872835.1 Planctomycetota bacterium | reverse complement strand
TACACTAGAAACATTGACTTGCTAGCCCACTTTATTCGCCGTAGTCTCGCGCGGGTGGTGAAAGGCGGCGACGAAGCCGTTGGATTGGCGTAACAATCTGGTGTCGAAGCAGAGCGTGCGCGTCACACCGGATTCGCCACCGCCATGACCGACGCTACGCCGTTTCTTCCCGGCCTGTCACCGGTGCTGAGGAAGTCGCTCACAGCCGCGCAGGATGCCGGCAACCTCACCTCGAATGGCGGCCTCGTCGTCCTTCGTGAGGCGGCCCGGCGGCTCGGTCTTGCCGGCGTGATCGCCGATCCGCTCCCCGATACGCGCAACCAGCTTCTCGTCGTCCACAGCTACCGCGCCATGGTGACGGCGCGCATGATGGCGATCGCGGCCGGCTACGAGGACGCCGACGATCTCGACGCGTTGCGCCACGATCCGGCGCTGCTGATCGCCTGCGAACGCGCGCCGGAAAGCGGTCACGACATTCCGAGCCAGCCGACCATCTCGCGGCTCGAGAACCTCGCCGATGCCAAGACGCTCTACAAGATCGGCACCGGCTTCATCGATCTGTTCTGCAGGAGTTACGCATCCGCGCCGACTGCCATCGTTCTCGATATCGACGATACCGACGACATGGTGCACGGCCAGCAGGAGTTGGCGCTCTTCAACACGCACGCGGGCGGCCACTGCTTCCAGCCGATCCACATCTTCGAGGCCAACTCCGGCAAGCCGATCCTGTCGCTGATCCGTCCCGGCAAGCGGCCGTCCGGCGAGGAGATCGCGCGCGTGCTTGCCCATGTCGTCCATCGTATCCGCCGGCGCTGGCCGAAGGTGGAGATTCTCGTGCGCGGTGATGGTCACTACTGCGCGCCGGAAGTGCTGGATCTGCTGCGTAATTTGCGCTGCGACTACATCCTCGGCCTGTCACGCAACAAGACGCTCGATGCGTTTGCCGCGCCCTGGCGCGAGCAGTGCCAGTGGCGTTGGAAGCCGAGCCTCGACAAGGTGCGCCGCTTCCATCAGTTCAACTACGCAGCCGACAGCTGGTCGCGAGAGGAGAAGGTGATCGCCCGTGTCGAGGCAACCGCGATGGGCACCGATGCGCGCTTCATCGTCACCAACCTCAACGGACGCGCCAAGCATCTCTACGAGAAGGTCTACTGCCAGCGCGGCACAGCCGAGAACCTGATCAAGGACATGAAGCGCGACACGCGCTCCGACAAGACCGCCTGCTCGCGATGGGAAGCAAACCAGTTCCGCCTGTTCCTGCACATGGGCGCCTACTGGCTGCTGCACTCGCTGCGCATGGCAGCACCGAAAAAATCGCGCTGGCGCGGCGCCACGTTCGCGACCATCCGATGCATGTTCGTGAAGATCGCTGTCCGGGTCGAAGAAGTGAAGCGATCGATCAAGCTCGCTTTCCCGCGACATCTGCCGCACGCCGATGCGCTCGCGCTCATCACCGCCCGCCTCACCGCGCAAGGTCCGTGACCGATGCGGCAGCTGCCGCGCGAGCCCGCAATCATCCACCCGCAACGCGTGACCAAGCGTCCCAGCACCGAGCCAGCCGTCAACCCGGCCGACGTCGTGCGCTCACAAAACATCCGCGTCGCGGTCAGCAACTACGGCGAATAGAATGGGCTAGCGGGATCGTGGAGAACGCCTAGGGCTTCTTTC
>VGYX01000043.1 GCA_016872835.1 Planctomycetota bacterium | reverse complement strand
CATGGCGGTGGCGAATCCGGTGTGACGCGCACGCTCTGCTTCGACACCAGATTGTTACGCCAATCCAACGGCTTCGTCGCCGCCTTTCACCACCCGCGCGAGACTACGGCGAATAAAGTGGGCTAGGTCGCCCGGGTCCCGTCCCAGGCGTGGTGGAGAATCGGTAGTGGCGTAATCTCCGGCTTGTTCAACGAGCCAAAACGGTCGGTTGGCGCCGACCGAAGGAGATCACGCCATGACGAATGCTATCACGAATCCTGTCGCTGCCGCCACGTCGGCTGCGACACCTTCCACGACGACGCCATCGACCGACCTTCTGCTCGGCGACAATTGGCACAGTCGCATCGAGACTGAGGTCCGTGACGGCGTGCGCGCGTTGATCGAGGGCCTGCTTGCCGAGGAACTCGCGGCAGCCCTCGGGCGGCAGCGCTACGAGCGGCTGAAGCCTGCCACGACGGCGACGTCTGCGCCCGCTGAAAGCCTTGCAGGGCTCGGCGGCGTGCGGGAGGCGCGCCAGCAACATGAAGAGGCTGCTGCCCCCTCTCGCCCAACCTGCGCGCGCGCCGCCAAGGGTCACCGCAACGGCACGCGAACGCGCACGATCATAGGCACGTTCGGTGCGGTCGAGGTGGCGGTGCCACGCGCCCGGCTCGAGACGGACACGCTCGGCAAGACCACCGAATGGCAGAACACGACGGTCGAGCGCTATCGGCGACGCACGAAGGAGGTCGATGCGCTGATCGCGGGCGCCTACCTCTCGGGCACCAACACCCGCCGCGTCGGCCGCGCGCTCGCCGCCCTGTTCAAGGGCGCGATCTCGAAGTCGGTCGTCAGCCGCGTGTGGCGCAAGATCAGGGCGGACTGGGACAACTGGCAGAAGCGCGATCTCGCGAACGAAGACGTCGTGCGAGTGATCCTCGACGGCACGAACGTGCGCGTGCGTCTCGACAAGAAGAGCACGTCGATTTCGCTGCTGGTGGTGCTCGGCGTGCGGCGCGACGGCCAGAAAGTGCTGCTGGCCGTGAAGAACATGGGCGGCGAGAGCGAGGCGGCGTGGCGCGCTGTTCTCGACGACATGAGCAAGCGCGGTCTGCGCAGACCTGAGCTTGCGATTGTCGACGGCGCGCCGGGATTGGAGAAGGCGCTCGTGTCGATGTGGGGTGAACACCTGCCGATCCAGCGCTGCACGGTGCACAAGCTCAGGAACCTGGTCGCGCACGCGCCGAAGAAGCTCGCCGAGGAAATCGCGGCCGACTACGCCGACATGATCTACGCCGAGACCGCCGCGGCGATCGCCAAGAAGCGCAAGGCGTTCTTGAACAAGTGGTTCGTGAAGTGCGAAGCGGTGGCGGCCTCGCTCGAAGAGGCGGGCGACCGGCTGTTCACCTTCACCCGCCTGCCCGCGGAGCAATGGAAGAGCGCGCGCACGACCAACGCGATCGAGCGGCTGCACGAGGAGTTCAAGCGGCGCATCAAGACGCAGACCGTGCTGCCGTCGGCCGAAACGGCGGCCATGCTGTTCTGGGCGCTGCTCGCCTCCGGACAGATCACACTGCGCAAGGTCGATGGCTGGCAGACGCTCCCCGTCCCGCTCGCACAGCCCATCGCCGAGCCGGTTGACCGCGCCGCCTGAGCAGATACCTTGACCTCACCGGAGAGCACCGCTCACGCAATTCCCACACGATCCGGGACGGGACCGTTCACCGAGCTGCAGTCGCACTACCTGTTCCAGGACCGCTTCGGTCGGCCGGCCAAAGGCAATGACAAAGGCAAGGTCGAGGGACTGGTTGGGTTTGCGCGGCGCAA
>VGYX01000042.1 GCA_016872835.1 Planctomycetota bacterium | reverse complement strand
AAGGGGCGCACAGGGCGTCGCAGTCCCGGATGGCCTTCCGCGTCATGTGGTGGAGCGGGAAGAGGAGCGCGTCGGCGAATGGACGAAGGAACCGGGGAAGCGGATCGGAGAAGAGATCCGGCCAGAGGTCCTTGATGTCAAGCACGCACGGCACATTCCTGAGTCGACAGTGGCGGATCGCCGCCGCCGCGATCTCCACCGGAGGAAAGCCGACGAAAGCCAGATCGGGTGCGGGCACCTGAGCGGCCAGACGACCGAATCGGCGCCCCAACTGCACATGGTCGATGATTCGGCGCACTCCCAAGTTTCTTCGGTAGCCGAGCGAGCGGATGAGGCGGACCTCCAGCATCGGCGCGACGTGCATGCATGCGTCCCGGCCTGTGCGAGCCCGCTTCTCCTGATGCGAGAAGTCGGCGCTCCAGATCGTCACGTGGTGGCCACGGCCGTTCAGCGCCGCAGCCAGGTTCATGGCCCGCATGCCGCGGGACGGCGGCGCATCGATGGGCAGCGGCTCGCCGGTCTGGATGATCCACACATGCACCGATTCAATGTAGCACCGTGGATGCAGGTCGCCTGCGATGGATCGATGGTCCGCAGACGTGCGTGGATGGTGTTTCGTTCCGGATGGCATGCACCGCCGACTCGGGGTACGCTCCCTCGTCGATCATGCCCGCAACGGACTTCCGCGCAGCTGAAAACGGGCGAATCGCGGGTCGTGACCGGACACCGGCGGACGTGCTGGTGCGCATGCTTTTGCTCAGTTGCCTGACCACCGCGCTCCCGATTCCATTCGTGCGCGAGTGGGGGGTTCTCGCCATCTTCCTGTGGCTGGCCGCCCGGAACGGGAGATCCTTTCTTCCACAGGACGTCCCGGGAGTCGCGTTCGCGGCGCTGGCGATGTGGGTGGTGATCGGGCTGGTGTTCATGGGCCTGCGGATCGAGCCGTCGTGGATGCTGTACGAGGAAGTCCCGTGCGCGCTTCAGGTGCTGGTCGTGATGTGTCTCGTCCCAAGGGTCGTCGCCGTGGATCTTGACGATGCGATGTCCAGGTCAGCCGGCGTCTTTCTGGTGGGCGCGCTGTCCATGTCCGTCCTGGCGCTGCTGCTGTACTTCGCCCACCGGATCCTGGGCCCCGCCATGGATCGCGTGTTCGCCCTCGCCGGCTCCAACCGCGTGGCGGAGGCGCGTGCCGCCCTCCGTTCCGACTACAACGCGTTCGCGGTGGGCGTGACGGCACTTGCCGGCTTCGGCGCGATCCTTGCGGCACGCGGCGCGCGGACACGCGCGGCCGCGGTGCTGATGTTGGCGCTCGCAGTGGATCTCGTCTCCGATTCCAGACGCGTGCTGCTGCTGATCCTGTTCGCCGTGCCGCTGATCGCTGGTGCGTGGTTCGGCCTTCGGAGGTCGTTGCTTGCGTTGAGCGGCATGATCCTCGCCGGGGTGCTGGCGTGGGTCCCCCTCATCGATTCCCAGTGGAGAGAGGTCCTGCCGCCGAGGACTGTCGCGTTTCTTGAGACGCCTGTCGGCTCCGTGGATGGTCTCGGTGATGCGATCATGCGTGACGGCATGTGGAAGTGGGGACTGTCCAAGGTCGCGATCGCCTCGTCGATGGAGTGGTCACTGGGCTTCGGGTTCGAGCACATGCTCGAGATCGGTGGCGTCTTCATGGATCCGCTCGAGCCAAACCAGACCTACGGCTATGTGCACAACGTGTTCCTTGGCACCATGCTCACGTTTGGCGCCATCGGCCTGGCCTGCTTCCTCATGGTAGTGCTGGGCGTGGCAGGGAAGATCTGGCGACTGCGGTCGAGACCATCTGGCCAAGTCCTGGCGCTGTTGCTCGCCTCCGGCCTCGCGATGGGCTTCTGGTCGGGGAACACCGTCTTCTCAATCCCGCTGCTTGCGGTCTCTCTGGCGGTCGCGTTGAAGGCACGCACGATGCCGGCGGTGGGCACATGAGCTTCGGTCTCGCGGGATTCGTCGCGACGGCGCGCCACCAGTCGCGTGGCGATCAGGGGCAAGAGTCGATGAGGGCGCATCCATGAACGCGCTGGCGGGTTCCCTCAATCGTCAGGCGCTCTACGCCGTCGAGGCCGGTGCCATGATGGCCCGTGAGCCACTTCGCGTCTTCGTGGCGGGCTGGCTCTTCGGGAACGAGGTCCTGGGCGGATTTCTCTCGGTGTTCGTGTACTACCTGCTCTCGGTGCCCATCACCAACTTCGGCCTGGGTGAGGTGATGGCGCGGCTTCTTC
>VGYX01000041.1 GCA_016872835.1 Planctomycetota bacterium | reverse complement strand
CTTTCCGTGAAGCAGATCGCCGCGCTTGACGCCGAGGTGGACGCGTTCCGAGTGAAGTCGGACGCGGTGGCCGAGCGTGCCATCGCAAGCATCACCGAGGCGGACAAGGTGCAGTCGGACATCGTGTCGGGAGCGGGCGATCCTTCGGACGGTCAGGCAGCGATGGCCAAGTTCGCGCGGATGAAGGCGAGCGAGATGAACGCCGCCGATCTGGACTACGACCGCAGCGAACTTTCGGCACGAACCCTCCGCCGCCTTCGCGCGCTGCTGTCGCCTGAGCAGGCGACGGCGGCGAAACTGGACTAGCCTTTCGCGCATGCCGAAGCCTGACCTGCTGGAATTCTTCGACGCCCCCTCCGACGATCCGTTCGTCATCGAGCACGTGAGCGAGGAGTTCACGAGCGTCTGCCCGAAGACCGGACACCCCGACTTCGGCAACGTGACGCTGCGCTACTGCCCCGCCGCCGTCTGTGTCGAGCTGAAGAGCCTGAAGCTGTACTACCAGAGCTTCCGCAACGAGGGCATCTTCTACGAGGCCGTCACGAACCGCATCCGAGATGACCTGGCCACCGCGATGAGCCCCGCGTGGCTGCAGATCATCACCGACTGGAAGGGTCGCGGCGGCATCCGAAGCCGCATCATCGCCACCTATGGTGATGTGCCCCAGGCGTGGGCGCGGGGTTGATGGCCCTGCTTGCCGACAGCGTGCTGCACACGCTGAACCCGTTCGCCGTGCAGTTCGGCAACGGCCTTGGCGTGCGCTGGTATGGCGTCAGTTATGCGGCCGGATTCGTGGTGGCGTGGCTGATCATGCGCTGGATGAGCCTGACGAAGCGCTCGCCGCTCTCGGTGGATCAGGTCGGTGACTTCCTGACCTGGCTGATCGGTGGCGCGATCATCGGTGGCCGCGTGGGTCACGTGCTGTTCTACGACACGCACTTGCTCTGGAGCTTCACGGGCGAGTTCCCGTTCTGGGGACTGCTGTTCATCCACAAGGGTGGCATGAGCAGCCATGGCGGCATCGTGGGTGTGCTGGTCGCGTGCTGGTGGTGGGCGCGCCGAAACCGCGTGCCCGTAGGGCATGTGATGGATCTTGCGAGCTTCAGTGCATGCCCCGGTCTGGGATTCGGACGTCTGGCGAACTGGATCAATGGCGAACTGTGGGGCAAGCCGCTTCCCGCCGACATGCAGGCCGGTGCGCCATGGTGGAGCGTGAAGTATCCGGAGCAGATGCTGCAGGAAGGCTTCGGCCACGCGGCGGAACTGCAGGCGATCGCGCGGCAGATTCCCGCGACCAGCGACGCGGTGATCCGCGGCATGAAGCTGGCGCCGATTCCAGTGCGTGCGGGTGTGGAACAGGGAAGCGCGCCCGACATTCTGTACGCAGCGTGCTATGGCGGCGACGCGAGCGTGCAGTCGAAGGTCGCACCCCTGCTCACCGCGTACTGGCCGAACAACTTCGCGCAGGCGTTCACGGACGGCGTGATGCTGTTTGCGCTGCTGGCGATCGTATGGTTGAAGCCGCGCAAGCCCGGCGTGATCACGGGGTGCTTCTTCGCGTTCTACGGTGTGCTGCGCATCACGACGGAGCAGTTGCGCGAGCCGGATGCCGGCGTGTTCGCGATCGGGCCTGTCACGCTGCCGATGATATTGAGTGGGGTGATGATCGTGGGCGGCGCGGCGGGTGCGTGGTGGTGTGCGCGGCGTACGGTGCCCGCGATGGGTGGGTTGGGTCGGCGCGTGCACGCCTGAACCGGTGCTGGTGGTTGGCTTCGAAGCGGCGGCCAGAGCCATCTGGAGGGGATGAAATGGAGCGAATGTGGCCCTTTGCGCATGCGCGCTGCCCTGTATTGGGGGTTTGTGGCGGGTATTGGGAAGCGATTCCTTGTTCGGCATCGGGTCTCGTGGCAAGATGGGAGGACGGGACAGATGCCATGCCGGCGGGTCCCGGGGAGCAAGCATGTCGAACAAGCACGGAACCGGTCGCACCATCAAGCCAACGCGCCAACTGAACTCCTTGGGTGGTTGGCTGCTGCTCGTATCCTCGGGGCTGGCTGGACGGGCGTGGGCAGACGCGTTGAACATGCCCACCCTGGTCGGCTGGGGCTGGTACGGCAACGGCCAGACGAACACCCCCGCGGACCTTGCCAACGTGTCGCAGGTCGCCTGCGGCTACGCCCACACCTACGCCCTGAAGAACGACGGCACCCTGGTCGGCTGGGGCGACAACTGGTCCGGCCAGACGAACACCCCCGCGGACCTTGCCAACGTGTCGCAGGTCGCCTGCGGCCGCCCCCACGCCT
>VGYX01000040.1 GCA_016872835.1 Planctomycetota bacterium | reverse complement strand
CCATCACCAGCGGTGTGACCGTGAACTACGGCAACCTAGCTGTGTACGCCACCCCGGCTCCGGGCGCTGCTGCGCTCGTCGGTCTGGCTGGCCTGCTGGCCCGTCGTCGCCGCGCCTGATGAAGGCCTGGGGCTTGTCCCCAGTCTCACTCAGGGAAGCACTTTGATCCTCACCCCCCGCGTCGGGCAACCGGCGCGGGGGTCTTTCTTTTTGGATCCGGCCGCCACATGGCTTGCGCTTCGCCGATGGCGGAGTAGGTTGAGGGCGTTCCCCTGTCGCCCCGACCATGAGCAACGAGTTCCCCATGCGATTTTCTGCGCTTGCCGCCGCCCTGCTTTTCACCACGGCCTCCACCCAAGCCTCGGTGCTGATCGGCTGGAACTTCTCCGGCCTCACCGGCGGCACGGGTGCGTGGGGCGCGTCGCCGCTTGCGGCCACACAGACCGCTTCAGGCCTTTCTCCAAGCGGCCTGACCCGCGGCCACGGCGTGACCACGCCCTTCAACGTGTCGGTGCCTTCTGGATGCTGGGGCGGCACTGGCTTCGATGGCGCCGGCAGCGCGCAGCAGGCGGCGCTGGATGGCGAGTACGTGAGCTTCTCGATGACCGTGGCGTCGGGCAAGTCGGCGCAGTTCGATTCGATCGGCGCGTACAACATCCGGCGTGACGCAAACGGGCCGGCCTATGGCCAGTGGCAGTACCAGATCGACTCGGGCGCCTTCACCGACATCGGCTTCATCCTGATCTGGGGCACCAACTACACCGCCGCAGGCAACGCGCAGTCGGCGGTGTCGCTCAGCGGCATCTCGGCATTGCAGGCGGTGGGCCCGAACTCCACGGTGACCTTCCGCCTGGTGAGTTGGGGTGCGCTCACGAGCAGCGGGCAGTGGTTCCTGAACCAGACTGCGGCGGGCTCGGGGCTTGACCTGCTTGTGAATGGCTCGGTGAATCCGCTCGTGGGTCCAGCGCCTGGGGCTGCTGGCATGCTTGCGCTGGCGGGCCTGTGCGTGCGACGACGCAGAGGATGACGGTGCTGTGGCTCGCCCAAGGCTCGCCTGGTGCGTGATGTCGCGCACGGCTGCGCGGTCGGCAAGGCCATTGACGATCGGGCTGATTTTCCCTAGCATTCGCGGTTCGACTGCGGGGTAGAGCAGCCTGGTAGCTCGTCGGGCTCATAACCCGGAGGTCACTGGTTCAAATCCAGTCCCCGCTACTTCAAGAGGCGCGCGCGAAACTGGCGCGCCGGTTGGTTAAGAGTGGACGCCCTGGCCTCCCGGCCGGGGCGTTCGCGTTTCGCGGCGTGCGTACGGCGTTTTGTGGCAAGGGATTGCGTGCGCGGAGGTCTCTTGCGGTGGACTAGCGGAGTGGCGTTGCCGGGTGCCTTGCCGACCGTCGCTCAGGTCTCGCCGGGTTGTCTCTCGGGGCATCGAGAGACGCTTGTGCCGGCTGGTGTCTCTGGTGAACGCTCTCGGCGTGTTGATGTCTCTGGGGTCATGACCGCGGATTTGGGGGGGCGGTTGCGCGGCATGCGCTCGCAGGCGCTGCGGGAGACGGCCACGGCACCCCGCTTGGAACGCTGGAAGCGGGCTTGCGATGGCGAAATCGCAAAATATTGCAACCATCGTGATGGGGGGGGAGGGCTTTGCGTTCTTGCAAGTGGAGTGCGGTGCATCGTCCCCGGCAGTGTGCTGGTGCTGGCATCGCAAGACGATCTCGACTCGCCCAAGTGGGCAGTCACGGGACAAGGGCCGCTCGCCGACGGGTTCGGTGGTGTCACCCCTGCACGTGAAGTGTGGGCCATCTAGCGGGGCTTGCCCCAGGAGTTTGGCAATGCGTACTTCTTCGCTTCTGATTTCGGGTGCCGTGGCCGCCGTGGCCGTGGCTGGTTCGGCGAGTGCGGGCGTGGTGGATCAGTTCACCACGGCGGCGACCTTCGGCGGTGCCGGCGCTACATACACGACGATCACGGGCGCGACCAATGCGGCTTACCGCTACAACCAACTCCTCACCTTCGCGGTGCCCGCTCCCGGCGCGGCCGCGCTGGTCGGACTGGCTGGCCTGGTCGGCCGTCGTCGTCGCTGAGTTCCAGCGAAGCCGACTCACTCCTTCAGCTCATGACAGGACCCCTCGCGAGGGGGGTCCTGTTCTTTTTTAGTGGAGTGAAAGTGGCTTTTTTGGCCTGAAATCGGTGCTTTTGGTGATCGAATCGCAAAGTCGATCGCAGTCTTTCTGAAATTTCTTGCCCATTTGTGGAACCGCGCTATGTTCACTTCGCTGAGGACATCGGGCCTCAGTTCGGCAACGAGTGGGCCGATGTGAGTGCGAGGGGTAAATCCAACATTCTGTCTAGATGGAGAGAAGAGGCGTCCTCGAATCTCCAAGTCGAGCCGAAGGTCACTGCTTTGTCATGGCCCGGAGTCCGACTTCGTCATGCACTTTGCACTTGTAGTTCTGCAGGCTTCCCGCCATTCACTGGCACCCTGCATCCCAACTTTCCTTTCCCCCATGCCTGATTCGACCCACGAATCGGGCAACAACTTAGGAGTTCCACACATGATTCGTTCTGCGACTGCCGCCGTGGCGCTTGCTCTGACCAGTGCATCCTTCGCCACCGTCACCCCTGGCACGCTGTTTGGCGACAGCTACATCTTGAAGGACGGCGAGGGCGCCAGCGCGCGCTTCTACTCGGTGCTTGATGTCTACATCAAGGGCAGCAACGCCTCCGACATCATCGCCAGCACCTTCGGTGTGACCGCCTACACCAGCGCGTTCACCATGAACCAGGGTGATGCCTTCGTGCAGAGCAACGGTGGCGCCAACAGCGCTTGGCTGCCCAGCGCCGCCCAGAG
>VGYX01000039.1 GCA_016872835.1 Planctomycetota bacterium | reverse complement strand
AGCAGCACGACCGTGTGGAAACCACCGGCGCGCACAGCCAGAGCCTGCGGCATGGTGTCGCTGAACGTGGGCAGCGTGAGCGAGGCGAGCGCGCCGATGATCCGGGGCTCCAGGCGATCGCGCAGCACGGCAGTATTGGTGCCGCCCGCCGCCACCGCCACACCGAACGTGTTATCGGGAATCTGCGCCGCCGAGTTCGGAAGTCGGCTCACCACGCGGACGCCATTGACGATCGTGTAGGTCTCGTCACCCCAAGCGTAGACACGTCCGTCGGCCTTCAGGATCACGGTATGACGCGCTCCGGCGGCGACATCCCGTACATCGAAATCCAACAGGCCAGGAGTCTGTGGCAACTCCGGAGTGACCTGCCCGAACGTGTTGTCCCCCCACACCTGCGCGGAGCCACTAGACCGTAGAGCGATGTTGTGGTTGTTGCCCGAGCTGATCTTGATGAAACCCACGCCACCGGTCGGCGTGCCCGACACGGCAGCGCCCACCGAGAATGTGTTGCCCGTGCGGGATGTGGCGCCCCAAGCCTGCAGGCCTCCATCCTGGCGAAGCGCAAGGCTGTGAGTGCTGCCCGCCGAGACCTGCGCGGCGACAAGCACCCGATCCGTGAGAAGGTTCGCAGTCAGTGCGACGCAGCACGAGAGGGCGTTCTCGTTGCCTTCGCTTCCGTTGTAGTTCAGGTAGTCGTTGCTGTAGCGGACCAGTCCAACAGGATCCTCGGGGGGGGAGGACAGCCGGTCGACACAGGTCCGTGCCCCAGACGACGAAATGTTGATGCAGTCCTTGTAGGGCGTTGGTGGATCCATCCGCGAGCGGCGCGTGGGTGCGACACTCAGCACATTCGCACGCTGCGACCAGGAGTCTTCATCCTTCAGGCTCCAGCACTGGAGGAAGTCGTTGCAACCGGTTATGCCCCAGGCGACAACGGTGCCGTCAGGTCGGATGCCCAGGAGGTGCTTCTCTCCCACAGCCACCGCGCGAAGGCGCACCGCCTCACCGGTCGCTGGATCGAGCGGCGCAGGCGCCGACTCAAGGGCTCCGAAGCACGCGAAGGTTCCATCGGTTCCGATCCAAGCAGTCGTCCCGAAGCCAGCTGCCACGAAGGCCGATGTGCCCATCGCCTGAATGTCCGTCTCGGCCGGGGCGCCACGCGCGACCACCGAGCCGTCGGTGCGACGGAAGACCGCGGCACTCGCGTCGATCGCCATAGAGGAAATGCCGTTCAGCACGGTTTGAGCGGTGGCGTTGCTTCCCCACGTCACGACGGTTCCGATGCCCGTGGATAGATTCACATCCTTCAGTGCAGCCGTGTGGAATCCGCCCGCCGCGACATCGGTGCAGTCCCTGATCCCCGCCGGAACGATCGACTGGGCGAAGTTCGGGGTGAGGTACGGATCGACCGACGCGGTCGGGTCGAGGGGGTTCATGAACTCTGACTCACCCGCACCCCAACAGACCACCGAACCGTCGCCAGCGCGAATGGCCGCAGAATGGAACCACCCGGCACTGATCTTGCGTGCGGTCAGTCCTGGAATCAGGTGCTCGTGGTTGCTTGAACCGGCGGCATCCTCGTACTCGTTGCCGTCCGCGTCCCAAGCGCCCTGACCCCAACCGACGTACACCGGGAAACCAAGGTTGCTGTCAAAGTAAGCGTAGGGAGCGCCACCTGTCGCATAGACCTGGCCACCCATGGTCCGGAACAACGAGTGGAATCCGCCTGCAGAAACTTCCTCGAGGTTGCCGATGGCCGGTGCGTAGAACTCGTCCGCAAAGCAGAAGAGTGGATCGCCCACGAAATAGGCCTGTCGAGTGGTCGAGTCGAGCAGCCAGCTGAAGTGTCCGCCGGGCGCGATGGCCCGGTACTTCAGGTTCGGACTGAACACAACTGGCGACCACGGGGCAAAAAACTCGTGCTGCAGGTAGGAATTGTCACCCCAACCGACCGGCATGCCGAGTTGATCGATGCCCACCACGAAGTCGTTGAAGTAGCCGAAATCACGGTTGGGCATGAAGCCGCCCGCCCAGATCGCGCGGATGTTCGAGTCGCGCCGCGAGCGAGGCAATGGAGACTTCTGCTTGAGCGGGACGTCACGGTAGATCTTCCGCGAGATCGAGAGGTCCGTCTCGTAGGGCACGTTGCACTGCGCCTCGGCATTGCGGCCCCATGTCACCACGACGGCGGATTCGGCGCGTGGATCTCCTGCATCCGGACGGGTGTCCCACTGCCAGCTGATCGCGGCCGTGTGGTAGAGGCCGCCGGCGATGCGCTGCGAGTAGAGCGTGGTGCGCGGATCCGAGACGTCGATGCCAACCTGCGGCTGATAGCTCCATGTGGCGCGCCGCTTCAGGAAGGTGGGTTCCACATTCGTGAGATCCACCGCCGCCAGAATCTTGGTCGGATCGTCGTTCACCTGACCGTAGTCGCCCGAGGAACCGATGCCTGTGGCACCGAGACCCCAGCAGTACAGCTTCTCCTCACCAAGATACTGGGAGACCGCCATCGAGTGGTATCCACCCGCGGCGATCATCTTGTACTTCATGCTCTCCTCGGTACCCCAGTTTCGGTAGTACGGATCCTCCGGAGGCGCGTTGGAAGGATCGATGGGGACCTTCGGTCGACGACGCATGTTCGGTGCAGTGGCCTGACCGTACGAGTCGCTTCCGAAGCCGAACACCATCCCCTCGACGACCGTTCGGTACTCGCGCTCCCTGGCGGGAGTAAATCTATTGATCGATTGATAGAGGGCCTTCTTCTGATCTTCCGGCAGCGCTTGATTAAGGGGTCCAGTCAGGATCAATGAGTGCGAAACTCCCGCCGCGATCTGCGTCGCATAAGGAAGGATCTTCGTGTAACTGTCCTTGCCATCCGATGTCCGCCCCTTCAGGAACATGGGCGAGGAGTCCTTAAACCTGATCTGGCCTGCCGAGTTGTCTCCCCATCCGACCACGAGACGGTTCTCCAACGGATTGCCACCCGTGTCGCCCTTGATCTGGTCTGCCGCGAGCAATCCCACGACATGATTGGCGCCGGCCACGATCCGGAAGAAACGCTTCGAGGGGTATTTGTTGAGATCGAACTGGGTCGGATTGGTCAATCCATCCGTGTCTGTCGGGCTCCAGACCGGGAAGTTCAGCTGCCCGAACCTGTTGTCGCCCCAGCCGCGCAAGGTGCCGTCGGCCATCAGGGCCACGGAGAAGTAATGCCCCGCGGCGACCTGCACGACCTTGTTGCTCACTTCTGGATTCGCGACTTCAGTCGGCGCGCTGCACTGGCCGTACTGGTTGTCGCCCCAGCAGTGGACGGACCCATCCGGGCGCAGCAGGATGTTGTGGTCGTAGCCGGCGCTGACTTGGATCGCGACCCATGGCACCACGTCACCGAGCAAATTGGTCTGGAGGCCGACCGTCG
>VGYX01000038.1 GCA_016872835.1 Planctomycetota bacterium | reverse complement strand
AGCAGCACGACCGTGTGGAAACCACCGGCGCGCACAGCCAGAGCCTGCGGCATGGTGTCGCTGAACGTGGGCAGCGTGAGCGAGGCGAGCGCGCCGATGATCCGGGGCTCCAGGCGATCGCGCAGCAGCGCGGTGTTCATGCCTCCGGCCGCAACCGCGACGCCGAAGGTGTTGTCCGGGATCTCGGCCGGCGAGTTCGAATTGCGCGTGGCCACGATCACGCCGTCCACCTCGGAGTAGGTCTCGTCACCCCAGGCGTACACGCGACCGTCCGACTTCAGGATGACGGTATGGCGATCGCCCGCGGCGATGTCACGAACATCGAAGTCGAGAAGGCCCGGCGTCTGCGGAATCTGCGGGGTCACTTGACCGAACGTGTTGTCGCCCCAGACCTGCGCCGAACCAAGCACCTGCATCGCGATGTTGTGGTCGCGGCCCGCGCAGATCTTGATGTAGCTCACGCCCAGACCGGCGGTCGGGGTGTCCGAGACCGCCTTCGCGATCGTGAAGGTGTCGTCCGTGCGCTCCACGCCGCCCCACGCCTGCAGATTTCCATCCTGGCGAAGCGCGAGGCTGTGGGTGCGACCGGCCGCGACCTGAACGGCCCGCAGCAGGCGATCCGTGGTCAGTGTGGCCGTGCTGGGAATGCAGCAGGAGAATGGGTTCTCGTTGGCCTCGTTGCCGTTCCAGCTGACGAGATCGCCACTGAAGCGCACCAGACCCTGCGGATCTTCAGGCGCCGTGGACTTCTGCGTGATGCAGGTTGACACCCCCAAGACCGTGATGCAGGCGTCGTAGCTGGTTGCGGGAACCTTGTGCGAACGGCGGGTCGGCGCGACGGTCGCGACGGAATTTCTCGAGCCCCACTCGGACTCGTCACGAATGCTCCAGCACTGCAGGAAGTTGTTGCACGTGGGGCCGCCCCAGGCGATCACGGAGCCGTCCGGACGGATGCCGAGCACATGCGACTCGCCGATCGCGACGGATCGAAGCAGCGCCGGGTTGCCCGTGGCCGGATCGATCGGCGCGGACAGAGTCGCGAGCTCTCCAAAGAACTGCAGCGAGCCGTCGGAGCCGAGTCGTGCGGTGCTTCCATAGCCCGCCGTGATGAAGTCCGAGGGTCCGACGGCTTCGATGTCGGTCTGTGCGGGCTCACCACGCGCGATCACGTCGTTGTTGGACCGTCGGAAGACCACGGCCTCCTCGTCGATCGCCATCGAGGCGATGCCGTTCAGCACGCCCTGACCGTGACCGTTGTTGCCCCAGGTGACCACCGTGCCAATGCCGGTCGCCGGATTCACGTCCTTCAGCGCCACGGTGTGGAACCCGCCAGCCGACACGTCGGTGCAGTCCTTCACCCCTGCTGGAACCATCGACTGCGTGAAGTTCGGCGTGTAGTTCTGGTCCAGCGCGATCGTTGGATCGTCGGGGTTCATGAACTGGGCCTCGCCGGCGCCCCAGCACTGCACCGTCCCGTCCTGCTTGATCGCGGCGGAGTGGAACCAGCCCGCGCTCACCTTGGTGGCGAGCAGGCCCGGAATCAGATGCTCGTGGTACAGAGAACCCGCGGCGTCATCGAACTCGACGCCGTTGGCATCCCACGCACCCTGACCCCAGCCGACGCTCACCGGGAAGCCGAGATAGTTGTCGAAGTAGGTGTAGGGCGCACCACCCGTGGCGAACACCTGACCGGAGAAGGTCCTGAAGAGCGAGTGGAAACCACCGGCGGAGGCTTCCGCCAGATTGCCTTGCTGTGGCGAATAGAACTCGTCCGCGAAGCAGAACAGCGGATCGCCGATGAAGTGCGCGATTCGCGTGCTGGAGTCCACGAGCCACGTGAAGCGACCGCCCGGGGATGCGGAGGCGTACTTCAGCGTCGGGCTATACACGACGGGCGACCATGGCGCGAAGAATTCACGCTGCAGGTAGGAGTTGTCGCCCCAGCCGACCGGCAGACCGAGACGGTCAAGGCCCACCACGAAGTCGTTGAAGTAGCCGTAGTCGCGGTTGGGCATGAACCCACCGGCCCAGATCGCGCGCACGTTGGAATCCATGCGCGAACGCGGCAGCGGCTGCTTCGCCTTGAAGGACACGTCACGGCGCACCTTCCTGGACAGCGCGTAGTCCGGCTCGTAAGGCACGTTGCACTGCGCTTCGGCGTTCCGGCCCCATGTCACCACCACGCCCGATTCGGCTCGCGGATCACCCGCATCGCCGCGCACATCCCACTGGTAGGAGATCGCCGCGGTGTGATAGAGACCACCGGCGATCCGCTGCGAATACAGCGTGGTCCGTGGGTCCACCACGTCGATGCCGACCTGCGGCTGGAAGCTCCAACTTGCACGCCGACGCAAATAGGTCGGCTCCGTGTTGGTCAGATCGGCGGCTGCCAGCACCTTGGTCGGATCGTCGTTGACCTGCCCGAAGTCGCCGAAGTTTCCCGCACCCAGAGCGCCAAGGCCCCAGCAGTAGAGCTTCTCCTCGCCAAGCGATTGCGCGACTGCCATCGAGTGGTAGCCGCCCGCGGCGATCATCTTGAACTTCATCGAGTCCTCGGGACCCCAGAAGCGGTAGCGCGGATCCTCGGGTGCCGCATCGCTCGGATCGGTCGCGATCTTGGGGCGTCGACGGGACGTTGGAACGATCGCCTGCCCGTACGCGTCGCTGCCGACGCCGAAGACCATGCCGTCACGCACAGGTCGATACCAGCCATTGGACGACGTGTAGGTGTTGAGCGATCGATAGAACGCCCCGACGTGATTCGTGTCCAGCAGGGTGTTGCGTGGCCCGACCAGGATCAGCGAATGCGCCACGCCCGCGGCGATCTGCGTGGCGTAGGGACTGATCCGGGTGTGCTTGTCATCCTCGTTTGGATTCGTTGGCCACTGGGACTGCGGAAGCCGACGGTACATCGGCGAAATCTGGGTGAAATTGCACTGCCCCGCCGAGTTGTCACCCCACGCCGTGACGACACGGTTCTGCAAGGGATCTCCACCCGTGTCGCCGTTCGCCTGATCCTTCGCCAGCAGGGCCACCACGTGGTTCGCGCCCGCCGTGATGCGGAAGAAGCGCTTGGGCTGCCGGTCGAAGGCATCGTTGCCCAGGCTGCCGGGGTGATCCGGGTCGTAATTGGCCTGACCCTCCGCGACCCACACCGGCCACCGCGGGAAGTTCAACTGGCCGAAGCGATTGTCACCCCAGCCACGGAGCGTGCCATCCTTCATGAGTGCCAGCGAGAAGTAGTGGCCAGCCGCGACCTGCACCACGGCGTTGCCGGCGGCGGGATTGGTGGTATCGGCCGGCGCATCACACTGGCCATATTGATTGTCGCCCCAGCAGTGGACGGACCCATCCGGGCGCAGCAGGATGTTGTGGTCGTAGCCGGCGCTGACTTGGATCGCGACCCATGGCACCACGTCACCGAGCAAATTGGTCTGGAGGCCGACCGTCG
>VGYX01000037.1 GCA_016872835.1 Planctomycetota bacterium | reverse complement strand
TCCGAGCTGCCCGGATTGCGCTCGCTCCGTCGTGCAAGACCGGACTCGCCACCGCTCGCGCCGGGGCGCCGGGTCGCACGAGCGCCCTTGCTCTCGCCGCCCTCGGCGGGGGCCGCCTCGCCACCGCTGGTCTCCGAGGCAGCGACCGCGTCCGAGCCTGACTTGCGCTCCGACTTCACGGGCTTGGAGGACGGCTTCGAGGACAGGGTGGATGGGCGCTTGCCAGAAGGCGCGGGTTTTTCCGCAGGATTTGCCGAGGCCGCCTCGGTGCCGGCGCTCCCCGTGGACTCCGCCGACGCGTCCGCCAGAGAAGGTTCCGACGGCAGCGAGGCTCGATCCGGAGGCGCCACCGGTTCCGCGTTCGCCTCGGTCTCGTCCGACTTGTCGGGCCCGAATCGCCGCTCGGCGAGCGACTTTTTGCCGAAGTCCTGCTCGGCGGAGTAGTTCGGCCGCTGCGTGGGGCGCGCCACGGTGGCGGACATCTGGAAGCGGACCGTTCCCTTGCCATCCGCGGCTTCCCACTTGCGTTGCACACGGTCGAAGATGCGGCTGTCCAGCATCTGGCGCTCCATCTTCAGGAGCACCTCGGTGCCGTTCATCTTGTCGTGCGGGCGTGCGAAGCCCTGGATCGACACGTTACGATCCTGGGAAAGGTTCACGTCCTCCCACTCCACGCCTTCCGGCGTCACGCACGCAAGATCGCCAAGCAGCTTCCCCATGGGCCATGCCCGTCGCTGCAACTCGGCGTACAGCGCCACGCGCTGACGGTGGGCCTGATTGGCGTATTCACGCGCCGACAGGTCGCCGACCTTCCACTTCAGCAGCAGCAGTCGAGTGCCCGCCACCAGCGGTGGTCCGATCGCGATGGCGATCAGGGCGGCTGCCATCAGTCGCGAGGCGAGCCCGGGTTCGGCCAGTCGATTCAGCCATTCACCGACACGCGAGGGGCGTTCGCCCTTCGGTTGCGCGCGAAGCGAGACCAGCGTCCGAAGCGGTCCGAACCAGGCCAGCGCTGCACCGACGGCCGTGGCATGGGCCCGCCACCACTCGGACTCCTCGCCGATGCCCGTGATGTCCGGCAGACGCGCAAGATCGGCTTCGGTGCAGCCAAGGCCCGCGTCGGCCACATGGGGCAGGGCCTCTCGCACCTGTGACAGCAACGCGCGCAGGAACGCCTCATCGGCACCGGCGCGCACCGCGCTCTCCAGCACCGCCGCCTCCGCGCAGCCGGGCCACTCCGTCGGATCCAGACGCGAACATCGCACCACCACGCCCTTGGGTGCTCGCATCGCGAACGTGAGCGCGCGGCGATCGTCACTCGCCAACAGAAGCGGTCCCTGCAGGCCGGCATCCAGCAAGGCCACCAGACAGGCGGCATCGCCGGCGAAGCACGGTTCTCCGTCGGGCGGAAGGTCGCGGGGTACGGCCGGTGTGGATTCGCTCAGGGGCCATTCGGTCGCGAAGCCAAGCCTGCCCTCGGTCGCGAAGACTTCGGGCAGCACGGCGGCCGCGGTTCGATGGCCAGGGACCGAACCAAGCTGCAGCGTCTCGAGTTGCAGACGCAGCGCAGTCTCAAGTTGCGAAGCCGAGGCGGCGGGAAGTTCAAGTGTTCGGCAGAGTGCCCTTCCGGTGGGCAGAAGCACCACCGAACCTGCCGGCGGCCGCTCCGTCTCGGAAACGCCGCTCCAAGAACCCCGAAGCGCAATTCCTGCCGCCGAGCGCTCAAAGCACAGGGCCACGCCGCCGTTCGTTGGCAGAACGACCAGTTGGGCAGGATCGGGCAGGACTCGGGGGCGACGCTTCAAGGTTCTCGGTACTCAAGGATTTGGGCCGGCACCGTGGAACGATCAACCACGACCACGATTTCAGCCTCGGCGCCCGATCCTAAATTCTTGCCACGACTGGAGATGGTGTAGACGCTGCTGGTCACGTCCGCCGCCTGCGCCAAGGTGATCAGTTGCGTCTGCGACACCCCGGGTAGATCGACCAGATCCGCCAGACTCGTGATTCCTTCCGAGCGACCGGTGCGGCGGGTGATGATCGACTCGGCGAACCGAGGCTCCAGCATCATCACCTCGCGCAGAAGGGTGCGGCTGGCGGTGTTCACGTTCACCTTTCCGGCGGTCGTGTTGGCGGATCCGCGGGAGTCCAGAATGGCGCACTCGTTCATGACGGCCTTCAACTGGCGCGCTTCCAGACTCTTCACGCCGCCGCCCGCCTGCGTGGTGGCGCCCGACCGACCCACCGTGCTCCGGCCCGTCGTTGCGCTGCTGCCGCCCGGAGCGCTGGTCGCAGCACCTCGGCGGCTCCCCAATTGTGCCAGGGGGGTCGACAGAATCTGGCCCATCGTGGCGTTGGCACCACGCGCATAGGTGATGAGGGCGCTCGCCTGCTGATTGTCGATGCCCGTGCGGGCCATCAGTTCCTCGGGGGTGGTGCGGGCCAGATTCAGGCGCGGTTCACCGCTCACGCCGTTGGGGCTCGCGCGACTCGCCGCGGTGAGCAGCGAGCTCCAGCCGCCGTCGAGCTTGTCATCGGGGCGGTCGTCCGGCAGCGAGCGCTTGCCGTCATTCTCGTTGGGATCCAGCCGACCGTTCAGGTTCCAGTCCTCGCCGCGCACGTACTGGGGCCAGGCGCCCGCCACGAGTTCCAGTTCCGCGATGCTTCGGAAGTCGCCGTTGCGTGGCGCGTAGGAAAAGCCCCTGTTTCGGTAGTACTCCGCCTCGGCGCCCAACGACTGCACCTCGTTGTCCGCGTCGCGCCAATCCATGATCGAGTCCACCACGTCCATCGTCATGTTCGGAACGGTCTGCAGGATGGCCTTGTTGGCCAGGTTGATGTTCAGCTTGGAATGCTCGTCAAGCGGTCCGGCCCACTCCTGCCCGTCGATGAAGTGACGAATGTCCCAACTGCCCGTCTCGATCTGGCCCGTCGCGTTGGCCTCCAGATCACGCACGATGGCCTGCGGATCGTCCGGATCCGGGTTGGCCGTGTGCCACTCCATGATCGCGATCATGGTTTCCACGCCCGCGCGCGCCGCCCAACGCGCCTGCGTGCGCGCAAGCGTCTCGCGGCCGATCGTGGCCTGACGGAACGCCAAGACCTGCGTCGCCGCCACGATCACCGCGGCGATCGCGATCGCCCAGACGACCGTGAGCGTCACCATGCCGCGTGGTGCACGGCGGCTCATGGTCCGCCACCTCCACGTCGGCCGCCGCCACCGTTCTGACTTGGAGGCGGAATGAACGGCACATTGCCGCCACCGCGCCCGCCGCCACTTCCGCCACCGCCGCCTCTGCCGCCCGGTCCGCCACCACCGCCACGCCCGGCGTCGTTCGGATTGCCGTTGCCCCGGCCACCGCCGCCGCCAGCGCCATCGGGTCCGGGCGCGCCGCCGGCGCCGGCCGGAACGCCTCCCCCGGCACCGCCAGCCATGCCTGCATCGCCCGCCGCCGCGTCCTCCGCGGCGCCCGCGGGCGTCTCCTCCTCCGGCTCCTTCTTGGGCGCGGGCGCGCGGTCCAGCGGAATCTCGGTCCGCAGCGTCACCAGCGCGCTGCCGTCGGTCAGCATCTCCTCGCCGATGCGCTCACCGCTTGCGGTCACGGTGGCTCGCACCGAGAGCGGCAGGCCATCCACGTCGCTGTCCCAGTCCTGACGCCACGCCGCTCCGTCATAGGCCTCGAAACGCAGTCCGACCACGCCGTCGCCGACGGGCTCCGCG
>VGYX01000036.1 GCA_016872835.1 Planctomycetota bacterium | reverse complement strand
GCGTCGGTGCACGCGGTGCTGGCCGCATGGATGCTCGATCGAACCAGCGCACTGCCGTGGCCCGAGCGTCTGTCGCGATGGACCGCGGCACTCATCCTCTCGAACGCCGAGGTGGACGCCGTGGCGGCCGCGCTTCGGGGGCGGGACGCCCTGCGCGAGCGATGGGACGGCCTCGGCGTCGCGGGGCGCAAGCGCCTGGCCGCGGGCCCGGGCTTCGAGGATGCACTCTCGCTGCTGGAGGCCGAGCGCGACGCACGCACGGGCGCGATCCGGGCGGCGGTGGCCGAACTCGCTCGCACGGGCCTGGCGCCCACGCCGTTGCTGGACGGGCACGCACTTCAGGCGCTTGGCCTGAAGCCCGGGCCTTCCTTCCGGCGCATCCTGGACGCCGTCTACGACGCGCAGTTGGAGGGGCGGGTGGGAACCCCCGAACAGGCCCGGAACCTTGCGCTGCAGGTCGCTTCGGGGGCGTAGGGACGTCGACCCGCGGACATATACTCCGCGGTCCATGCGCTTCCTCGCCACCCTGATCGCGTTCGTGCTCGCGTCGATCGTCGTCGCGGACACTCCCTCGCCCATGCAGGCGGACCAGAAGGATCCCGCCAAGCCGCCGAAGATCTACGTGATCCCTTTCGGCATGGACGGCAAGGGCCAGGTCGGCACCGACATCCACTCCTCGATCTACGAGAAGGTCGCCAAGGACGTGAAGGCGAAGAAGCCCGACCTCCTGATCCTGAAGCTCGAGAGCTACGACCGCAAGCGCCGCGACTGGCTGGGTGACGACACCAGCCGCGAGGAGATCGGCCGCTTCGATCGCGAGGACGCGCGCAACCTGCGCCGCGTGTTCACCGAGGAGCTCGGCGACATTCCGCAGGTCATGTGGGTGAAGGACTCGGTCGGCTTCGGCACCGTCTTCGCGCTCGCGTGGCCGCACATGTACACCGCCGGCGACGCGCGCCTGTACGGGCTGGCGCGGGCCAACGAGTTCACGCAGCATCCGGACAAGGAAGTGCAGCGCAAGTTCGAGGCGGCGTTCATCAGCATCGTGAACGGCTTCCTGAAGGAGGGCGGGCACTCCGACGTGCTCGGGCTCTCGATGATCCGCCCCGAGAAGAAGCTGAGCGTCACCTTCAAGGGGCGCGAGATCGAGTGGCTGCCCGACACGTCGGGACAGATCGTGGTCGATGGCGACGAGGCGCGCGTGGCGAATTTCGACGCACGTCTGGCCGAGGATCTGGGCCTCTCGCGCGGCACGGCCGACTCGGTCGAGGACCTCATGTTCCAGCTGGGCTACCGCGAGTGGGACGATTCCCTCACGAAGGAGCAGGACGGCACCAAGCTCGTCGGCGACTACATCAAGGGCTGGCGGGCCGCGTGGACCGACAGCCTGAAGGCGTGGGGCGAGTACGAGCAGAACAGCGGCGGCGACAGCAAGGGGATCGCGCGCGCCATCAAGGCACTCGAGCAGGTCAAGGCCGCGATGAACAAGTATCCCGCGGTCGAGATGCGCTGGAAGATCCGCTCCGGCGGCGGCCTCGACAAGATCGCCGTGGACGGCCTGATCAAGCAGCTGCGCGAGCGCAGCAAGGGCGCCGGTGGTTCCGGCGGCGCCTCCGGAGGCAAGGGTTCATGAACATCATGCGCACCATCACCGTTCCGTTCGCCGCGTTCGCTCTCGCGTCGGTGGCGTGGGCGCAAGCGCCCGCGCCGAAGCCCGCCACCAAGCCGGCGCCGAAGCCCGCGGCATCTGCGGCCGCCGACGCCAAGCAGGGTGCCGGTGATGCCGCGTCCAAGCAGCGGCAGGTGTTCATCCTGAAGCAGAGCGGCATGGTGGGCGTGGGCCTGCGTGCTGTCGAGATGGAGAAGGTCGAGAAGGCCGCCGACAAGTTCGGTCCGGGCCAGATCATCGTGCTCCACATCAATTCGGGCGGCGGTCTCGTGACCGAGGCCGACGAGATCGACAAGGTGCTGAACCGCGTGCGCGAGAAGCATCGCCTGGTCGGCTGGATCGAGGAGGCCATCTCCGCGGCCGCCGTGACCGCGATGCACTGTCGCGAGGTCTATTTCATGAATCTGGGCTCGCTGGGTTCCGCCACCATGTTCAGCGGCGACAAGAGCATCGAGGGCGCGCAGCTGGAGGCATGGCTGCGTCGCATCTCCGAGATCGCCGAGGCCGGCGGCCGCAACGGCCACCTGGCCAAGTGCATGGTGTACTCGCCGCTCGTGGTCAGCTACACGCGCGACCCGAAGACCGGCAAGGTGACCTTCTTCGAGGACGGCAGTGGCGAGAAGATGCTCTCCGACGAGAAGGACAATCTCACGCTCACCGCTGATCAGGCATTCGACTGCGGGTTCAGCCAGGGCACCGCAAACACGCAGGAGGAGCTCTTCGAGAAGATGCAGTTGAAGCCCGGCACCTTCGTGGTGAACGACGAAGGCCGCAAGATCGGCGACACGTGGGAGAAGACCCTGGCGAACGCCGAGAAGCAGCGCCGCGTGATCATGCAGGACTGGAACCTGGCCGGTGACGGCGTGAAGGGCCTGGCCAAGCGGATCGAGCTCTGCAAGAAGATGCAGGACGTGTGGAAGCGCGCCGAGCCGGTGGCGATGGGCTACGAGGGCGGCGGTCCGCTCTTCCCGCCGGATGTGGAGGCCGTGGCCAGCGACCTTTTCGAGAAGTTCGGCAGTGGCGACGCCAGCAAGTCGAAGCTTGCGATCGAGGCGATCGATCGCGTGATCAAGGAGTACCAGCGCAAGCTGGCTGAGGCGAAGAAGGGCGGAGACAACTGAGCCCGATGGAGCCCGTTCCGGCGAGCGAATATCTGGAAGCCGCGCCGCGCACGTGGCCCAAGGTGCTGGGCATCCTGGGAATCCTGTGGGGTTTCATCGGTGCCATCAGCTCGACGCTTGCGGTCGCTGGTGTCGGTCGTGAGGCGCAACCGCCGGTCCTGCAGGGAACCCTCGGAACCGTCACCAATTTGGCGGGCCTCACGCTCGCGATCGTGGTGCTGGTGGCGGGCGTGCAGCTGCTTCGCAGGCGTGCGATGGGCGTGCAGCTGCTTCGCGCGTGGGCGCCCTTGACGACGCTGGCGCAGGGCCTGGTCGTCGTGCTGATGTTCACGAACCAGCCTGAGTTCGAGCGCGCCTATCGCGGGCAGCTGGAGCGGGACAAGGAGGCGAGGAGCGCCAAGTCCGGTCAGGCCGCGGCGGAGCTGCCCGAAGGCATGGAGAAGGCGATGTTCGCGGTCGGAGCGGGATGCGGTGGCTTCACCGCCATCGTGCCGCCGCTCGTCGTGGCGATCTTCGTGTTCGGTGCGCGCGGTCGCGAGGCCATCGCCGAGTGGTCGGCCGGTTCCGCGACTTAGCCGACTTCGCGCCGCTGGAACAGCATCGTGGCGGCGGCCAGACACATCACGATCAGCACCAGACCGTACGGCAGGGCGTACTGCAGGTACTCCACGCCGATCGGCTTCTTCTGCGTGACCGCGTCGGCCAGCCAGAACACCTGAAAGTTGGGCACGACGGCCTGCAGCGTCTTGAAGATCCCAAGCTCGACATGCGACGCGTCGAGCCAGTGCTGCTGATCCGCGGGCACTTTCGCGAGCGAAGCGGTGAGTTGCTCGATACGTCGCGCGAACAGCCAATCGCTCAGCAGACCCATGACGAAGAGCCCAAGCACCGAGGCGAGCGTGAGCACCTGCCCCAGTCGGGTGCTTGCGGCCACCGCGATCGCGCCCAGCACTGCCTCGGCCAGCAGCAGGGTTCCGATCGCCTTCCATAGTTCAGGTCGAAAGCTGTTGCTCAGCGTCTCCGAGCCCCACTCCGGCTTGAACAGCATGCTGAGCACGTAGGCGAGCGTGAGCAGACACGAGCCAAGCAGGATGAGCGAGGCGGTGAAGTTTCCGCCATAGAAATAGTTCGCCCACGTGGCGCCGCCGATCGCCAGCAGAAGCGCCAGCGATCCGAACGCGAGCACCGGCTGGTGCCATGGGGTCCGGACTGTCGGAAGCGTTCCGTGAAGTTCCACAAGCATGAACACCACGCTGAGCCACAGCGTGATGGCCGTGATCGCCAGCACCACGCCGCCGTACTTGCCGATCACGAAGACCGGCCGGGGCACAGGCTTGCTGACCACGGTCAGCACCGTTCGATTCTCGATCTCCCGGTTCACCACGCCCGCCGCCAGGAACGCGGCCAGGATGGCACCGCAGGTGAAGATGGTCGACAGGCCGATGTCGATGAACATCCGCTGGTCGTCCTGCATGGTGAAGGCCGCGAAGGGATTGGACAGCACGATCAGCAGGGTGCCGACCACGATCATCACCAGCGCCACCGGCTGGCGGATGCATTCCAGGAAGGTGTTTCTCGCGATCGCGAAGAACTGCTCAAGCCAGGCCATGGA
>VGYX01000035.1 GCA_016872835.1 Planctomycetota bacterium | reverse complement strand
CGCGACCCTTCGCGCTGATGATGCCAGCGGTCACGGTCTGCTCCAGACCGAACGGATTGCCGAGCGCAAGCACCCAGTCGCCGACTTCCACGTCGCCGCTCTCGATCACGCGAACGGGTGCAAGGCCCTTCGCGTCGATGCGCAGCACCGCCACGTCGGTCTCGGGGTCTCCACCCAGCACGGTGGCCGGGAACTCGCGGCCGTCGCTCAGGCGCACCATGATCTGCGAGGCGCCGCGGATCACGTGGTTGTTGGTCAGGATCGTTCCATCCTCGCGGAACACGAAGCCGGTGCCCTGACCCTCACGCTGCGGAGCGGGGCCCTCGGGCTGCAGGCCGCCAGGACCCATGCGGAAGCGCATCGGTCCGCGAGCCATCGCTGGAGTGGCGCTCGCCTCGACCGTGCGGATGCTCACCACGCTTGGCTGCAGTCCCTTCGCGACATGTCGGAAGGCACGCGACAGGTTGCGCGCGAAGCGCAGGTCCTCGGCGGTTGCAGTGGCGGTGTCACCCGAGTTCGCTGGGGCAGCCTTGCTTGTGGCCTCGTCGGCCTGAGCCATCGAGGCAAGGATCAGCATGAGCGGTAGAGCGGTGCGAAGGTGTCGCATGGGGTCTCCTGGAATGGGGGCCGCCTACGGGGTCCCGGAACCATTGTTCGCCGGCAACGCTCGCGAAGGCAAGCCATTTCCCGATTCGCAAACTTGTGTCTCCCAAGGCACCATGTGCGGATGCTCCGTTTCGCCCTCGCTGCCATCCTGGCAGCCGAACCGCCTGTGCCAACGCCACCATGCCTCACGGTCGTTGGTCGCGAGGCATCCGGCATCTGGAACGGTTCCTCCTCGGAGATCGCTGCGTTCCACGCGCCTTCGCGCCGGCTCTTCGTGACCGATGCCAGGCGAGGGCTGCGCGTGCTTGATCTCTCGGATCCCTCCAAGCCACGACAGGTCGCCCTGCACGCATGCGAGGGCCTGAACAGCGTGGCGATCCATGGCGACCTGATCGCGATCGTTCGGCAGCCCGAGGACAAGACACGACGCGGCTCGCTCGATCTGCTCACACCCGAGGGCGCGACCATCACAAGCATCGAGGTCGGTTTCGGCCCGGACATGGTCTGCTTCACGCCCGACGGCAAGCGTCTGCTGGTGGCGAACGAGGGCGAGGCGACGCGTGATGGCGCGTTCGATCCGGAGGGGTCCATCGGCGTCGTGGATCTTGCCGCAGGCGCCGACAAGCCCGTCTATCGCGAACTTGGCTTCAGGAACTTCGAAGGTGATCGCGACACGCTTGCGCAGGCCGGACTGCACTGCGTGTCGCCCAAGGCCTCGCTCGCGCAGGATCTCGAGCCCGAGTACATCGCGGTGTCGCCCGACGGCACGCGTGCGTTCGCCACCCTGCAGGAGAACAACGCGATCGCGGTGATCGATCTCACGCAGGGTCAGGAGCGCATCGCGCGCCTCGCGCCGCTGGGCTTCAAGGACTTCTTGAAGTGCGGTCTTGACGCAAGCGATCGCGACGGCGGCATCCACATCAAGCCCGCGCCCGTGTGGGGCCTCCTCCAGCCGGACACCATCAAGTGCTTCGAACATGCCGGAGAACTCTGGCTTGCCACCGCCAACGAGGGCGAGGAACGCGATCGAGGCGACGTGCAGGAGGCGTCGCGGCTGTCGAAGCTGAAGCATGCGCTCGACGCCGATCTTTCGAAGGACGAGCGGCTTGGCCGCCTGAACGTGAGCGCGCTGCGCGGCGACGAGAACGATGACGGTGTGCTGGACCGGATCTTCTGCTTTGGCGGCCGAAGCGTGAGCCTCTGGAAGGTGAAGGCTGACGGCTCGATCGAGCAGGCCTGGGACTCCGGAAGCGAGATCGAGCGCCGCACCGCCGAGCTCATGCCTGCATCCTTCAACATGGACAGCGAGAAGGGTGGTGGCGGGGATGATCGCAGCGACAGTCGAGGTCCGGAGCCGGAGGGCTTGGACGTGGCCATGGTGGAGGGCCGGCGCATGCTGTTCGTGGGCCTTGAGCGTTCAGGCGGCGTGATGGCATGGGACATCACGGATCCTGCCGCGCCTCGTTTCCTGCAGTGGATCAATCCACGCGATCCCTCGGTTCGTGCGGGCCCAGGCGCAGGCGACGTGGCGCCCGAGGGCGTGCTGTTCATTCCCGCTCAGGCGAGTCCGTCGGGTGCGCCCCTCGTCGTGGTCTGCAACGAGGTGAGCGGGACGACCACGATCATGCGCATCCAGCCGAGTGCCGCCCCTGCAACTCCGTGAAAAGCGATCGCCGCCCCCAAACGGAGGGCGGCGACCACAACGAACAGATGTTCGAAAGTGCTCAGGCTCGGCGACGGCGGGCGATGAGGCCCGCGAGTCCGACCAGCGCGGCAGCGCCGGGGGCCGGCACCAGGTTGCCGCTGATCGTCACGTCATCGAATCGCAGCGTGCCGCTGGTGGCGTAGGTCGAGGTCGAACGTGAAGCCAGATAGGTGCTGCCACCCGGGTTGAACGCCGCGAGAACGCGGAAGCCGAAGCTTGCCGCATTGGCGTACTCGGCACCCAACGTGACCGAGCGCTGATACCACGTGTCACCGGTGCCGCTAGCTGCCGGCGTGAAGGTGAACACTTGCACCTCGGTCCAGTTGGTGCCGTCGGTGGTGGCGAACACGGCCACGGTGTTCGCGCTGGTGTTGCTGTGGCGCTCGTTCCACGCCAGCGTGATGCTGTCGTAGCCGGCGGTCGAGCCACTGAACTGTGCGCCGCGGGTGCGGTCGCCGGTGCCCTGAGCCGCATAGCTGGTGGTGTTGAGCGCGAAGGTGCCCGTGCCGCCGAAGCCGGTGGCGAAGGTGTTCGTCACGCCGCCCACGAGGGAGGCCGTGCCGGTACCCGTCGACGCGCTGAGCGTCTGGGCCTCGAAGTTCCACTGGGTGATGACGTCGGCGAGCGCGCTGCTGCCGAGAGCCGCGGCCAGAGCCACAGCGAGGGTGCTGGAGTGACGCATGGGAAATGCTCCAAACTGAAAGGGGAGAGGAAGGGGAAATGACGGAAACTCAGGTTCCAAATATGCCCCCAAAGCGCGGGGATGCGTTTCAGGCGGTGTGAAGGTTTCGTGAAGCCGGTCGTGAATCAGTCCATTTTGGCCGGTCCGAGGGGGTCCCAGATCGTGTCCGGCCTGTTGAAGTCGAGCGTCTTGTCCTTCGAGGGAGCCGCGGCGCCCTTGGGCGTGGTGGCCTGCACCTGATCGCGCCACTCGACATGGCCATCCGCCATCAGCACGTGGCCCCCGTTCTTGTGGCGGGCGGCGAGTCGCTGCCAGTCGCCACGGTGGCGGTTCAGCTGCTCCGCGTAGTACGGGAACCAGTACTTGGGCGCGCGTCCATCCACGTTGCCAAGACCATCCAACTCGTCGGAGGTCGAGCGCATCTCCATCATCGTGACGGTGTTGGCAGCCTGCGTGCACTGCGTCAGGCGGATGCGACGCGAGTCGATCCACTCGTCGCTGAGCTTGCGCGAAACCGGATCGAGTCGATTCACGAGCGCGCGCGGATCCTGGCTTGGCAGGGCGTCCATGCGCGCCTCCAGCGTGTTGTTCAACTGCGAGTTGGGCACGTAGCAGAAGAAGAACTTCAGCTTCGAGCCCGGCACCGCCCAGCCGTTGAATGGACCGCCGGTCGGGTCGGTTGGCGTGGCAGCGGCCGGGTCAATGAAGATGTTCCCGCCGGACTTGGGTGTCGGAACCGCGCCATCGGGAGCCGCAAGATCGCAATAGGCAGGCTGGTCGAGCAGCGGCGGCACCACGTTGGCCCAGAAGCGCTGGCGATCCGCAAGGTTGGTGGGCATGTCGCGCGCGTCCTTCAGACCTTCCCACGGCAGCACACCCTTGCGATCGGCGCTGAAACTTCCGAATCCCACGCCCCACTGCCGCAAGTTGCTCATGCTCACGGTGGCGCGTGCACGAGCACGGACGCCGCTGATCGCGGGCAGCAGCAGCCCGAGCAGCAAGGCCAGAATGGCGATGACCGCCAGCAGTTCGACCAGGGTGAATGCGCGTCGCCTCATGGGAGTCCCTCCAGGGATTTCGTTCACGAGCACGGGCCCGTGCTCAGCAGGATCAACGCCACGTCGCCGAAGTCGACCTCGCCGCTGCCGTCGATGTCCGCCGCGCAACCGGGGCAGGGTCCGTAGTCAAGCAGCGCGAACGCCACGTCGCCCTGATCCACCTCGCTGCTGCCATCGAGGTCGCCGAAGCACGCGGTCACGCATGCAGGCACACCCGAGAAGTCCTGCGCGTGCACCGTGCCGTCATCGGGGCAGTCGGCCCACGTGTTGGCGGCGCCGAAGGTGCTGAAGCGGCCCGAGTCGTCGAACTGCGAGCATCCCACGATGCGTCCGGAGGGATCTTCCTCCAGACGGCACACGTCGGTGCTGCTCACGTCGCCGCGCCAGTAACCAAGGCTGCCCTCGCCGAACGGCCCGGCGATCACGGTGCCGGTCGA
>VGYX01000034.1 GCA_016872835.1 Planctomycetota bacterium | reverse complement strand
GAGCGACCAGGAGATGGAAGACGCCGAGCTCGAGGCCGAGGCGCTGGGTGCCGAGCGTCCGGGCACCGGCACGACCGTCGGCGAGCGCCAGGCCGCCATGGCCCAGGGCGGCGACACGCAGGGCGAGGGCGAAGAGCCTGTCTCCGACGAGGCGTGAGCGACTTTCCGTCGGACCATCCCATGAACTCATCCCCACCCGGTGCGCCCAGCGCACCGGGTGGCGGTCTTCCATGGTGGCGCGATGGCCTGCGCTTCGAGTGCACGCAGTGCGGCAACTGCTGCAGCGGCCCGCCGGGTGCGGTGTGGTTCACGCACGACGAGGGCGTGGCGATGGCCGCCGCGCTGGGCATGCCGCTTGAATCGTTCATGCAGGCGTTCGCGCGCCACATCCACGACCGATGGTCCCTCACGGAGCGCGCGGGACCACGCGGCATGGACTGCGTGCTGCTGGACCGCGAGTCGCAGCCTGGCAAGGCGCTCTGCCGCGTCTACGCGGCGCGCCCCAAGCAGTGCCGCACCTGGCCCTTCTGGCAGCGCAACCTCGTCTCACGCGACGCGTGGGCGCGCGCCGCCGAAAGCACGCCCTGCCCCGGCATGAACGGCGGCACCTTCTTCCCGGCGGAATCGATCGTGAAGCGCCTGCTCGACGAGCGCCAGAGCGAGGAGGGCGCGAAGTGGTGAGCGAGCGCGAGATCTGGATGGAGGCGGCCGCACGCGCGGACGTCACGCAGGAGCTTCGTGCGATGGTCGCCGAGGCCGAGGTGGCCGTGCGTGCGCGACGGCCACTCTGCGTGTCGCAAGGCGCCTGCTGCCGATTCGATCGCTTCGGCCACCAGCTCTGGATGAGCGGGCTTGAGGTGGCATGGTGCCTTCGACAGCTGCCCGCCGCACCTCGCGCCACCGAGGTCGACGACGCCGTGCACCGCGGCGATTGCCCCTTCCTGCGCGAGGGCGCATGCAGCGTGCACTGGGCCCGCCCGCTTGGCTGCCGGGCCTATTTCTGTGACGGCGCGGGTGAAGGATGGCAGGAGGCGCTGCTGGAATCGTGGCATGGCCGGGTACGCGCGCTGCACGAGCGCCTGCAGGTTCCCTACCGCTACGACGAATGGCGGCGCCTGCTTCGCGTCTTCGCAGAGCCTGCATAGCATGGGAGTCTCCATGGTCCGCCGCACCGACAGCGTGGATCGCGTCGCCTTCGTCAGCCTCGGCTGCCCGAAGAACCTCGTCGACAGCGAGAAGATGCTGGCCCTACTGCAGGAGGGCGGCGTGAAGCCGGTGAACGAGGGCGACCGCCCCGACGCGATCGTGGTGAACACCTGCGGCTTCCTCGAGGCAAGCAAGGAGGAGAGCCTCGACGTGATCCGCGACGCGGTCGAACGCAAGAAGCGCGGCGAACTCAAGCGTGTGGTGGTGGCCGGCTGTCTGGTGCAGCGCCACCGTGCCAGGCTGTTCGACTGGGCCCCCGGCATCGACGCGATGATCGGCGTGTTCGACCGCGACCACATCGTCGAGGCCGTGCGTGGCACGGCCCCCGCGCGCGAGGGCGTGGGCGAAGGCGCCCCCCGCTACTGGATCGCGGCCAACGCGCTGCAGGCGGCCAAGGACCGCGGCCTGGACACCGTGGGGCTGACCGTGAACGGCGCCGACGGCAAGGGGGTGGGCTACTTTGAGGGCGACGCGAACCGCTTCCGGCTGACGCCGCGCCACTGGGCCTACCTGCGCGCAAGCGAGGGCTGCAACCAGCGCTGCGCGTTCTGCACCATCCCGAGCATCCGCGGCAAGATGCGCAGCAAGCCGATGGACGAGATCGTGCGCGAGGCGGGACGCCTGATGGACGATGGCGCGTTCGAACTGAACGTGATCGGCCAGGACACCACCAGCTGGGGCATGGACATCGGCGACGATCGCGGGCTCGTGGGCCTGCTCGAGTCGCTCGACGGCGTGGCGCGCGAGCATGGAGGCGGCTGGATCCGCCTGATGTACGCCTATCCCAGCACCTTCACCGACGCGATGATCGATGCGATGGCGCGGCTGCCGAACGTGCTGAAGTACATCGACATGCCGCTGCAGCACGCCAGCGACCGCATGCTCGAGCTGATGCGCCGTCGCACCAGCGCCGCGCACACGCAGGAACTGCTGGCGAAGCTGCGCGCGCGCGTGCCCGGTATCGCGCTGCGGACCACGTTCATCGTGGGCCATCCCGGCGAGACCGAGGCGGACTTCGAGGCGCTGATGGACTTCGTGCGCGAGAACCGCTTCGACATGGTCGGCTGCTTCAAGTACAGCCCCGAGGACGGCACGCCGAGCGGCACGATGCACGACGACGCGTCGTTGCGCGTGCCGCCCGAGGAAGCCGCGCGCCGCGAGGAGGCGCTCATGCTGCTGCAGCAGGAGATCGCCTTCGAGCGCAACGAGGCGATGGCGGCGGAGAAGCGCAAGCTCCAGTTGCTGATCGACGGCCCCGACACCGAGAACGAGGCGGGCAAGGGCAAGCGTGTGTGGCTGGCGCGTGCCACCTTCCAGGCGCCGCAGGTCGACAGCGTCACGCGCGTGATCGCCAAGCGCGAGTTGAGCCCCGGCGAACTCGTCGATGGCGTGGTGACCGAGGCGATGGAGTACGACCTCGTCGCGCGCCTTGAGGACGAGATGACCCGTCGCGTGTCCCTGCCGCTCGCGCGGCGCGGCCACTGAGCACGGGGCGTGGCATGGCGCCGAAGGACGACTTCGACCTGTCGCCGGCGGAACGCGAGCGCATCCGCACGATCGAGCTGTTCATCGCGACCGAACCGGAGGATGGCAGGCGGATCCGCATGTCGAATCCGATCGGGTGGGTTCCGATCGGGCTGATGGTCGTGCTTGCGGTCGGCTTCATCTGGGCCTCGGAGCACTTCGGCTGGAAGCGCAACCAGAGCCACTGGTCGCTGATCTTCCTTCCTCTGATGAGCCTGCTTGGCGTGAGTTCGGTGGTGCTGGGACTGCGCGGCAACCGTCGAGGCCGCTGGCGGGCCATGCGCGCCGCGGGATACGACATCTGCATCGGCTGCGGCTACCGGCTGGACCGGCGCGCGCCTGGAAGCGACCGCTGTCCCGAATGCGGCAAGCCCGACGCCGATCAGGTCGTGAAGGGCTGGCCGCCGCATCCGGCGCGGCAGGCCGACGAACCTCCTGCGGAATCGCCATGAGCGACCTGCGACCCATCTCGCACTGGGGCCTCTGGATGCGCATGCACGAGCCTGCGGGACTGTCGCTGCGCCAGCAGTTCATGGTGCACTTCTGGGCCAACTGGGAGATGCTGAAGCAGCCGCGCGATCTCGTGATCAGCTCGCTCGTGGCGCTGATCCCAAGCGGCACGCTGGCCACGGCGGTGTGGCTGGCGCGTCCGCATCGGCGCGGGAGCGTGCTGCACGGCCTGGCGAACGACCAGACGGTGCTGCTGCTGGTGGTGATCGGCGTGGTCGTGGCGTGGCTCGCCGCGCAGCACCTCTTCTTCGTCTACGCCATGCAGCGCTGGTACGCCCCATTCGTCCGTCGCGAGTTGTCACGCCGTGGCATTCCGATGTGCGAGCGCTGCGGCCATCGCCTGCCGCCCCGGGCCCCCGCCGCCTGCCCGGAATGTGGTGTGCCCCTGACCAGGCCGCAGGAATCCAAGGCGGTTTCCGGCTAGAGTGTGGGGCTCCCCGAGTCGCCCTCCGTGCCCATCCGCAACTTCTCCATCATCGCCCACATCGACCACGGCAAGAGCACGTTGGCCGATCGCCTGCTGCAGGCCACCAAGGCGGTGAGCGACCGCGAGGCGCGCGCGCAGCTGCTGGACAGCATGGATCTGGAGCGCGAGCGCGGCATCACCATCAAGGCGAGCGCCGTGACGGTGCAGCATGTCTACAAGGGCGAGACCTACCAGCTGAACTTCATCGACACGCCGGGCCACGTGGACTTCGCCTACGAGGTCAGCCGCGCGCTCACCGCCTGCGAGGGCGCGGTGCTGGTGGTGGACAGCACGCAGGGCGTGCAGGCGCAGACCGTGGCCAACGCCTATCTGGCGGTGAGCAACAACCTGGAACTGATTCCGGTGATCAACAAGATCGACCTGCCCGCCGCCGATCCGGACGGCGTGGCCATGGAGATCGAGCAGGTGCTTGGACTGAAGGCCGAGGACTGCATCCTGGTGAGCGCCAAGACCGGCCAGGGCATCCAGCCGCTGCTCGACGCGATCTGCGAGAAGCTGCCGAGCCCCGCGCCGCCGAAGACCGACAAGCTGCGCGCGCTCATCTTCGACAGCGTGTACGACGACTACAAGGGCGTGGTGGTCTACTTCCGCGTGTTCGACGGCAGCATCAAGGCCGGCGACAAGATCCGCATGATGGGCACGGGCCGCACCTTCACGGTGACCGAGCTTGGCCGCAACACGCCCTTTCCGCAGAAGATGCAGAAGTTCGGTCACGCCGAGGTGGGTTTCCTGGCGGCCAGCATCAAGACGCTCGCCGACGTGCGCGTGGGCGACACGATCACGCTGGAGAACGACCCCGCCAGCGAACCCCTGCCCGGCTATCAGGAGCCGAAGCAGATGGTGTTCTGCGACTTCTATCCCAGCAGCAGCGGCGCCGACGGCGGCAGCGGCAAGAAGGGCGACTTCGAGGCGCTGCGCGAGGCCATCGAGAAGCTGCACCTGAACGACGCGAGCTTCACCTTCGAGGTGCAGCACAGCGAGGCGCTGGGCTTCGGCTTCCGCTGCGGCTTCCTGGGCCTGCTGCACATGGACATCGTGCAGGAGCGCCTG
>VGYX01000033.1 GCA_016872835.1 Planctomycetota bacterium | reverse complement strand
CGCAGCAGCTCTTCGGCAACCGCATCGCGGTGGTTCGATACCCGCTCGACGCAGGGTTCGCGGTCGAGCGGTTCCTGGACCGGATCCGGCCATCGCTGGTGGCCTTGATGGAACTGGAGGCGTGGCCCAACTTCATCGCCTCCTGCGGGCGACGCGGTATTCCGGTCGGCGTGGTGAACGGCCGTCTCAGCGAACGCAGCTTCTCGCGCTACCGCCTCGCCCGTCCGGTGCTGCGATCGATGTTCAACGCGCTGGCCTTCGTCTGCGCCCAGACCGAGGCCTACGCCGACCGGTTCGTCGCCATGGGCACGCCGCGCGATCGCGTGCAGGTGACCGGAACCATGAAGTGGGACACGGCGCAGGTCGCCGACCATGTCGAAGGTTCCGAGGCACTCGCCACTGCGCTTGGCATCGACGTGACCAGGCCGCTCGTGGTGGCTGGGAGCACCGCACCCGACGAGGAGGCCATGCTGCATGCGGTCGTGCCCGCTGGCACGCAGCTGCTGTGCGCACCGCGCCGTCCCGAGTGGTTCGATCTTGCCGCGGCCGCCATGCCGGGCTGCGTTCGACGGAGTCGTCCCGGCGGATCGCCCGCGTCCGATCGCTTCCTCCTGGACACCATCGGCGAATTGCGCAAGGCCTATGCGCTTGCCACGGTGGTGGTGGTCGGCCGAAGCTTCGGTGACCTGCATGGCAGCGACATGATGGAACCGGTCGCGCTTGGGAAGGCCACCCTGATCGGACCTCGTTACGGCGACTTCGCGGACACGGCCGAGAAGCTGGTGGCGGCGGGGGGTTTGCGGGTCTCGAGCCGGCACGAGATCGCCCGGGATCTGTCCGCCCTGCTGGCCGATGCTCCGGCGCGCCAGGACATGGCTCGCGCCGGCAGGGCGGTGATCGCGCGGGAACAGGGGGCCACCGCGCGCCATGCCGCGCTTTTGTCCCACATGCTCCTGCACGCCGTCGCACCAGATGCGAAACTGCCTGCAGGTGCCATGCATGCCTGAAGTCTTCCGCGAGGACGATCTGCTTGCCTACATCCGCGACACCGCGCGGGCACTTGGTCCGCATGTGAAGACCGGGCCCGGCGACGATCTTGCGGTGCTGGACCTGCAGGGCCGCACGATGCTGGTTGGCGTGGACCAGGTGGTCGAGGGTGTGCACTTCGTGAAGGGAACCGATCCGGAGCTTGTCGGACGCAAGGCGGTCACGCGAAACATCAGTGACGTGGCGGCGATGGCCGCCCGACCCGTGGCATGTGTCGCGGCGTGCACGCTTCCGGCCGACGTGGATCCTGGCTATGCGCGCCGACTCGTGGACGGCGTGCGCCGCACCGCGATCCAGTTCAATGCGCCGCTTGTCGGCGGTGACACGGGAATCCATCGCGGCCACGGGCCGCTCATGCTGTCGGTCACGATTCTTGCCGAACCGATCTCGCCGGTGCACCCGCCCGTGCTGCGCTCGGGCGGCAAGGCCGACGACCGACTGCATGTCACGGGTTCGCTTGGTGGATCCCTGCGTCCGGATGGCAGTGGACATCACCTTGACTTCGAACCACGTCTGGACGAGGCCGAAGCGCTCGTTTCGTCACTCGGCGCCGGCCTTCACGCGATGATGGACCTCTCCGATGGATTGGCGCAGGACGCCTGGCGCATGGCCGTCGCCAGCCACGTGCAGATCGTGATCGATGTGGCGGCCTTGCCATGCAACGCGGGATGTGGATGGCATGAGGCCGTCTCGGATGGCGAGGACTACGAACTGCTGTTTGCAGTCGCCGCCAGCACCACGGTGCCGAAGACCTTGGGCCGCCAACGCACCAAGACCACGCAGATCGGACTGATGCGCCCCATGCCCAATCCCGACGCTCCACGCGTGATCGGGCTGCTCGACGATGTGGAACTGGCCATGGATCGCTTTGGGCGATTCCACGAGGCGCGGAGCGCGCGCTGACATGGGAACCTTCGTGATCGACACGCCTTCGCCCGAGGCCACCGAACGCGTGGGTCGTGCGCTTGCGATGGAACTGCAGCCCGGCGATTGCGTGCTGCTGCATGGCGACCTTGGCGCCGGGAAGACCTGCTTCGTGCGAGGGCTCGCCGCCGGCCTGGGGTGCGACGCGACGACCGTGCACAGTCCCACCTTCACGGTGATGAGCCGATACCCGGGATCGCTCGCCAACCTCGTGCATGTGGATGCCTATCGCGTGGGATCCGCCGAAGAGCTACGCGACGCAGGCGTGGAGCCCGGAGCACCCGACACCGTGCTTGCCGTCGAGTGGCCCGAAAGAGTCCCCGAGGCTTGGCCAGCCGGTCCCATTGAAGTCCGAATCACCCCTGTCGACACCTCCGCACGATCGATCGAGATCCGGGTGGCGCAGGGGACCCTGTCCGAGCGGGTCGGAGCGACCCTGTGCGCCAAGCCGTGCCCGTCTTGCCGAGTGGCCGTCGGACCCTTCGACACGGACTGGCCCTTCTGCAGTCCGCGCTGCCGCGCCGCGGACCTTGGGCGCTGGTTCTCCGGGCAGTACCAGATCACCCGACCCATCGAAAGCCGAGACCTTGAGGAGGGAACCGAATGACCAGCCAAGGAGACCGATCGATGCGAACCCGAATCGCCTGCCTGTTGCTGCTCGCGCTTGCGCAAGGCGCCTGCAACCCGACCTGGACCAAGGACGGCAAGCCCAATGACGCGTCCATGCCCATGCCACCGGACGCCACGCCGCCCACACAGGCGGGCGCGGCATCGAGCGCGCAAACCCCGGCGCCACAGCGCTAAACGCCCCTTTGCGCCCATAATGGGTGTTCTGTTAAATCGCATCCAGCAAGCGCGCCGGGCTGAAATCTGCACAACGCGCCACTTTGTTTAGGCAGCCTCTCCAAACGGGTCTATGTTGGGATGAACCGGCGCCCTTGTGGACGCCGGGTTTCGCATTCCGTGACTGAAGGACCAAGTCACATGATGATCTGCTCGAACTCGTTCCACGCGCTCCGCTCCTGCCTGACCGCGCTCGCCCTGCTGACCGGGTCGCTGTCCGCCAAGGCCGCCGACACGCGCGTGCTCGAGAAGCCCGCCGCCACGCAGATGGAGCTGCTTCCGGCCGCGCTTGTGGACGCTCGTTTCGCCCCTGAACTGGACTACGCCAAGATCGCCACCGAGGATGAAGTTGCGGCGGTCGCCGGCGAGGCTCCGCGCTACGCCATTCCGAACGAGGTGCACCTGACTCCCGACATGGACGGCACCTGGGAGACGGTGCAGGACAAGGACGGCTCGGTCCGTCGCGTGTGGCGCCTCCGCCTGGTTTGCGACAACGCCGTCAGCATGAACCTTGGTTTCACCGAGTTCGAGCTGCCGAAGACCGCCACGCTGTTCGTGCATGACGGAACGCTTGCGTCGATCGTGCGCCCCTTCACCGCAGATGACAACCGGGATCACCGGCAGCTCTGGACCCCGCCCGTTCCGGGCAATGAGATCGTGGTCGAGCTCACCGTGGACAAGGCCTTTGAGAAGGACGTTCGTCTTGTCGTCGGATCGGTGAATGCGGGATACCGCCGCTTCATGGAGATCGCCAAGGAGGCTGCGGCAGGCGACAAGAGCGGTTCCTGCAACGTCGACGTGATCTGTCCGCAGGGTGACGCTTGGCGTGACGAGATCTCCTCGTCGGGCGTGATCTCGACCGGAGGCTCCCGGTTCTGCTCCGGAGCGATGATCAACAACGTGCGTCAGGACCTGACGCCGTACTTTCTCACCGCGGCGCACTGCGGCGTCACCGCCAGCAACGCGGCGTCGCTGGTCGTGTACTGGAACTACGAGAACAGCACCTGCCGCACCCCCGGCAGCACCGCGAGCGGTGGCGCCGGCAACGGCCAGCTGACGCAGTTCACGACAGGATCCACGCTGCGCGCGAACTACTCGCCTTCGGACATGACGCTCGTCCAGTTGAGCAGCCAGCCGAACCAGGCGTGGAAGATCTCCTACTCCGGCTTCGATGCGCGGAACGTCGAGACCACAAGCAACGTGGCGATTCACCATCCGAACACGGACGAGAAGCGCATCAGCTTCGACAACCAGGCGAGCACCACCACCAGCTACTACAGCTCGACCTCGCCCGGCGACGGCACGCACATCCGCGTGGGCAACTGGGAGCTCGGCACCACCGAGCCGGGCAGCTCGGGCAGCCCGCTCTACAACCAGAACAAGCAGATCGTGGGCCAGTTGCACGGCGGCTCCGCGAGCTGCAGCAGCATCACGAACGACTTCTACGGCCGCCTGAGCGTCTCGTGGAACGGTGGCGGCACCGCTGCCACCAGCCTGAGGACGTGGCTGGACCCGGACAACACCGGCACGCTGGTGGTCAACACCCGCACGACCGGCGGCCTGAGCGTTTCGCCGACCTCGGCGGTCACGGCGCTCGGCAACGTGGGTGGCCCCTTCTCCGGCCTGCCCGTCACGCACAACCTCACGAATGGCTCCTCGAACGCGGTGAACTACACCGTGTCGCTCTCGGCGGACATCGGACTGCAACTCAACGGTGGCGCAGGTCCCCTCGGGGGCACACTGCCCGCGGGCGGCACCGCCGCGGTGATCGTGAGCGCGGGTTCGGGCCTGCTCTCGAAGCCCGCGGGCATCTACACGGCCAACGTTGTCTTCACCGACACGACCAACAGCATCGTCACGAACGTGCCCTACACGGTCGAGGTCGGCCAGACCGGCATCTCGGTGACGCCGGCCACGGCGATCACCGGTGGCGGTGCCGTGGGCGGGCCGTTCACCACCACGCAGCAGTACGTGATCACGAGCACCAAGACCGCGCCGGTCAACGTGACGGTCACGCCGAACGTGGGCTGGCTGACCGTCGATGGTTCGGCAGCCCCCCTGTCGTTCACGCTGAACACGCAGGGCGCGTCGCGCACCGTCACGGTGGCCTTCGGCGGAACCGCCACGGGCCTCGCTGCGGGCGTCTACACGGGCCAGGTCGCGATCGCCAACGCGAGCGGCGGCAGCGGCGGCACCACGCGTGGCGCCACGATGGAGGTCGGCCGCCAGGTGTACGCGGCCACGGATGTTCCCAAGCCCGTTCCGGATCTCGCGACCGTCAACAGCACGATCACCGTGCCCGACGACGTGTGCATCGGCGATCTCGACGTGTCGGTGAACATCACGCACACCTACATCGGCGACCTTGTGATCGACCTCATCGCGCCCTCCGGCACGGTGGTGCGCCTCCACAACAACAGCGGCGGCTCCACAGACAACATCGTCGCGACGTACGACGACGACGGCGGCGGAACCCTTCCGGCCTCCTCGCTGTCGGCGTTCGATGGAGAACGGACCGGTGGCGTGTGGACGCTGCGCATCGTCGATACGGTGAGTTCGGACACCGGCACGTTGAACGCCTGGACCCTGCGGATCGCGCAGAGTTCCGGTGGCTGCCAGCAGCGCGAGGTGGTGTATAGCCAGAACATGGACACCAACCCCGGATGGACCACCACGGGACAGTGGGCCTGGGGCACGCCGACTGGCGGCGGCACCACGAGCGGTCGCGACCCCACGTCGGGCGCGACGGGCACACGCGTCTACGGGTACAACCTGTCGGGCGACTACACCAACAGCATGCCGGCCTACACGCTCACCTCGACGGCCTTCGACTGCTCCGGCCTGACGGGAACCCGCGTGTCGTTCATGCGCTGGCTCGGCGTCGAGTCGAGCACCTACGACAAGGCGAGCTTCGAGATCAGCACGAACGGGACCACGTGGACCACGCTGTGGCAGAACAGCGCGACCCTGCGTGACACCGCGTGGGCGAAGGTGTCGTACGACATCTCGGCGATCGCCGACAACCAGCCCACCGTGTATCTGCGCTGGACGATCGGACCGACCGACACCAGCGTGACCTATGGCGGTTGGAACATCGACGACGTCGAGTTCAGCGCGGTCCCCGCAGCCAACCCCTGTCCGAGCGACCTGGACGGCGACGGCGAGACGACCAGCGGCGACATCTCCGTCCTGCTGCTCTCGGCCGGACCCTGCGCAGGCTGCCCCGAGGATCTTGACGGCGACGGCGAGGTCGGCGCGTCCGACGTGTCGTTCATGCTGCTGAGTTTCGGCCCCTGCTCCTGAGCCAGGACTGAACCCGGAGAACCAGGCGCCCCGGTCCGAAAGGCCGGGGCGCTTTCTT
>VGYX01000032.1 GCA_016872835.1 Planctomycetota bacterium | reverse complement strand
CGCCGCCGCCGCCACCAAATCCGCCGCCGCCACCACCGCCGCCACCACCGCCGCCACCGCCGCCACCGCCGCCACCCTGCTGGGGGAAGGGTACGCCGGAGGAAATGAAGTTCTTCTCGCGGAAGACGAGGTCGCGAATGTCGTACACGCGCGGCGTGCGCGCGTCGCGCGAGTTCTGCAGATCCTCAAGGCTGGTGATCAGCACGTAGCCGTTGATCACCTCGACGCGCGGGAGCTTCTCCGCATCAAGCGCGCCCTGCTCGCCACCGGACTGCTGCAGGATCCGGTCCAGAAGATCGGACTTCGTCACCGGACTCTTTCGGCCGTCCGCGAGGCGCGGAATCTCGACTCCGGTGACCGGGTTGTCGCGCTTGATGTCGTTCTTCTCGAGCGCGGTCCAGTTGACGTAGAGCGGAACGCCCGCGATCTTCTGCCACAGGTCAAGCGCGTCCATCAGCGTGGGCGGGGTGAAGTCGCTGATCGTCACCGTGGTGCCAAGGTCCTGCGCAATGCTCTGGTCCGCCGGCGTGCGCACCCAGCCGCTCACGCCGTACTTCTGGCGATCCTCGGAGAGCTGGCGCCAGTCCTCGGGATACACCAGCGAACCCGACAGACTCTGCGGGCCCGCCTTGCCGACGTTGCGGCGCGGCGGCACGTTGGCCTCGGCGACTTCCAGATCGATCTGCCCGTAGCCCATGTTGCGACGGCGCTGCACGTCGCTGTACTTGCGATACAGCTGCGCGCTCTCGATCACGTCGCGAAGCGTCAGCGCCGCGGGGTTGTTCGGATCCATGAACAGAATCTCGTCCAGAATCTGAAGGGCCTCGTCATACTTCAGCTCCATCTGGAGCTGACGGACGCGGATCAGCAGATTGCGGATCTGGTCCTGGCGCTTCTGCTGGTCGGCGGCACGCTGCGAAGCCGCAGCACCCTCGACCTGCGTGCGCTTTGCGTCGGCCTGCTGACGCTCCTGCTCGATGCGATTCTCGTTGATCTGGTCCATCAACGTGTCCGCCTTGGACATCATCTCCTCGCGAAGCGCTGGAGCGATCAGCGCGCTGTCGCGATCCACGATCTGCTTGGCGGCAAGGGCCTGCAGCTGGGCACCGGCATAGTCACCCGACTCCATCTTCAGTTGGGCCGAAGCCATCGCCGCGTTGTATTGCACGCGCAACTGGCTCAGACGAAGGGCTTCGTCACTGCCCACGCGGTCGAGCAGCGAGTCCTCGTCCAGCGACTTCTGGGCGGCTTCACGTGCGGCGGCAGGATCACCCGACGGCTGCAAGGAGGGCGGCGTGACGGGTTGGCTGCTCGCGGGCTCATCCACGCCCGGAGCGGGCTCGCTCGGCGGTGGCTGGACCGCGGGCTCGCTCGGCGGTGGCTGGACCGCGGGCTCGCTCGGCGGTGGCTGGACCGCGGGCTCGCTCGGCGGTGGCTGGACCGCGGGCGCGGCGGCAGGTGCCGGCGCGGTGCGGGTCTTCATCGGAGTCTCGGACGGCGGCGGCTCGAGCGGCTCGCTCTGCGCCATCGCGACGGAAGCGCTCACCGCGATCACGGCAAACGGGAGCGACACCAATCCGAAGCGGCGGCACCAGCGGTGCGTCGTGAGGCAATGCATCTTGAGCAGGACTCCGAGTGAAGAGGTGGTCGGTGAAGGGTCTCGAACGGAAGAGGGAGACCGATCGGTCTCGTGGGGTCGAAAGTCCCTTCGGCCCGCGCATCGCGGGTGTTCCGGGAGTGGCGGGGAAAGTAACTGCGCACGGCGTGGGCCGCAATTCGGGGACACCCCCTGTGAATGGATCAGAATCGAGGGTGTTGGATCGGAAGTCACTCTCTGACAAATGTTTGCGTTCTGGAGGCCGTCAGGTCGTTGGTGACCTGGGACCACCCGTACGGTTTGCCCAGAAATCACGAGCCAATTCGACCCATCGCTACACTCGCCCGAGATGTCGACCACCACGCCCGTCGCGGCCCGTCTTGCCCTTGAGGACGGCACGGTCTTCCACGGCACGGCCTTTGGCGCCACCGGCGCGGAAGCCACCGGCGAGGTGGTCTTCAACACCGCCATGTGCGGCTATCAGGAAGCGCTGACCGACCCCAGTTACAGCGGTCAGATCCTGACCATGACCGCCACGCAGATGGGCAACTACGGCATCGCCGCCGAGGACATCGAGAGCGGCAAGCCGCAGGTTCGGGCGTTCGTGGTGCGCGAGCTGGCGCGGCTGCATTCCAACCATCGCGCCGAGACCAGCCTTTCGGAATGGCTCGCGAAGCACGGCATCCCCGGCATCTCGGGCATCGACACGCGCGCGCTGGTGCGCAAGCTTCGCACACAGGGTGCTCTGCGCGGCGTGGTGAGCACCGGCGGCACGGCGAGCGACGCCGAACTGGTGGCGAAGGCGAAGGCCATTCCCAGCATGGCGGGCCAGAACCTGGCCGCGTGCGTGAGCCCCGCCGCGCGCGGCGCGTTCACCGAAGATCTGGGCGCCTGGAGCCCCGAGCCTGCGCGCCGCGAAGGTCGCACGTTCCGCGTGGCCTCGCTCGACTGCGGCGCCAAGCGAAACATCTATCGCAACCTCGTCGACCGCGACTGCGAGATCGTCACGCTGCCGCACGACACCACCGCCGCCGACATCCGCGCGCTGAAGCCCGACGGCCTGTTCATCTCCAACGGCCCCGGCGACCCCGCGGTGGTGCAGGCCACCATCGCCACTTTGAAGGAAATCGCCGGGGAAATCCCCACGTTCGGCATCTGCCTCGGTCACCAGCTGCTTGCGCTGGCGCTGGGCGCCACCACCTGGAAGCTGAAGTTCGGCCACCGCGGTTCCAACCAGCCGGTGCGCAACCTGCTCACTGGTCGCGTGGAGATCACGAGCCAGAACCACGGCTTCTGCGTGGACGAGAAGACGCTGCGCGCGGCGGGCGGTGAGCCCACGCACGCGCACCTGAACGACGGCACGCTGGCGGGCTTCCGCCACACCACCAAGCCCATCTTCTGCGTGCAGTACCACCCCGAAGCCAGCCCCGGCCCGCACGACAGCAGCTACCTCTTTGACTGCTTCATCGACATCATGCAGAGCCGCAAGCCCGTCACCGCCGAGGTGATGGAGAAGCACCAGTCGGCCTCGGCCCGCGCCGCGGCCGCGGTGGCGGTCTGACGGGGACCGCATGGGCGGCCTGTTCGGCAACGATCCACTGGAAGCGCTGGGGGCGCGAAACGCGCGGCGTGGCAAGCGCGAACCTGTGGCGGCGAAGCCGACGGTGCGCGCGCCCCGCGAACCGTTCACGCAACGCGTGCTGGTGGCGGTGGAACGCGGCGTGGACGCGTACCCCGATGGACTCACCTATGGCGTGCCTGCGTCGCTCGCGCCGCTGCGCGCCGGCCAGCGCGTGATCGTGCCGCTGGGTCGCGGCGACGCGGCGACGCACGGCTGGGTGGTGCGCGTGCTGGAAACCGCGGATTCCGCGGGGATTCCCGATGAAAAGCTGAAGCCCGTGCGCTCGGTCGACCCCACGACCGCCCTGCCAGCACAGGTGATGGAACTCGCGCGCTGGATGAGCGCCTACTACGCCTGCCCGCTCGGCGTGGCGCTCGCTGGCGTGTTGCCGGCGGCGGTGAAGCAGGGCGTCGGTCGCGTCGATCGTGTGTTCGTGGCCATGTCGCAGGCCGGGCGCGATGTGGTAGCGGCGTTGCAGGCGCGAGCGGGCGCGAAGCGATCGCGCACGATGAAGGCGGCCGAGGGCGCTGGAACCGAACCCGCACTTCCGAAACTCTCCGCGCCCCAGAAGCGCTTGCTCGAAACGCTCACCGATCGCGCCGACGCCGAGATCGAATCCACGGATCTGCTCGCTGCGGCCAGCGTGGCCACCAAGCAGCCGCTGAAGGCGCTCATCGCGCTCAGCCTGGTGACCACCACCACGCGCACGCATGTGGAGGCCGACTGGCTGGAACAGGCCGCACGCGTCGGCGCCTCGGCCGCAACGCTTCCCACGCTCACGCCGGATCAGACGCGCGTGGTTGGCGAGATCGGTGCCACGCTCGCGAGGGGCTTCTCCCAGCACCTGCTCTTCGGCGTCACCGGCAGCGGCAAGACCGAGGTCTACCTGCGCCTGATGCGCCAGTGTCTCGATGCGGGCCGTACCGCGCTGCTGCTGGTGCCCGAGATCTCGCTCACGCCGCAGACCGCGGGCCGCGTGCTCGATCGCTTCCCCGGCGAGCGCGTGGCGATCCTGCACAGCGCGCTCACCGCAGCGCAGCGCAACCAGCAGTGGACGCTGGTGGCCGAGGGTCACGCCCGCGTGGTGGTGGGCGCACGCAGCGCCGTGTTCGCGCCCATTCCAGATGGTGCACTTGGCCTGGTGCTGGTCGACGAGGAACACGACCACAGCTACAAGCAGGATCAGGCGCCGCGCTACCACGGCCGCGATCTCGCGATCCGACGCGCGCAGATGACCGGCTGCCCCATCGTTCTCGGCAGCGCCACGCCGAGTCTGGAGAGCTGGTTCAACGCGGTCGAGCGCCGCACCAGCACGCTGCATCGCCTGCCCACGCGTGCGCCCGGCCTCATCACGCCCAAGGTGGAGATCGTCGATTTCTCGCAGGATGTGCGGCGTTTCCGCGATCGTCGCGTGCATCTTCTGGGCGAGCGTCTGGCGGAGAGCCTGGCGCGCGTGGTGTCGGAAGATGGCCAGGCCATCCTGCTGCTCAACCGCCGCGGCTACGCCAACTGGATCAGTTGCAGTGCGCGCTGTGGCTGGATCATGCGCTGCGAGCACTGCGACGCGGGCATGGTCTGCCACGAAGGCCCGCGCGCGCGCTTCGTGCGCTGCCACCACTGCCTCACCGAACAGCGGCTGCCCGAGAAGTGCCCCGACTGCGCGGCGCGCGTGACCGTGTTCGGTCTCGGCACGCAGAAGGTGGAAGAGGAACTCTCGCGCGTGCACCCCGCGTTGGCCGTGCCCGGTGCCGTGCTGCGCGTGGACGGCGACACCATGCGCAGCAGCCGCGACCTGCACGAGGCGCTCGGTCGCTTCGCCACCGGCGAAGTGCGCGTGCTGGTGGGCACGCAGATGATCGCCAAGGGCCTCGACTTCCCCAACGTGCGGCTGGTGGGCGTGGTGAACGCCGACACCGCGCTCAACTTGCCCGACTTCCGCGCCAGCGAGCGCACCTTCCAGCTGGTGAATCAGGTGGCGGGCCGATGCGGGCGCGGGTCAAGCGGTGGGCGCGCGATCGTGCAGACCTTCCAACCCGACACTGCCGCCATCCGCATGGCGGCCGCGCACGACTTCGAGGGCTTCGCGAAGCAGGAACTGGAGACGCGCAAGCGCTTCGGCCTTCCCCCGTTCAAGCGCATGGCGCGCGTGGTGGTGCGACACGAGAGCGAGACCGCGGCGCGCAGCATCGCGCAGTGCATCCATGACTCGATCGCCGCGCTGCCTGAGTCCGCCGAGTGCTCGGTGCGCGGCCCGCACCCGTGCCCCGTGACGCGCGTCTCCGACCGTTTCCGCGTGCAGGTGGAGGTGCTCGCGCCGGACGCCGCCGCACTGCAGCGGCTGATCACCGCGGCCCGCAACGCCGGTGCGTTCCCGGGCGGCGAGGTGGCCGCAGTGGATGTGGATCCGGTGGCGTTGCTCTGAGTTCGGCCGCTTGCCCTCAGGCCGAAGTCTGTTGGTGATCTCAAGTTCGGCCGCTCGGCCTCCAGCATGGCCCGCACGCGGACGCCTCGGCTCCGCTTCGCATGCGCCTCGACTTGGTGCTCGTCGCTACCGCTCGGTGACCCAATCCTGCGGAACGCGTCAGGCTCTCGCTTCGCTCCTCACGACACCGCTTTGCGGGTCATGCCGGAGGCCTCGCTCGAAAGTGGACGGTCCAGCGAGCCGCCGGCTCGTTGCCGCGACCGCGTACGCCGATGCTGGTCGCCGCCGGCTCCACCAGCCCCACCTGCTCCGAATCTGCCGCTGGCGTTTTTGCCCGGGGTGGCATGGGACGTGGGGCTCACGTGCGAGCGACTTTCAGTGAGGGAAAAGGAAAGAGAGAAGATGGGAAGAGGGAATCACGGAGTCCTGGCGACACGGAACCCGAACTTGCTGAGGGAGTCATCGGGGTTGCCGTCGCAGCGATGCGACGCGCGACAGCCGTTGGAGGTGCCGCCCCAGCGGCCGCCGCGCAACACACGGTAC
>VGYX01000031.1 GCA_016872835.1 Planctomycetota bacterium | reverse complement strand
GTCTTCGTGGCGGGCTGGCTCTTCGGGAACGAGGTCCTGGGCGGATTTCTCTCGGTGTTCGTGTACTACCTGCTCTCGGTGCCCATCACCAACTTCGGCCTGGGTGAGGTGATGGCGCGGCTTCTTCGCGGAGTTACTGACCTCGATCGCGAAGCCCTCGGTCTGATCCTCGCCTTACGTGCCGCGATCACGGCGTGCGCTGTCCTGCTGGCGGTGCCTGCCGGAGTCGTGGCGTTGCGAGGCGCAGGCTTTCCGCACCTGGAGTCGGTGGTCTGGGTGCTCGCCGCAGCCTCGATCGTCAACGTGGGCCCTGTGTTTGGCGCGGCGGCTCGGCACCTCGGTCGCATCAAGATCGGCGCCCTCATCGCGTCATCGACCACGACCGCGGGACTGATCTCGCTGCTGCTGCTGAGCCGGACACCTGTCGCCCCAGCCATGGCCATGGCGCTGTCGGTGATGATCGAGTCGTTCGTGGGAGCCGCCATCTCCCTGACCGCATTCCGTCCAGCCAGGCCCTCGCGAAGTCGCGTCGGCAGGAAACTGAAGCCCCTGTTTCGCTATTGCACGGTGATCACGTTCGGATCGCTCAGCGCGAACGTCTACCGCCAGATGGATCTGCTGCTCATGTCATGGTTTGGAGCACACGCGGAAGTGGGCGCCTATGCCCTCCTCTCCCGGATCGCTTCGGCCAGCGCCGTACCGCCTCACGTGCACGCGACGGCGATTCGGAGGGAGTTCACGGATCAATGGGGTCGACCGAATCCAGCGGCGATCGTCCGCGCCGTGCGTTCCGTCGGGCGGGTCAGTCAGGTGGTGCTGCTGGCGTTGCTGATCGCGATGCCCCTTGGGATCCCCCTCCTTCCATCGATGGAGAGCCAGAATCCGCTCACGCTCGGACTCTGTCTGTTGGCGGCCCTGCTGCAGACCGCGAATCTCGTGGGCGGATGGACCATCCAGAGCGTGCGACGCCCGCGCGCGCTCATCTGGGGCGCACTGCTGGCTTCCGGAGTCGGTCTGTTGGTCGGATGGATCTGCATCCCGCGGCTTGACACGCTTGGAGCGGCTCTGGTGGCGATCGTCGCCAACCTCTGTGCCGTGATCCCTGTCCTGCTGCTCTCACGCAATCTTCAGCCGCTGGGACGACGAGTTGTGCTCGGTTTCTTCGCGATAGACTGGCTCTGGCGGCGCTCCGCATCGCCGGGTGTGGAAGATCGATCCGCGGGAGACCGGTGGCAACCAGACTTCATCTGCATCGGAGGCATCCGCTGCGGCACCACCTGGATCCAATCGGTGCTGGCGAAGCACCCCGACGCGTCGGTGCCGGCGGAGAAGGAGACGGAGTACTTCTCGAGGCACTACTCGAACGGGGCCGCGTGGTACCGCGCAAGGTTTCCGACACGGACCACTGCAGTGGGCGAGGTGTCGCCGCAGTACATGCATTCGGCCGTGGCGCTGCGGCGCATCGTCAGGGACTGTCCCGGTGCGCGGTTTCTGATCTCGCTTCGCGATCCCGTGGAGCGGGCCCACTCGCACTATTTCATGGATTGCCGGGATCGAGGTGGCTCAATCGCCGAGTGGAGTGAGGCCTTCGAGGAGACCATTCGGCAACCGGGTAACAAGTACGTGGAGTTCGGCAGGTATGCGAGGCAACTTCAACCCTTCATCGAGGCGGTCGGACGGGATCGGATCCACTTCGTTCGCTTCTCCGACATACGAGAGCGCCCGTCTGAGGTGGTGCGCGGCATCTGTGGATTCCTGGGCATCCGCGACGAACAGATCGTGCTGCCATCCGGCGCCGTGAACCAAGGGGCGGAATACCGCCTCTACGCGGTCTTCAAGTTGTCACGATGGGTCGCCGACACGCTGCAGCGGTTGAATGTCGCGTTGCCCGTCCAAATGCTCCGGAAGACCGGGGTGCTCTTTCATCTTCGTCGCTGGATCGAGCGACCGATCAAGCTTCCGGCGGTGCCCGTCTCCGCTCGCGCCCTGATCGAGTCCGAATTGGCCGAAGACGTGAGGGAACTGCAGACTTTGCTCGGGCCCGGTTGTCACTGGTGATCCCCGCCGGGAGCCGGGCGCGACGGCCGTCCCCTCACACCGCCGCCCCCACCATGCCCAGCGCCCTCGCCATCGTGCTCCCCAGATCCGCCGGGCTTTCCGCCACGATCACTCCGCAGCTGCGGAGCGAGTCCATCTTCGCCTGCGCCGTGTCGTTCTCCCCGCCAATGATCGCGCCGGCATGCCCCATGCGCTTGCCCTTGGGTGCCGTGCGACCCGCGATGAAGGCCGCTACGGGCTTCTTCATGTGCTTCTGGATCCAGCGGCCCGCGTCGATCTCGTCCTGGCCGCCGATCTCTCCGATCAGGATCACGCCGTCGGTCTCCTGATCCGCGTTGAACATGCTCAGCGCGTCGATGAAGTTCAGGCCCTTCACCGGGTCGCCGCCGATGCCCACGCAGGTGCTCTGGCCGATGCCCAGCGTGCTGGTCTGCCATACGGCCTCGTAGGTCAGCGTGCCGCTGCGGCTGATGATGCCGACCGCGCGGCCGGTGCTGGCGTCGCTGCGATGCGTGTGGATGTAGCCCGGCATGATGCCGATCTTGCAGCCGCCGGTGAAGCCCTTGCCGTCGGGCAGGCGCTTGCCAGGCGTGATCACGCCGGGGCAGTTCGGGCCCACCAGCGTGCAGTGCGGGTAGCGGTCGTCGAGCAGGCTGCGTGTGCGCACCATGTCCTGCACCGCGATGCCCTCGGTGATGCAGCAGATGATGCCGATGCCCGCGTCGGCGGCTTCGAGGATCGCATCGGCCGCGAACGGCGGGGGCACGAAGATCATGGTGGCGGTGGCGCCGGTCGCCTTCACCGCCGCGTGCACCGTGTCGAAGATCGGCAGTCCGTTCGGATCCTTCGTGCCGCCCTTGCCCGGGGTCACACCGCCCACCATCTGCGTGCCGTAGTCGAGGCAGCCCTTGGTGTGGAAGGCGCCGGCCGAGCCGGTGATGCCCTGGCAGATCACGCGCGTGGAACCGTCGATGAGAATGCTCATGGAAGGGCGAAAGATAGCGAAATTCAGCCTCGATACCATCGACTGCATGGCCTCCAAGACCGCCGCCAAACTGAAGTCTGACGCCGTGAAGGAAACGCATGAATCGATCGCGCAGGGGGCGGTGTCGTCGGGCGTGAAGGGCCTCACCTACGTGCAGAGTGGCGTCGACATGGAAGCTGGCGATCGCGTGGTCGACCTGATCAAGCCCGCGCTGCGACGCACGCACGGCCCGCGCGTGATGGGCGCGTATGGCGGCTTCGGCGCGATGTTCCGTCTCGACTTCAAGGAACGCATCTTCCGCAAGAACTACAAGGATCCGGTGCTGGTCGCGTGCACCGACGGCGTGGGCACGAAGGTCATGCTCGCGATCCAGATGGGGCGGCTCGACACCATCGGCATCGACTGCGTGGCGATGAACGTGAACGACCTGATCGTGCAGGGGGCGGAACCGCTGTTCTTCCTGGACTACCTCGGCTTGAGCCGCATCAGGCCGGAGGAGACCGCGTCGATCATCCAGGGCGTGGCGAAGGGGTGTGAGATCGCGGGTTGCTCACTGATCGGTGGCGAGTGCGCCGAGATGCCCGACATCTACAAGGCGGGGGACTTCGACATCGCGGGCTTCGCGGTCGGCGTGGTCGAGGCAAAGCGCGCGATCGAGGCGGATCGCGTGAAGAAGGGGGACATGATCATCGGCCTGCCGTCGAGCGGTGTGCACTCGAACGGTTACGCGCTCGTGCGGCGCATCGTGAAGGAGGCGAAGCTCGACCTTGGCAAGCACTATGCCGAGGCGGGCCCCGGCACGCTCGGCGACCTGCTGCTTGAGCCCACACGGATCTACGCGAAGGCCGTGCTGAGGGCGCTGGGCGCGTATCGGCGCAAGCGCGCCATCCGCGGCATGGCGCACATCACGGGTAGCGGCATTCCAGGCAACCTGCCGCGCGCGTTCGGCGAGCATCTGGATGCGGTCGTGGATCGCGGGTCGTGGCAGGTCCCGCCACTCTTCCGCTTCCTGCAGCAGCATGGTGGCGTGGCTGAGGACGAGATGTGGAACGTCTTCAACATGGGTATCGGCTACTGCCTGATCGTGCATCCGGAGTTTGCCGAAGGCGTGATGAGGAAGCTGCGCAAGGCCGGCGAGCGACCGTTCGTGATGGGCAAGATCGCGAAGGGCAGCGGGCAGGTGACGTGGAAGTAAAGTCCGAGAGCAAGGGTCAGAGCTTGTTACTGACCACTTGTACAGGTGGTCAGTAAAAATCTCTGGCCCTAGTTACTGGTCACTCCACCCGCGCAACCGCTTCTTCTCGCCTTCGCGCTTCTTCCCCTCCAACCTGCGCTCGCGACTGCCACGCGTGGCCTTCGTGGGTCTGCGCACCTTCGGCGGCACTTCGGCCTGACGCACGCTCGCGGCCAGCTGCGCCACGCACGCCTCGCGGTTCTGCAACTGACTTCGGTGCTCGCCGCAGTTGAACGCCACCATGCCGCCCGCAATGCGGTGTCGCACGACCTCCATCCAGCGCGCTCGCGCCGCCTCGTGCAGGCCGTACACCCGCGCCGGATCCACCTGCAGCACTGCGCGCGTGGCCACCTTGTTCACGTTCTGGCCGCCAGGGCCGCGGCTTGTGGTGAACGACCACGACAGGTCATCCGGATGGATCCACGCCTTGCGGCCCAGCGCGATCGCGTTGGGCGAGCGCACAGGCTCCGGCGGTGGTGGCGGCGGGTTCAGCACGTCGCGCACGATACGCTGCTGCCATGGATCCCTCCGTGATGGCTCTCGTGGCCGGTCTGCAGCAGGCGCGAAACGCTGAAACCGCGCAGGTGCCTTCCGCCCCGGTCGCCGCACGCTCAGCCGACACCTCGACTCGCCCATCGCTCGCGGACCGCTGCAGCAACGCGCCACTCCTCACGCTGGAGGGCGAGCCAGTCCGCCTGGATCTCACCGCCGGTGCCTGGCTTGCCCGTCTTCGCGGCAATGTGGCCTTTGGCCCGATCAGCACCAACAAGGTTGACGTGAATGACACGTATGGCCTTGATTCGATGGAGGGAGCCTTTCAGGGCGATCTCTCGATCCTGTGGCGCAACTGGACCGTGCGCCTGACCGGCTCGGAGTTCTCCACCGATGCCACGCAGGCCGCCACGAGCGCGGGCGCCTTCGGAACGACTGCCTTCGCGGTGGGCAACTCGCTTCGCAGCTCCTTCGACTTCTACTCCTGGGGGCTGGATGTGCAGAGCTGGCTGTGGCGACCGCTCTCGAAGCAGGAGTTTCCCTGGGAAGCGCCGGTCGCCGGCGAGGACCTTGGTGGTGACCTGCAGTTCGTCGCGATCGTGGGTGGCCGCGGCTTCGGCGTGAACCAGCAAATGCAGAACCTGACCGCTGGCACCAGCAGCACCTACAGCGAGACCTTCGGCACCGTGATCGTGGGTGGTGGCGTGGATGTGCAGGTGGACCTGCGTGGACGCGTGGACTTCCTTGATCGCATCGAATTTTCCGCCACCGGCACGTGGGGTCCCGCGTGGCCGGGCGATGGCGGCAGCGAGACCGAGATTCGCGCCGCGTTGACCGCGTGGTTCTGCGGCAACGCGGGCGTGTTCTTCGGCTACCGCTACACGAACCTGGAACTCACGCAGGGTGGCTACGCGTTCAGCGGCAACATCGCGGGCCTGCTGCTCGGCGGTTCGTTGCGCTACTAGGATTCCGAATGACCGCGCAGCCGCACAAGCAGGCCGGGAAGAAGCGGAGCGGCAAGTTCCGCCGCGCGCAGATTCGCCATGCGATCCTGACGAAGGCCGTGGACCGGCTGACCAACGGCAAGTTGCGCGCGCGCCATCTGTCGCAGCCGATCGAGATGCGGAACATCGAGTTGCGCGTGCCGGACTGGCCGCGTGGACTTGAGGGCGTGCGCATCGGTCACTTGAGCGATCTGCATCTGGGGCACCTGATGCCGGTGGATCGTGCAATGGAGTTGGTGGAGCGCCTTGGCGCGGCGAAGCCCGACGTGCTTGCGTGCACCGGTGATGTGGTCGATCTGGAGTGGCAGGGATGCGAACCCGTGCTGCAGGCGATGGGCGCCATGCGCGCGCCGCTGGGTCGCTATCTGGTGCTTGGAAATCACGATCATCTGGATGACCCAGGCGCGATCGTGGAGGCCGCGCATGATGCCGGCATGCTTGTGCTGTCGGGTGGTGTGCACACGTGCCGCAGGCGCGAACACGAGTTCCGCGTCGCGGGCATCGACTGGGCCGCGAAGCCCTCGCAACTCGCCGAGAATCTGCGCGCCGTGGAAGGGCATCGACCGCACCTGCTGCTCGCACACAACCCCAAGGTGTTCGCCGCCGCCGCTCGGGCCCGGATTCCGCTCACGCTCGCCGGCCACACGCACGGCGGACAGGTGGCGTTGCGCGATCGCCCGCGCGCGAACCTTTCACTGCTGCATCCACACTCAAGCGGCATCTACGCGCGCGGTTCGTCACGCCTGTTTGTGAACGTCGGCGCCGGCAGCTGGTTTCCATTGCGACGAAATGTGCCCGCCGAGATCGTCATGCTGGAAGTACGGCGCGCCTAGTGGACGGGGTACATTTCACACATGGCCATCCTCGTCACAGGCGGCGCCGGGTTCATCGGAAGCAACTTCATCCAGGACTGGTTCGCCAATGCCGGCGAGCCGGTCGTGAACCTCGACAAGCTGACCTACGCCGGCAATCCCCAGAATCTCGCCGACCTGCCGAAGGGCGCCGCGCACACCTTCGTGCATGGCGACATCGCCGATCGCGACCTGATCGCCGAACTGCTGCGCAACCACGGCATCCGG
>VGYX01000030.1 GCA_016872835.1 Planctomycetota bacterium | reverse complement strand
AACAGGAAGCGGCACCGTCCCGAGGAGGTGGTCGCCAAGCTCAGGCAGGCTGACGAGGCCCTGGCGAAGGGCACGCCGATCGCCGAGGTGGCAGGGTCTCTTGGGGTGTCCGAGGCGACGCTGCACCGGTGGCGTGCCGAGTACGGCGCGGTGGACCGGGACGCGGTTCGCCGGATGAAGGAGCTGGAGAAGGAGAACGCCCGGCTGAAGCGCCTAGTGGCAGACCAGCAGCTTGACATCCAGATACTGAAGGAGATCGCCAAGGGGGAATTCTGAGCCCGGCGCGGCGGCGCCGGGCCTCGGGCGAGGTGGACCACTTCATCCCCTGGTCGCGCTACCCATGCGACTCGCCCTTCAACCTGGTGCTGGCGAGCAAGCGCGAGAACCAGCGACTGCGCGACGCGCTGAAGCCGGCGGCGATGCGGCAGCGGTGGGAGCGCCGCAACGACACGCACCTGTCGGCGCTGGTGGCGCCGGAGCGTGAGGGCGGGTTCGGCGCGGGGGAGCAGGAGCGTCTGCTGGTGCGGGCGGTGGCGGGGTGGGTGTATGGGGGTGGGACTCACGCCGAGTCGCCCGCGGCCTGACCGCTCACTTCACGAATCAAACCTCAACGACTTCCAGCGACAGGCTCGAGCTCAAGCTCGGGCTTGTCTGCTGGGCAGTACGCGTCCACGCCCGACTCGGGCTCCGGCAGCGGATGTGCCTCGGCGCCGCTCTCAGCGTGCTCCGGTTCCGATCGCGCCGGCTGATTCATCACCCAGATCAGCGTGGTGCGCGAGCGACCCTGCACCAGGTCGTTCACCATCGCGCTGGCGATCTCGGCGGTCACGATGTGCAGCGGCACTGGTGCCGTGGCCACGGTCTCGGTGTATTCGGTGCAGTCGCCCACGCTCTGCCACACCATGCGACCGCTCGGCGCGTGCCACAACTGCAGCGTGAGCGTGGACGTGGTCCAGTTGGATCGCACCGCGGTCAGGCCGAGCAGGCTGAAACGCGTGGCGTCGCGCACATAGTTGGCTCCCACGATGCCCAGGAAGAAGTAGTCGAGCCCCGTGGCCTTGCCGAGTTCGGCGAGATCCGGCGCCGAGAGAATGCCCGTGTCATTCGCATCGCGCAGCACGCGCGCGAGTTCCTGCGACTTGCCGGCGCGTGCGGCCAGACCCACCACAGTGGGGCCACTCACCACCGTGGAGCCTTCGCATCGCCGATGCAGCGCCACGCGCACAGCGTCGCTGGCGAGTGGGCCAAGACCACGCAGTGGTGCGCCTGGCGACACGCCCTGCAGAATGCCTACGCGCGGCGGGTTCGCGGTGAGCAGCGCGCGCACGCCCTTCTCCTGCTCGAGCAGCGAATTGGCATAGATCGCCGATCGGGTCTGCAGCCCGACCTTCAGCGAGGTCTCGGCGCAGCCGCCCGACAGCGAGCCAAGAGCCACAAGCGTGAGCGCGGCGAGCGTTCGCATGGGCGGTGCTTCAGTTCGGGTTGAACGGCAGCGCCGACTTGTGCACACACAGGCGCAGATTGCCGTCCTTGCAACGACGGAACACGAAGGTCTTGTCGACCATCACTTCCTTGCCGTCGGGGCCGGTGATGTACACGTTGCCCATGGTGATGGCGATGTCGCCGTGGATCTGGATGCCGTTCTCGGCAGCGTTGTTGTCGTAACGCGCCTTGGTCCAGCCCTTGAGCGCAAAGCCCGTGTCTTCCGGAAAGGCTGGGTTGCCGCCCACGAAATAGGCGAGCGCGCCCTCTCGCGTGGGGCGGAAGGTGCGGGGGCCGTACGCCAGCGTGGGCTTGAAGAACACCTTGCCGTCGGCGTAGTCGTAGAGATCGTCGATCATCTTGCTGGCGACAGCCTTCGCGTCGCCCCCGCGCGCGTGGGTCTGCGCCACGCTCACCAGACCATCGCACCACGCCTGTTGTGCGGCATTGACCTGCTGCTCGGTGATGGAGGTCGCTTTGGCGGCGGAACCACCACTACCACCACTACCACCACTGTTGCTGGTGTTGCCAATCGAGACGCAGCCGGAGAGGCACAGCAGGGTAGTGACCGAGACGGTTGCCACGATACGGGTGAAGTCGTGATATTGCAGGTGCACGCTCGTAGCCTAGCACGTGGCGGTTTGCCACAAGTAGCTCGTGCTTTGATGCATGCAGCTTTCGAGCGGTCATTTCCCGATTTGGTCGCTGTACCCGGATGAGGACACCTGCAGAGGTACTCTGTGCAACCATGTTGAAACCAAATTTCAGACGTGACGGTGCTCGCGTCGTTCATGCCCTCGCGATCACCGGTCTTGGTTGTTTCGCGTGCGTGAGTGTCTTGATGGAACATGCACACGCGTCTGTCGCTGGCCTGCATCCAATTGTGGTGCATGTGTCCGCCCTCGCAGCCGGTCAGAGTTCCGCATCGTCCACGACCACTGAAGCCACCGCTTCCTCCGCAGCCGCTCCCGCAACCCTGGAGGATCGGTTTCCGCGCAACTTCACGCTCGACATTGGCACTGCAACCGTCTATCCGCCCAACTTCAGTGCGTGGGATGGTCGCATGCTGACCGGCACCTGCGCCATGGGCATCACCAGGACTGGCGCGAGTTCACAGCAGTTTGGCACGCTTGCATTCACCGCCAACACGGAAGTGAATCGCATGAGCCGCATCGTGACCATCACGGACATCCAGTTGACCGGCGTGTCGTTGCCCGAAAGTCCTGCCGCACAGCAAAGCGTGCAACAGCAGATCCAGGCGCAGAGTCAAGGCAGGCCACTGCGCATCGCGCTGGATCGGCTGGAGGCTGCGGTGCCAAGCATGCGGACCGGCCCCAGCGTTCCGACGGCACCGCTGCGGAACAATCCACCAGCGCTGTCGGTGGTCAGCACCCCGACGGTTCTGGTGCCGATCCAGGGCAAGCCCGTGCTGGCCCCGCTCCCCGGTACGGGACTGCAGCGCGTGCAGAACACCTCCATGCTGCTTGTGAAGGATCGGACGGGCGCATGGTGGCTGAAGATCGCCGATGGTTGGATGACCGCACGCTCACTCGACGGACCGTGGACGGTTGGCACGGCCACCGCGGATCTCGACACCGCACAGACATGGGCCAATGCGCAGCCACAGATCAATCTGCTTGCGCCAAGCGCAGGCGAGGCGGCGATGCAGCAGTCGAACCAATCCCAGACCGTCTCGTTGGCGACGCTGGTGCCTGCGATCAAGGTGACCACCGAGGCCTCGGAAATCGTGGTCACACAGGGCGATCCCGCATGGTCGCCTATCGCGCAGAGTGGTCTGAGCTATGTCACCAACACCAGTGGCAATGTCTTCAGACTTGACGCCAGCGGTGCGTGCTATGTGTTGGTGTCCGGTCGATGGTTCACCTCACAGGGACTCGGTGGCCCGTGGAGCTACGTACCCGCCGCCGGCTTGCCCAACGCGTTCATGTCGATCCCCACGGACAGCCCGAAGGAGAACGTGCTTGCGTCGATTCCGGGTACGCCACAGGCACAGGAGGCTGCGATCGCCAATCGCATTCCGCAGATGGCACGCGTGCCGCTCACGGAGACGCTGCCACCACCCACGTTGATCGGTTCGCTCCCAAGTTGGAAGCCGATCCCGCACACACTCGGTCCAGGCTCGGTCGAGGTACTCGCCAATTGCACCACGCCGATCTTCCGCACCGCGCCCTACACGCTGTGGGCCGTGGACAAGGGCGTATGGTTCACGGCACGCGAGGTGCAGGGTCCGTGGACCGTCGCGAAGTGGGTCGCGCCGATCCTGTACACCATTCCACCATCGAGTCCGTACTACTACGTGACCTTCGTGCGCATCTACAGCACGACGAGTGACGATGTGCTCGTGGGCTACACACCGGGCTACTTCGGTGCCTATGAGCAGGATGGTGTGGTGGTCTACGGCACTGGCTATTGGTACGACCCATACTGCGTGGGGGGGTGGGTGCCCGTGCCGATGACCTACGGCTGTGGCGCGAACATGATGTACAACCCATGGGCCGGATGGGCCTTTGGGTTCGGCTCCGGCATGGCGGTCGGTTGGATGGTTGGCGAGAGCACCTGGTGCTGCGGTCCCTATCCGTACTGGGGTCCGTACGGCGAGGCGTATGGCCCGCATGGTGCGGTGGCATGGGGTCCCGGTGGGTGGGTCGCGACCACAGGAAACGTCTATCACCAGTGGGGCAATGTCAGCACCATGTCGCGCACGAGTGGCGGCTACAACGCATGGACCGGCAACGCCTGGGAGACGCACACCGGCACCGCCTACAACAGTGCGACTGGCGCACGCGCGGCCGGTCAGCGTGGCGTGGTGGAGAACGCCTACACCGGCAACTGGACAGAGGGAGCGCGCGGCGCGGGATACAACCCGACGACTGGCAACTATGCGGCGGGCACGGCGCGTGCCGCAGGCACCTCCGACGGAACGAGTGTCGTGGCTGGTGCAGGAACCGTTGGCAACACGAAGACGGGCGACAATGCAAGCGTGGTGGGCGTGAAGACGGACAATGGCGCATGGGGTGTCGCGAAGGGACCGGATGGCACCGCCGTGTCGGTGGGCAACAATGTCTACGCCACGCATGACGGCGGCGTGTACAAGTACGACGACAGTTCCAGCTCGTGGCAGCAATACGACAAGGGCAACTGGAACGGCGTGAACGACCAGTCCACACGCGGTTCTCTCGATGATCAGGCAGCCACGCGGTCAGACGGTGATTGGCGCAGCAACAACGCAGGACGGTGGCAGCCCGGTGGTGATGGTTTCGCAGGCCGATCCGATGGCGCCTCATCCAGCGGTGATCGCTCATGGGGTGGCGCCGAGGGTGGACAGGGCGCGGGGCGGTTCCAGCGCGCAGGTGGCTTCGGTGGGGGCGCCGCTGGAGGCGGGTTCCGCGGGGGCGGCGGCAGGTTCAGGTAGACGATCTTCGCCGCCTCGAACCGTCCCGAGTGGGCCACCGAGGTGTGGAGTGGTGGCGCTCGATCACTGCGTCACGCCTTCAGGCAGCCAGACTGGCAGATGGCGGATGGAGTCTTTCGCCCCCTGTGATGTTGGCACGCCCCAGATCTCGAAGAACGGCCCCAGGTTCCGACCCACCGTTCTTGAGAACAGCACCATCCACAGGTCCCGCTTCTCGTCATCGGACTTGGGGCGCTGATCCGAGGGAAGCTGATCGTAGGCCGCGAAGACCTGCTTGTATGCGCTCCAACCGAATCCCTGCCGCAACTGGTGGTACATGGTCAATGCGAGGAATGGATCACTCTTCCACTTGTCGAATGGCGCACCCTCCGCGCGATGTCTCATGAACTTCGCGAAGTGCAACTCCGGATCGAAGATCCCGGTCGATTGGTTCAATGTCTCGTGGTTGTAGAGCGAGAAGAGATTGCAGGTGACCTCGACCGTGCCATCGAAGGTCCATTCGTCCTGCTGATGGTTGTGACCCAGTTCATGGAAGAGGCCCCAGTTCCCATCGCGTTGCAGCGTGTCCAGATCCAGCAGGAATTTCGGCGCATCCATGAACATCATGATGGGATACCCCGCGTGCATGTACCCGTAGCTGATCTGGATGTCCGGAACGAATCGCTCGGGAGAGGAGCGTTTCGGCGGGCGTGAGAGCAGCGCATGGTCCAAGTCGGTCACACGACACCAGAACTGCATCAGCGCCGTGGGATCCGCCAGTGCCCGCACGGACTCGGAGGGCACCGTCACGATCAGCCGATCACTCGCCAGCTCCGCCCACGGTCCGGGGCGGTTGCGGATGGATCGTCGCCAATCCTCCGGCGAGGTCTTGCCCAGCACGAAGAGGGGTGCTTCGACAGCTCCTTCGATCGTCACATCGATCGTGCCCAGTCGGCAGCCATCCGGCACCTCGAGGTACACCAACCCTCCAAAGGCGTTGGCCACCTTGCTGACGGAGGATTCAATCTTGAATGCACGGGAGATTTCCGGTGCCCGCTCCCATGAATCGAGATGCCACAGTGCATCTGTGTGGCAGCCGATTCGCACGCTGAGGCCCTCCTGAATGGCGGAGTCCGGAACCTTCACCGTGATCAACGCACCTGGTGCCGCATACAGCCCCGTGCTGTGCCAGCGCGGTACGCCCGTGTCCAGCGCAACGGTGCGCGTCACACGTGGTGCGGTCGCCGAGACGGATCCCGGAAACACGGTCGCCGATGGATGGGCCCGGATCTGATCGACCGGCGCCTCCTGCAGCCGCTGGACCTCGAGGGTCAGTGCGACGCGTTCGAGCGCCTGATCGGCTCCCAAGGGTTTCCCTGGGCGAATCAGCGGCGTGTTCGCGAATCTCTCTCGAACCCTCTCCAGCGAGGGCCGCAGCATCGTGTCATCCTGCGGCAACGACTGTGCCGCCTGAACGATCGATGCGGATGCCTGTCTCAGATCGGCCTGCGAAAGACCGGTGTTCGTCCCATCCTGCCCTTGCAGAACCTTCAGGGCACGGCTGGCATTGATGAGCGGTGACGATTCCACGGCGGTCGAGAAGCCCTGCGGGGATGTCCTGTTGAGTCCATCGCGCGTGAACATCATTCCGCCCTTCAGGAAGAGTCGATTCGCACCAAGGTCGCTCGTCAGTGATTTCGTCGGGAAGATGCTCAGCCAGCCCCAAGGGCACTCCGCCGCCAGAAAGCCGCCGCCTCGACGGACAAATTGCTCGATCGCGACCGTCTGTGCTTGGTCGTAGTCCCCGGTCTCCAGACTCACAAGCGCGTCGAACGAGTCCAGATTCCTCTCCCAGCTCACACCATCGACATTTTCGGCCTCAAGGCCATTCTGGCGCAGCATGGTGAGCATGTGCGGTGCTGCGTGCACGGCGATGCGCGGTCGATCCTTGTGTGCAGCCCAGCGCACCGCATTCAGCAGGAGTCGCGTGGTGTCGGCTGTCGCCAGTTGCGTCTTGTCGAAGTAACCGTTGTGCGCGAAGCCGACCATTCGCCCCTTGCCCAGTCTTGCTGCCGCCACCGCGGGAAGTCGGGTTTCGGACCCTGCGTCACCAGTCACCACGGCGAAGGCCCCGTCACCGAACACGCAGAGTTGTCCCGTCCATCCAGGGGCCGCGACCTCGGTCACGCCATCGAGGAGTTTTCGCCGGTCCGCGCGATCGTCACCCGACGCGGTCCGTGTGAGGAGCGTCGTCGCCAACAGCACCGTACAGATGATTGCCCAGACATACGATCGGATCTGGATCATCTGCATCGTGTGGTGAGGTTTCGGGAGGTTGACGGACCCGCGATGTCTTGCGAAAGCGATCGTATCTCGCCCTGTCGAGATCCATCAGCGGCTCGTGCACGCGATGCGCACGAAAGGATCGAGCGTGTCTTCGTGCGCGAACGCCTCTCAACTCATCCAGTTCTGATCCCGCTGCAGCGCCCACTTGCTGGTGATCTTGCGCTGCCGGGTCCAGAAGCGGTAGCCGTCCCAGCCGGTGATGTTGCCGGCGCCGAAGCAGCTGTCGTTCCAGCCGCCGAAGCCGAAGGGTTCGCGGGGCACCGGCACGCCGATGTTCACGCCGCACATGCCGGCCTCCACGCGGGCCATCACGCGACGCGCCACGTCGCCGCTGGTGGTGTAGACGCTGCTCGCGTTGCCGTAGGGGTTCGCGTTCTCGATCTCGAACGCCTTCTCGAGCGTGGGCACGCGCACCACGCTGAGCACCGGGCCGAAGATCTCCTCGCGTGCGGCAGGCATGTCGGCGGTGCAGCCGTCGATGATGGTGGGGCCCACCCAGTAGCCGCCCGCGTCGGCGCTGGCCTTGCGGCCATCGAGCACGATCCTGGCGCCGGCCCTCTCGGCGGCGTCGATGTAGCCGTTGATGCGCTCGCGCGCGGCCTGCGTGGTGACGGGGCCCATGTCCTTGCCGGCCACCATCTTGGCGGCGCGATCACGCACCGCCTTCAGGAT
>VGYX01000029.1 GCA_016872835.1 Planctomycetota bacterium | reverse complement strand
ATGTCAAGCCTAGGATAAGGTTCTTCGCGTTGCTTCGAATTAAGCCACATGCTCCACCGCTTGTGTGAGCCCCCGTCAATTCCTTTGAGTTTTAATCTTGCGACCGTACTCCCCAGGCGGCGCACTAATCAATTTTTCTACGACCGAGAAAGCGTTCAACTCCCTCGACCAAGTGCGCATCGTTTACGGCGTGGACTACCGGGGTATCTAATCCCGTTTGATCCCCACGCTTTCGTGCCTCAGCGTCAGGTGCGGCCCAGCGGCCTGTCTGCACCATTGGCGTTCCGATAGATATCTACGCATTTCACCGCTCCACCTATCGTTCCGACCGCCTCTACCGACCTCAAGACTCGTGGTTCACCAAGCAGTTCCTCAGTTGAGCTGAGGGATTTCACAAGGTGCCTTCAAGTCCGCCTACGCACGCTTTAAGCCCAGTGATTCCGATTAACGCTCGAGCCCTCTGTATTACCGCGGCTGCTGGCACAGAGTTAGCCGGCTCTTCCTTTGGGTCTCCTCATGTTGTTGGCGGACCCTGACAGTGGTTTACACCCCGAAGGGCTTCATCCCACACGCGGCATTGCCCCGTCACGCTTTCGCGCATTGCGGAAGATTCGTTACTGCAGCCTCCCGTAGGAGTCCGAGCAGTGTCTCAGTCTCGATGCGGCGGGCCGTGCTCTCACACCCGCTACCCGTCTTCGCCTTGGTGAGCCATTACCTCACCAACTAGCTGATAGGAGATTCCCCACTCCAAAGGCGGCAAGCCTTTGGTCTCTCGACCACATCGGGTATTGATTCGGATTTCTCCGAGGTATCCCCGACCTCTGGGTATGTAGGAATCTGTTCCTCGCCCTTTCGCCACTCCTGGATTGCTCCAGGCGTTCGACTTGCATGTTTTAGCCATGCCGCCAGCGTTCAATCTGAGCCAGGATCAAACTCTTCACTTGAATTCGTTGCTGAGCGGGGCAAGCCCCGCGTTGCTTCAAACTTGGAAGGTGACCCGGCAAACTGGATCTGAAGATCCAGCCGGTCTACGTCGCTCAACATCGCGACGCCATCGGGAAATCCCGATGGATTTGAAACACGTCCCCACCATTGCCGGCAAGCCGGCGTGATGAGGTCCGTTGAATTGACCAATCTGGCTTTGTTCACGGAGGACGTGTTTTGCCAAGCGCTGTGACGCTTGGTCTCTGCCTTGTTGGGCAGATTTGGCCCCACTTGACTGGCCCGTGGACCGATCAAGAGAGCCTCACATCCTCGCGGCTATCCAACTGTTCACTTGTCAAAGAGAACTGCATGCCGCCCAAAGGGCGAAATGCAGGGTCGGTCATGGTAGCGAAATTGCCGACCCTGTCAACACCCTGGCAGAGCACCATTTTGATGTGGACAACTTGCCGATGATGGGTTGTGGCGTCCCGTGTTGAGCGACGATCGCAAACTCATGTTGGAGAGTCATTTACGCCTAGTCTCGCACGCAAATCACAGCCGGAATCACCTCTCTAGCGCCATGCCTCTCTAAAAGTTCTCGGGCCTTCAAAAGCGTTCCCCCTGTCGTTCGAACGTCGTCCAGGAGCAGCACCGATGAGGCCTCCGGAATCCGGGAACGGCCGCGCCAGACCAACCCAGAACGCTGCAGGCGCTCGGAACGACCAAGCGAGGCCTGCCGCACCGACGAACGGGCTCGCAGACAGCTGGTGCAACGAATACCAAGCTCCCTTCCCACAGCGCGTGCCATCGATCCCGTGTGGTCGATGCCGCGTCGCAACCGGCGAAGCGGCGGCGACGGGATCGGAACCACGATCCATCCCCCCGGTGGTCGCGACAACTTCCGCGAGATCGCGCACGCCAACGCTCGGCCGAAGGCCTCTGCCACATCGTGCCACGCGTTTCCCTTCACGCGCTGCACCAACCTGTCGAGCGGTGGGGCGTAGCGCCCCAGCCGTATGAATCCGTGGAACATGGGCTGCAGGCGGCACCGCCCACAAAGGCGAGTGGCCCCGTGACCAACCGCGGACGGTCCGCTGGTGTCTTCTTCAAGTGATCCTCCGCACCCTTCACACCAGCGTTCCGAGCCGCACAGCGCGAGCGCCTCTCGCACAGCGCCTTCCGCTTCCGGACGGGTGCGACCCAGGAACATCCTCTCGAGATATGCCACGTCGCCACGGAATCGCTGAAGCCAGGTGCGCATCAAGAGACGCAGCATGACAGCGCCGCACGCGCAAGGCGTACGGCGCTGCCGTTTTTCCAGCATTTTGACGCGATTCAGGCCGAGGCCATCTTACGCAGCACGAACTGCAGGATGCCGCCATGGCGCAGATATTCCACCTCGCCCGGCGTGTCGACTCGGCACAGCACCGTGAAGGACTTCACGCTGCCATCGGGCTTGGTCGCGTTCACCGTGAGGTCCTGACGCGGCTTCAGCGCGGCAGGCACCTCGATGTCGAACGTCTCGGTGCCATCCAGTCCAAGGCTCGCCGCCGTCTCGCCCGACTTGTAGGTGCATGGCAGCACGCCCATGCCCACGAGGTTCGAGCGGTGAATGCGTTCGAAGCTCTCGGCGATCACGCACTCCACACCAAGCAGCATCGCGCCCTTCGCGGCCCAGTCGCGACTCGAGCCCATGCCGTAGTCCTTGCCGGCCAGCACCACCAGCGGCATGCCCTTGGCCTTGTAGCTCTCGGCAGCGTCGAAGATGAACTTCTCCTTGCCACCATCGACGAAGTCGCGCGTCCAGCCACCGGTCTTCTCCGGCGTCATCTTGTTGCGGATGCGCGTGTTGGCGAAAGTGCCACGGGTCATCACGCGGTCATTGCCGCGACGGCTGCCGTAGCTGTTGAACATGCTCACCGCCACACCGTGCGCCTGCAGGTACTTGCCCGCGGGCGAGTCGGTCTTGATGTTGCCGGCCGGCGAGATGTGGTCCGTGGTCACGCTGTCGCCGAGCGACGCCAGGCAGCGAGCCCCTCGGATCGACTGGATGGTGCCGGGCTCCTTGCCCATGCCATCGAAGTACGGCGGATTCTGGATGTAGGTGCTCTTGGGGTTCCAGGCGTACATCTCGCTCGCCTCGGTGCGGATGGCCTGCCACGCCTCGCTGCCGTCGAACACGGCGGCGTATTCCTTCTCGAACTGCGCGCGCGTGACGTTCTTCGCCACGGCCGCGTCGACCTCGGCCTGGCTTGGCCAGATGTCCTTCAGGAAGACGGGCTTGCCGTCCTTGCCGGTGCCGAGCGGATCCTTCGACAGGTCGATGTCCACCGTGCCGGCGATGGCATAGGCAACCACCAGCGGCGGACTCGCTAGGTAGTTCGCCTTCACGTCCTGATGCACGCGCGCCTCGAAGTTGCGGTTGCCACTGAGCACGCTGGCCACCACCAGATCGCCGTCCTTGATGGCCTTGCCCACGTGATCAGGCAGCGGTCCACTGTTGCCGATGCAGGTGGTGCAGCCGTAGCCCACCACATCGAAGCCGAGCTGCTCAAGCGGCTTCAGCAGACCGCCCTGCACCAGATAGTCGGTGACCACCTTGCTGCCGGGCGCCAGACTGGTCTTCACCCAAGGCTTGCGCGTGAGGCCCTTCGAGCGAGCCTTCTGCGCCAGCAAGCCAGCGCCGATCATCACGTTCGGGTTGCTGGTGTTGGTGCAACTGGTGATCGCGGCGATCACCACGGCGCCGTGCTTCAGCTGGTACTCGTTGCCCTCCTCGTCTCGCACGGCCACCGCGGCGGCCGCCGGGGCCGTGGCAACCGCCGCGCCGCCACCGGCCGGGGCCTTGGTCGCCGCCGCACCCTTCTCAAGAAACTTCGGAAGCTCCTTCTGCCAACCGCTCTTCATGGCCGACAGCGCGACTCGATCCTGCGGACGCGCCGGGCCCGCTAGCGCGGGCTCGATGGTGCCAAGGTCAAGCTCAAGCACCGCCGTGTATCGGATGTCCGCCGCGTCATCGCGCCACAGCATGTTCGCCTTGCAGTAGGTCTCGACGGTCTTGATCTGGCCTTCGCTGCGACCGGACAGCCGCATGTAGTCCAGCGTGTGCTGATCCACCGGGAAGAATCCGATCGTGGCGCCGTACTCGGGCGCCATGTTGGCGATGGTGGCGCGGTTCGCGAGGCTCATGCTGGCCAGACCCGGGCCGAAGAACTCCACGAACTTGTTCACCACGCCGAACTTGCGCAGCATCTCGGTCACGCGCAGCACCAGATCGGTGGCGGTCGTGCCCTCGGGCAGACTGCCCGTCATCTTCACGCCCACCACTTCAGGAATCAGCATGCTGATCGGCTGGCCCAGCATCACGGCCTCGGCCTCGATGCCGCCCACGCCCCAACCCACCACGCCCAATCCATTGATCATCGTGGTGTGGCTGTCGGTGCCCACGCAGCTGTCCGGGAAGAGCACGCCATCGCGCTCCCACACCACCTTCGCCAGATACTCCAGATTCACCTGATGCACGATGCCGGTGGCGGGCGGCACCACGCTGAAATTGCGGAAGGCCTTCTGGCCCCACTTCAGGAATTCATAGCGTTCGTTGTTGCGCTCGAACTCCAGCTCGCCGTTGATGCGCAGCGCGGCGCCACTGCCGAACGCATCCACCTGCACGCTGTGATCGATCACCAGGTCGCACTGCACCAGCGGGTTCACGCGCTTCGGGTCGCCACCGAGGCGCTTCATCGCGTCGCGCATGGCGGCCAGATCCACCACACACGGCACGCCGGTGAAGTCCTGCAGCACCACGCGGCCGGGCATGAACGGAATCTCGTCCTCGCCGGGCTTGGTGGGGTCGTAGCGACAGATCTTCTCGACATGCTCCTTCGTCACCATCACGCCATCGCAGTTGCGCAGGCAGGCTTCCAGCAGCACACGGATGCTGTAGGGCAGCCGCTCGATCGCGCCGAACTTCTTGAGCGCCTCCAGCTTGAAGTAGGTGCGGTCGCCAGCCGGGGTGTTCAGGGTCGCCCGAGCGCCGAAAGGATCGTGATTCGCCATACTCCGGCCATTCTAGGAGCCCCTCGCGAACCGCCCAGCGACAAGAAATCCGATGGGCAACGCGGTGGATCCGGTGATGGCCAGATCCGCAAGCGCCTCCCCAATGACCGGCATGAACTTGAAGCCGTGGCCACTGAACCCACAGGCCACGAAGACGCTCCGGCATCCTGGCAGCCGATCCACCACGAAGTGACCGTCTGGACTCATCGTGTACAGACAGGTGGATCCTGCGGTCACCGCTCCCGCCGCACAGGGAAGAAAGCCGTCCGTCGCCCCTCGGATCGCTTCCAGTTCATCCGGGGAGGCCTGGCGTCTTGGCGCGTCCGGATCCACGACCACGCCGTCTCCGTGCATCGCGACCTTCACCCCATGCGGCGATCCTTGATCCGGCGCGATCGGCACTCCATACAGGCCGCTTTGGCCGGGGCGATCGATGTACCACACCGGCATGGTCGGCACGCGACACAGCTGTTCGTCGCGCGGTTGAAGCCACGCGATCGGCACGCGCAGAGGCACCATGGGAACGCCAAGTGCGGCCGCCATGCCAGCGGTCCACGCACCGGCCGTCAGCACCAGGGATCCGGCCTCGAACACGCCCGCATCGGTCTGAACACGGATGCCGGTGGTGGTCTCCTGCCAGCCGAGCACGCGAAGGCCCTCGCGGAGAATTGCGCCCGCTCGCATGGCCAGGTCGCTCGCCGTGCGCACAGCGCGCTCCGGCCTTGCGAACCCTGCGCCAGGCTCGAAGATCGCGTGCCATCCGTCCGGCATGCGGAACTGGGGAAAGCGCGCACAAACACCTGCGGCGTCCAGCGACTCGAAGGGAACATCGAAGGCCGTGCCACTGCGGGCCGATTCGCGGATCACCTCGCTCTCGGACGCGCCCAGGTAGAGCACGCCACACCGATGCACGATGCGCCGCCCGCTCTCCCGCTCGAGTCGTTCCCATCCCGAACGACATCGCAGCAGCAGCGGCACATAGTCGGGCGCCTCGAAGTAGCAGTCGCGCACGATTCGACTGCCTCCATGCGAACTGCCAAGGTCGTGTCCCAGACGATGCTGTTCAAGCCCGAGCACGCGCTTGCCCCGACGCGCCAACTCCAGGCATGCCGCGGCACCCATCGTGCCTACCCCCACCACGATCACGTCGAAGGTCGTCGCGGATTCAGCCACGGCTCTTCAGCACCACCTCGGGGCGCGGCGCCTTCGCCACGCTTCCCGCAGGCACGCTCTGCATCAGGAACACACCACCATTCACCGTCGCGTCATCGCCGATCACGGTGTCTCCCCCAAGAATCGTGGCACCCGCGTACACGACCACGCGGTCCCCGAGCGTCGGATGGCGCTTCTGCCCCCGTATCACGCAACCGCCTCGGTCCAGTTCCGGCGTGAGTGCACCCAACGTGACTCCCTGATAGATGCGGCATCGCTGTCCGATCACGGTGGTCTCGCCGATCACCACGCCCGTGCCATGATCGATGAACAGTCCGGGACCGATGCGCGCGCCGGGGTGAATGTCGATGCCGGTGCGCCGGTGCGCGATCTCCGCAAACATGCGCGGCACCAGCGGAACGCCAAGCGCATGCAGCACATGCGCCAAACGATGCGCGATCATCGCCTGCAGGCCCGGATAGCACAGGATGATCTCGTTCAGGCCGCGCGCCGCCGGGTCGGCGACCATTGCCTCATTCGCGTCTTGCGCGAGAAGCGCTCGCACCTCGGGTGTCGCGACAAGAACCTTGCGACACCAGTCCTCCGCGCACGCCGTCGCACTCTTGCCCGCGGCCCCACCGGACCCGACGGCCCGCGCCAGTTGCGGGGCAAGGGCGTGCTCGAAGATCCGTGCCGCCTCGGCAAGGAATCCGCGCACATCCAGTTCACCGCCGGAGCGGGACCCGAAAAATCCTGGAAAGCAGATCGCCCGGTAGATCTCAAGCGAACGCTCAAGCGCGTCCGGATCCGGCACATCCTCGCGACCGATGCGATGCGTCTCGGGCAGTGATTCCACGCTCCGCGCAAGCGCGTCCACGATCGGATCGATGCCGTGCGACTCCGGGGGCTGCACGACGCGATGCTATCGGCGCGCGCTCACTTCGCCGGGTATTCGAACACGCCACGACCGCTCTTGTCGCCCAGCCGGCCCGCCAGCACCAGCTGTCGCAGCAGCGGACACGGGAAGAACTTTGGCTCGCCCAGTTCGCGGTGCAGCACCATCATGATGTCGTGGCACACATCCAGGCCGATGAAGTCCGCCAGACGCAGCGGCCCCATGGGGAAGTTGCAGCCGAGCTTCATGATCTGGTCGATCTCCTCGGGGCCTGCCACACCCCCCATCCAGGCATGGAAGGCCTCGTTGATCATGGGCATGAGCACCCGGTTGCTCACGAAGCCTGCGCGGTCGTTTGCGGGAACCGGGGTCTTCCCCAATGCCTTCGCCAATTCAACCGTGCGCTGCGTGGTCTCCGGCGTTGTCGCGAGGCCCTTGATCACCTCGACCAACGCCATCACCGGCACGGGATTGAAGAAGTGCATGCCGATCACGCGACCTGCGTCGGCACCCACCGCAGCGGCGATGTCCGTGATGCTGATGCTGCTGGTGTTGGTCGCAAGCACCGCAGGTGCCGGAAACGCCGCCTGCATCTCGCGAAAGATCCTCTTCTTCACCTCGGCGTTCTCGGTGGCCGCCTCGACCACCCATTCCGCGCCCCGGGCGTCGGCCATCGACGGCACATAGGCGATGCGCGCCAGCGCCGCATCGGTATCCGCACGTGAAATCTTCTGCTTCTCCACGGCCCGATCCAGCGTCTTGCGGTGGTAGGCCTTCGCGCGCTCCAACTGCTCGGGCTTCACGTCCACCTGCCAGACCTTCAGCCCTGCCTGTGCTGCGACAAGGGTGATGCCGGATCCCATCGTTCCAGAACCGATCACCGCCATGCTTGAAACCTTGCCAGTCATCGATCGGATCCTTTCAAGAGAAGGTTTTGAGGGCATGGAATCTAGCCTTGCACGCATCCAAAGTTCCGATCCGCACGCATTTATGTCCGATAACAAATGTGTCGTGCCGCTGAATTTTCCGCTCGAAATGCACTCCTGGGGATTGTCACAGCCGATCCAAAACCATCAAAAAAGCGAAGGAATACGCTTGAATTCGGTCCATCGCGGCAGCCCGTTTCGGTGTCACAACCAAAAACATCGCCTGCATTTACGCGTTTTACTTGCCGCTCCTTGGAACGGGGCTAAATTGCACCTGCCGGTTTGAGTTCCCCTCCGCCCGGCACTCACGTTCCCTCACTGTCCGTTCCCTTACTCCAAAATTCAATCACTGCCACTTGAGTTCGTCCCATTCCTGGGCTGATTTCAGGCGCTTCCCTCCTGAGTCAACCCAGATCTCACTCGTGTTCGTTCCCTGTTCTTCTGGCCGACAAACGGCCATGTTCCCTCACTTCTGAGCTAAGGAGTCCCTCCAAATGCGTAACGCTTCTCTCGCCGCTGCCGCGACGGTCGTCCTGACCGGTTCGGCCTTCGCGACCATCACCAACCAGCTGGCCGGTGACAGCTACATCGTCAAGGTCGGTGCAGGCGCCGATGCACGCTTCTACTCAGTCATGGATGTTTACGTGAAGTGCACCGCGTCGACCGACATCGTTTCCAGCACCTTCGGCGTCAGCGCCTATGTGGCCAGCACTGTCATGAACCAGGGCGATGCCTTCGTTCAGGCCGCTGGCAGCAGCTGGGCCCCAACCACCAACAATGACGGTGGCGTGGACAGCTTCGTGACCGCGGGCCTTCGCTCGCAGGGCTCGCTCAACTTGCTGAACATGCAGGGTGACACCAACTTCACCAATTACAACACCCCCGGTGCTAGCGCGATCATCAGCGCTGCTGGCTCCGCCGGCGCCGGTTGGTACCCCGGAATTGGCGCCAACACCAACTCCAACCCCTACGCTCGCGCTGGCTACTACAACGGCGTCAACAACGTGGCTAAGGCTGCCGCCACTATCGCCGGCAACAACATCAGCGTGGGTGGCAGCCTTGACAACGCCTGGATGGTTGGCCGCTTCGTGATCGATGTCACGGGCTTGGCTGACAACGCCGTCAAGACCATGACCATGAAGTTCGCTGTCGCCGGCAAGAACAACGGCGTCACGACGGTCACGGGCGCGACCAATGCGGCTTACCGCTACAACCAACTCCTCACCTTCGCGGTGCCCGCTCCCGGCGCGGCCGCGCTGGTCGGACTGGCTGGCCTGGTCGGCCGTCGTCGTCGCTGAGTTCCAGC
>VGYX01000028.1 GCA_016872835.1 Planctomycetota bacterium | reverse complement strand
GGGAAATCGCGAAGGCTGCGCTGGAGACTCCTCCACACGAACCGAGCCGCTGGGCTCGAAGGTGGCGCGCAGTTCCGCCGCGATCACCAGCGCCTCGGGTGGCGTGCCCCAGGCGCGATAGACCTGCATCGATCGCTGCGTGGGTCGAATCGCCAGCAGACACAGATTGAAACCACCGGGCGCGAAGTCGGCCTCGCTGCGGCCATCGTCGACCTGTTGCCAGAAGCCAAGCAGCGGCGCAAGTGGCGATTCGGCCGTGATCGACTCGATGGCCGGCGCGTCGAGCGTGGGCGAAGCGTCGCTCGTCGGGGGCACCTCCAGCGACTCGGGCTTGGACTCCTTGAACTCGCGCGCCGACTGCTGATTCGACGAGGTGCCCCGGATCGAGCGGTCGCCCTCGGGTGCCCGCGAAGCGGAATCCGCGCCCGGTGAGGTGCCGGAGCCGTTCGTGGCCGCGCTTGCGGCATCCGACTTGGTGCCTCGCGAACCGCCGCGTGCGCCGCCGCCTTGCACGGCATCGGGCATGTCGCCGTCGGGCAGGGGATCGAAGGCGTCGGCGCGGACCACACCACCCGTGCGAGCTGCGGGACGCTCGCCCTCGCGCGCGGCAGTGCCGCCTCGACCGCTTGCCCCGGCTGTCGTCGCGCCCGAGCCGCTGGAGGAACCACTCGAAGCCGATGCCGCGGCGCCCGGTGTTCCGCCACCGCCGCCACTGGAGGAGCCTTGCTTCATCGCCGTCACGGCCACCTCGGTGAGTTCCGCCATCGAGCCGCGTGCGGTGCCGCCTCCGGAACCCGCGCCGCCCATTGCGCCGCTTGAGGTGCTGCCCGCACCCGATGCACCGGCTGTGGTGGCATTCGAGTCAGCAGCACCGCTCGCATTGCCTTGGGATCCCGAACTGCTTGACGCACCGGCGCTCGAGGACGAGGCCGCACCGCCGCCCGCGCCGCCACTTCCGGAACCGCTGGCCACTTCCGGAACCGCTGTTGGAGCCTTGGCCCGAGCCATTTCCAGAACCCTGGCCGGATCCCGAGCCCTGTCCGCTTCCGGAACCACTTCCGGAACCACTCCCGGAGCCACTCCCGGAGCCACTCCCGGAGCCACTTCCTGAACCATTTCCTGAACTACCACTGGAACCACTTCCAGAACCCGCGCCCGACACACCTTGGCCCGATGCACCACTCGCCGTCGGGCGCGCAGGCGGCGCCGCCGTGGCGCTGCGCGCGGTGGCTTGACGACCGTTCTGCGAGATCGCCGTCGGGTCGCGTTGTCCGATCGTTTCCTCCTCGGGGATCGGTGCGGCCGCCGGTGCGGTGGGGCGATCGCTTGCGCAACTCGCAAGCAGCAGCGCGATGATCCATCCGAGACGCCTCATGGAACCCACCATGGCAACTCCTTCGTGGAGGGCGTGACATCCGATGCGTTGGCCATCAGGCGCGCGATCCACGCCGCGACCGCACGAAGTCTCTCCGCAAGCGTACGCTGACATGCCTGGGATCGCTGTGCGGTGCATTGTGCGGCGTCGAGGTGCGGATCCAGTTCACGCCATCGCTCCTGCACCGCCTCGGGCACCCAGAATCGTTCCACGCGGGTGGCGGTGGTCTTCCATTCCTGCGTGCCAAGAAGCACCTGCAGCGTGATGCGTGCAGGATCGCCGCTGGTTCGAAGCACCAGGGCGCGCTCCTCCTGAAGCGGCGCGCACTGCCACTGCGTGGAGAACCAGCCGGGCAGCCACGTGCCCATCGGCATGTGTCGCAGTGCCGTCCGCCAAGCCAGCAACGCGTCGCCAGATGGCTTCCATGTCAGTGCATCGGTCTTCGACCAGGTCTCCAACTTCAGCCACGGTGAATGCTGCCACTCCGTCACTCCGGTGGCGAGGGACTGCAGCTGCTGCGGGGTTCCGCGAGGACCGAGCAGGGTTTCCGCCACGCGCGCCGCTGACGGTGACGCGGCGGCCGTCCGCAGGGACTCGGCGAGCGCCAGGAGCGATGTCTCCACGTCGGCTGTCGCTTCGGCGGAAGCCTGCGCGGCAAGCAGATCCTTGGCCGCAAGCAGCCGGGATCGCCACGCCGAGGGCAGGGCATCAAGCAGGGCGGTGGCGTCGCCCTGCATCACGGCATCGATTGCGGTCCGATTCGTGATGGCGGGATCCGCGGCGCTCGTTCGCCAAGCCAATACGCCAAGCGACAGCAGCGCGCCAAGCAGCACCATGACGATCGACGGAGTCCAGCGCCGCGCGGGAGGAATCGACGCCTTCTGCCGCATGCGGCGGTCGAGCGATCGCACGAATTCCGCGTAGCTGCTGAACTGCATCTCGGGCGCGGCGAGCAGCCAGCGACGAAGCTGCTCCCACTCCGGGCCTGACAGTGGCTCGACCTGCACGAGCACACGATCCACCTCCGACAGATCAGCGCGACGCGCCGCCGCCACGATCGAGAGCATGCGCAGTTCGGCCGCAGGCGCCTCGCCCGTACGGTCCAGTGACTCGACGCCGCGAAGGTGGTCCATGAACGCCGAGGGGTCGCCCGTGAGCGCGGATTCGCGCGCACGCTCGATCGCGGTCGCAAGCGAGATCGAGGTCATGGCGAAGCCTCCGAAGGCGCAGGCTTCGAAAGCGTCTCGAGGATCTGTTGCGCGCCCCGCGTTCCCGGATGCCCGTCCAGTGCGCCGTCGAACTCGGAGGCCATGTACCGCGCGCCGTCGGCGGCGGTGGAGACGGGCGCATCCTTGTTGCGGAAGTACCAGAGCACCCAAGGGGTCTCGTCGGGCCAGCCGTCGGCGCGGGCGTCGCCGCGGAGTTCCCTTGGCAATGCACCCGTGTCGATCAGGTTTCGTCGTGCGAGATCCTGCACGGCAAGCGAGATCTCGAATCGCGCGCACAGCAGCATCATGCGCTGCACGACAAGCGGCGCGAACGCCTGCGCCAGCTGCTCGCGCTTCACCACGTCGGTGAGTCCGCGCTTCTTGTTCCGCGCGTCGATCAGGATCAGGCACTTCTCGCTGGGTGCGGAATTGCCTGCCGCCTTCTCGGTCCGGCGATGGGCGCGCACCAGGTCCTCCGCCTGCGCCGCAAGCGACGCGATCAGCGTGGCACCCTGCGCCTCGGTGGTGGCTTCGCGCGCGCGAGTTCGAAGGTCGATCGACTTGCGCGCAAGGTCCACTTCCGCATCCCATGGCGCGCTTTCCACGGGAATCTGCGGAATGTTCGGCTTCTCGGTGGGTGTTGGCGTTGGTGCTGGAGCCGGTGCCGCGACCGAAGGCGCAGAATCGGGTGCCATGTCCGTGGCCGTCGGCGTTGCCGATGCGGCGCTTGTTCCGCTGCCGAAGGCATCGTTGCCCGGGGCGCTTGGGGTCACGCCAAAGGACCCTTCTTGCGTGGTCGGCACTGCGGCGGGCGGGGTCGTGGGCGGCGTCTGCGAAGCCGCTGGCGCCGCGGCCTGCGCATCGGCAGCGTTTGCGCTTGGTGCGGCAGTACCCGAAGCCGTCGCCGATGCCATCGGGTCTGGGTCGACTTCCGGGGCTGCAGTCACGGTGCGCTTCGGGTCAGCGTTCGCCACACGGGTCTCAAGATCACGCTGCTGCGGCGGCGTGCTGTTGTTCCGCGCATCCGGCGCCTCTCGCTGTCGCACCGCCCACCACACCATGAGACTGGCCAGAAGCATCGCGACCGCCCCGGCGAGAAGCGGAAGGTGTCGGGCTGGATTCAGGCGGCGGCGGCGTGGAGCGGCATGCGGTTCCTCCGCAGTGGTTGGCATGAAGCCATGACCAAGGCGCGACACGGAGTCCGGGTGCTGCCACGGGCCGCTGGTGGCTGCCGTGAACACGTTGCGTGCGCCCGTGTTGGCATGCATGGTGGCGATCGCCACGCCCGCCGGCACCGACCAGAGTCCGACACCCCATCCCAGTGTCCGCACGTGAGCGCCTGCAAGGAAGTTCGGCAGTCGAAGCACGGAGGTTTCCCATGGCTCGCCGCTGGGAAGGACGGCGCAGCGATGCGTGGTCTGTGCCGTCAGGAGCGCGTCGAACGCTCGGCGCTCCGCTTCGCTGGGCGTCGGGAAGAGGTCGTCGGAGGCCTCCTCGTGGAGCTCCACGGACCTGCCCGCGGCGAACGCCTCGCGCGGCCAGTTGCGCCCGTTGCGCAGCACGGTCCGCAAGTTGGACTGCGCCAGCACTCGCCACGCTTCGCTGTCCAGCACCAGCGTCCGACGTTCGATCGTGCGTCGACCCGCGACGTCCGGCGCGCCGGCGAACACGCGGGTGATCGCGTAGCCGCCGCTTGGAAGTGGCCTGCCCGCGACGCACAGTTCATGCTCAAGCGCCTCGAATTCCGCCTCGGTGCGCGGCGAACCGAATCCAAGCGCCGCCAAGGCCGCGTCGTCGGCGTCGCAGATCTCAGGCGAGCGGGCGAGCGTTCGATATCCGTCGATCGACCCGAAGAGATGGGTCCGAGCCAGGATCAACCCGCGCTCCGGATGACCAGCCACGCAAGAAGGCCCACGACCACGATGCCTCCGATGAGGATCGCGTTCACGGAGAGCCAGAACCGGTTGTCGGCCTTCTCCTCCGCGGCGGCGACCTGCTCTTCACGGATCACGCGCTCGCGAAGGGCGTCGGTCGCCTTCTGGCGTGCATCCGCCAGCCGATTGGCGACGACATGCTCCATGCAGTACTCGACGGGACCTGTGAGGCCACGCGGTGGGCGCTCCAGATCCGGCACATGACGGCCGAGCGAGTCGCGACGGCTGCGCACGGCGCACACACCGAACACGCGCAAGCCGGGCACGGTCCGCAGCAGGTTGGCGCAGAATCGCTCCGCGAAACCGCGCAACTTGCCGTGGTGCCGCAGCAGATCGGCGTTCTCGTCGATCTTGGTCAGCACCAGCGCGATCGGCACGGTCCGCCCACCGGGCAAGCTGCGCAGGTAACGCAGTGCCTGCACCATGCCGAAATCGTCGTCCGCGGATTCACCGAGTCGGCCCGTCGCCAGCACCTTCGGGTCGATCAGCATCAGCACGGCGGCGGCGCGCCGGACGTGGTCCACCAGTTCGCGCGTGTTCTCGTCCTCGGCCTGCTCCACGAAGGCGCGATGGAAGACCTCGCCCGGGTAGTCCAGGCTCACCATCGTGAGTTCATGGCCCTTCCAGCTGAGCTTCAGGTCGAGATAGTTCGTGCCTTCGGTGGCGGCGGGCCACGCTCGGTGCTCCTGCATCTGCTCGACCGCCGAAAGCAGCGACAGATGCGTGCGGCCATCGTGCGCCTCGATCCGAAGCGGCCCCTCGTGCTTCCAGCACTGCTCGTAGAGACGCGCCAAGTAGATCGTCTTGCCCGCGCGGGTGCGGCCCAGGATCACCACGCGATCTCGCCGTGGGGGCGCGTCCGAGACGGCCATCGGATGCGGGTCGCCGAAGATCGCGTCCTCGGGCACACGCACGTCCTCGCCCAGGTCGAGAATGTCCTCCTCGTCCAGGATCGTTTGGGAAGGATCGTTCGGTGAAGGCGAAGATTGCATGCGTGGGGCGCGGGGCCGAAGCGGAGGTTGGGCAGCGATCCATCGGTCGCTTCGTCCCGGTTATGCTCGAAGTGTAATCGCGCAGGCGCACCCTTCCGAACACCCAACATGACAGAATCCCCCTGGTCGCAGAGCCCTTCTTCAACGGAATCTCCGGCGTCTCGGCAGGGCGGCGGCGTGTCGGGGCCGGCCGTGGTCATCGCGCTGCTGATCGCCACCACCGTGGGCGCGGGCGTGGCCTGGTGGCTTCAGGACTCGCGCGTGGCGGCGAAGGAGCGTGAGCGCGCGACCGCTGCCGCGGAGCTGGTGAGTCTGGCCAAGCGCGTGCAGGCTGCGGAGACCAACGCAAGCACGGCGGCGCAGGAGCTGAAGAAGGCGCAGGCGGTCGCGGAGAGCGCCACCAAGCAGTCGTCGGAGATGACCGGTCAGCTCGACGCGCTGCGACGTGAGTCCGCAGGTGTCCGCACCGAGCGCGATGAGGCGCGGTCCGCTCTTGCTGCGTCGAAGGCCGATGTGGAGCGCATGCGTGCGACCGATCTTGATCCGGGTGCGCTGCCGACGGTGGATCTTGCGAAGGTCTTCGCGCGTGCGACGCAGTACCGCACGACGGTCGATTACCGGGTCGCGGGCTCCACGGCCGTGCCGGGGCTCGACAAGACCGAGACGGAGAAGGCCCTGGCGGCCTCGATGCAAGGTGTCGGTCTTGCCGCGGTGCAGCAAAGTCCCTATCGCGTGGCGTTGTTCGTGACGGTCGGCAAGGAGAAGATCCGGTCGATCGGCGTGATGATGCTTGTCCTGCGCACCATGAAGGTTCCTGGCGAGGCTGGCAGCCGCGAGGTCGCCGTGTGGGGCCAGCAGCGCACCAGCAGTGCCTCGGACGCCGAGGCCTCCGCGCAGGTCAGGGGACTGCTGGAGGAGCTCTGCAGGGAATTCGCTTCGATGGTGGGTCTGGCGGCGACAGCGCCCGCACAGCCGCCCGCTGCAGTGCCGACACCGGCACCTGCTCCACCGGCACCGGCGCTGGCGCCGGCTGCGCCCACTTCCGCTCCTGCCGCGCCCGCGCCTGCTCCCGCGAATGCGCCGAAGCCCTGACGCACCGATCCAAGGCTCCGCGGTATCGCTGGCGGTGCTTGTGGCCGCGCTTGGGTACTTCGTGGACATCTTCGATCTGCTGCTCTTCGCGCTGCTGCGCAAGCGCAGCCTGTCGGATGTGCTCTCCCGGCAGCTCGCCGAACTTCCCGCGCCGCAGCACGACGCGTTCCTGAAGGACTGGGGCATCTGGCTGGACAACACGCTGCAGATGACCGGCCTGATGGTGGGCGGCATCCTGTGGGGCGTGCTGGGTGACCGGTTGGGCCGCATCGCGGTGCTGTTCGGAAGCATCCTCACCTATTCCGTGGCGAATCTGCTGAACGCGGCGATCACCGACGTGGATCCCGCCGGCGCGCTGGGATGGCTGCACGCGCTCGGGCTGGGCACGGCGATCCGTCAGTACGAGGTGCTGCGCTTCACGGCGGGGGTGGGGCTTGCGGGTGAACTCGGCGCCGGCATCACGCTGGTCGCGGAGCTCACCAGTCGCGAGCGTCGCGGCCTTGCCACCACGATCGTGGCGACGGTGGGGATTCTGGGTGCGGTGGCCGGCTACTTCGTGACGCAATGGGTGAGCTGGCGCGCGGCCTTCGCGATCGGCGGGGCCCTCGGCCTCTCGCTGCTGCTGCTGCGAATCGGCGTGGTGGAGAGCGGCATGTGGAGCCATGTGCGATCGCACGCGAATCGCGGCGCCATCTGGATGCTGCTGTGGCCCCCGCGCAGGCTCGTGCGCTATCTCAGCGTGGTGCTGATCGCGGTGCCGGTGTGGTTCGGCGTGGGCACGCTGGTGAAGTACGGCGACGTGATCGGCATGAGTCTGGGACTGCCGGTTTCGGAGAAACCCGATCCGGGTCGCGCCGTCATGTGGTGCTACGTGGGATTGGCGGTCGGCGATCTGGCGAGCGGACTGCTGAGCCAGTGGCTGCGAAGCCGGCGTGGAGCGGTGCTGACGTTCCATCTGATCACCATGGCCGCGATGATCTTCTACTTCACGCTGGGCGCGCGATCGGCCGCGTGGTTCTACGGAGCGTGCGCGCTCATTGGCCTCGGGTGCGGCTATTGGGCCGTGTTCGCCACCGCCGCCGCCGAGCAGTTCGGCACGAACCTGCGGGCCACGGCCGCGACGACCGCGCCGAACCTGGTGCGCTGGAGCGCGGCGGCCTCGGCGGGGCTTTGGGTCTGGTTCGAGCGGGTGATCGCGGGGGGGCAGTCGGTGCCCGAGGCTCCATGGAAAGCGGCCGTCGCGACCGGCGTCGTGGTGATGGCGGTGGCGGGACTCGGCCTGCTCGGGCTGCGCGAGACCTACGGCGTGGACCTCGACTTCGAGGAGCGCTGAACGCGCTCGCCCCGGAGTCGTCCGTCGCTCACCGACCGCGCCAGGCGCGGTACTTCGAGATCAGCGCGTTCGTGCTGCCGTCGTGCTTCAGCGCGGGCTTCGGCCCCGAGAGCTCCGGAATGATCCGCTGCGCCAGCACCTTGCCCAGTTCCACGCCCCACTGATCGAAGCTGTTGATGCCCCAGATGGCGCCCATGGTGAACACCTTGTGCTCGTAGAGCGCGATGAGGCGGCCGAGCATGCGCGGGCTGAGCTTGCGCGCCAGCAGCATGCTGCTTGGACGATTGCCCTCCATCACCTTGTGCGGGGCGAGCCACGCGGGCACGCCCTCGGCCACGATCTCGCGCTCGGTCTTGCCGAAGGCGAGCGCCTCGGCCTGCGCGAAGACGTTCGCGGTGAGCAGGTCCTGGTGCGTGCCGAGGTTGTGCAGGCTCTCGGCGAAGGCGATGAAGTCGCACGGCACGATCTTCGTGCCCTGATGGATCATCTGATAGAAGGCGTGCTGGCCGTTGGTGCCGGGCTGTCCCCACACCACGGGGCAGGTCTCCCAGCGCACGTGCGTGCCGTCGAGCTGGGTGTGCTTGCCGTTCGATTCCATCTCGAGCTGCTGCAGGTAGGCGCTGAAGCGATCGAGGTACTGGCAGTAGGGCAGCACCGCCAGCGTGTCGCACTTCAGGAACTGATTGTTCCAGATGCCCACGAGACCCATGAGCGCGGGCATGTTGCGCTCGAGCGGCGTGGTGCGGAAGTGCTCGTCCATGTCGTGGAAGCCAGCCAGCATGTCGCGGAAGCCCTGCGGGCCCACGGCGATCATGGTGCTCAGGCCGATCGCGCTGTCCATGCTGTAGCGGCCGCCGACCCAGTCCCAGAAGCCGAACATGTTCGCGGGGTCGATGCCGAACTTCTTGACCTCGCTCAACGCGGTGCTGACCGCGGCGAAGTGCTTCGCCACGCTCGTCTCGTCGCCGCCGAAGGCCTTCAGGCTCCAGGCGCGCGCGGTGTGCGCGTTGGCCATGGTCTCGAGCGTGGTGAAGGTCTTGCTGCTGATGATGAAGAGCGTCTCGGCGGGATCGAGGTCCTTCGTCCTGCTGATGATGAAGAGCGTCTCGACGGGATCGAGGTCCTTCGTCTTCTGCACGAAGTCGTTCTCGTCCACGTTGCTGACGAAGCGGCACTCGAGTCCCGGCTGCGCCCACGGCTGCAGGGCGTCCCAGGCCATGGCGGGACCCAGGTCGCTGCCACCGATGCCGATGTTGATGACCGTCTTGATGCGCTTGCCGGTGTGGCCCTTCCAGTCGCCGCTGCGGATGCGGTCGGCGAAGGCACCCATGGCGTCCAGCACGGCGTGGACCTCGGGCACCACGTCCTTGCCGTCCACCTCGATCTTCGTTCCCTTGGGCGCGCGCAACGCCACGTGCAGCACGGCGCGACCCTCGGCCACGTTGATCTTGTCGCCGCGGAACATCGCGTCGCGGCGAGCCTCCACGCCG
>VGYX01000027.1 GCA_016872835.1 Planctomycetota bacterium | reverse complement strand
AAGTCGCGGCGGGCTGGTTCCACACCGTCGCGCTCAAGAACGACGGCACCGTGGTCGCTTGGGGCCGCAACTTCTACGGCCAATGCAACGTACCTGCGGGTCTCTCGGGCGTAACCCAGATCGCGGCGGGCGGGGACCACACCGTCGCGCTCAAGAACGACGGCACCGTGGTCGCCTGGGGCTCCAACTCCCTCGGCCAATGCAACGTGCCTAGCGGTCTCTCGGGCGTGACCCAGATCGCGGCGGGCAGGGACCACACCGTCGCACTCAAGAACGACGGCACCGTGGTCGCCTGGGGCTACAACAACAACGGCCAACGCAACGTGCCTAGCGGTCTCTCGGGCGTGACCCAGATCGCGGGGGGCGGGTACCACACCGTCGCGCTCAAGAACAACGGCACCGTGGTCGCCTGGGGCCGCAACCTCGAAGGCCAATGCAACGTGCCTGCGGGTCTCTCGGGCGTGAGCCAAGTCGCGGCGGGTGGCTACCACACCGTGGCCCTTGTCACCTTCACCGACTGCAACGGCAACGGTCAGCGCGACAGCTATGAGCTTGGCAAGGGTTGGGCCGCCGACTCCAACGCCAACGGCCGCATCGACAGCTGCGAGTACGCGCAAGGCGACATGGACCTGAGCGGCACGATCGACTTCGGCGACATCGTGCTCATCCTGCTCGACTTCGGCCCGTGCCCTGCCTGTCCCAGCGACCTTGATGGCAGCGGCACCACCGACTTCGGGGACGTGGCGCTGGCGCTGCTGAACTTCGGTCCGACGGCTTGAAATCGGCCCGCGATTCCGCCAGCACCATCAACCCCAGATCTTCATCGCCCTGCCCGGACTTGAAATCCCGCCGCGCAGCGGCGGGATCCAAGTCCCAGGCGCAGCGCCAAAGGTGCTGCGCCGCGGGCGCGGCCAAAGGCCGCGACCGCTTCACCCGCCAGAAGCGAGAAAGCCCAAGGCCATCGGCCTTGGGCTCTCGAGCGAAAGCGGGTGAAGGGACTTGAACCCTCGACATTCACGTTGGCAACGTGACGCTCTACCACTGAGCTACACCCGCGAAGGTGCCCCGAAACGGGGAGAGGGATTATACAGGGTCCCCTTCACCCGGCAACGCCCCTGCCTTCATCGGCCTACGGGAGGGGTCCCGTGAACCACATCCACGAAACGGAAGTCCCTGCCGTTGAAAAGGCCGCGATCGCAGAGTTTCAGGGCTGGAATCACGAGCAGTGCCATGAAGCTGAGCATCATGAACGGAGCCTGCAGCGGCGAGCCCATGGCCCGCACGCGCGCGGACATGGTCTCATACGCGTCGGCCACGACCTCGAAGGGTTTGGTGCTCATTAGGCCCGCGATCGACAGGCCCCGGATCTCCACCCCCTGCGCGTCACACACGGCCACGCCGCCACTTCGCTCGAACACCGCGTTCACCACCTCGGCCACGGCCTGGCGCGAACCGCCCACCGCGACCACATTGTGGCAATCATGCGCCACACTGCTGGCGATCGCGCCCTGCCCGATACCGAATCCGCGGATGAAGGCGACCGCGGGCGGCGCCTGCGCGTAACGGTTCACCACCGCGATCAGCAGCACATCTTGGGCGGGGTCCGGCTCGATCACGCCTTGGCGGACGGTCAGCGTGGCTTCTGACTCCCCCGTGACGAGTTCGCCATCCTTGGGTTCGATCACGCGAACGCTTGCCGTTGATCCGTCACGCCGGATGGTGAAGTCCGCCGCCGTGAATCGTGCCTGCCGGAAGGTGCTTGGAGACTCGACCTCAAGATGGCTCCAGTGCGAGCGCCCGTCTTCCGCCACGCATTCGCCGCGGATCCAGGTTCGTCGCACACGGAAGTCCTTCAGGTCGTCCACAAGCACCATGTCGGCCAAATCGCCGACCCGAAGCAGGCCGCAGGGAAGCCGGTAGTGCCGCACCGGATTCACGCACGCCGCTCGCATGGCGTCGAACGCTTCGACCCCCTTGGCCACCGCACGCGCCGTCAGGCGGTTGATGTGCCCATGCTTCAGCACGTCGGGGTGCGCGTCATCGGTGCAGAACATGCACTGTGCGGGTCGCTCCTTCAGGATGGGCCAGAGTGCCTCGAAGTTTCGCGCGGCGGAACCATCGCGGATGAGCACATGCATGCCGAGCGCCGCCTTGTCGCGCGCCTCCTCCAGAGTCACGCACTCGTGATCGGTGCTGATGCCCGCGGCCGCGTAGGCGCGTGCCTGCTCGCCCATGAGTTGCGGCGCATGGCCATCGACCGGCTTGCCCACCGCCTTCGCCGCCGCGATCTTGGCCAACACCTCGGCGTCGCCATGCAGCACGCCCGGCCAGTTCATCATCTCGCTCAGGTAGCCGATGCGTGGATCGGCGAGCAGCCGCGTCACGGCCTTCGCGTCCAGCGTGGCCCCGGCCGTCTCGAACCCGGTGGCCGGCACGCATGATGGACACCCGAACAGGAAGTGGAAGTTGCGCCGCGCGCCATCGCGCAGCATGAACTCCACGCCAGTCTCGCCCAGCACGTTCGCGATCTCGTGTGGGTCACTCACCGTGCCGACGGTGCCATGCGTCACCACCACGCGCGCGAACTCGCTCGGCGGCATCATGCTGCTCTCGACATGCACATGCGCGTCGATGAAGCCAGGCATGAGGAAACCGGGATCGACCGGACCGGTGCAGGGCGTGATGGACTCGATGTGACCCGCGCGAACCCGCACCTCGCAGGGCTGGACGCTGCGCGCGTGCAGATCCACGACCTGATGGCGCAACACGAAGTCCTTCATGAAGGCAATGTAGGTTGGATCATGCGGGCGCGCGCCACTACCCTGCGTTCGTGATGCCCACGCTGGAGATCCCCATCGATTCAATCGCGGCCGCGGAGCTTGCGGGTTCCCACGCGGATCGGCTGGAGGTCTGCAGCGATCTTGCTTCCGAGGGGTGGTCGCCGGATCCCTGGTTGGTGCGGGAGATCCGCGCGCGAACGCCTGTGCGTCTGGTGGCGATGATCCGCCCGCGAGGCGTCGCCATGATGGCCGCTCTTGACGCCGAGGCCTTCCGCTGCACCCCAGCGATCCTGGACCTCTGTCTTCGCGAGATCGAGGCGCTCGCGCGTGCCGGTGCACATGGCGTGGCGATCGGTCCACTGGCCGGAACGTGCGGGGTTGATCATCAGGCCTGCGGCCGCATGATCGAGGTCGCCCGCGCGCATCACCTGGAGGTCTCCTTCCTTCGAACCTTCGATCTGATCGCGGATCGCGAACAGGCCGCGCGTGACGTGTGCGAGCTTGGATTTGATCGCCTGCTGACAGCGGGCGTTCCCGGCTGGAACGCCTCGGCCCATCCGCTGTCCGAGCGACTCGCGGGCGTGGCTGACACGATCTCGATCGCGAACGCGACCTGCGCGCGCCTGGGGCGACCCACGCTTCAAGTGATGCCGTGTGGCGGCGTACGCGCGTCGAACGCCGCGGAATGGCTAAAGATCACACCGCATCTGCATGCGTCGTGCCGTCGTGGCACCTGGCTGGATGCGCAAGAAGCGCGAGACCTGCGCGCGGCGATGGGGCCACGCGGCGCCTGATTCAGCCCTCGCCCTTCACGCGCTTGGCGCGCTCGATGTCTCCATCGATCTGCAGCGCGGCGCCCGCGGTGTGAAGCGTGTTGCGCGAGCCGTCCGCCAGCGCGTAGGTGAAGCCCTGCTGCACCGAGAACGCGCCGCAGCGGCCCTGGTAATCCATCGCCAGCACGCCCACTTGATAGGACTCGGCACCCGGCACCCGCTCGATCATGCGCGTGATGAGCGCTTCGCACGCCTCCTGCGGGCTTCGACCAGCCCGCATCATCTCCACGATCGCGGCGGCGCCTGCCGTGCGAAGAACGGCCTCGCCAAGGCCGGTGGCCACCGCGCCGCCGACCTCGCGATCGACGAAGAGCCCCGATCCGACCACCGGCGAGTCGCCGACACGGCCGTGCATCTTGAAGGCGAGTCCGCTGGTCGTGCTGGCCACGGCCATGCTTCCGCGGTCATCCAGCGCGATCAGCGAGATCGTGTCGTGGTTCTCCACGTTGATCACCGGCGCATAGAGCCCCTGCTTCAGCCACGCCTTCCACTTCGATGTCTGCTCGTCGTCGAGCGGCCGTTCACGCACCTCGATGCCATGCTCGCGGGCGAAACGTTGCGCCCCCTCGCCCACCAGCATGACATGTGGCGAGCGGTCCATGACCATCCGCGCAAGACGCACTGGGTGCTCCACGCCGCGCACACACGCCACGGATCCGGCCCGTGCGTCGTCACCCATCACCGCCGCATCAAGCGTGACGATGCCGTCGCGATCCGGCAGGCCACCCAGGCCGACGCTGCGCTGGCCGTTGCTGCGCTCGGTGAGCGTCGCCCCCTCCACCACCGCATCCATCGCGCCGCCACCAGCACGGAGGATCGCAAGGGCCGCATCGTTGGCCGGCAGCCCGTGGTCCCAGGTCGAGAGCAGCTTCATGAGCGAAAGCCTACGGCCGAGGCCTTCAGTGCGTCACCACGGGCGCAGCGAGCGGCTCATCGACCGGACCACGGTGCGGGTACGCCGCCATACCGACGCTTCATGTTCGGCCGTGTCGACCATGCCGATCGCTTCGCGCCGGGCATCCGATACCCGACTCAGTTCGTCGGCAAGCTTGGGATTGCGCCCGAGCGCCGGCAGCACGCTGACCCGGCTCATGCGAAGCAGTCGCGCTCCACCGGGTCCACCCGCCACGTCGGCGGTGCGGGGCTCGCGCCGCAGCAGCGCGATCTCGCCGAACCAGCCGGGGGCCGGCAGACGGATGCTGGCCCGGCCTTCCGGTCGCACCTCGACCTCACCCTCGAGCACCAGATACATGTACTCGCTTCGCTCACCCAGACGGACCGCAAGCTCGCCCTCGGCCAGCACGCACTCCGCGCTGTCACGCACCAGTTCTCGCCGTTCCGAGCCGGACATGTAGGCATCCGCGAAGAGTGGACATCGCGCCACGGCGGCCTCGAGCTCGCGCACGCGCACCTCCGAGGACTCGGCTCGACGCGCCTCCGCCGGCATGTCGGTCATGCGGATCGTGCGGATCGGGAACGGGATCTCGATCGACTGCTCGCGCAACGCGTACCAGATGCGCGTCATGACGCGGTCCACGACGTCGTCCATCCAGCGCCGGTCGCCCACCCAGAAGCGGACCTCGTAGTTCACCGCGGAATCGCCGTAGCCCTGCACGAAGACGGCCGGATCCGGCGCGTGCGGCGACTGCAGGACACCCTGGTCCTGATTCAGCACGCCAAGGATCGCGTCCTTCACGCGCATCGGAGGGACCTCGTAGGACACGCCCACATTCCGGCGCACCCGGAGCTTCCGATCGGGCTGATCGTGGTTCAGGAGATTGCGCTGCAGCAGGTCGGCGTTGGCCACGATCATCATCTGGCCGTCGGTGCTGTGGATCCGGGTGGTACGCAGACTCGTGTCCGCCACGATGCCCTCGGGGCCGCCCACGCCCAGTTGCACGAAGTCGCCGCGCTGCACGACCTTGTCGGCCTGGAGGTCGAACCCGCTGAAGACGTTGCCCATGCTGCGCTGCAGACCGAGACCGATCACGAACACGCTCGCGCCACCGAGGCCGAACAGCAGGTTGCGAAGACTGAACTGGCCCGCGAAGTGCATCTGCCAGATCACCACCGCTCCAATCAGCAGCAGCAGCGTGCGCAGCACCGCCTTCTGCAGACGGATCAAGTCGGAGCCGGTTGACGCGATCGCGATCGCGCCGATCACCACGAGCGTCGCCGACGCGATCGCCAGCGTGAGTCCGATCTCGCCGACCGTGCGAAGCACCGGAATGACGAGTTCCTTCGGCCCTTCCGGCAGGCTGATCAGCAGCGGCAGTTGGATCTCGATGCCCCACGCACCCAGCATCCAGCACACCGTCGCGGTGAGCAGTCCCACGCCCAGCAGGCGGACATCGCCGCGACGCCGGAAGACGAACTTGCACCCAAGCACGAACGCGTAGAGAGCCAGCAGCCACAGGATCATGTACGGGGGTGTCGAGGCCACTTCGGGCGGCATCGGGACATTGTCTGCGAGGATGCCCCTGCGCGCCACCGGTATCCGCCGTTACCATCCCCACATGCGCCTGACCTGCCTTCTTGCCGGAATCTCCATCGTCGCCGTCGGCTGCAGCAACGCTTCGCAGCCCTTCGCCTTCGCGCCCGCACGCAAGATCTCGCCCGCGCCCGAGGTCAAGGCCGACGTGAGCGCGAAAGTCCAGAACTGGCGGACCGTGGTCTACGCGAACCGGCGACCGACGGGTGACATGGTCTTCTACGGCCTTGCCGATTGGCGCGACGCGACGCTGGCGGCCAACGAGGCGGGCGCCACCGAGGTGCGCATGGTCTTCGTGTTCGACGGCCCCGCGCTGCCGATGGTGCTGAATGATGCCGCGTACGACCGCGTGCTCGGGACCAATGGTGGCAACCCCTGGAAGTCGCTCATCGCCGACCTGCAGAAGGGCGGCGCGAGCGTGGAGAGCTGCGGCACGCGCATGAAGGAGCTCGGCGTGGGCAACGCCGATCTGCTGCCGGGCGTGAAGGTCGACAGCGACGGCTGGACGCGCGTGCTGGAACTGCAGTCGAAGGGCTTTTCGCTCTTCCAGAGTTGATCGCGGCGGTCAGTCGCCGTCCCGCAGCCGAAAGAGGTTCACGGCCGCGCGCAGTTGCGTCAGCGACTCCTGCAGCGACGCGCTCGCCTCCGCGAATTCTCGCGTCGCCTCCCGTGCACGACTGGCGTTCTGCGCCAGCGCATCCATGCTCTGGCGGATCTGCTCCGCACCCTGCACCTGACTCTGCATCCCCTGCGTCACCTCGCCGAAGCGACCCTCCACCGCTCCCACCCGGTCGATCACCTGCGTCAGGCGCTGACCCACCTGACCCACCGTCCCCACCCCACGACGCACCTGCTCGCTGAAGCGGTCCATCTCCATCACGCCCCCGGACACCGCACCCTGCATCTGACGCACCGTCGTCTCGATGTCCAGCGTCGCCGCAGCCGTCTGGTCCGCAAGTCGACGGATCTCACGCGCCACCACCAGGAAGCCGCGCCCGCTCTCCCCCGCCTTCTCCGCCTCGATCGCCGCGTTCACGCTCAGCAGGTTCGTCTGGTCCGCCACCTTCGTGATCGTGTCCACGATCGCGTTGATGCTCATCGCCTTCTCGTTGATCGCCGCAAGACGGCTCGCCACGCTCCCCGTCGCCGCCGCCAGTCCCGACATCGTCCCACCCATCTCCTCCAGACCCTGACGGCCTTCCGTCGCAAGTCGCGCGCTGTCGCTCGCCGCAGAGGACAGCTGCTCCATCCCGCGCAGCAGCTCCGATCCCGTCATGGTGATCTGACGCACCGCCGCCGCGATCTCCGCGCTGCTGGCCCCGAAGCTCTGCGCCACCTCCTCCTGCTGACGGCTTGCGCCCGACAGGTCCGTCGCCGTCCCCGTGATCCCAAGCGTCACGCTTCGCACCCGAGACACCAGCTCGTTCAGGCGCGACGTCATGTCGTTCATGCTTGACAACAGTCCACTCGCCTCGTCGTGACCTTCCACCGCGTAGGTCCGCGTCAGGTCCCCGTCCGCAACGTCCCGCGCCGCGCCAGAAACCTCTCGGATCCGACCCGACAACTTCACCGCCATCCGCACGAGAAGCACGATCACCAACAGCGCACCAGCCAAGCCCACGCCCAGATTCACCAGCACCGACCCCAGCACCTCGCCCATCAGGCGCGCGGCAGGAACCTCGATGATCACGCGCCATCCGCCCGTGGCCACACGCGCCTCGGCGTGCAAGGTGCGCTCACCGGTGATCGGATTGTCCACGAACATCGCCGACACATCGTCCTGTCTGGCGACGAGCGGCGTGAGCGATGAGGCCCAGGGACTCTGCGCCAGCGGCTTCGTGGGCAACATCGCGTAAGCCTCGGCCAGGTCTCCCGGGTCGTCGGGATCACCCACGACGGCCGTGATGAAGTTGCCCTTCTCGGTCAGCAACATCACGTTCAGGCCCGAACGCTCGGCGATCTCATGAAGCGTTCCCTGAATGGTGGCAAGCGAACGATCGACCCCGGCGATGCCCGCAAAGCGACCTTGGATCACGAGGGCCAGCGTGACCTCGGTCATCTGCACGCCTTCGTAGTTGTAGGGCTCCGTCAGTTCAGGCCCACGATCGGCGTTCGTCAGAAAGCGCGTGCGCGGACCCTGATAGAAGGGATTGCGGTCGTCGTCGACGATGTTCTTCATCGCGATGACTCGATCGGCCCCGCTACCTCGGAAGAAGTACGGAATGAAGCGGCCGGAGGGGTCCAGTGCCTCGGCGGGCAACGCACTCGTCGATCGCAAGCGCAGCGCGGCCAGGCTCTCCGCATCACGCCCGTCCGCGTCGAGCTCGTAGGTGTAGTAGGTCCCCTCGAAGTCGGGGTGTTCCTCAAGGATGCGCCGAAGGAGCGCCACGCTCTCTGCCCTTCGGCCGAAGAGGCCGCTCTCGGCCGCGTCGCGCATGACCTGCACCACAGCCACCGTGGCACGGTTCCATCCGTCGAGGTCATTGGCGAGCGCGACAGCCTCGGCCTCGGCGACCTGCTTCACACCGTCGCGCAGCAGCCGGAACGTGCGCAGGCCGTTGATGCCGATCACGATCAGAAGCACGGCCACGCTTGGCGCGACGCCATAGACCAAAAATTGCCCAAGCAGGGTTCGCGAGGGGCGAAGGATCATGACTTGCCTCGCAAGATAATGGACGCATCCGATCCGTCCCGCAGCCGGAAGAGGTTCACGGCCGCGCGCAGTTGCGTCAGCGACTCCTGCAGCGACGCGCTCGCCTCCGCGAATTCTCGCGTCGCCTCCCGTGCACGACTGGCGTTCTGCGCCAGCGCATCCATGCTCTGGCGGATCTGCTCCGCACCCTGCACCTGACTCTGCATCCCCTGCGTCACCTCGCCGAAGCGACCCTCCACCGCTCCCACCCGGTCGATCACCTGCGTCAGGCGCTGACCCACCTGACCCACCGTCCCCACCCCACGACGCACCTGCTCGCTGAAGCGGTCCATCTCCATCACGCCCCCGGACACCGCACCCTGCATCTGACGCACCGTCGTCTCGATGTCCAGCGTCGCCGCAGCCGTCTGGTCCGCAAGTCGACGGATCTCACGCGCCACCACCAGGAAGCCGCGCCCGCTCTCCCCCGCCTTCTCCGCCTCGATCGCCGCGTTCACGCTCAGCAGGTTCGTCTGGTCCGCCACCTTCGTGATCGTGTCCACGATCGCGTTGATGCTCATCGCCTTCTCGTTGATCGCCGCAAGACGGCTCGCCACGCTCCCCGTCGCCGCCGCCAGTCCCGACATCGTCCCACCCATCTCCTCCAGACCCTGACGGCCTTCCGTCGCAAGTCGCGCGCTGTCGCTCGCCGCAGAGGACAGCTGCTCCATCCCGCGCAGCAGCTCCGATCCCGTCATGGTGATCTGACGCACCGCCGCCGCGATCTCCGCGCTGCTGGCCCCGAAGCTCTGCGCCACCTCCTCCTGCTGACGGCTTGCGCCCGACAGGTCCGTCGCCGTCCCCGTGATCCCAAGCGTCACGCTTCGCACCCGAGACACCAGCTCGTTCAGGCGCGACGTCATGTCGTTCATGCTTGACAACAGTCCACTCGCCTCGTCGTGACCTTCCACCGCGTAGGTCCGCGTCAGGTCCCCGTCCGCAACGTCCCGCGCCGCGCCAGAAACCTCTCGGATCCGACCCGACAACTTCACCGCCATCCGCACGAGAAGCA
>VGYX01000026.1 GCA_016872835.1 Planctomycetota bacterium | reverse complement strand
GCCATGTCGGTGCCCAAGCGCCGCAAGACCGTGAAGGCCGTGGCGAAGGTGCGGCGGAAGTCGGCGTAGAGGAAAAAGGGCATCTCTTTCAGAATCGACGCGAGGGCGTCGTAGGGTGCGGCCTCGAAGTCCAGCGAGGACTCACGAGATTCGCCATTGGATGGATTGGTCCCATGCCCATGCACCGATATGCTGACTGGATGGACCCTGCGTTGCTTTCACGCATCACCACCGATGCCGCCGTGTGCGGCGGTCGGCCCTGCATCCGCGGCATGCGGATGCGGGTTCGTGATGTGCTGGAACTGCTCGCCAGCGGTGCCTCCATCGAGGAAGTGCTCCGCGACCACCCATCCCTTGAACGCGACGACGTGCTGGCGGCCATCGCCTACGCCTCGCAGTTCGTGGATCATGCGGTGGTTCGTGTGGCATGAGGTTTCTGGTCGACAACCAGTTGCCGCCGGGTCTGGTCAGGTTCCTGAACCAGAATGGTCACGATGCGCTTCATGTGTGTGAGGTTGGCCTTCACACGGCTCATGATCACGCGCTTTGGGCTTGGGCCGGGCACGAGCGGCGCGTGTTGATCAGCAAGGATCAGGACTTCGTTCCGATCGCCCATCAGACTGGCGCGGCCGGTCAATTCCTGTGGGTTCGACTTGGAAACTGCCGACTTCAGCCGCTGATCGAGGCTTTCAATCGATCTCTTCCAGGCGTGATCGCCGCACTGCAGACGGAACAGCGAGTGGTCGTGCTCGCCTGAGAGCGGTTTGAGCTGGCCCGACCTCCAGCGTTTCGGGAGGGAATTTGCTGCGCATTGCGCTACGCTTTGCGGCAGTTCGCCCCCCGAGGAATTTCCCCATGACCCCCGCCACCACCGCCGCCCCGCACGCCACCGGCATGTCCAGCAAGGACATGATCGACGCGTGCATGAAGCACAGCCTGTTCTCGTGGAGCGCCACCGGCAAGGTGGATCCCATTCCGGTGACTCGCGCCGAGGGCATCTATCTCTACGGCCCCGAGGGCCAGCGCTGGATCGACTGGAACAGCCAGCTGATGAGCGTGAACATCGGCCACAGTCATCCCAAGGTGGTCAAGGCCATTCAGGATCAGGCGGCCACACTGGCGTACGCCTACCCCGGCATGGCCACCGAGATCCGGGCGAAGCTTTCACTGCGTCTGGCAGAACTGATGCCGGGCGATCTGAATACCTTCTTCTACTGTCTGGGTGGCGCCGAGGCGAACGAGAACGCGATCAAGGCAGTTCGCATGTTCTCTGGACGGCACAAGATTCTGGTCCGCTACCGCAGTTACCACGGCGCCACGCACGGTGCCATCAGCCTGACCGGCGATCCGCGCCGATGGCCCACCGAACCGGGCATGCCTGGGGTGGTGCGCGTGATGGATCCCAAGCCCTACGACTACAGCTTCGGCGGCAGCGACGAGGAGATCACGCGCAACAACCTGACCTACCTCGAGGAAGTGATCCAGTACGAGGGCCCGAAGAACATCGCGGCCATGTTCATCGAGACCGTCACGGGAACCAACGGAATCCTGCCCCCACCGAAGGGCTACCTGCAGGGGCTGAAGGCGCTGCTGGAGAAGTACGGCATCCTGCTTGTGACCGACGAGGTCATGACCGGCTGGGGCCGCACCGGCAAGCTGTTCGCCTTTGAGCATGGTGGCATCGTGCCCGACATCTGCACCATGGCCAAGGGCATCACCAGCAGCTACCTGCCACTGGGTGTGATGGCCGTCAGTGATCGAATCGCCAACCACTTCCGCGAGAACGTGTTCTGGGGGGGGCTGACCTACAACGCACATCCCATGTGTCTTGCCACGGCGCTTGCCGCCATCAACGCGGTGGTCGAGGAAGGCATGGTGGAAAATGCCGCGCACATGGGCGAGGTGATGCGCGGCCACATGCAACGACTGGCGAAGAAGCATCGCTGCATCCGCGAGCACCGCAACATCGGCCTGTTCGGCACGATCGAGCTTCGCAAGAACAGCAGGAACGAGCGGCTGGTGCCCTACGCCGGCGCGCACCCCGTGATGCCCAAGGTGGGCAAGTTCTTGAAGGACAACGGCCTGTTCACCGTGCTGCAGTGGAGCACGCTCATGTGCAACCCGCCGCTGTGCATCAACGAGGCGCAGATGGCCGACGGGTTCGGCATCATCGATCGCGCGCTCGACCTGGTGGACGAGGTGTTCGAGGGGTGACGCGGGCGTGATCGCGATCGCTCAGCCGCTCGCGAAGCCGAATCGGCTCGCGCGCATGCCCTGCCGGTACACGACCGCCGCCACGATGAAGCCTGTGAACCACGAGTAGGGGTAGATGTGGTCCCACAGGTCGGGGCCGCCGCCGACGACCTTCACGCTGCGCAGGAAGCCGATGATGTTGGGCGCCACACCCGCACACAGAGCGCCGATCGCCACCCAGTTGGTGCCGCGGTAGCGACCGTGCGGGCGGTACAGGTCCGGCACATCCAGCGTCTTGCCGCGAACCAGCCAGTAGTCCACCACCATGATGCCGGCGATGGGACCAAGCAGCCCGCCATAGCCCACGAGCCAGTCGAAGATGTAGGCCTCGGGGTTGGCCAGCAGCTTCCAAGGCATGATGAAAATGCCCAGCACGCCCGTGATCACGCCGCCGGTCTTGAAGCTGATGAGGCGCGGCGCACAGTTGGCGAGGTCGTTCGCGGGGCTCACCACGTTGGCGGCGATGTTGGTGGCGATGGTGGCGATTGCCACACCGATCAGGCTGAGCAATGCGATGAGCCAGCGCGTGCTCGGATCGGCGATGAGGGGCGCATCGAGGCCCGTGGGCGCGGTGCTGCTGGTGATCTGACTGAGCACCACCACCGGATCCCACAGCGTCTTCGGGTCCGTGCCCTTCAGGATGCCCTCGGCCGCGCTCGTGATGATGACCGCCATCGCGCTGAAGCCGAACATGGTTGTGGGCAGGCCGAGCGTCTGGCCCCACATCTGCTCGCGCTGACCGCGACCGTAGCGCGTGAAGTCCGGGATGTTCAGGCTGAGCGTGGCCCAGAAGCCGATCATGCCGGTCAGGCTGGGCACGAACACCTTCCAGAAGTCGGCGTTCGTGGCGAAGCTGCTGGGGCGGTCGAACATGGGGCCGAGGCCGCCTGCGCGACGCACCATCCACCAGAGCAGCCACGCCGCCATGACGAGCACCAGCGGCGCGCTCCAGTTCTCGAACACACGCACGGCGTTCATGCCGAACAGAATGATGGCGATGTTCAGCAGCCAGAAGATGCCGAAGGTGATCGCGCTGGGCACGCTCAGGCCCGCGATGCTGGCCGTGCCGCCGATCTCGGCGAACGCGGGCCACACCGCCACCAGGAAGGTCTTCACCGCCTCGCCACCGATGTAGGTCTGGATGCCGAACCAGCCGCACGCCACGATCGCGCGCAGGATGGCGGGCACGTTCGCGCCCACCGTGCCGAAGCTCGAGCGCGCGAGCACCGGAAACGGAATGCCGTACTTCGTGCCGGGGTGCGCGTTCAGCAGGATGGGAATGAGCACGATCACGTTGCCGAGCGCGATCGTGGCGAGCGCCTGCCACCAGTTCATGCCGAGCGCGATGAGGCCACCCGCGAGCATGTAGGTCGGCAGGCAGTGCGCCATGCTGATCCACAGCGCGGCGAAGTTCCACGTGGTCCAGGTGCGGCGCGACGGCGGCACCGGCGCCAGGTCGCCGTTGAACAGCGGGCTGGAGGCGATGTCGGCGGGAAGGTGCGCGAGCGCTTCGCGGGTGAGATGGGGGTCGTGCATGCGTGCTCCTTCGGCGCTTGCTTCGACCTACCGGACGTGGACGCGTGAAAAACGCGAGTTTCAGCGGGGCTCGCTCAATGAGACAGGGATTTCTGCGTGGAAGACCATGCGTGAATCACCCCGATCGCCGAGCGTGCGCACCATCGTGGCCTCGCTGCGAGACACGATTCCCTCGAACAGCGTGCGACCGTCAAATACCACCTTCACGGGCTTGTCGAGGTCAAGCATGCCGTCGTCGAGCAGGACGCGAAGTGCCTCCACGCCGACAGCTTCCTCGATCGTGATCACCTGTCCATCGCGTCGGGCGACCACGCGCTGACCGGCCTTTGGCGAGGGATTCTCGAGCCAGTAGAAGCGCGGCTCAGTCACATCATCCTGCAACCACACGATGCGGTGTGGACGCGTGACACGCGTGAACTGCGCAAGCCACGGCACTGCGACGGCGTCGTCGCGATTCATCCAGTGGCCGTGCTGTGGATAGATGGTCACCTGATGCGGATAGCCGCCCGGATCTTGTGTGGCGAGCGCATCGAGCTTCGCGCTCCACTCGGTCGCGATCTCGTTGCGACGGAAGGCTGCATCCTGGCCTCCCATGAAGATCGCGAAGGGAAGGTTTCGAAGGTTGTCAGGCTTCGTCTCGTTGGGGTGGCCCGCCATCATGCTTGCGGCGGCGAAGCGATCGGCCATGCGCGTACCAAGCTGATACACGCCGTCACCACCCGCGCTGTAGCCCATCAGATACACGCGATCGGGATTCACCCCGTGCACCAGCACCATGTCCTCGATGAGCCGATCGATGAGCGGATCCATGTGCGCCTGATGCCAGAGATCCCATGTGTCCGTGGGGGCGCGTGGGGCGACATACACCCCCTCTTCAGGCGCATAGAGATGTTGCTGGTTGCGCCATTGCTGATCGTTGACTTCGGGCGGCGCGCTGCCGCCACCATGCAGGCTGATCCACAGGCTGCGGCCGCCCGCAGGCGCCTGACCGCGAATCGCGAACCAGATCGGCATGCGCGCACCGCCCGCGGTGATCACGCCGGACTTGAGTTCCTCGCGGGCTGACGCCAGCCGCACGGCGCGTCGTGCAGCCACCGCCTGTGCCGGCGGCGCGACGTTGTGCACGCTGGCGGTTGTGCCTGCGCCGAGCAGAAGCAGCATGGCGATCAGCAGCAGCGTGCGCATACGGGCCCGAAGTGTAAAGAGGAGAAATTCCCGTGAATTCTGTGCATCACGATTCACGCTCTCACGCCATGACCCGAAATTGTGATGGCGGTGATTGCGCCCAATCGCGGTACCCAACGGAAACCGAGAGTTGGTCGCGGTTTGGAAAGGATGTTCGGCACACCTCGGGGCCCCGTCTGTCCCGTACCCGTACAGGCGGAGTTCGTTTTGCGGACTCGATGCGTTCGTGATCTCGCTTTGCCGTGTGTCAGACGTCCAACGCCGCGCCAGACTTGTGGGCGTCGCGCGCCGCATGTCGCACATGCCGCGGACGCACCACATGCGTCGCCAGGCCCACCATCTCGAGCGCGCGGATCTGCCAGTACGTGACATCGAACTCCCACCATTGATGATGGTTGCTGGCGCTCGCCGGATCGTGGTGATGGTTGTTGTGCCAGCCCTCGCCCACGGTCAGGATCGCCACGAGCCAGTTGTTGCGGCTGTGGTCGCTGGTCTCGTAGTTGCTGTAGCCGAACAGGTGGGTGAGCGAGTTCACGCTCCAGGTGATGTGCCACACCAGCACCGTTCGCACGAACACCCCCCAGACCAGCAGGCTGCAGCCGAACTGCACACCCTCGGTCAGGGTGCCGGTGCTCCAGCCGATCGCCAGACCCGTGGCGAAGAAGGCCGCCGTGTGCGCCAGCCAGATCCAGATCCAGATCGAGCGCTTCTCGAGCGCCATGTAGAACGGGTCCTCGAGCACGTCGCGCGCATAACGACGGTACATGTCGATGTTGCTGGTCGCGCTGTTGCGGACCATCAGCCAGCCGACATGCGCCCACAGGAAGCGCACCAGCGGCGTGTGCGGATCATCGACCTCGTCGGAGTGATTGTGATGGAAGCGATGTGTCGCCACCCACTTGCCCGGCGTGTCCTGCAGGCAGCAGAGCGCGCCGACCACGAACGTGCGCTCAAGCCACTTCGGCACGCGCGCGCTGCGATGCGTAAGCAGGCGGTGGTAGCAGAGGTTGATCGCCTGTCCGAAGACGTGCACCCCTACGATCGCCACGATCAGGCCGCTCCACGAGAAGAGCCACGGCATCACGGCGGCCAGCGCAAGCAGATGTATGAGTCCGATCGTGATCGCGTAGGGCCACACGATGGTTCCGCGCTGCACGGTGTCTGGCATCGGCAGGCGTGCATCGAATGGAGTGTGGATGTCAAGCGGCGTGGCGTCGATCTCGACGCCAAGGGTGGATTGCATGCATGTTCCTGCGAGAGGGGTCCGATCGTGTCACGACACCTTCCGGCATGCATGCGATCAGAGAGGCCGTCCGCTCTCGCGTGCCATGTGCGGCCGCAGCGCGTGCGCTCGGCCGACTTCCAACCTTACAAGTCACTGCGGGTCTTCGTCTTCCTTGCCGAGCGCGCGGTACCGGAAGTTCTCCATGCCGATCATGCCGCCGGCCATCAGGCCCTTTTCGGCACCGATATAGGCGGCGATGCCGTTTTGGAAAGGCGCGATGCCCGTGGCACCTTTGTCACCCGCCACCGCAAGTCCCTCGGCCTTGCCCGTCAGGAGTCCCTTCTTGAACTGCTCCAGCATGTCGACATTGGAGAAGACAAGCAGGATCTTCTTGCCCTGCCCGCCTGCCTGCAGACCCAGATTGAAGTTGTCCACGGCGGCCCAGCCGATCTGCGTACCATCGGGGGCGAACACGGCGCCACGGCCAAAGCTTCCGCCGGTGAAGATGATCCCCCACTGACCGGCGCCCGGGAACAACGCGTAGCCGCCGGACTCCCGAATCTGGCGCGTAAGCCCCGTGACATGCTTCTCGAAGTACTTCAGGCCGTCGCGCGCTTCCTCGACGAAGATCGTGCGATCCTCGGACTTGGGCGCCACGTTGCAGCCCGGCATGCTGGCGAGAGGAAGCGAGAGAAGAACGACGAGGATCAGGGTGCGCATGGGTGACTCCGTGTGTGCGACGCCCGGAAAGTAGCAGTGATCAGCTGAACACGCCGACCGACGTGTTCCAAGCCTGCACGCAGGCGCGGCGCTCCGTCGCGGATTCGGGCAGCCGAAGCGGGCGGCCGCGGGCGTCGAGCAGCAGTCCCACCGGCCCTCCGCGCACGCTGCGCGTGACCGGCTTGCCAGGACCAGCGCCCAGATCGATGCCGCGCTCGGGGCGCACCTCGAGTTTCGCGGTGCAACCCGCCTCGAGCGGCACGCGAACGATGTCCCCTGCGTGCACGACGCCCGAGCCTGCCTGCACGGCACCTGTCTCGGGCGACAGGCTCCACGCGAAGCAGGGCCTTCCGCGCTTCGACTCGCCCTTCGCGCTCACGGCGGTGCCGAGCACGATCAGGCAGTCGCGCTCCACCACTTCCATGGCGGCCTTCGGGTGCACGCTGGCCAGCACGCCCAGATGCGGCATCATGAAGATGCTGTCCTTCGCGAGTTCCGTGAAGCCCTCGGGCTCGAAACTGTCCAGCAGCATCATGGCCGTCTGCTCCATGCGCGGGGCGTGACTGAGCACGCCGCCCGACGCGATGAGCAGGTCCATGCGCATGCGATCCACCAGACTTCCGCCCGACTCCTGCTGACGGAACGCGTCGCCCACCGTGCGCTGCTGCTGCACGCCCTTCAGGCTGGTGGCGAAGGCGCGGTGCTGCTCGAAGGCGAGTCGCAGCGCCTCGCGCGCCACCGCCTGCTCGAACACCAGCGCCTCGTGCGACTGCGGAATGGTGGTCGGGCGGATCATCTTGTTCTTGACGCGGTTGCGCAGTTCGCGCTCGTCCATGTCCAGATGCACCCAGCGCAACACGTTCGCCATGCCGGCCTCGGCGCAGACGTTGCTGATGCTGTAGCTCATGCCCAGGTTCGCGCTGACGGTGCGGTTGAACACGCCGTCGTACACGCTGAACACGTCGGTGGTGGCGCCGCCGATGTCCACGCACACGGCGTTGATGCCGCGACGTCGCGCGATCTCCTGCAGGATGTCGCCCACCGCGCCAGGCGTGGGCATGATCGGTGCGTTGGCCCACGAGATCAGCCGGTCGTACCCCGGTGCATGCGCCATCACATGCTCCAGGAACACGTCGTGGATCCGCTCGCGCGCGGGGCCGAGGTTCTCGCGCTCCAGCGTGGGGCGAAGGTTCTCCACGACGCTGAGATCGAAGCCGGAGCCACCGAACACGCGACGGATGGAATCCTGCGAGTCCTTGTTGCCCGCGAAGATGACCGGCAACTTGTACTCGCCGCCGAAGCGTGGCCGCGGCTTCGCGGGGGCGATGAGTTCGGCGATCTCGATCACCTTGCGCTGGTCGCCGCCGTCGGTGCCTCCGGAAACCAGCACCATGTCAGGGCGCAGCTCGCGGATGCGCTGGATCTGCTCGTGCGGCTTGCGACGATCGTTGCCCGCGATGGTGTCCATCACGATCGCACCCGCGCCCAGCGCCGCGCGCTTGGCGCTCTCGGCGGTCATCTCGCGCACCACGCCCGCCACCATCATCTGCAGTCCGCCACCCGCGCTGCTGGTGCTCACGTAGATGTCGCAGCCCTCGGGATCGTCGGGGCTCGTGCGCCGGATGATCGTGCCGTCGAGATTCACGAGCCTGCGGCCGCTGAGTTCCTGCAGTTCGGTGATCGCGTTCGTGACCCCCAGCGTGACGTCGGCCAGCGGCTCCTCGACGGTGGTCGGCGCTTCACCGCGATGCGTCTGGCGGTACTCGCCGTCGCGCAGCTCGATCATGATGGCCTTCGTGGTGGTGCTTCCGCAGTCCGTGGCCACCACGACTCGGATACGCGATGGATCGATCGGCGTGGCGGCGTGCATGCGGCGTGCAGGATACGGGTGGCTCAGTCGCTCGATGTGCGATCCGTGATCGTTCGCCGCGAATCGAGTTCCGAGAGGCGATCGACCATCCACGGAATCGCGCCACGCTTCTCCATGTACGAGGCGAGCGCGGTCCAGACGTTGGCGTCGATCACCACGCCCGTGAACGGCGTGAGCGCGTGCATCATCTGGCCACTCACCGCTCCCATGGGCCGCCAGCTCTCAAGCAGCATGGAGGCGGGCACGACCATGCCGCGCTTCACGACGCGCTGCAGCAGGTCGTCGACGATGGCGCGCACGGCCGGATCGGGCTCGACGGGGCCTTCGACCTCCACGGCGAACGCGTGGCGAAGTCGCGCGCGCCAGCCCGTGGATTCCTCAGCGGCCATGCCGTTCCAGGAAGGCCTCGACCGCGCGGCGCCGAGCCTCGGCGGCGACCGGATCGTGTCCAAGCGGTACGACCACGCCGCGCATGCCGCCCTGTCGCGAAATCACACGCCCGGCCGCGTCGCGCGTGGCGCGAAGAAGGCCTGCATCGGGCTTCCACAGGATGCCCTCGACCGAATCCCACGCGATCCGGTGCATGCGAAGCGGCTCATGAATGGTGATGCCCTCGCTGGTGAGCAGACAGTCGGTGGGAAGCAGGAACCGATGGAGCGAAACCGCCACCGCAAGCGCGCCCATCACGCCGAACCATGCGTCGCCCATCGTCAACGACACGCTTGCACCGATCGCCGCAAGCGTGATCACCACCATCCACGCGCGGCCGGGTCGCTCACGGGCGGGCCACACGGTCCATGCGAACGCGGACTCAGGAGCCTCGCGTTGCGCGAGCACGGCCCCCCGCTCCAGCATCCCGACGGGTGCGAGCGTCATGCGCGACAGGGTACCTCGAAGGGCCCGGAAATCGAGGGGGCGCACACGGAGTCGCCGTAGCATGCGCGCATGAGCACGGCCCCTGTGGAACTCTCGGTTCGCGACTTCTCGACCGACGCGGCGTATTCGCGTCATCTGGACGAATCCGATCCATTGGCGAATTGCCGCGAGGCGTTCGAGCTTCCACGCGACGCCTCGGGGCGCGCCGTGACCTATTTGGTGGGCAACTCGCTGGGACCCATGCCGCGCGCCACGCGCACGCTGCTGCAGGCGGAACTGGATGCCTGGGGCGGCATGGCGAGCGAGGGCCGCTTCCGTGGCGCATGGCCCTGGTACAAGCATCATGAGTGGTTCCGCGAGCCGCTCGGCAGGCTTGTGGGCGCGAAGCCGACCGAGGTGGTCGCGATGAACGGCCTCTCGGTGAACCTGCATCTCATGCTGGCGAGTTTCTGGAGGCCGCAGGGCAAGCGCGTACGCATCCTCATGGAGGCGGGGGCCTTCCCGAGCGACACCTACGCGATCGAGAGCCACGTACGCGTGCGCGGGCTGGACCCCGCGCAGGTGGTGGTGCAGGTGAAGCCTGGCGAAGGGCAGGCATGCTTCGAGACCGCGGACTTCACAAAGGCCATCGAGCGCGAGGGTGATGCGTTGGCGCTGGTGCTGGTGGGTGGCGTGAACTACTTCACCGGACAGGTGCTGGACATGCAGGCCATCACCACGGCGGCGCACAAGGCTGGCGCGATGTGCGGTTTCGATCTGGCGCACGCTGTAGGCAACGTGCCGCTGTCGCTGCACGACTGGAACTGCGACTTCGCGTGCTGGTGCAGCTACAAGTACCTGAACGCGGGGCCCGGCAGCGTGGCGGGCTGCTTCGTGCACGAGCGCCATGCGAACGATCTGGAGCGACCGCGCTTCGCGAGATGGTGGGGCAACGATCCGGTCGAGCGTCTGCGCATGCTGGACGAGTTCGTGCCGGTGGCCGGTGCCGACGGTTGGCAGCTCACGAATCCGCCGATTCTCTCGGCCGCACCGCTGCGCGCAAGCCTGGAGTTGTTCGATCGCGTGGGTCTTGCCGCGCTGCGACGCAAGAGTCTGGCGCTGAGCGCCTACATGGAGTTCATGCTGCGGCATACCGCGCCGAAGGCCTGCACCGTGATCACGCCGGCCGCCACGCACGAACGCGGTTGTCAGCTGTCGATCCGGATTCCAGGCGACGCGCGCGGCGTCGTGAAGGCGCTCCATGAGCGCGGCTTCTGGTGCGACTTCCGCGAACCCGACGTGGTGCGAGCGAGCCCCGCGCCGCTGTTCAATCGCTTCGCCGAGGCGCACGCCTTCGCGCACGCGCTGGGCGAGATCCTGACGGGCTGATTCAGCGCTTGTGCGGCGGCGCCGCGCGACGGAAGCCAAGGTCGCGATTCACCTTCACTTTGCGGCCGCGCAGCGTGGACTTGCGCAGGACCTGGATGATGTGATCCGCTTCCTGCGCCGGAACCTCGACGAAGGAGGCGAGCTCCTCGATCTCGATGCCGCCGAGGGCGCGCGGATTCACGTCGGCCTCGTTGGCGATGGCGCCCACCAGATCGGCCGGTCGCATGCCCATGCGCTTGCCGCCACCCACGAAGACGCGCACGAATTCAGGTGTGCCTCGATCGCCGCGCATAGGTGTCTTCTTCTTCCAGCCTGCGCCACGGTCGGGCCGTTCCTTGCCGCGCGGCTCGCGCTCGGCGCGCGGATGGGCCGGACCACCGCGATCCTCCCACTTCGGGACCTGTAGCTTGTCCTCCGCGGCGTGATCGCCGCGCCGCGCCTCGTGCAGGGACTTCAACGCGGCCGCGGCCAGTTCGGCAGGGTCCATGTCCATCGCGCGCACCGTGGACAGGAAGGGCTCGAGCTCCCCCGCCTCGACGGCCTTCGCCAGTTCGGCCTTCATGCGATCGAGGCGACGAGAGCGCACCTGATCGGGCGTGGGCACGTCGGCCATCTCGAAGCGCTGCTTGGTGAGTGACTCGATGTTCCGCATCATGCGGCCCTCGCGCGGCGTGGCGATGGTGATCGCGGTGCCCTCGCGGCCGGCGCGGCCCGTGCGACCGATCCGGTGCACATAGGTTTCGGGCGCGGGCGGCACGTCGAAGTTCACGACATGACTCAGATGGTCGATGTCGATGCCGCGCGCGGCCACGTCGGTCGCCACGACCACGTCGACCGCCTGTCCGCGCGCCTTCCGCATCACGCGGTCACGGTCCATCTGTCCCATGCCGCCGTGCAGCGCCTCCACCCGATAGCCGCGGCCGGTCAGCGCGTCGGCGAGCTCGTCCACCTCGATGCGCGTGCGGCAGAAGACCAGCGCAAGCGCCGGATCCTCCATGTCGAGCACGCGACCCAGCGTGACCACCTTGAACGCGCGCGGCACCACGAAAGCCACCTGACGCACCTTGGCGGCGGTGCCCTTCACGCCCTTCTCGCGCGCGATCTGCACGCGCTCGGGATCGTTCAGGTGCTTCTCGGCGATGCGCGCGATGCGTGGCGCCAGCGTGGCGCTGAACAGCGCGGTCTGTCGCGTCTCGGGTGTGGCGTTCAGGATCGCCTCGAGGTCCTCGGCGAAACCCATGTCGAGCATCTCGTCGGCCTCGTCCAGCACGACCATCTTCAGTGCGGACAGGTCGAGCGACTCACGTCGCATGTGATCAAGCGCGCGGCCCGGCGTGGCCACCACCACCTGCGCGCCCTTGCGAAGACCCATCGCCTGCTTGCGGAAGTCCGCGCCGCCGAACACGGGCACCACGGACACACGCAGACCCTTGCCGTAGCTGCCGTAGGCCTCGGCCACCTGCACCGCCAACTCGCGCGTGGGCACCAGCACCAGACCGAGCGGCTTCAGTGGCTCCGCGCGTTCTCGTCCGATGCGCTCAAGCATGGGCAGCGCGAAGGCCGCGGTCTTGCCGGTGCCGGTCGCCGCCTGTCCCAGCAGGTCGCGCCCCGCCACGAGCGGCGGAATCGCTGCCTTCTGGATGGGAGTGGGCTCCTCGTAGCCGAGTGCGGCCAGCTCGGTGAGCAGTTCCTGTCCCAACCCGAGGTCGGCGAACGAATCCTTCATCGCGCGAGGGTATGAGGAAACCGCGTGGCACGCCGACGCGTCACTTCACCTTCAGCTTGGCGTTCATCATGCGATAGTGACCGGGATAGGTGCACACGAGCACGTAGGTGCCGGGATTTGCGGGCGTGAAAAACCACAGCTCACCGGACTGACCCGGTGCCACCAGACCCATCACGAACAGCACCTTGGGGTTGTCGGGCACGAACTGCCGCTTCTTCCCCTCGAGGCCCTCGCCCATCTTCTCGGCGGCCACGCCGATCTCGCTGAGCGCACCTGGAGCGACCACCAGCAGATTGTGCTGCATGGAGTCAGGGTTCTCCATGCGCAGACGCACCAGCGTGTTCGGTGCCGCGCTGAACTCCTTTGGATCCCACGCCATCACGCCGGGCACGCACTTCATCTTCAGGTCGACGGGCGCGAGCGCGCGTGACTCCGTCGAACGCTTGTCAGCAGGAAGCGTGCAAAGGGCGCGCGCGGCTGCGGCACGGATGACCGGGCGCGAGTCGTCGGAGCTTGCCTTGGCAAGCGTGGGTGCCAAGAGTTCCAGTTCAGCGGCAGGTCGAGACGCAAGCACGGCGGCCAGGTCGTTCGAAGCGAGGCAACGGTCACAGGCCTCGATCTCTTTCCATGCGGCCTCGGCGATCGATCCGCCCTTCGCGGCAAGGGCCTTCTCGCGGTCGAGCACCGGCACGCCTGCGTCACGAAGGGGATCGAGGCGGGCCACCCCCACAGAGGAGGGAGTTCCGTGCGAACCGTGGTCGTGCGACGCACCCTGAACGCCGAAACTCGTTCCGAGAAGAATGGTCGCGAGAAGACTTCGCATACGCCGAATCTACCGAGACTTACATCATCGTTGGCTCGCCGCAATTCACATTTTTCCTGACGGTGTTCCAACACTTCCCACATACAACCTGAACATGGAATCGGCGCCCGGGAAGGCATCCTCTACAGTCCGGCGTTGTGCTCTTATCCACACACCTCCATGCGAGGGTTCCCGATGCAACCATCCTGCCTCTCTGCCGCCTT
>VGYX01000025.1 GCA_016872835.1 Planctomycetota bacterium | reverse complement strand
ATCCGCTTCCCCGGTTCCTTCGTCCATTCGCCGACGCGCTCCTCTTCCCGCTCCACCACATGACGCGGAAGGCCATCCGGGACTGCGACGCCCTGTGCGCCCCTTCCGAGGGCTTCCTCGACTGGGCTAGGCGCAAGGCCTGTCGGCCATGCCGGGGCACGGACATCGTGGCGCCGCTCACGACCGATCGGCCGCGGACAGACCCCGATGCCCTGGCCCGCGCGGAAGCATGGTGGAACGACCTTGGAGTGGCATCCGACGGTCGTCCACGAGCGGTCTTCGTGGGAACCATGAGCCGAGGCTTCGACCTCGACTGCGTGATGCGCGCGGCCCGCTCACCGGCGGGACAACGTTGGCAATGGGTGATGTGCGGTGATGGCGAGCGCCGCGAAGCCTGCCGTCGGCAGGCCGGTCATGCCACGAACATCCTGTTCCCCGGCTGGATCGATCGTGCACAGATCGACTCCCTCCTCCAACGAGCCACCGTCGGACTTGCGCCGTACCGGTCCATTCCCAACTTTGAGCTCAACATCTGCAACAAGGTCTACGACTATCTGGAGGCGGGACTGCCGGTCGTGTCACCTCTTCGAGGAGAACTTGCGGCACTGCTGGCGCGCGAGGGCGTCGGCCGTTCGCACGAGCCGGGCGATGCACCTGGACTGGTCGCGGCCATGGATTCCGTGCTCCCGGCACGGACTCGCGCCGAAATGGGGGCGGCCGCATCACGACTGCACGGGGCCAGGTTCGAAGCTGGGCTGGCCTACGCGCGGCTTGTGGAGCGGCTTGAGGGGATGGCTGGGACCCACGGGCATGACGGACCAGCACAGGGCTCCCCCCCGTGACGGACCATCGAAGTCACGAGGACCGCGAACGCGAACGGGAACGCTACGAGGCCATGGCGCAAGCGGAAGCCCGTGAGCCGGGGCCTTTCGAGGTCGGCGCGGCATCGGTCCCGCGCGTGCTGCGCGCGCCTTACACAGCCTATGAGCGTGCGATCCTAGCGATGCTCTGTCCGGGTCTGCGGATCCTCGAGTTGGGATCAGGCACCGGACGTCATTCTGCTGTGCTTGCGGGATCCGGATCGGAGGTCACCTGCACCGACGTTTCTGCGGGCGCCCTTGCGCTGCTTTCGAAACGGATGAGTTCTCTCGGCCGGGCCGTGCGCGTGGTGACCACGCCCATGGAGTCCACGCCGTTCCAGGACGCCTCGTTCGATCTGGTCGTCTGCGCAGGAAGCCTGAGCTACGCGGATCCGGAGGCGGTGGATCGCGAGATCGCACGAGTCCTGCGACCGGGAGGCTCCTTCATTGGCGTGGACACGCTGGGAGACAACCCGGTGATGGGACTCGCGCGTCGGATCCGGCAGCGGGTGGCGCCGAATCGCACACGCACGACCCTGCAGCACATCGCCTCGCTGAACCGGGTTCACCGACTCGCAGGCATGTTCGACCGCTCAACGATCCGCGGATTCGGAGCGTGGTCATGGATCTGGAGTCCCCTCTCACCCGTGCTGGGAGACAGACTGGCAGCCACATGCACCGAGGTCTGCGACCGCCTGCCGGGCTCCCGGCGCCTGGCGTTCAAGTTCGTCCTGGAGGCGCACGGCCTCAGGGAGCGATCGCCGACGCCCGGCGTGGGACATCCCTGTCCGGATGCTCGAGCACGAAGGTGAACTGCCAGGCGAGCAGCCGCACGCCGGGAATGCGCAGCAGCAGCGAGTCCGCAAACCGACCCAACGCCATCGCTGGGGTGCCCAGCGGCGACCCGCGCAGAAGAACCCCGGCCAGATCGCAGAGATGCCAGAACCGGACTTCGCCCAGCCGGAACCAGCGCCGCGCGAGCCTGGCGTCACCCATGCTCAGGATGTGCCGCGACTCCCATTCGGTGCGCATCTCCGGCGTCCGGTCGCGATACGCCTGAATCAACGGATTGTGCGCAAGAGCCTCGATGCAGAGGATGCGTCCGCCGGGTCTGAGGATGCGTCGAAGCTCCGCGTAGGCCTGCTCGAGATCCAGGTGATGCAGCATGCCGGAGCAGACGATGCAATCGAAGCTTGCGTCGGGAAATTCCGTCCGCTCGCAATCGCCCTGCACGAACTTCGCCACCTCGGCCACACCAGCGCGTTCCGCGGCGGCTCGCGCCAATCGGATGCTCTCATCGGAGATGTCCAGCCCCACCGCCACGCCGGCCCCGTCCTGAGCGGCCCGAAGGACCATCTCTCCCAGGCCGCACGCATAGTCGAGGAAGGCACCGCCTCGGGCGTTCGCGGCGATCCACTGGTGGACCCACTTCCGGCTGGGCTCGGTCACGGCGTACCACTTTCGATTGGCGTGCATCTGCAGCTCCGTCTGCTTCGCGCGCGCCTCCTCGCTCTGTGCCCGATCCAGGTTGTGGAATTCGATCTCCTCGAGCTTGCGACGCTCGAGGGCCTGCAGACGCTGCGGATCCCAGAAGCCCTGCCGGGAATCCACGTGCCGTCTCAGGGACTGAAGATGGTCACTCACGCTTCGCTCCTGCGATCGACGGGGCGTCGTCGCTCATGCCCCGCCGGGGAGATCATGGAACTCCGACACAAGCCGGGCCACCCAGGCCGCCTCGTCCAACGTGACCGAGGAGTTCATGGGAAGGAGCAGGCAGCGCTGGAAGAATCGGTCCGACCGAGGCACGTGTGCCCGCAACCCCAGCGCCGGGAACTGGTGCAGGCCCTTGCCGGCCCATTGCATGATCGTCCGAACACCCCAGGACTCCAGCCACGCCTTCAGCGCGTCGCGCCGATCCGACTGGATCTCGAAGTTCTGGAACACGTCAAAGTGCGGGTTGGCGGGTCCGGGCACGGGCGGGAGCTGCACTCCAGGCTGGTGGCGAAGGACCTGCTGGTACACCTCCGCGATCGCGCGGCGATGGACGATCTCCTCGCCATAGTGCCGAAGCTTCACTCGAAGCACGGCCGCATGCACGGTGTCGAGTCGGGAATTCATGCCCCAACGCTGCACTTCGCCGCCGTGGCCGGAACGGCCGTGGTCCCGCAGCAGCCGCATCTCGGCGGCGAGCGCGTCGTCGTCGGTCACGATCGCACCGGCGTCGCCAAAGGCGCCGATCAGCTTGGCGGGATAGAAACTGAAGACCCCCGCCCGACCCCAGGTTCCCGCGCAGCGTCCCTTGAACCGGGACCCCAAGGCCTGAGACGAATCCTCGACCACCTGGAGACCGTGCCGCCGCGCCACGTCGCCCACACGATCCATGTCCGATGTCCGTCCATTGAGCTGGACCGGCATCAGCGCCTTGGTCCGGCTCGAGATCAGGCGCTCAGCATCCGTCGGATCCATGAGATGGTCCGCGCCGATGTCGCAGACGACCGGAGTCGCCCCCGCCCAGTGGATCGCCGCCGCCGAAGCCACGAAGGTGTGCGCGGGCACGATCACCTCGTCGCCCGGGCCCACGCCCAATGCTCGAAGCACGATGGTGAGCGCATCGGTCGCGTTGGCGACGCCGATCGCATGTCGGCAGCCCAGATAGGCCGACAGTTCCCGCTCAAAGAGCGCCACGTCCTCCTGCAGGATGAAGGCGCCCGGCTCCAGGACGCGCATCATCGCGTCCACGTACTCGTCGCGATGCTGCCCGAAGACGTGAGGATAGCGGAAGAACGGGATCTGACGGACCGCGTCCACGGACTGCATCCCAGTATCATATCGAGCTTCCGTGAAGCGCATCTTCGACATCGTCGCGGCGATCTTGCTGATCGCCTTCACGTCGCCGCTCTGGCTGGTCGCGGCCCTTCGGATCCGCTGGCACGACGGAGGCCCCGTGTTCTATCGGGCCCCGCGCGTCGGTCGATCCGGTCGGCCATTCGTCATGCACAAGTTCCGGACCATGGTCCTGGACGCCGACAAGGTGGGCGCCTCCTCCACGTCGAGCGATGATCCCAGGATCACCTCCGCGGGCCGCTGGATGCGCCGCTGGAAGATCGACGAGCTTCCGCAACTGATCGACGTGATCACGGGTGACATGAGCATCGTCGGACCCCGTCCGCAGGTGCAGTGGGCGGTGGATCGATACTCTCCGGAGGAGCGCAGGGTCCTGGCAGTCCGGCCGGGGATCACCGACTGGGCCTCGATCGTCTTCTCGAACGAGGCGGAGATCCTCCAGGGACACCCGGACCCTGACGAGGCCTACATGCGGCTCATCCACCCGACCAAGATGCGACTCGCCCTGCGATATGTCGAGCGCCCGACGCTCTGGACGGACCTGCGGATCCTCTGGGGGACCGCCGCGGCCATTCTGGGGAGACGGCCCGACCCCGAACAGATCCTGGAGTGCCGATGAAGACCTTCAAGACTCCGCAGGAAGCAGCCGTCGGTCCCGCCATCGCCGACGTGTTCGAGCGAAGCCGGGACTCCACCGAGCACAAGCTGGAGGCGTTTCCACGCTACGTCCGCCGTCAGCACCTGAAGCGCTTCCTGTCCATGTACGAGCTCTACAAGCGGATCCTGACCGTGAAGGGAAGCATCGTGGAGTGCGGCGTGTTCCGGGGCTTCGGCTTCATGTCCTGGCTCAAGATCGGCGCGATCCTGGAGCCGGAGAATCTCACGCGTCGCGTCTACGGTTTCGACACCTTCGACGGCTTTCCCTCCCTTTCCGAAGTCGATCAGAACATCCACACCGGCACCGGCGTGGGCGATCTCCGCTCGGATTCGCATGACGAGCTGCAGGCCCTGCTGGCGCTGCACGACAAGGACCGATTCCTTGGACACATCCCTAAGGGACAGCTGGTCAAGGGCAACATCGTCCAGACCGCGCCCCAATTCGTGCGGGACCACCCCCACCTTGTGGTCAGCCTGCTCTTCCTTGACGCCGACCTCTACGAGCCCACGAAGGCCGCACTGCAGTCCTTCGTCCCGCGCATGCCGCGTGGCGCGATCATCGCTTTCGATGAGCTGGACAACCCGCAGTGGCCTGGCGAGACCGTGGCGGCGCTCGAGGAGATCGGCCTGAACCGTCTTCGCCTCGAGCGACTCGAGTGGGATCCGTACATCTCGTTCGCCCGCATCGACTGACCGAGCACACATGGGCGCCCCCCGCCTGGATCCGGAGCAGTTGGCGAGACGCGTGCGTCTGCACGCGGTACAAATGACTTCCAGGGGCCGCTCCAGCCACGTGGGTTCCATCCTCTCCTGCGCCGACATCCTGGCCACCCTCTACGGCGCGGTGATGGAGTACCGACCATCGGAGCCGAAGTGGGAGGGCCGGGACCGGTTCATCATGAGCAAGGGCCATGCGGGTGCCGGTGTCTATGCCACGCTCGCGGAAGTGGGATTCCTCTCCAAGGAGGTGCTGGAGACCCATTGCCGGAATGGATCCACCCTGTGCGGCCACGTGGCCACCCATGGGATTCCGGGTGTCGAGTTCTCGACAGGCTCCCTCGGACACGGGCTTCCGGTGGGCGCAGGGATGGCGTTCGCCCTGCAGGCCAAGCGATCGGAGTCGCGAACCTTCGTGCTGCTGAGTGATGGTGAACTGGACGAGGGCTCCAACTGGGAGGCGTTCCTCTTCGCGGCACATCATCGGCTGGAGCGACTCTGCGTGATCGTGGACTACAACAAGATCCAGAGCCTTGCGCCTGTCTCCGAGACTCTGGCCTTGGAGCCGCTGGTCGACAAGCTTGTTGCCTTCGGATGGGAGACGCGTGAGTGCGATGGTCACGATCACGCGGCGCTGAACACGGCCATGCGTCGGTCCTCCACCGGGCGGCCGGTGGCCGTGGTGGCACACACGATCAAGGGGCGCGGGGTGAGTTTCATGGAGCACTCGGTGCTGTGGCACTACCGGAGCCCACAAGGGGACGAGCTTGAAGCCGCCCTCCGGGAACTTCAGGACCCCAGCCATGCGTGACGCCTTCGTGGCCGAACTGACACGGCTGGCGGAAGCCGATCCGTCCGTGCTTCTGTTGACAGGTGACCTTGGCTTCGGGGTGCTCGCCGATTTCGCGCAGCGCTTCCCGGGCCAGTATCTCAACGCAGGCGTCGCCGAGCAGAATATGGCGGGTCTGGCCGCGGGCCTGTCGCTGGAAGGGCGCCGCGTCTTCACCTACTCGATCGCGAACTTTCCAACGCTGCGCTGCCTGGAACAGATCCGCAACGACATCTGCTACCACGACCTCCCGGTCACGGTGGTCTCGGTCGGTGGCGGTTTCGCCTATGGGCCCCTCGGATTCAGTCACCACGCCACCGAGGACGTGGCGATCATGGGTGCGCTCCCCGGCCTTCGCGTCATGGCACCCAATGACCCTGAGGAGGCCCGAGCGTGCACGGCGCTGGCCGGCACGCTGCCCGGACCCTCGTACCTGCGCCTGGGCCGGAACGGGGAGAAGTCGCTCCACGGCCCGCGAAAGGTGACCATTCGCGAGGGGCGGATGATCCACGTGACCGGCGGCAAGGATGCGGCAGTGGCCATTCTGGGAGGATGTGGCGCACTCGACGTAGCGATCGAGGCGCACGGACAACTCCACGAGGCTGGACTGGACGCATCCGTCTGGTCCAGTCCATTCATCGATCCATTCGATCGGGAGACCGTGGCCAGGCTGGCGTGCAAGGCGCGCTGGATCGTCACCACCGAGGAACATGCCGCGATCGGAGGCCTTGGCACCCGGTGTGCGCACGTCATCGCGTCACTGCCGGAGGCCCGCGCGAGACACATCGGCATCGGTCTGCCCCGAGCCACCCACAAGCATGTCGGTGATCAGCGGTTCATGCGTGCGCAGGCGGGACTGACCGCTGAGCATGTGGTGAAGGCCGTGCGCGCGCGCTGTGAGATCGGATCATGAGGAAGCTCCTCACCGGCTCCGCCGGCTTCAACGGCGCGCGTGTCACGCGGCCAGTGCCTCGTCAGCCTGGCTGAACTTGGCTTCAACCCCCCCAGGGACGGTGCCGCTTCCTGTTTGAACGCGTCATCGGAGACTGCTGTCGGCCCCTTGGGCCGCGAAGGTCTCTGATAGCGGGTAGCCCTGTTCAGCGCACCCCTGTCACCGCCACAAGGCGGTCGTCGCAGCCATCACAACGTATACGGTGCTCGCCGCGCTCGTAGTATTTCCACGATGGAGATTTCGCCGTGTACCACACTGGAGGCAGCACGCGCTCGACTGCGAGCGATCGACTGGGGTCGGTTGCACCTCTACGGCGCGATCATCGGAGTGGCTCTACAACCGCTCTCCACAGCTTCCGGCAACATAGGGTTCGCCATCTCGGCAGCATGCACAGTTCCTCAGGTCCAACGGGCGCTCGCGGCTTGGAAAGACCTTTTTGACCGGACGTGGACCCGGTGGCTGGTACTCTGGGCATGCTGGAGCTTTGTGTCTCTAATCTGGTCGAGTGATCGTGGCGAAGGGTTTTATTCGCTCAAGGCTCTTCGTGTCCTGCTGTGGATCCCCGTGCTTTGGCCGCTGAGGCGGTACTGGTGGACACTGGTTGCCGCCCTTTTGGCGGGGACCACGCTTTTGCAGGTGCTTCAAGCAGTCCAAGTGGGTGTGGGCTGGCCAGTCCCGAATCGATTTCCTGCCGGCTCACTATGGACAACGCCGACGCAGACCGGACTCTGGGACGCGGTGTCAGTAAGTTTCTGGCTGATGCTCGCGGTGCACGGCGGGTGGCGAAACGCGCTAGCGGCCCTTCCTATGGCGGTTCTTTCTGCCACCGCGCTGGTTTGGACAGCTACTCGCGCCTCAGCGATCGGACTAGCGATCGAGTTGGTAGTAGCCAACGCCGTGCTAGCTGTCACGAGTCCTGGCTGGTGGCGCCGCGCACTGTTGCGATGCGCGGTGGGCGTGGTGATCCTCGCTAGCGTTTCGACCCTAGCTGGGTCTAGGTTGCAGGCGCGGCTGGCACAGGTTGCTGGCGAAGCACGCCAAGTTATGAGCTCCGTAGGCGCAGTCACGGCCGAAGAACGACTTGCCATGTGGAAGATGGCGATACTGGGGTGGATGGACCGACCGATTTTAGGTGCTGGGGTAGGTGGTATTCGCAACACAATCGCACAGCAGACAACGGTTCAGTGCCAACAGTCCGACCTGCGGACCGTGGGGATGGTGCACTCTACCTATCTTCAGACGCTTGCTGAAACTGGTGTTGTCGGAGCCACGCTTTTGGCGGGTTGGTTGTGGTTAGCCCTGCTCGATGCATGGCGGAGCGTGCGACTGCAGCCTGTCCGAATCACCACTTTTGGTGCTCTACTTCTATGGCTGGTGGCCGCGGCCTTTGATGGATACCAGCAGTCCGGCGGTTTCCTGACCGTGGGCGCCATCTGCATGGCGCTGGCGACCATGCCGGCGGCCGCGCCAGACAACGCGAAACGACCATCACCCGTCACTGATGAAAGTTCTGCGTGACCCGACTGCCCTGCGGGGCGCGCTGGGCGAAGGAACCCCCCGCCTGCATGAGGTGCGCGATGATCTGCCGGACGGCAGGCTGATCATGCTGGTCCACCGCGGCTCGTAGGCGGCTCAACTGGGGCTCGAGTTCCGGCCATGGCAGGAACGGCTCGGCTCCAAGTCCGATGGTCGGGTGGGCTGTGGGAGCCGGCGCACTCTGGATGAAGAGTTCCTCGTACAGCTTTTCGCCGGGACGGACGCCCGTGTAGATGATCTCGATGTCGCCGTGCGGATTGGCCGCATCGCGCACCGAGCGGCCCGCGAGCCGGATCATGTTGCGGGCGAGGTCGTCGATGCGAACGGGTTCGCCCATGTCGAGCACGAACACCTCGCCGCCCTTGGCCATGGCGCCGGCCTGAATGACCAGATCGGCGGCCTCGGGGATGGTCATGAAGTAGCGCACCATGTCGGCGTGCGTGACGGTGACCGGCCCGCCCCGCTGGATCTGCTCGCGGAACAGTGGAATCACCGACCCTGACGACCCGAGCACGTTGCCGAACCGCACCTGGCAGATGGTCATGCGATGACCACCCTGGGCCTGCATGGCCTGCAGCGCCATCTCGGCAAGGCGCTTGGTGGTGCCCATGACGCTGGTGGGCCGCACGGCCTTGTCAGTGCTGATGAGCACGAAGGACTCGACGCCCGTGCGAGCGGCGACCTGCGCCGCGGTGATGGTGCCGAAGAGGTTCGTTTCAACGCCGGCGCATTCGTTGCGCTCCACGATGGGAACATGCTTGTAGGCCGCAGCGTGGTACAGCGTCTGCACGCGATGCGTGCGACAGACGCGCTCCATGGCGACTTCGTCGCACACCGACGCCAAGACCGCCTCCAGGCGAATGGAGGACCTGCGCCGTGCGAGTTCCTCGCGAAGCTCACGCTCGATCTCGTACAGGTTCTGTTCCGATGCGTCAAGCAGCACCAGCGTGGCGGGGTCGTTCGCGATGATGCGCCGGCACAGCTCGCTGCCGATGCTGCCGCCCGCACCCGTGACAAGCACCTGCTTGCCGGCGATCAACCGACGCAGCAGCTCTTGATTGGGCTGGGCGGGCGGGCGCCCCAGAAGCTCCTCGATGCGGACGGGACGCAGCTGGTCCACGGTCGCAGTGCCATCCTGAATCTCGGAAAGCGTGGGAACCGTGAGCACCGACGCGCCGAGTTTGGTGGCCTGCTCCACGATCTGGCGCCGGCGCGTGCGACTGGCAGATGGCAGGGCAAGCAGGAGGACTTCAACGCTCTGGCCGGCGATCACCCGCTGCAGATCCAAGCCAGCATGCACCGGCACGCCACGGACATGCCGCCCCTGAAGACCGGGGCTGTCGTCGAAGTACGCCAACACCTGATGCGTGCCGGCGTGCGCGAGGGCCGCATGCAGACCTACGCCGGCGGCACCGGCGCCGTAAATGGCCGCCCTACTTCCGTGTTTCGGACGCGCCGCTCGAAGCAGAACCCACCGAGCCACCAGGCGCATGCCCCCCACCCCCAGCATGGAGAGCAGGAAGAAGATGACCGGCATGGTTCGCGGGAACTCGGCGCCCTCGCGCGTGGCGGTGTACATGAACGCCGTGGCGATGAGCACCAGCGTGACAAGGGCGCAGCCCTTCACCACCCGAACCACGAATTCGGGGCCGAGGTAGCGCGTGATTTCGCGATAGAGCCCGCAGAGCCAAAGGCAACCGGGACCAAGGATCAAAGCCGACGCGGCCAACCAGACCTGGAGAACCCCGAACTTCTCGAAGCTGGCATGGCGAAGCCCGTAGGCCAGAAGCACCGCAGACGCCAGAAACAGGGCATCGGCAGCAACCGTCAACCCGATCTTGATGCGCCCCGGCAGGCGGACTAGATGTGCACCCAACATGTCAGAAAGCGTACCCGCGGGGCGTCACGAGGCCAAGCGTGCCTTGCGGTCCGCCGAAAGTCCGGAGACGGCGCCCAACACGAACATCACAAGCGCCGTCGCAACAAGCCCCAACATCATGCGGCTTGTCGTGACAGCGGCCTCGCTGGAAACAATCACGGGATCCTCGTTGCGGTACAGCTGGGCTGCGGCGTTCAGGTTTCTCTCGGAGAGAAGTCGGTGGATCTCCTGAACCCGGCCCGCAAAGTCACGCAAGCGCGCGATGGCGGTGCCCGCTTCCTTCTGCACCTGCTCCGCAGGCAGCGAGGCCTTGCTTCCGGGAGTGCTCAACTGCTCCAGGATCCACTTGTCGAAATCGAGCGACTCCTGACCTTCCAGAACTGCCACGGCCGCTTCAAGTTGACGCTCGTTCAGCTTCTGACGGTATTCGACATCGCGCGACATGATTCCCTGCGCGATCACGCGATCGAAGAAGCCCTCGGACAGACTCATGATCGCGGGCATCTGGCTGCCAAGCCCAAGCGCCTGCCCCATGCCTGGCTGCGTCACTGCTACGCCGCCCGAGGCAGATGGCGACACCGCACCACTGTTGAGCGTGATGTACTCGCGGAACGCCGAACCGAACTCTTCAGCCTTGGCGGTCGCGAGTTTCTGCAGGCGCTCCTGATTCGAGACGCGGATGCTGATCACGTCTCGCACACGCTCGGGCTGGTTCTCGTAAGCGATGCGGAGGTGATTGAGGTAGCTCGGGAGCACACTGACTCGGTAGTTGTTCTGAATGTCCTCTCGAAGATCGCCGAGCGAACCACCCGTCTTGTCGCGGACCAGATTGCTTCCGGGGATGACTTCGAGCTTGCGCACACTGTCGAGGAGGCGGCGAGACGTGGAACGCAGAGTCTCCGCGCGATTCAGGTAGTCCGAGGAGTCGTCGCCCGCGAGCGCTGCAGTGGTGACCACCGGGATGTCGTAGTCCTTCACGCCACGAGTGGCCTGCGCAAAATTGGCCCAAACCTCGGGGACTTTCGAGACAATCCTCTCCGCGGTGGCGTTGGCGATTGGCAGCTCCGACGCGTCGAATGCCACCGTGTACACGCGGCCGCGCAACGCGTCCATCTTCGCCTTGAAGTCTCGCTCAAGGCTTTCGCGCTCGGGTTGCAGCAGTTTCGTGTTGGAAAGCTTCTGCTGGTACTCAAGCTGAAGCATTTCCATGTCTCGGCTTCCCTGAAAAATCGTGAGGCGCGAGGCAAAGTCCTCAGGCTTCAGGTAGCCCGAGAGTTGCAGCGCCGAATAGGCCTGATCCAGCACGGGGGCTGCCAGCACATCCTTGGGGCTGAAAGGCATGCCATTGGGGTACTCTCCGCGCTCGGCGCCGTCGAAAGTGAACTGGATCGTCTGACGAGCCACGCTGGCGCGCGGCAGGTAGCTGCGCAGAAGCACGATCACGCCGCTGTAGAACATGCAACCCAGCACCACCCAGACCATGATTCGGACGAAGTGCCGCTGGACGAACTGCCATACATCCACCAGCGAGAGCCCCTGATCCATCTGGAATTCAGCCGCGTCCGGAGAAGCCTGTTGATTCATGCGATGATTCTAACGGTGAAAGGAACGCTCTGCGGCAGGTTGGTCGGCTGCATCTATGCTGCCACGGGCGCCGTGCAGGCGCCTGAACATGTCACGCCCCGCCGCTTCCGTGATCGTTTCCACCTACAACCGCCCCGGGGCGTTGGCGGCTGTCCTGCGTGGACTGCTTGCGCAATCGCGCAGGGACTTTGAGGTGCTTGTGTCAGACGATGGAAGCAGCCCCCCTACGCGCGAGGTGGCGCGTGGATTCATGACAGCCTTCGAAGGCCGACTGCACTACCTGTGGCATGAGGATCAGGGCTTTCGCGCTGCGGCGGCACGGAACCGTGCCATCGAGCGTGCGCAGGGTGCGCACCTGTGCTTTCTGGATGGCGACTGTGTTCCCAGAAACGGCTTTGTGCAGGGGCATCTGCAAGGTTCGCGCCGCGGCGTGATTCTTCGCGGCAGTCGACTGCTGCTGTCGCCGGCCGTGACGCAGGCCTGCGAGCGGGGTGAGCAGTTCCCCCACACGTGGAATCTTCGCGAACTGCGGCGCCGAGTGCGGTGCGGTGAACTGAACCGCATGGCGCCCGTGTTGGGTGGCGCCATGGATCAGGTGCGGATGCTTGGGATGGCCTTCCGCGGCACCAACTGGCGACTGATGCGTGGTTGCAATTTCAGCGTGCCGGCGGATGCGATTCAGGCGGTCGGCGGTTTCGACGAGAGCTATGTGGGTTGGGGCTACGAGGACAGTGACTTGTGCGTGCGCCTGTTACGACACGGACTGCGCATTCGGCAGGCCCCGGCGGGCACCTGTGTGCTGCACCTGTGGCATGCGGAGCGGGATCGGGGCGGAGAGCCGGCGAATCGAGCGCGATTGGATGCGTTGTTCATGACGCGGCGGGTTCGCGCCGTGCGTGGACTTGTGGATGCATCTGCTGCGGCAATGGATCCGCGTTTCGCCTAAAGTGCGCCGATGCACGTGCTGGTGACGGGTGCCGCAGGCTTCATCGGATCCTTCGTGACCCAGCGACTGCTGGATCGCGGCGACACCGTGACGGGATTCGACAACTTGAACAGTTACTACGACCCCACTTTGAAGCAGGCTCGGCTGACGCGACTGGGCGCAAGCAAGGGCTTTGACTTCATTCGCGGTGACCTGGCCGACATGGGGACCTTGAAGCAGGTGTTCCAGGAGCGCAAGCCCCGGCGCGTGATCCACCTGGCCGCCCAGGCGGGTGTGCGGCATTCGCTTTCGCACCCCGAGGATTACGTGCAGACCAACCTCGTCGGCACGGCCAACGTGCTGGAGTGCTGCCGACAGGGTGAGGTGGAACACCTGACCTATGCCAGCACAAGCTCCGTGTACGGCCTGAACCGCCGGATGCCTTTCAGCACGCACGATCCCGCCGATCACCCCGCGCAGTTCTACGCCGCCACCAAGCGTGCCACCGAACTGATGGCGCACAGTTACAGTAATCTGTTTCAGTTGCCTACCACCGGGCTTCGATTCTTCACGGTGTACGGACCGTGGGGCCGCCCCGACATGGCGCTGTTCAAGTTCACCAAGGCGATCCTGGCGGGTGAACCGATTGAGGTTTACAACTTTGGAAATCACACCCGCGACTTCACCTATGTGGAGGACATTGCGGAGGGGGTGGTGCGTGCTTCGGATCGAGTGGCAGTCCCTGATCCGACTTTTGATTCACAGAGCCCGAAGGCGCAGACAAGCAGCGCGCCATGGCGCCTCTACAACATCGGCGGCGGACAGTCCGTGCCCCTGATGCATTACATCGCGCTGCTGGAGCGATGCTTGGGTCGCACCGCGACCATCACGATGCTTCCCATGCAAGCGGGGGATCTTCCGGAGACCCGGGCCGACAGCGACGATCTGGCGCGCGATCTTGGATTCAAGCCAAGCACGTCGGTCGAGGTTGGCGTGGACCGCTTCGTTCGCTGGTATCGCGACTACTACAAGGTCTGAACCGTGAGCCTCGTGCCCTAGGATGTTTCCCATGCGATTCGCGTGGAGAGCCCTCTGGAGCCCCGGCCGTACTGCGGCGTGGTGCACGCTGGCGCTGCTTGCGTGCACGATTGTCGTGCGCGCCGAGGCACCTGAATCGCTTCGCAAGATCGTGGTGATCGGCGCCAGCGTGAGCGACGGTTTCGGTGTGCGGCTTCGCACCGCGCAGCAGGATGGACGCAGCGTGGTGGTAGGCGTGGACATGCGCACGCTGCTGCAGGCGGCGGCCCGCGAACCCGACATGCGCGTGACCTCGCACGCCACGTCGATGTACTTCAGCGATCCGGCGCGCTTCGCCCGCGAAAGCGTTCGGCAGGCGCTTGAGGATCGGCCGTCGCTCGTGCTGGCGGTGGACTGGCTCTTCTGGAACGCATATGGCATTGGCGGCACGCGCGGACCGATGCCGAAGAACTGCGACGATCGCATGGCACTGCTGGAGCGCGGCCTGAGTGAGCTGGAACCGCTGGTCCGATCCGGGGTGCCGATGGTGCTTGGCGACCTGCCTGACATGCAGTCCGCGATCGGGGGAGGCATGATCTCGCAGGCGATGGTGCCGGATCCGGAGTGTCTTGCGAGACTGAACACACGCATCCGCAGCTGGTGCGCGGATCGCCCGACTGTGATGCTGGTGGATCTGTACGACTTGGTGCGCCGCGTGCTGGATGGCAAGCCCGTGCGCGCCTGCAACCGCGACTGGTGCGAGACCGATCTAGGGCCCCTGCTGCAGCGCGATCGACTGCACCCGACGCTGAACGGAACCATGGCGGTGGTGGCCGCGGCGCTGGAAGCCGCCGATCGCGGCACCGGTGGCGCGGCCTCGAAGGCGTTCGACCTGGATCCTTCGACCATCCGTGCGCGCATTGGCACGGTGGCGGCGCAGGGCGCCACCGCGAAGGATGCCGTGAACGCCGCTGAGGTTCCAACCGTCAGGCGGACTTCAGAAGATCCTCGAGTGCAGCCCGCTGCTGCGGGTTCTGGGTCGAATCCTTCGCCTTGAGCAGTGCGGCACGGGCGCGTTCGGCGCCGCACACCTTCGACATGGGTGGCAGCAGTCGCTGCCAGTCCATGCTGGGCCACGTGGTACGCACCGCGCGCTCGAAAAGGATGAACGACTCGGGATCCTTGAGTCGATCCAGTCGCCCTCCCCAGAGCTGCCACAGCATGTCGCGCTGTCTTGGCGTTGGTTCCGCGATGAGCGCATAGGCCTTGAGGAACGCGTCGGGATCGCGCTGGCGAAACAGCGGCTCGATCGCCGTGGGAGCCACGCGTGCGGCCCAAGGTTGCGCAGCGCTGAGCGCCCACAACTGCGCCGCAGCAGCGTCACGCCCTGCGAGCACCAGTTGACGGATTGCAAGCGCGGTGGCGGATCCGTCACGATCGCTCTTGGTGCGCTCGAGGGCGGCCTTGCAGGCGGCGAAGACGTCCTCCTCGCCCGGCAGCAACGGCGTGGGAGGGATCCGCTCCGCGACCGGGATTCCCTTGGGCGCCGCGCACAGCATGAGCGGATCGCCAAGCACCTGCACGCGCCATGGAAGCGCGAACGGACCGTCCCACTGGCGCGCGGCGACCGCGAACGGGACGGCATTGATGAGCCGCTCAAGCACCTGACGCGGATGCACGAACGCGGGCAAGTACGGCTCATGCACGCTGCCCACATAGGCGTAGGCGCCAGCGTCGAGCCAACGACCTCCGATGGTCTCTCGATTCGCGGCCTGCTGCAGCGAGAAGGAGTGGATCAGGTGAAGCGCGATGGGTTTGGAGAGCACTGGAACATCGCCGGGACCTCCGCGGTTGGCTGCGGTTGTCTGGCCAGGCACACCCAGGTCGAAGAAGTCGGCGTTGCCCGAGGTGTTCATGAACAGCAGATCGGCGTTGAACCCGGCGAGCAGTCGGTCGCGCCAAGCGAGCAAGCGTGCCTCGGTGCCGACGCTCTCGGTCACCTGGAATCCAGCCTGGCCCAAGCCGTCGGAGATGCCGGAAAGCCCGTAGGCCGCGAACTGCTGCACGTCGCCGTAGCAGTCCACCGCCAACAGCGAGGTGCGTGCAAGGAACAGGCTGCACATGGCTGCATAGGTGCTTCGCGCGCCGGTACCGAAGATGGAGCCCGCGACCGCGTAGCGCTTGCCGTCCGCGCCGCGACAGAGTGCGTCGGTGGTGGCGACGGGTTCCCCGGGCTTGACGGCGGGTACGCCGGGCAACGTTGGAACGCGGTCGGGTGGCAGGTCGGGCGAGGCCTGCAGCGCTATGGTGCGGCAGATCGCCAGGGCATCCAGTGTGTCACCCATGGACTGGTAGGGAAGTTGCGCGGAGTCGAACAGCTGAGACACGGCGGCATCGAGCTTGCCGAAGGTGGTCGCGTCCATGCGGTCGTTCGGTGCGCCGAAGTCACCGTCGAGTTGCATGGGCAACATGCCGTGACCTGCGGCGAGCGCCGCGGCGGCGACGAAGGCTGGATCGGACTGCGTGTAGGCCGCGATGCCGGTGGGAGACATGCGCGCGGCCTCCATGGCCTGTGCGGGTGATTGCGCGTTCGAGTCGCCGCCGAACGCGCGCGTGACGGCACGATCGATGGTGATCTTCAGGGCCGCGGAGTCCTTTGGTGGTGCGATGCGGTCGGTGCGACGCACGATGCGCTTGGGGGCGAACGCACGCACGAACATGGGGGCGTAGATGTCGTCCTCGATCAGGATGGGCCAGCGTGCCTTGGGGCTCCAGCGGGACAGCTCGTCCAAGAAGGTGGCCTCG
>VGYX01000024.1 GCA_016872835.1 Planctomycetota bacterium | reverse complement strand
CCCATGCGCGCTCGGGCTGGCCACGCCCATGGCGATCATGGCAGGCGCCGGCGAGGCAAGCCTTCGAGGCGTGCTGGTGAAGGAGGCGGCGGCGCTGGAGCGGGCCGGGCGCGTGCAGCGTGTGCTGTTCGACAAGACCGGCACACTGACGCAGGGCACCCCGCGCATCGAACGCGTGGAGTGCGCAGATGACGAGAACCGCGCACTTGCACTCGCGGCTGCCGCCGAGGCGGGCAGCGAGCACCCGATCGGACGCGCGATCGTGGCGGCGGCGCTTGCACGCGGCCTCGTCGTGCCAGCCGCGGATGCGTTCGAGGCGCTGCCTGGGGTCGGTGTGCACGCGATGGTCGAGGGTGTCCGCGTGGAGGTGGTGCGCGACGCACAGGCGAGTTGCGTGGTGCGAGCGAATGGCGTGGAACTCGCCCGACTGCACTTGCGTGACAGCGTCCGAGCCGAGTCCGCGGAGGTGATCGCTCGTCTGAGGACCATGGGACTGCATGTGGGCATGCTGACGGGCGATGCGCCATCCGAAGCAGGGCGGGTGGCAGGACTGGTGGGCGTGGAGGACGTGCGCGCTGCGCTGCTTCCCGTGGACAAGGCCCGGATCCTGCGCGAGGCGGGCGATCGCGCCGCGATGGTGGGCGATGGCGTGAACGACGCGGGTGCGCTGGCCGAGAGCGCGCTTGGCATCGCGATGGGTTCCGGCGTGGCGATCGCGGGCGAGAGCGCGGCTGTGGTGCTGGTCGGTGGACGACTGACCGCGCTGCCCGGCCTCTTCCACGTGGGTCGTGAGACGCTGCGGTGCATCCGCCAGAATCTGGTGCTCGCCTTCCTGTACAACGCGATCGCGATTCCCGCGGCCGCCTTCGCGCTGCTTGGGCCGCATGGACCCATGGTGGCGGCGGTGGCGATGGCGGCGAGCGACCTCAGCGTGCTTGGGAACGCGGCGCGGCTGCGTTGGCGGCTGGCGCGTCAGCGCGTGCGCGCTGCCAGATCGCCGTCGCCTGCGGCATGAGCGCCTGCAATCGTTCGATGCGCGTGCTCTCGCTGGGGTGCGTGCTCAGGAACTCGATCGAGCCGCCGCTCTGCGACTGCATGCGTCGCCAGAGGTCGATCGCGCTTCGGGGGTCGTAGCCCGCCTGCGCGGCGGTCAGCAGCCCGATCTCGTCGGCTTCGATCTCCTGTTCGCGGCTGTGGGGCAGTTGCAGCAGCACATGCGCAACCATCGCGCTGCTTTGCGCCACCTCGCGGCTGCCGGTCGCTGCGCCTGCGATCTCGGTGCCCGTGCCGATCACCGCGCCATGCGTGACGCGCTCCGTACCGTGCCGCGCGATGGCGTGGCAGGCCTCGTGACCCATGACCACCGCGAGTTCGTCGTCGCTTCGGGCGAAGTCGATCATGCCGGTGTAGACCGCCGCGCGCCCCCCGGGAACCATCCACGCGTTCACCATCTTTGGGTCGTCGACCACCGTCCAGGTCCACGCCATCTGGTTGCCCATGCGGGGGTAGCGCTGTCGCGCCGCGTTCTCGATCCGTTTCCCGATCGCACGCACACGAAGTGTGCGTGGGTCATTGTCCGCCAGGATCTTCGCGTCCTTGAGTTCCTCGGCATAGGCCTGCTGGCCCAGCGAGGCCTCCTCGTCGGGCGCGTAGAAGTTCAACTGCTTTCGACCGGTGCCCTCCACCGTGGTGCAGCCGACGAGCGCGAGGGTCGAGACGAGGAGCGTCGTCAGCGTTCGCATGCCGTGATCGTAGGGGCGCTCGGTCAACGCGCGGCGCGGCGCGCCGCCAGCAGAATCATGCCGAATGGCACCCACCACAGCAGGTCGTTCGTCAGGATGGTGAATCCGAAGTGCCAGGGGATCGCGCCTTGGGCGGCGGTCCAGGCGAAACCGATCGGACCGAAGATCTTGCCAAGGAAGCCCACCAGCACGATGGGCCAGTGACGGGTGGGATCTCGCGCGGCGCAGAGATAGCCGACCCCGTACACGCCGATGACCATGCCAAGGCACTGCCAGATCGCGCGTCCGGGCTCGGGAAGCGGCTCCATCGAGGCCATGCGCAGCGGCCAGTCCGGAAGCACGATCACCACCGTTCCCCACAGGAGGTTGTAGACACCGGCTGCCTGCAACCACAGCTTCATCCAGCGGGGCGCGTGTTCCATGCGCCCGTGTTCGCCAATGGCCCGGCTCGGATTCGAACCGAGGTCTCTCCGATTATGAGTCGGACGCTCTATCCGCTGAGCTACCAGGCCGCTTGCGCGAAGAGGCTACCGCGGCCCGCTACGATCGCGCCGATGTCGCGCATCGACCAAATTTTCCAGGATCTTCGTGCCAACGGCCGCAAGGCGCTCATGCCGTTCGTGGTGGCGGGTGATCCCACGCTCGACGCGTTGCCGGGCACGCTGGCAGCGTTGGAGCAGGCCGGAGCCTCGATCGCGGAGATCGGCATTCCCTTCTCCGATCCCATCGCCGATGGACCGGTGATCGCGGAGGCGATGCACCGTGCGCTGCAGCGGGGGGTGTCTCCCTCGGTCGTGCTTGCGCGCGTGCGTGAACTCCGCGCCAGCGTGCGCATGGGTCTGGTCGCGATGGTCAGCGTCAGCATCGTGGAGCGTTCCGGTGGCTCCGCGTTCATCGCTGCGCTTGCCGATGCCGGCTTTGACGGCGTGATCGTGCCCGATGCGGATCTGGACGCAGTCGGGCCATTGCACGCCGAGGCAGAGCGACGTGACATCGCCTTTGCCATGCTGGTTGCGCCCACAAGCACGGATGCCCGCATCGAGCGACTTGTGCGACACTGTCGAGGCTTCGTGTATCTGCTGGCACGAGCCGGAATCACGGGCGAGCGGCAGGATGCGCCGCAAGTGGAATCGCTGGTTCGTCGCGTGCGCGCGAAGACGTCGCTGCCCCTCGCGGTTGGGTTCGGCATCAGCACGGCCGCGCACGTGAAGGCGGTCTGTGCGCACGCGGATGCGGCGATCGTTGGCAGTTCGCTTGTGCGGCGTCTGGCCGAGGGCGACGCGCACGCGGTCGCTGACCGCGCGGGAGCCTACGCGCGCGAGTTGCTGAGGGTCTAGTTGCGCTCGTAGCGACGCAGCACGCCGACCACCACGCCCTGGATCGCGCATTCGGGAACGCGGATCGGCTCGAATTCGGGGTTTGCCGGCTGCAGGCGGATGTGATCCTTCTCGCGGAAGTAGGTCTTCAGCGTGGTTTCACCGTCCGGGAGCAGGGCGACCACGCGCTCTCCGTTGCGGGCCACGCTGCGCTGCTCCACGATCACGTAGTCGCCATCCAGGATCCCCTCGTCGCGCATGCTCATGCCGTCCACTTGAAGCGCGAACAGGCTGCCTCGCTGGCCGCGTCGGGGCCCGAAGATCGACTCGAGCTGCAGCGTCTCCTGCTGCTCGTACTTCTCGACCGGATGGCCCGCGGCGATGCGACCGACCAGAGGCAGTTCCCCGGCCTTCGCGGACTCGTCAGGCAGCGTCGCTTCTTCGGCAATCGCCAAAGAGCGAGCCTTGTTCGGCTGGCGCACGAGGGCGCCCTTGTCGACGAGCGCCTGCACGTGCTCGAACACGGTGACCTTGCTGATGCCGAGCATGTCGGCGATCTCCTGCATCGTCGGCGAATAGCCCTGCGTGTTCCGCGAATCGCGGATAAGGCGGAAGATGCGAAGCTGCTGCGGGGTGAGGCTCATCGACATGGTTCAATTTCCTGGCAAGGGCGAGATCGGAAGCCCAGCGTCCGTGACGTCGGGCCGGAGGCAGTTCGGTTTGCGTTTCGGCGCGCGTACGCAGCAGGCTCCATCGGCAGATGCCGAGCAGTCGCTCGATCCAATCCACGCGCTGACGGGCGACGGTCGCATGACCGCGCGCCGCGTCGCCCTGCACGGCGACCAGCGCGCCGCCGAACGCGTGGTAGCGGGTGACGAAGTCGCCGCCTGGGCCGGTGCACACCAGCGGCGCGTCGGCCGCGGGCGAGTTGGGATGAAGGCGATGGCGGACATGCAGCGAGTGGTGTGGGTCGTGAAGCATCGTGGAGGTTCCTTCCTGAGGCCGTTCGATCAGTCTGGTGCTGGATCGGACGGGTCCTGTTCGGGCCTCCACATTTCGTTTGGTGAATGTTAGCCAAACAGGATGCGACCGGTAAAGGGGTCGTTTTGCGCTTCTGAGGCGGGTAATGTGCCGGGCGCATGGCCTTCGAACAGCCCCCAGCCCCGTTTCCGCCCGAGGTGCGGTCGGAGTTCGGTCTCGATCGTGGCATGGTGTTCCTGAATCACGGTTCCTTCGGTTCGGTGCCGCGCAGCGTGCGTGCCGCACAGGATGGCTGGCGCGATCGGCTGGAGTCGGATCCGATCGAGCTGATCGGGCGCAGGATCGGCGAACTGCTTGCCGAGGTGAAGCGCGATCTCGCCACGATGTTCGGGGGGGCCGCCGAGAGCTACGGCTTCGTGACGAACGCGACCGAGGGGGTGAACGCGGTGCTTCGTTCGCTGCCGCTGGCGCAAGGTGACGAACTGGTCTGCACCAGCCATGTGTACTTCGCGGTCAAGCAGGCGATGCGCAGTCGCTGTCTTGAAAGCGGTGCGGTGCTGCGCGAGGTGTCGGTGCCGCTTCCCGTTCGAGGCGCCCGGGATCTGATCGATCCAGTGATGGCCGCGATCGGGCCGAACACCAGGTTGGTCCTGCTTGACCATGTCTCAAGCGCCACGGCGACGCGCTTTCCCGTGGAGGATCTGCGAGCGCGGCTGCCTGCGCACTGTCTGCTGCTGGTCGATGGCGCGCATGCTCCCGGTGCGATGGATCTGCGCATCGACGCGATCGACGCGGAGTTCTACACCGCGAATCTGCACAAATGGGTCATGGCGCCGCGGGGAAGCGCATTCCTTCGTGTGCGTGGCGACTGGATGCCGCGCGTGCACCCGTGCGTGATCAGTCACTTCTTCGGCGACGGCTACGAGAAGGAGTTCGACTGGCAGGGAACGCGCGACTTTTCCGCGTGGCTTGCAGTGCCGGCGGCCCTGAAGTTCCTCCGCGAGCTCGGTCTGCAGCGGGTGATCGAGCACAATCATTGGCTGGCGAGCTGGGCGCATCGACAGCTCGTCGAGGGCCTTGGCATCGAGCCGGCGACGCCTCTGGACGGTTCCTGTCTGACATGCATGGCAAGCATTCGTCTGCCGGAGACGCTGCGCCGTTTCGGCCGCGTCGAGCACCTGCAGGCGGACTTGCGCGCACGGGAGCGGATCGAGGTGCCGGTGATGGAGTGGGACGGCGGTTGGTGGCTGCGCATCAGCGCCGCGGTGCACAATCTCCCGGAGCATTACGAGGTGCTGCTGCGGGCGTTGCAGGCGCGGGTTGCGGGCTAGCATCGCTCCGATGAGCGAGACGCCACGCGAGCCCACGGATCGACCGCTTCCCGTCTCGGGCGCGGTGCCGGTGCCGCAGGTGATCGCGCCGAACCTGTTCGCGGTGCTTGGGCCCGAGCCCTTCTGGAAGATCGCGCGGGCCTTCTACGCGCGCATCGATCGCGACGCCTTCCTGCGGCCGATGTTCCCGGCCGATCTGGAGGAGCCGATCCGCAATCAGGCGGAGTTCCTCATCCAGTACTTCGGAGGTCCGCAGGACTACTCGATGCGCAAGGGGCACCCGCGTCTGCGCATGCGGCACATGCCCTTCGCGATCGACGTGGCGGCACGCAACGCGTGGGTTGCCTGCATGCGCGGCGCGCTCGAGGACGCGCAGATCCCCGAATCGCATCGCGGCGCGATGATGGCCTACTTCGAGCGGACCGCGACTTTCCTGATCAACCGGGACTGACGTCAGTCCTCGATCGGCAGCACTTCCGCGTGATCGACCTTCAGCTTGGCGAGGGCCTTCTTGCCCTCGGCGCGCGTCTTGAAGGTGCCCACGCTCACGATCCAGAGCTTCTTGCCGCTGCGGCCGGTCACGCGATCCACCTTCGGCGCTGGCAGGCCTGCCTTGCGCGCCTCGTCACCAAGATCCCTGGCGCGCGCCCGCGCATCGGACTCCTTCACGTAGGCGCCGCATTGGATCGTGAAGCCGCCCTTCGTGGAGGACTTCGAGGCCGTCGCGGTCTTGGGCTTCGTGGACTTGGTCTCGCTCTTTGCGGCGTCGCGAGCGGGGGCCTTCGGCTTGGCGGCCGGCTTGGTCTTGCCGCCGGCGGTGGCGGCTGGTGCGGCATCGCTGGCGCTGTCGTCGGTCTCCGCAGAGGCGACTGGCGTGGGCGTGGGTGACTTCGATGCCTCGCGCGCCGCGGAAGCCAGGTTGCGCGCGCGTGTCGCCTCTTCGCCCGTGAGCAGTTGGGCGGCCTCGTCGTACTTCGCCGCGGCTGCCGCTGGCTTTCCTTCACGTGTCAGCAGATCGCCCAGCATCACCTTCGCCTGTCCGGACGTCTCGCGGTCCTCGCTCGGCTCCGCAAGCAGGAATCGGCTGCGCGCCTCCTCGAATCGATCCTGCCGATACGCGGCCAGGCCCGCGACGAAGGCGGCACGCTGCTTCAGAGGTGGCTGTGCCTCAGTCTGCGCGGCGGTGGCGTCGTCGTAGGCCTTCGTCCAGTCCTGCGCGTCGTAGGCGCGCGTCGCGTCATCCAGGCGCTGTTGGGGTCCGTTGCAGGCGGCCAGCAGGAGCAGCGTGACGGAAACCATCCACTTCAGGACCTGCGCAAAGGGGTTGGAGTTGCTCATGGCGCGTACTTTACCGATCGCCATGAAGCTCATGCGACGCATCCAGCGGCAGCTTGCCCTGCATCCCTTCCGAACCTTCGTGGTGGACGACCAGCGCGCCTGGAACGGAATCACCCTGCTGATCGCCGCCATGCACATGGCGCGGGAAATCGAGCGGCGAACGGATCGTGAGGCGGTGGGGCTGCTGCTGCCGACCTCGGGCCTGATGCCCGCCGCGCTGCTGGCCACGTGGATGACAGGCAAGGTCGCGGTCCCCTTGAACTACCTGCTGTCGCGCGAGGATCTGGAGTACATCGTGCAGGACGCTGGGCTGGACCTGGTGGTCACGGTCGGTCCGATGCTGGACTACATCCAAGGTCCCACCCCCAGCATGAAGCCCCTGAAGTTGGAGGATCTGCGTTTCAAGGGGGTGCCGCCGGTGAGACTTGGAGCCGGCCGAGGCGCCGACGACCTTGCAGTGCTGCTGTACACGAGCGGCACAAGCGGCCGACCGAAAGGCGTGATGCTCTCGGCGGGAAACCTGGACTCGAACATCGACCAGATCCGGCGCTGGGCAACCTTCGACCATCACGACGTGCTTCTGGGCGTGCTGCCGCAATTCCACTCCTTCGGTCTCACGGTGCTCACCTTGCTACCCATGTCGATCGGTGCGAAGGCGGTCTACACGGCGCGCTTTCAACCAAGGAAGGTGCTGGATCTGTCACGGGATCACGGCGCGACGGCCTTCGTGGCCATTCCCAGCATGTACAACGCGCTCGCGGCGGCACGCCACGGTGGCCCCGAGTGCTTCGCGAAGCTTCGCTATGCGGTCAGCGGTGGCGAACCGCTTCCGGACGCGGTGGCCGAGGGATTCCGCGAGCGCTTCGGCGTGCGCATCGCCGAGGGCTACGGCCTGACCGAGACGAGCCCCGTGACCAACTGGTGCCTGCCGTCCGAATGGCGGCATCGCAGCGTGGGGCGGCCGCTTCCGGACGTGCAGCAGCGCATCGTGGGTCCGGAAGGGCAGTTGCTGGCGGCCGGCCAGGACGGCGAGGTCCGCATCCAGGGGCCCAACGTGATGCACGGCTACTGGAACCTGCCCGAGGAGACCGCGAAGGTCTTCGACGAGCATGGATTCTTCCGTACGGGCGACATGGGCCGCTTCGACGCGGAGGGGCACCTGTACATCACGGGCCGCTTCAAGGAGATGCTGATCATCTCGGGCGAGAACGTCTTTCCGCGCGAGATCGAGGAGGTGCTGAATCGGCACCCCGCGGTGAAGGACGCCGCCGTGATCGGCATGCAGGACCCGATGCGCGGCGAAGTGCCGCTGGCGTTCGTGGAGCTGCACGATGGCGCCGCGTTCGACGCCGCTGCGCTGCAGCACCACTGCCGTGCCACGCTACCCGCGTACAAGGTTCCGCGCGAGATCCGCCGCCGCACCGCGCTGCCGCGCAATCCGACCGGCAAGATCCTGCGCCGCGCCCTGAACGCCGACACGCCAAGCGAAGGCTGATCGGGCATCAGCCGCACGGGCCGGTCGAGAGCAGCGCGATCGCGATGTCCCCTGGACCGACCTCCAGATCCCGATCGAGATCGGCGGGTCCTCCCGCGTCGCCGAAGCTGAGCAGGATCAGGGCGATGTCGCCGCCATCGACGCTGCCGCTGCCATCCAGGTCAGCCTCGCACACGCACGGCGTCGTGTCGACGCCTTCGACCTGCAGCATGCCCGTGGCGCCATGGCCCCAGCCGCCAAGGCGGATCAGCACCTGCATGCCGCATGTCAGGCCGACTTCCACCTCGGCCGCGCCTCCAGTGCACGCGTCATCGCTGCAGGCCATCGGAAGCCCGCCGCAACGCTCGTAGATCGCGATGCGGGCGTCGAAGTCGCCGGTCTCGCATGTGCCGATGCGGAACACGCCGGTCGCGTTGGCAGTGAAAGAGAACCAGACGTCGTGCGTGAAGGCAAGACCCGCACCCTCGTCGCAGGTCGAGGGAAGCCAGGCGGGATCCGACGAGGCGCCGCGAGAATCGAAGCCCACAGCACCCTCGCCGATCGGCTGCGCGAATTCGCAACGGTCCTCAAGCGGGTGGTCTGGCGTGCACGGTGCCACCTGCGCGCGGATCGCGTAGTGGCCCCGAGGATCGCCGCATGGAATCGGCTCGAACAGCAGGGAGCGCACGGCGATCCGGTAGGTGCCGGCAGGCAGGCAGGCGGAGCAGCGCCCGGGGCATCCATCCGAACTCTCCGCGTAGACGGTGGGGGGGCAGGTGGCCTCGACGATCGCCGCGCCCACCGGACCGGCGCTCCAGCACTCCACGCTCAGGCTTCCCGGCGCCGCCAGCACCACGTCGAACCAGTCCACGTCGCGGCTTGCGTCATCGGACCACACCTGACCTGCGACGATCTCGCCGATGGACAGCGGATCCGCGGGATGCATCGGATCCGGGCAGGCGTCATCGAGCGAGGCGCCGCAAGGTTGCAGTTCCTGCCGATCCGCCGTCGGCACTTGGCAGGGCTGAATGTCGCGGCATGCTGGGCACAGCACACTTGCCTCGTCGGCGCATCGCTGGTCCCAGGCGACACTGCAGCAGGCGGGGTCGACTTGGCACACGACCGAGGCGCAAGTGGTGTCGGAACAGCCGGGCAGGCCTGAGGAGGAGCAGCAGGGTTGCTGGGCCGCGGCGGCGGTCAGGAACACGAACGTGGTGACGAAGGCGATGGCGGTGCGGGGCGGCATGGTTTGTTTCTCCAGGTGCACGGCACAGCGTCGCGAGGCCGCGCGCCTTCTTTCCGAACAGGTGCCCTTTTTCCCTCAAAACGCGATGTCCCCAACTTGTCCACAGGGGGCCACGCGGCGCGCAGCCCACGGGCGTGCTACCGTTCGGCCCCGCCGGGGCCGTCCCGGCGCCGCACCTCTCGTGGAGACCTCCATGTCCCTCGCCGTCGGAAGCAAGGCACCCGCCTTCACGTTGCCCTCGAAGCCTGGAAACCCCGTCGACCTGGCCGCCCATCTGGGCAAGAAGAAGACGGTGCTGCTGTTCTTCCCGCTGGCGTTCAGCCCGGTGTGCCAGGCCGAGATGTGCACGTTCCGCGACGGTTGGTCGAAGTGGCAGGGGCTTGGCTGTGACGTGTTCGGCGTCAGCATCGACTCGCCCTTCGTGGTCGACAAGTTCCGCGAGCTCGAGAAGATCCCGTTCCCGCTGCTGAGTGACTTCAACAAGGAGATGGCAGCCGCCTACGGTGCGCTGCACGCCGACCTGATGGGCCTGAAGGGCGTGGCCAAGCGCGCGGCCTTCGTGATGGATGCGTCGGGTACCGTGCGCTATGCGTGGGTGAGCGACGATCCGCGCGTCCAGGTCGACTTCGACGCCATCGAGAAGGCGGTGAAGGCGTGCTGAGTCGGCTGGCGGCGTGCCTTGCATGCGCCGCCCTGGTGGCCTGCGACGTGGATCAGGGACCGGAGACCGAACTCGCCTCCGCGCGAAGCGAGACGGGACCCGGTGTCACCGTGCACCAGATTCGAGGCTTGGCCACCGAGACCGCGACCAGCGCCACCGAGCGCCCGGTCGAGGGGCGCGTGCTGGAACTGGAGAGCTCGCGCGAGGTGACCGTGCCGATGGGCGACGTGTTCAAGGTGGAACTGGTCGCGAACTCCGGCAGCGGTCATCAGTGGACTTGCCAGCTTCCACATGACGCACCGCTGAGCCCTTCGGGCGAGCCGCAGCGCGCGCCGATCGATCGGGGCGTGATGGGAGGTCGCGTGAGGTGGACATTCGCGTACACGCCGCTGCGCCCAGGATCATGCGACCTCGTGTTCAACCTGGTGCGGCCGTGGGAGAAGGGCGCTCCGGCCTCGAAGACCACCACCCTGAAGGTGAACGTGGTTTCCGCGGGCATGGCTGCGACGCCCTGAGTCAGCAGGGACCGTAGTCGAGCAGCGCCAGCGCGACGTCGCCCATGTCGATCGTGCCGCTGGCGTCGAGATCGGCCGCGCAGCGACTGCACGGACCGTGCTCCAGCAGGATCAGCGCGACATCACCCATGTCGATGGTGTTGTTTCCATCGAGGTCGGCGCCGCAGAACGGCGTCATGACCGCGTAGGAGTTCTTCCAGCTTGCGCTGATGCGCGTGAAGGTTCCGGAGGGCACCTCCGACTGGCCGAAACCGTTGTCGCCCCACGCCGCGAGGGTGCCATCCGGGCGAAGCGCGACCGCGTGATAGCCGCCAGCAGCGATCAGCGTGAACGTGCCGCTCGGAGGGGTGCCGAGTGAGCCGGAGGTCGAGCCCCACACCGCTGCGGTTCCGTTGCTTCGCAGTGCCGCCGTGAAGTAGAAGCCCGCGGACACGTCGGTGTAGGCGCCCGCGGGCACGATCGACTGTCCGTAATGCGGTTCACCGCTTTGGCCCGTCTTGCCGGCTCCCCAGCAGTTCACGATTCCGTCGGTCCGAACCGCTGCGGAGTGGTAGAGACCGCCAGAGATCTGCGTGAAGGTTCCGGTGGTCGGCCCCACGCTCTGCCCGAAGTGCACCGCGCCGCTCTGACCGGTCTTTCCGGCACCCCAGCATGCGATGGTGCCGTCGGTCTTCAGGCCGATGGAGTGATAGGCACCGGCTGCGACCTGGCTGAACGCCCCCGCAGGAACGATGCACTGCCCGTACGCGCCGTCACCCAAGTTGGTGGTGCCAAGACCCCATGCGGCGACGGTGCCGTTGCCACGAACAGCCAGCGAGTGATACGCGCCCGCGCTGACCTGCTCGAATGCACCGGAGGGAACACTCGCCTGGCTGTAACCGTTGAAGCCCCACGCCTGAAGAAGACCGTCCTGTCGCAGCGCCACGGTATGGAACCATCCAGCGGCGATCTCCCAGAAGATCCCGTTGGGCGTGGTGGACTGCAGGTTGCCGTTGTAGCCCCACGCAGCGACGCTGCCGTCGGTTCGCACGGCCAGCGAGTGGAAGGTGCCGACGCCGATTCTTGAGAAGCTTCCGCCTGGCGGCGATGCTTGGCCGTTCGTGTTGTCGCCCCAGCACGTGACCGATCCGTTGGTCATCAGTCCGACCGTGTGATTCCGGCCTGCCAGAACCTGTGCGAACAGCACTGCTGGAGTGTTGCACTGCCCGTAGTTGTTGTTGCCCCAGCAGACGGCGGCGCCCGTGCTTCGCAAGCCGACCGTGTGTTGATAGCCACCGGAGACCGAGATGAGGGGGATGCCCGGATTGCTCGCCTGTCCGTGGCTGTTGTAGCCCCAACCGCGGAACGCGCCATTGGAGTACAGCGCGAGGGAGTGGTATTCGCCGGCCGCGACGAAGGCGAGCACTTGGCCGGTCTGCGACGCGACCTGTCCGTCGCCGTTGTTGCCCCAGCCGGTGCATGCGCCTGCGCTGGTGAGCGCAAGCGAGTGGTACAGGCCTGCGGCGATGCGCGCATAGCTTGTGCCTGCGGGAACCGTGGTCTGCCCGTAGGTGTTGTCGCCCCACGCGGCCAGCGAACCGTTCGAGCGCAGCGCCACCGAATGGAACCCGCCAGCCGCCAAGGCGCTGCAGGTGCCAAGGTCCGCAGGTGGCGTGCTGGGAAACGCGTTACCCCAACCGATCACCGTGCCGCTCCGCAGCGCCACCGAGTGCTGGTTGCCGCCCGAGATCGAGGTGACACCGCTCAGCCCGGCTGGCACGTTGATCTGTCCCCCGTTGTCGCCCCAACCCACGCCACTCCCCGCAGCGAATGCGCGGGCGCTCAGCATCCACGACAGGGGTATGGCAAGAAGCGGAATGAAGTGAAGCACCCGTCGCATGCGGACAATCAGCCTATCGGATCAAGGGCAGGATCCAAAGTCCAGAAGCAGAATTGCGATGTCTCCGGTATCCACTTCGGAGTTGCCATCCACGTCGGCCGCGCAACCCTCGCAACGCCCGAAATCGAGCAGCGCCACCGCGATATCCGACGACGACACTTCGCGATCGCCGTCGAGATCGGATGGGCACGGCGGCGGCACGGCTCCAAGCAGCTCGAAGGGAAGCGCGAAGGCACGACCCTCGCTGCTTCCGGCCACATAGCCCTCGCGGCCCTCGAACCAGACGCGCGGACTGTTGGCGTTGCCGTCGAGCGCGTTGAATTGGCGTGCGTTGTGGCCGGTCACCGCCGCGCGCGGCGAGACGAGCGGCGAGAACACGTTCGCCGAGGGTGACGCCGCGCCAAGGCACGACCACTGGATCCAGTAGCGGCCGGGTGCAAGTCGGCCTCCGTCGGGCAGTCCATCCAGCGACACGGTGTACGAGAAGACCGGGCGCACCGTGCCGGTGCTGGTCGCGCTCTGGCGATGGCACACGAAGGTGCCGGGTCCGGCCGGCAACACGAGATTCGCGGCAAGCACAGGCTGCGGCAGGTTGGCCGGTGCGCCGGGCGAGCCGGCACTGAAGGGCGTGTCGTTCCACAGGTTCACCTGCACCTGTGTCACGCTGGGCGAGGTTTGCGAGGTCTGAAAGGCGTAGATGGTCAGCGCATCGAGATCCCAGCCACCCGCGGGCACTTCGAAATCGTCGGCCAGTGCGGTGGTGGTCGCCACGGTTGCGGCCACGCCGGTGGTGGAGAAGTTGAATGTGCTGCCGGGCACCGTGAATCCGTCGCAGTTGCTGATCGGTTGGCCCGCGATCGAGCCGGTGCCGCCGGTCGGATTCGTGACCAGCGGGCCGTTGGTGTGCAGCGTGTCGGCGAACACCGGCATGCAGACCAGCAGCGTTGAGGACAGACGGATCACGAGGCTCGTTCTCTTTCTCATTGAAGGGAGTGACCTCAGAAGGGCCGGAAAGCGGGAGACGGGACTTGAACCCGCGACATGCAGCTTGGAAGGCTGCCGCTCTACCACTGAGCTACTCCCGCAGAGCGTTTCTGAGTGTACTGAGGCCGATTCAGAAGTGGTGTCGCTGCATCCAGCTGTTTTGGACTGCCCCGAAAAGCACGCCGTAAGGGGGGAGTTGAGGGGGGAGGCGGGAAGCAGCAGTCGAGCGATGGTGGAATCGTCGATGGGACCACTCGCCCCGTCGAAAAGCTTGCTCAGAGCTCGACGCTGGTCCTCCATGGTCAGCACGGAGTAGTGCTTCTGCGTCGTGTCGAAACTGGAATGCCTCATGATCTGCTGCGTGAGTTGTGGAGGGGTGCCGTTTCGAGCAAGTTGCGTTCCCAGCGTTGTGCGAAGGGCATGAAGATCTACGACCCGTCCCTCGCTATCGATCTTGTCGATGTTGGCTCGTTCAAAGTCGCGGTCCCGTGTTCGGTCCGTGACAGTCGTCGGCCAAACCAGCTCTGAAGATCCAGCAGTCGCGGCCTTGTGATCTGAAAGAATTTTCTTCAGCTCGGGACTCATCGCTACGCGTTGAACCTTCTTGGATTTGGTCTTTCGAAGGATGATGATCCCATCGTTCAGATCCACATCGGACCATGCCAGACGTTCCAGTTCACCCTTCCTCAGGCCTGCTTGAAGAGCAGTCGCGTACCAAGCTTCACGACCATGTTCACGAGCCACGGTGAGAAGGCTGGAGCTCTCCTCTTCCGTCAGGGCACGTCGCTCCCTGCGACGATCCAGCTCCTCATCCTTCCGAGGGATCTCGATCAAGGGGTTGGCCGCGATGTACCCAGACTTCTTGCACCAGTTCATGAACGAGTTGGCAATTTGAAGGGTGTGATTCCAGGATCGATTGGACAGTCCTGCGGCTGCTCGCTGTTCGAGGTGAGTCGACAGGGATTCCGCCGTCAGATCTTCAAGGGTTCTGGCTGAAGCGTTCCGGATCCAGTTCTCCAGCTGCTTCTTCTTCTGAGTGACGTTGTGCTTCGCCTGTCCCTTCTTGGTGCACAGGGTGATGTACTCGTCCCGCAGTTCGATCACATTCCGCTTCCGCTGCTTGCGGATCTTGTGCTGGGCGGGATCAACCAGCCCAGTCTTCACTTCCTGCACCTCCTTGATCCACTTGGCAAGTAGCCGGTCAGCCGTTGCCTTGTCGGAAGTGCCCGTGGATCGTTCGACCAGCTTGCCTGTCTCGTCTCGGAAACGGCAGTACCAGATCTTTCCGACGGTGAAGAGGTGACCTGAGCCCTTGGTTCGACGCTTGCCTGATGCCTTGTTCGCCATGGTCAGTTCCTCCTCGCTTCGACTCGCTGGCGATACATCCAGTTCTGGATGTCTGTCTCGCTGAAGCGGATAGACCGTCCGATCTGGATAAAGGCGATCTCGCCGTTAGCCTTGGCCTGATCCAGCTTGCGGATGCTCATGCGAGCAAACGCGGCGGCTTCGTGACGAGTGAAGATGGGGGACGACGCTGATTGGCTGTTTTCGGGGCCACCGATTGCACATTGATTAGTAGTTTTCATGCCACCAATGAAAAAGATTATAGGACTATAGTCAAATAGAAAGTCTGATAATTATTCCCGTAGTTTGCAGGATTGGCCTTGCTCACCCGTAGAAGCGTGGCATACTGGATCCCAAGCGGGCTTCCATTTCGGGGCTCCGGGAGAAACTTGAATGAGACGAGTGTTCATTGGTGGTTGTGCAGCGTTGATGGCGTTTGCAGCGGTTCGAGCCAACGCAGCTTCGAGTGGTTCTGGGGTGTTGGGTTGGGGAAGTGCCATTGACCGGACTATCCTTAAAATTTTTAAATCGGAACTTGACATCGGCGGCAAGGCGGGTTATTTGAGTGCTATGAAGAAAATTTCCGCAGTTATGTCGTTGCTTGCCGTCGTGTTTTCGTCGAATTACGCGCGCGCGCAGGCGCCGGCTGTCAAGATCCAGTTCGTCAACGCGACACACGGTGAGAAGGCCGACTCAGATATCTGGATTAACTTTTCGGAGGGCGGAGCGGCTGTCGTCGCCCCCGGCGACGGAAAAGTTTCCTACAATTCTTCCCTTCCTATCGGAACGGCCAACATCAAGAACGACACCGGCACCTACGTGCTGACGCCCATTCACACCAACTCGAGCTACCCGCTTGATACGATACAGCACGGCGAGATAACGATCAGCACCTTCGGCGGCGGGCGCGCATACGCGAGCTACGGTGCCGGGCTGTCCACTATCGCCAGCGGGATCGCCCCGAAAATAGGGCCTTACCCCGGGTGGCAGCCCGCGCCGACCGCGCCATCGAATCCTCCCGACCCGACTTTTACCCAGCGGTTTCAGGCATTCGAGCTTACCATCCAGCCTACAGTAGAAAAGGGCAGCAACGGACTCTACGGGTTCAGCAACGAGAACCAGGCATATGCCGACCTCTCCTACATCGACCAAGTCGGCATCTCCACGGGCATCAAAGTAGTCAACCCTCCGGCCGGAACCAAGAACCCGATCCAGACAAGCCGCAACACGCAAACGCTCTTTAACGCCGTCCAGATTTATGGTTCTGAGGCCGCGGGTGCGACGACCCTCACCGCGCTGACAAACGTCGTTACCCTGGCCGCTCCAGGCAAGGACCAATACTGCCAAGTCGCCGGCAGCGACCCAACAATCCCCTACTACAATCCCGGCTCGACCAGCATCGCAAACCCGCCATCCAACACATCTACCGCAGCAGCGTGGAACGTCGTGCGCGTAGTCGGACCCGGCCCGATGCCCCCGGAGTCGGACCCGGCCAAAACCCCCGGCGCCACCACCGTAGTATATCATACATGGGACGATTACCTCCTCGCACTCACTCCTACCGGCAGCCTCAATACGGCCGGCAATCTCGTCACGAACCTCGCGGGTTCCTACGGGGAGACGGGGGACCCCGCGCAACATTACACGGCCAGCGCCACTTTTAACGCGGGGTCTGTCACTCTCGGCGGCATAGTCTACACGGGATACGTTCTCATTGACAATTTTACCTGGGGCAACACTCAGCAAACCAAACTTTATGTCCCCTTCTCCGTCCTTAAAGCGTCGACCGGGCTTTACGGGACAAATCCCACCTACTCTGTCGGGGGCGGTGCGCTCGTTCCAGTACCCCCCAACAATCTCCAGACCCGAGTGGTCGGCGATGTCGTCGCCGGCATGAACTTCGGGCTAGTCGGAAGCACCGTGGTGGCCACATACGACGGCAAGACGCAAGCGCTCGCGGACTTTACCTCGAAAGACTGGTGGCGCATCGGAGTTCAATACCCGAACCTCTTGTTCGGAGGCGCCCAACCCACCAATCCCACCTTCTACAACACGTATGCCGCCAAGCTCCAGTTCCTCACGTCCGGATACGGTTTCGGCATCCAAGACAGGCTCGGCGCAAACACAACCGAGTTTAACGTCACTCTTGGCGACGGCTCGAACCCAACGCTGCAATTCCTCATACAGCCTGACATCGCCGTCCCCTGCCCGAGCGACCAAGGCTGCTGCCCGGGCGACCTGGACGGCGACGGCGAGGTGACTTCGGGCGACGTCGGGTTCCTGCTGCTCTCGGCCGGTCCGTGCCCGGGATGCCTGGAGGATCTGGACGGCGACGGCGAGGTGGGCGCGGCGGACGTGTCCTTCCTGCTGCTCTCCTTCGGTCCGTGCTCCTGAACGAAGTCTCGGCCCATCCATCACGAAAGCACGCGCCCCAGGCCAAGGCCTGGGGCGCTTTCGTTCATGGATGGGGGGATGCGGGCCTCAGGCGGTGCCCACGTCCCCGGACCCGCGACGGCCCCCCTATTAGTTGCTGGCGGACTGTTGTTTTTGAGGAGGCGGTCGGGGGTCTAAAAACTGTATATTCCGGTATGAACCGCTCGTCTCGCACGCTCCCGCTCGCCCCTATTATAGAAACTGTCCCGTTTTCCGAATTCGCCGGCCGCGTTCAAAAGTTGGTCGCCACCCATGGCGGGCAGCTTTCTTTCACCGACGGATATACTTTTGGCGCGGCAAAATCCGTCAGCCTTGAGGCGGGTTTGGACACCTTGTCGGCTGGTGCTTGGCCGTCAGGGCATTTCTCCGGCATCGTTCAGGGGCTGCCCACGCCCCGGGAGCCGGCGTACGCCGACGAGCGCAGACAGGATGCTAGCCGCCGGGCTCCGCCCTGCGGAATCCGCCCGCCACGGGTGAGAGGCCCGGGTTCTGAGCCGTGGCCCCGGTGCTCGGCGCACGCCGGCGGCACGGGCCTGACCGGCCGCCGCCTCGGCATGCCCCCGATTCGGTTGCTCGGGCCGCCCCATTGGGGGTGTATTCAGAGCCTTGCGACTGGCCCTGAATGGTGATACGACATACGCGATCCGCCAAGATGGAAGTATTGTTGGATGGGGTCGCAACAACTCTGGTCAAGCGACAACGCCAACTGGGTTAGCAGGTGTGAAGCAGGTGGTTGCAACTGGCGACTTCACCATCGCGCTTTACGAATCCGCTGAGCCGGCCTGCGCATCGGACCTTGATGGAAGCGGAAGTGTCGATTCGGCTGACATCGGTCTCCTACTTCTGGACTTTGGTGCCTGTAACTGAGTGCATTGGTATCGAGTTGGGTCGAGTCACTCCTGAAGCTCCTCGCTCTCGCTGATCCCAACACCCCAAACACCCCAAGACCTCTGGCCTCAAGCCGGAGGTCTTATCTTTGGGGCTCTCAAATTCATTTGGGCATTCGTCCGATGGGATGAGCTTGAAGCCACTGCTTGAACCCTTGAACGGTCCTACTGGGAAGTGGAATGGGGTTGGCTGGCTTGCTCATGGCTCGGTGAACCAGACGGATGCGTTGCTTGATGTCGGGATCCAGTGGCGGTGATGAGGTTGTCGTGGGCACGATTGTTCTCCTGTCTCCTATGTAGGGTTTCCACAGACAGCCTCAAGAACCCGTGAGCCCCATGTCTGCAGGACCTCAAGAAAACATAGGAATCTGAAGGTGCTGAAGGTCTTGAGCCTGCATCATGATCCTGTCCCTGTAGACCTTCAGACCCAAGGCCTCAAGACCCACACCTCTCAGGAGCCTTGGGAACTGGAGGATCAGATGGCAGGGGATCTTTGGAGGATCAACGGCCAGAGGGTCTTGTGGCTTGGCTCACCCTGATCTCGGGGGATTGAGGTGGTTGAGGAGGAGGATCATCAGGAACCAGACTCCAACAGGCACCAGTTACTTGATGCTCTCTCGCGACCTCTTGAGCATTCCCTTTAGAGTCATCTTGAGGATCCTTAGGACCTGTTGCTTAGGACACCTCATGTACGGGTACGGTTGCAATGACCCCTCTTCAGAGGTCATCACTCACATGTACGGATGCACGTGTAGCAACGGCAAGTCTTCCACCATTTTGGCTGAGTAGGGCCTACTTCAGGCTTGCATGAGTACAGCAGGGGA
>VGYX01000023.1 GCA_016872835.1 Planctomycetota bacterium | reverse complement strand
CGGGCATGCGCGGGAGGGTACGGCGTGAGATGCCTCGACAAGCCGCAGCGTGAAAGCGGGTGAAGGGATTCGAACCCTCGACATTCAGCTTGGGAAGCTGACGCTCTACCAACTGAGCTACACCCGCAAGGCGATCTTGAGTCTATCAGGGCAGGTTCTGCATCGGTCTTGTTGCGCTCCGCTGTTTTGGACTGCCTCGAAAGGCACCCCATAAGGGGGGAGTTGAGGGGGGAGTTGAAAAGAGCGAATTGGACGACACCCGAAGCATCGCCGTTGCCAGCGGGCTTGGGAAATAGTGAGCTCAAAGCACGTCGTCGATCATCCAGCGTGAGCAACGTGTAGTGCTTCTGAGTCGTCTCGAGGCTGGCATGCCGCATGATCCGTTGAGTCACCTGAGGCGGTGTACCCATGCGAGCCAATCGAGTGCCAAGAGTGGCTCGAAGAGAGTGCAAGTCAACCGTTAGGCCATCGCTGTTCACCTTTGAAATCTGGGCTCGCTCCAGATCTGAATCCCTTGTTCGATCCGTGACTGTGGTGGTCCACACAAGACCTGCAGAGCGGCCTGTTTGGGTTTGGTGTCGCTCAAGAATTTCTCTCAATTCAGAGCAGAGGGCGACTGACTGAACCTTCTTGGACTTGGTCTTTCGGATGGTGATCTGTCCTCCGACCATGTCCACATCTGACCACTCCAGACGCTTCAGTTCAGTCTTCCGCAGGCCTGCGTAGAGAGCGGTGGCGTACCAAGCTTCTCGGCCACGCTGCTTGGCTACGGCCATCAATCGCTCCTCTTCCTCGTCTGTCAGGACACGCCGAGACCTCCGCCGATCCAGAGCCTCGTCCTTCTTCGGGATCTCGCTTCGCGGATTGGTACTGATGTATCCGGACTTCTTGCACCAGTTCATGAACGCATTGGCGATCTGCAGCGTGTGATTCCAGCAGCGGTGGGAGAGCCCTTGGGCTGCCCGCCCTTCGAGGTGAGCCAGCAGGGAATCCTCCGTCAGATCCTCCAGGGTGTTCGCTGATGCACTGTGGATTCAGTCATCCAGCTGCTCTTGTTTTGTGAGATGTTCCGCTTAGCTTGGGCTCGCTTGGAGCAGGCGGTGATGTACTCATCCCGCAGCTCGATCACACTCTGCTTCCCGCCCAGGGCCATCCCGCGTCAGTGCTCCAGCCGCGGAGCGTCCACACCATCGTCAACACCAGCCCCGCCATCGACAGCCGCCCGTCAGGCCGGCCAGTTCGGGGAGGTCGTGTCGAGCGACTTTGTCGGCGATACGCGTTCATCCATCTTCGATGTGGGGGCATGCGTTCAGCTGAACGTTCGCTTCTTCAAGCTCGTCACTTGGTACGACAACGAGGCTGGCTACGCGAACCGGTGCGTGGACATGCTGGCATTCATGGCATCCATGGACGGAATCCGCTGAGCGGGCGAGCGCAGAGAGCGCTGCGCGTTGAGCACCAATGAAAGAAAGGGATGCTCCCTTTCGGGAGCATCCCCTTGCAGACTGTCTCGGGATTCGTCCACGATCCGTGAACGACCCTCAATGTATCCGCGGCTCGGAGTGGAACTTGCAACGTCGCTGCGTCAGGCTCTGCCCCAAACCGTGCCGTGCCTTAGCGGCGACGGCGAGTCGCGAGACCTGCCAGGCCGAGGAGCGCAAGCGCGCCGGGAGCTGGAACCGCGCTGACGCCGATCAGTGTGATCGACCCAGTCCAAGTGCCCGAAGTGCCACTGCCAGCACCAAAGTAACCGTTGCCGATCCACACCGCAAAGTCAGAGGCGCCGCCACTGAAGTTGATTGGGCTTGTGAAGCTCACGGAACCGATCGAAGTCGTGCCGGGCGCGGATGAGTCGCCATTGGGCCAATAGTAACGCTGGCTTGCGTTGAAGGGGGAGTAGCCACCAACCTGCAGCGCACCACCGAAGGCGAGCGGGAGCGGCCCAATTGGCGGAAGGTAGATGCAAAGGTCACTTGCGTTGGTGGAGTTGGTAGACGCATTCAGCGTCACATTGATGGACGCACCAGTCAGCGTGCCCTGCAGCGTTCCGGCCTCAAAGGCCCTGGTGAGATTTCCACCAAGGATGGTTAGGTTTGTGAGGGTGTAGGTGACATCCGCGGATGCGGCTGCACCAACGAGGGAGGCGAGGGAAACGCCAGCGAGAACAGACTTCATTTTTCTTTCTCCAAAAGTAGGGAGCACTCGACGAGCGGAAATACCGCTTCCGACTCGACCCCTCTGACCCCCCTCCGCACATTATGAGAATGCACCCGAATCGAGCGCTGTCAAAACGATCTTTTGAAAGGGGTGCGCTGAACAGGTCCACCCCTTATGAGAGACTTTCGCGGCCCTAGGGGCCAATAAGTCCACATTTTACGCTGGAGTCGTCCGATCCGGAAGGCGCTGCGTGACTGGGTGAACGCCCGGGTTTTCCGAGCGCACCGGCGCCTTTGAGAGATCAGAAGCGACTCGTGATGGCAAATCGCCCATTGCCCCAACCCGTGTTTGCCCATCTTCACATGGCGCAATCTTCACGTGGATCGGCTCGAAAAAGGTTGACAAACGGGGGGGCGGGCTACGTTTTCCGATAGCGGAGTTGCCCCTTGCCCGCCTGTTCCCGTGCGCGCTCCGCGGTCCACAATCGCCTCCCATCGGTGGCCTAGGTTAGGAGAAATAGCGTGAAGACTTCGATTGCCATTGGTGCGTTGGCCCTCGCGGCCATCGCGGGCCCGGCCACTGCCGGAATCGTGTCTGGTCCTGGTACCGGTACGAACTGCGCGACCCTTGAAGGTAGCACGGCGACCACCATCGAGTACTACGGCTACAGCGATGGAAGCTGGGACGGCAGGTTGAATAGCTTCAGGATCGGCGTGTACCTCACCAACAACGCTGGGACGACCGCATATGCGACGCCCGTCTCGCTTGTCGAGTACTCGACGAACGCGGGCTTGACCTGGTGGATCTACCCCTTGGGAAGTCCGAACACGCTCCTCGATCCGAGCCTTGGATTCAATGATCCGACGCAGATGGGGCCTCAAGTGAGCTTCGGTACGAGCGGGCCCGTTGTCGGCCAGAACAACTTCCAAGTTCGCGTCACGCTTGCCGCGAACCCCGCGGAACTGATCGATGGGCGTCGGGTTTCTACGGTGCTTCGATACTCGACGACCTTTGGGGGAGGTCAGAACACGCGATCGTCTCTTGTGGTCCCCGCCCCCGGCGCGGCCGCGGTCCTCGGTCTTGGTGGACTGCTCGCCGCGCGGCGTCGCCGCTGAGTTTGCTCGAAGATGACCGCACAACCTGAGTTCGATCCTCCGCGGCCCGGGCACACGCTCGGGCCGTGGTCTTTTCATGAGGATCAGTCACCGCATGCGCACGCCCCAAAACGAGTACACGCGCGAGTGCCTGGCGATCGAGTTGCGGCGGCGGCTGCGCGGGAACGACGTGGTGGCGGTGCTCGACGAGTTGACGGCGATCCGTGGCGCCCCAGCGCACCTGCGGGCGGACAACGGTCCGGAGATGATCTCGAAGGCGCTGACGGCCTGGTGCGAGGAGAGCGGCACCGGAGCGCTCTACATCGACCGCGGATCACCGGATAACGAGGGTCAGAGGTTGTTACTGGCCACAAGTCGATAACAACCTCTGACCCTCGTTATCGGCGGAGGATCAGCGTGACATCGCTCGACTCCGCGGAGAGTCGCACCTTCGGGAAACCGTCCTCCAGCATGGAGTGTGCCGCGACAACCTCCCACGGGCCGCTGCGCTTGAGCGCACGCTTCAGCCACGGCAGCGGGAAGGTGAGCAGGTCGTAGGTCTCGGCGATGAGCGGGCCCGCGCCCTCCACGCCGAAGGTCATCATCATGTGGTGGATGCGCTCGTAGGGGCTGCCTGCCGCGGCACCGAGCGACACGCTTCGCAACGCGGCCCAGCCGCCACCCACCTGCGTGGGTCCGTACTGGCCAAGCTCCATGGGTTCGCTGGCCTTGCGGCCGCTGCGGATCGTCACGCCGACCATGTACACGCCACCCGGTCGCAACATGAGCCAGGTTGTGCGCAGGTGCCACTCGAACGCCTCAGGCGACGGCAGATGTCCAACGCTGCCATGCAAGTTCAGTGCGAGGTCGAATGGTTCCTCGTGTGCACGCTCGATCAGTTCCGACGGTGGCGCGCTCATGTCCCCCTGAAACACGTTGGCTTTCAGCACCGCGCGCTTGGCAGCGGCCACCATGGCCGACTGCATGTCCAGGCCCGTGACATGGCAACCCATGCGCGCGAAGATGGCCAGCCACTGGCCGGGTCCGCAGGCGGGCTCATAGACGCGATGCACATGCGGGATGCCCGTTCCGGGGGGCCGCTTGCGTGATTGGCCGCGCTTGGGCGTGCGCACCGCACCCTTCGCCCATCCAAGCGCCGCGCGGATCAACTCGAGCTCGAATTGATGGAACGCGGCATAGAGGGCGGGGTGGCCATAAATTCCGATGGATATGGCGCGAACGGTAGCGAATCGCGGTGGCTCGCGTGACCCCGCCTGGTTGGGCGAGGCATATGAGGAGCGACTTCGCGCCAATCCGACGGAGCGCCGCCGTCGCGGTGCGTTCATGACGCCGCCGCAACTGGCGGAACTCGCCGCGCGGGAAAGCGTGGATCGCTGGAGCGGTCGCGGTGTACCGGTGGTGCTGGATCCGGCGTGTGGAACGGGGAATCTGCTGGTGGCGGCGGCGGAGCGACTGTTGGCGCGAGCGGCGTCGCCGCGCGTGATCGCCGCCCGACTGAAGGGCGTGGAGATCGACGCCGAGGCGGCACGCATCGCGCGAACGCGGCTCGAGGCATTGCTCGGTGGTGGTGCAAGCGTTCGACGAGCGCTCGTGCGCGGGATCCGTGTGGCCGATGCGGTGCGTGTGCCGGCGTCATGGCTTCGCTGCGATGTGGTTGTGGCGAATCCGCCGTTCCTCGGACAATTGCGGCGTGGAACCGTGGTCGATCGCGCAAACGCAGCCCGCTGGCGCGCGCGTCTGGGCGAGGCGGTGCGCGGCTACGCGGATCCTGCTGCGGCCTTCCTCTTGCTGTCGGTGAGGGCGCTTCGTCCGGGGGGCCATGCTGCGGTCATCCTTCCAAGGCCGATGCTTGCTGCCGCAAGTGCGCAGGAGATCCGTGACGAGGTGGACCGGGTCGGGCGTCTTGAACGCATCTGGATGGATGATCGATTCAGCTTCGACGCCGGCACGCGTGTCTGCATCCTGAGCCTGTCGGTGCCACGGATCGGTGCATGTGCCACGTCGCACGCCTTGACGATTCACGGCGAGGTGCAGGCGACCTTGCCATGGAAGTTCTGGAGTGGAAGGTGGGGCGCCGCTGCCGCCGCGAGCGCGGGAGTTCCCGCGCTTGAGGTGCGCGAGGGCGGCCGCGTTGGCGACCTCGCCAATGTGACCGCGGACTTTCGGGATCAGTACTACGGCTTGCGAGGCGCCCTCTGTGACGACCGTCACGCTGGCCGCGGCCTGAACGCGTTGCGGCCTCGCACCGCCGCCATCGATCGTGTCGCCTCGCGCATGGATCGGTTGCCCGTGATCACCACCGGACTGATCGGCTGGAACCACTCGCTGTGGGGGCAGCGCCCCGCGCGCCTGCTGGGCCGCGCCTTCGCCCATCCCGCGGCCCGTGTACCCGCACTGCTGCCACGCGGCGAGATGCGCGGATGGCTGAGCGCCGCGCTGCACCCGAAGATCCTCCTGGCCACGCAGACTCCGGTGATCGAGGCGGTGGTCGATCCGCGCGGTGAACTTGCGCCCGGTGTTCCCGTGATCCGACTGTTGCCTCACGACGCCAACGACGTGTGGCCGCTCGCGGCGGCGCTGCTCGCTCCCGCGACCAGCGCGATCGCTTGGTGGCGTCATGCGGGGGCCGGTCTCTCTCCGAAGGCGATCAAGCTGAGCGCGCGACAGGTTGCGGAATTGCCCTTGCCGTCGGATCGTGTTGCGTGGATCGAGGCGGCCCAGCGGCTGCGAGAAGGGCAGGAAGCCCGCAACGAAGCCGAGCGCATGCTGGCTCTTGAGCGCTTTGCGGAGTCCGCGAACAGGGCCTATCGGGTGCCGAAGTCGCGCCAAATCACGCTTCTTCGTTGGTGGAAGCCGCGCGCATGGGGTACTTTCTCGCGATGATGCCGCTGCAGGCGGTTTCCTCGACACCGTGGAGCGATGCGGCGCAGGCAGCGGGAGGTGTTGGTGCGTTCCTGCTCGGCATGAGCCTGATGACCGAATCGCTTCGGCAGCTCAGCGGCGAGGCATTGCGTGCGCGACTGCAGCGGACGGTGGGTGGACCTTGGGCTGGCATGGCGATGGGTGTCGGCATGACGGTGGCGATGCAGGCCAGCAGCGCCACGATCATGGCGACCATGGGTTTCGCAGCCGCGGGACTGGTCTCGTTGCATGCTGCCATCGGCATCGTGGCCGGCGCGACCGTCGGAACCACCAGCACCTCGTGGCTGGTCGCCCTCACGGGCGTGGGGCGTGCCTGGTTCCCGTGGTTCATGCCGGTGATTCTGGTGGGGGCGCTGCTCCGTTTCGTCGGCAAGGGCCGTTGGAGTGATGCGGGCGGCTTCCTTGCGGGGTTCGGCTTGCTGCTCGCCGGACTGAACATCCTGCGCCCGGTGATGGCACCGCTTGTCAGCGCGCTGGGGCTGCTGGATGCGTCGGGCACCACGCTGGGCTCCGAACTTGCGCTGCTTGCGGCGGGTGTACTGGCGGCTGCACTGATGCAGTCCAGCGCGGCGCCAATCGCGATCGCCATGAGCGCGCTCGTCGAGGGCGGTGTTGCGTTTCGTGTCGCGGCGCCGTTCGTGGTCGGTGCGAGCGTGGGAACCACCAGCACCGCACTGCTGGTGCTTCCGTTCTCGCGCGCGGCTGGCGCGCGCGTGGGCGTGGCTTGGATCTGCGTGTCACTGATCTCGGCGGTGCTGGCCCTGCCGACACTGAGCGTGCTTGAATCGTTCGCCCAGCGTTGGGGCGGTGGCAGCGGTCCGCTGTCGCTGGCGCTGTTCCACTCCTTGTTCGCAACGCTAGGTGCCGTGGCAGGATGTGCGCTTTCAAGGCCTCTCTCGCGTTGGCTGGTCACGCGCGTGCCGGATCGTGGCCCCGTGCTGCTTCGTCATATCGACGAGATCGGCGGTGGCGTTCCGACGGTGGTGCTGGAAGGCTTGCGTCGCGGCGTGGCGGCGATCGGCGCCGTGGCGCTGCGGGCAGCCGATGAACGAATGCGGGGGCATTCCGCCGCGCATCAGGACCTGCTGGACGACATTCGCAACGCCGGTCGCGCACTTCGTGTTGCCGCCGCAACCGCAGGCACGGAAGGCCTTGGCACCGAGGACATGGAGCGGCAGGTGGCCAGCCTGCAAGCGCTGGAGCACGCCAAGGCGATCCGCCGCATGCTGCAGCGCGACGACCTGAAGCCGCCTCCGAATCCGCACAGCAGCTTCCATGACTTCATGGAGCGAGCGAGTGCCGGGGTGTTGGCGGCTGCCGCGTGGCTGGAGCAGCCCAAGGGTGAGGCACCAAGCGCGGCGATGCGCAAGCTGGTGCGCGAGGCCGGGCGTCGGCGTCAGGCGGCCCGACTGGGCACGCTGGAGGCGACGGGCGCGGGCAAGGTGAGCGTGGATGACGCGAACGCGCATCTGGATGCCTTGCGCGCGATCGACACGCTGGTGGAGCACGCGTGGCGGCTGGTGAGCGATCTCGACGTCGCCATCACCGCGCGCGACGCGGATGACGATGTGGCGCTTGGTGAAGAGGTGAGCTGAGGCGCGTCACTTCGCGGGGGGAAGGGGTATGGCGGAGTCGGCCGGCGCGGCCGCGGCCTTCGCCTCCACTGCAGCCACCTCCGCCTCGGTCTCAGGGAATTCCGTCACTGCCGCGATGATGCCATCACCGATGCCGAGCAGCGCCCAGCCCGCGATCAGGCCCGCGCAGACCGCTTCCTTCGAGTCGACCCAGAGTCGATGGCCGAACTCGCCGATGCGCTCGTGATACTTGCGCTCGAAGAAGGTGAACAGCGCTGCGCCGATCCACATCATGATCGTGCTCTCGGGGGGAAGCACCACGCCAAGGCCAAGACCCACCGCCGAGATCGGGAAGCGGCCCTTGCGCGCGATGCGGGCGATCTCGAGAAAGAGCGCAAGAATCGCGCCCACAAGCATGGCCCACGCGGCCGAGACCGGCAGCACGCCCCACAGTTTCGCGATGCCGTCGGCGCCGGTGATGACCGTGGAATCCATCGTGCCGGCCTTGCCCATGCCCTCGATCACCTTGCTGATCGCAGCCCACTGGATGGCGCCAGGCACCGCCCACTGCTCGGTGATGGTGGACTCGATCGTGGCGCCTTCGGGCGTCCACTTGTTCAGGAACAGCAGGTAGAAGAGCGGGGTGCTTGCGAGCGCGCCCGCCACGATGCCGATGCAGTGTCCCCATGCCTGCTGGCGGGGCTTGGCTCCCAGCATGTAGCCGGGCTTGATGTCCATGAGCAGGTTGCTCGCGTTGCTGGCGACCTCGGTGGTCACGCCCGCGGTCATCAGGTTGGTGCCCGGATTCGTGGGCTGCAGCGCGCCGAAGGTGAACTGCGTGATCTTGGACAGGCTGCCGGTCGGCGTGGTGCTCGTGAGGGCCGTCGCGTTCGCGGCGATCAGCGTGAGCAGGATGATCAACGGAATCGAGAGCGCACCGAGCCAGGGGTTCACGCCGAACCACATCCAGTTCAGCCAGATGATGATCGCGCTGAAGATCGGGATGCCGATGAAGCTCCACTTCAGGGGAAGCTCGATCTCGCGCAGGCAATCGTTCGAGTTGCCCTTTCGGTTGAACAGGCCCGCGAACGCCGAGACGAGCACCTGCGGCTTCGCGAACAGGCCGACCATGCTGGCGGTGACCATCATGGCCACGCCCCACCAGAGGCACCACGAGTTGGTGAGGTGCGGGCGACCGAAGATCGCGGCCGCCATGTCGTAGGTGCCGTCCGCCTGCACGATCTTGGCGAAGTTCTTCGGCACGATCTCGCCGGCGCGGATCATGAGCGGCGCGACCACCAGGAAGTTCGCCACCATGCCGAGCACCAGGCTGTTGGCGATGCGCATGCCCATCAGGCCGCCCGCGCCGATCATGCTGAGGTCGAACGCGACGGTGACGCCAAGCTGCTCGAAGTTCAGTCCATTGATGCGGGGGAGCGGCGCCTTGCCCTTGGCGGCGAGGTGGTACCACCACTCGTCCAGACGCTCGGGAATCTTCCAGAGCATCTCCTTCGACTTCGAGGTGCCGAGCAGCCGGATCTGCAGCATGGCCATGTAGCCACCCGCCACCAGCAGTTGCAGGAACGCGCCGGTGGCGGCCGCCCACGCGAGCGCCTTCGCCTTGAACACGCCCATGTCCACGCCGCCCTCGGTGGCGGTGCGGGGCTGCTCGATCGGCATGTTGCCCTTCATGTGCACCGTGCCGCCGCGTGGCGCGTCGGGGTAGAGCGAGTCCAGCACCACGGCGGCGGCGCGGCCTTCGGGGAAAGGCTGCTGCTCGTCGTTGATGAAGCGACGCTTCATCGGGAACGCCACGAGCACGCCCAGGATGCTGGCGAGGATGTTCCAGAGCACCATCTGGTGCATGGCCATCGGCTTGTTCGTGATGAACATGTACGCCATGAGCGCCGAGATGAGCGGACCGGTCATGTAGCCGGCGGCGGTCGCGATCGACTGCACCGCGTTGTTCTCGAGGATCGTGAGGTCCTTCGAGACGCCGAGGCGCGAGATCGCGCGGAACACCACGAAGCTGATGATCACGCTGGTCACGCCGACGCCGAGGGTCCAGCCCGTCTTGGCGCCGATGTAGAGGTTCGTGGCGCTCAGGATGCCGCCGACGAGGAAGCCGGTGACCGCACTGCGAAGCGTGAGCTGCGGCATGTCACCGCGGTAGATGTTCTCCAGCCACCAGCGGTCCTTCTGCTCGCGCGTCCAGGTGCGGACCTGTTCATCCGAGAGGTTCTGAAGAGCCATGCGGCCCAAGATAGGGGCGCGCAGGGCACGAGGCCAATAACGACCTCCGACCCTGTTACGCGGACGCAGTGCGAGGGATCCAGAGCAGGCGAGCGAGGGATCCAGGTGGTGTCCCGCAGCGAGCACGACAGGGGACAGCGGGGGACACCACCCGGTCCCGAGCGGCCGTCTCGCGGTTGGTGCTGCGTCGGGCCTTCGGCGCCTGGTTCAGCGGAACGCCCGTCCTTTCGGCGAGCCGGTTGATCGCCTTCACGAGCAGGAACACCGCCCACGCGACGATCTTGAACTCGATGCACATGTTCAGGAACGTGCCGATCTTGACCGCGACCTCGGGGCTTGCCGCTGGGTTGTTGGCCGCATCCGCCTCGACGGCCTTCTTCAGCGTGATCTTGATGTTCGACAGGTCCACGCCACCGATCAGCATGCCGATGATCGAGTTGAAGATGTCGTCCACGATGCTCTTCACGATCTTGCCGAACGTGGCGCCGATGATCACGCCGACCGCCAGATCGAGCGCGTTGCCCTTGACCGTGAATGCCTTGAAGTCGTCGATGATCTTCATGGAATGTGCTCCGTGTGGGGCGTCAGATGTCGAGCTTGAAGCCCAGATAGACGCGGAAGTCGTTCAGGTTCGATCCCGCCGCCTTCACGGGACTCTGGTACTGGTTTCGCAGGCCGCCGAGCAGGCTGAGGCCGCTCTTGACGTCGAGATTCATGCTTCACTTGACACGCGCCAAGATCATGTAGTTGTTGAAGTCGCTCACGTCGGGCGTGATGAAGGCGCTCGCCGTGATTTTCTGGCGATCGGTGTACTGCCAGAAGCCCTGAATCTCGCCGTACAACTGCGGAAACCACGGGTCGACGACGCCAAACTCGCGTGCGGTGCCGAAACCGAGCTTGCCCGTGAGGTTGTACTTCTTCGGGTCACCCGGGTCGTCGATGAACTTGGAGCCCATACCGCCCCAGCCACTGACACGATTCTCCCAGTTCTGACTGATGTCGTACTCGCACTGGCCCCTCATGAACTAGAGCCATGGGCCTAAATTCAGGAATCGGTTGTACGTGATGTTGCTCAGCAGGTTGCTGTCCGTGATCGCGTTGCCGGTGTTGCCGCTGTTGGCACCGCCGAGGGTCTTCAGGAAGTGCTCGGCGTACATGTTCAGACGGTCATCGGGGAATTCGCGAAGCAGCTTGGCGTCCACGCGCAAGTCCCACTGGTCGTTCTCGGCGGCGGCGCCGGTCAGGTTGCCTTCAATGCCTCCGGACCACTTCGGCTTGCGCTTCTCCTCGGCTGCCGCTGCGGCTGCCGCGGCATCGGGCGCGGCGGCAGGCTCTGCAGCGGGAGCGGTGGCCACGGCCTGCTCGGCGGGCTTGGTCTCCGGCGCGGAATCTTCAGTTCGCCGAGCACCGGATGTTTCAGCGTGAGCACGCCATCAGCATCGTTGACCAGCTCGGCGCGGATCGTGTCGCCGGTGGACAGGGTGACGAGCACCTCATTGGCGCGCGCCTTGGGTGAGCCCGACGGCAAGAGCAGCCGCCGCCACTCTCTTGGAAGTTCGGTTCATCCGTTTCCTCGTGACTGGCGTGATCGGTGCATGGGTCAACGGTCGGCGGGTAGTCTCACGACGGATGTTGCCGACTGCTGCGCATCGAAAGGCCCTGTTCCAGCCAGCCCGCGATCTGGTCCGGAGGGTGCACTGCCCGAGTTGCTGGCACGGATTCGCGCCGCAGGAATCGCTGTTCATCGCGGAGGATCCCCGTCTGCTTGGAGATCCCGTGTCGGGTCCGACGGAGCCGATCCGTTTCCTGCCCAGTCGCTTCGACCTCACGGGCGCCGCGATCGATCCTGACGGCGCGCGATGCACGCGGCTGGCCTGTGCACGGTGCAGGCAGGAGTTTCCGCGCGCTTTGATCGAGGTGCCGGCGACCATCGCGAGTGTGGTGGGTTCGCCAGGCGCGGGCAAGAGTCACCTGCTTGCGAGCGCCATCTGGAGCATGCGCCGGCAAGGTGCGATGCTGGGCCTTGAGGTCTCCGACGCGGAGCCACGCATGCACGCGCGCATCCATGCCATGGAGAACGCGCTGTTCGGGTCGCAGCCCGAGGCCGTGCCGCAGCGGCTGGCGAAGACCGAGACCGCAGGTGGAGATGGCTATAGCGAGGTTCGCGTCGGCGGTCGGACCGAGACGGTGCCGACTCCATTCATCTTCGCGGTGCGGCACGACTCGGCCCGGGCCGAGGAGCGGTTGCTGGTGCTCTACGACAACGCGGGCGAACACTTCCTTCCGGGTGCCGACGAGGCGACGCGTCCGGTCACGCGCCATCTGGGGCGCAGCGAATTCGCCATCTTCGTTCTGGATCCGACGCAGGATGACGCCTTCCGGTCCGGGCTTGGTTTGTCGGCGGCCGCGGCGGGGGCCTCGCGTCAGGACGTGGTGCTGCAGGAGATGGCTTCGCGTGTGCGTCAGCATCGCGGGCGTCGCACCGACGAGCCGTGCGATCTGCCGTTGGTCGTGGCGCTGGCGAAGGCGGATCTCTGGGCGCAAGCGCTCGGCATCTCGTTGGAGCGAGAGCCCTACCTGCCAGCGGGAGGCGTGGATCGGCAAGCGCTCGCCGACGTGCACCGCACGCTGGTTCGCTTCTGCGAGCGGACCGCGCCCGAATTCCTTGCCACCGTCCGCGCGGCATTTCCTCGGTGCCTCTTCGTGCCATGCTCGGCGTTGGGGCGTGGGGCCGGTTCGTCGCGCGTGGAGCCGCAGTGGGCTGCCGCGCCATTCGTTGCTGCATGGGAGTGGCGACAGGGCGGCCACTTGGAGGACTTCGTGCCGTGAGGGCGGAGTTGATCCACACCTCGTTGCCGCGCGGGCTGGACGGTGGCACCGGCTTTTCAGTGGCTGGCCGCACCGGCGGCATGCCGCGCGGGCTGGCTGAAGCGTTGAGTGCACTGAGCGGCCTGCCGGAAGCGTGGCCAGACGCTCGGGAGGACCAGCGTGTGCTCCACGCCACGCGCTGCATCGAGTGGCAGGGCGAGTCGCGCTGGGTCGCAAGCGTGATCCGGCCGAGTGGCGTGGATCACACCGGGCGCGGCAATCGTCTCGCGCATCACCGACTCATTGACGCGCAGGAGATCGTGCGCGCGTGTCCTGTGGCGATCCTGCAGGATTCAGCGCGATGGATGCAGGCATGGTCGGGTACGCCGCGCGAAATGGAGTCGCCCTCCGAGATCGGTGCCATGCCGGGTGCGGTTGGCGCCACGCACTGGAAGCGCGCGTTCGGCGACGAGGGCGTCGCGGTCGCCGCGCTCGAGGCAGCGATGCAAAGTGGCGTTGGCGCGTGGATCGTGGTGCCGAGCGAGGTGGATCGTCTGACGCTTTTGGCGGAACTTGCGGCGACGCTTCCGCTGCCTCAACGGTGGACGCGCGGATGGGCCACGCGTGCGCTGCGGCCCTCGGCAGGCAGCATGCCCGTGATCTGCGTGATCGGTGCGCGTGAGCCAGCCTTGGAGACGCTCGGCGATCCTGCGTGGGTGATTCGCGCCGATTCGCTGCGGCCGGCGCCGCGCGCCACGAGCGCGAAGATCGGCGTGGAGGCGGAGATCGCGGAGACGCGCGCGTCCGGCCGTCTCACCTGGCAGCCCGAGCGACGCCTTGGCGTCGGCGTGGTGCATGCACCGGACGCGGCACCCTCGATGGGCTCGATGGCGTCTGCGCCGTCCGAGTCGGTGCCGGACCATGCGGTCCCCATCGCCGTCACGCTTGAGGAAGCGCCGGCTTCACGCAGTTGGAGGGTGCTGTGGCTGGCGGCTGTGCTGGGCGCCGTGATCTTGCTGGGTTGGTTCCTGCTGAAGGGGCGTGGTGCATGAGTGAGCTGGCGCCGGCCATCGCGGAGCGGATTCGAGGCGTGCTGCTGCAGGGCAACGCCGATCGCGAAGCGCTGCATCGACTCGCCGACGCGCACGCGCGTGAGGTGGGCAAGGTGAACACCATGCTTGCGCGATGCCAACGCTGGGTGCAGCGTGGGTGCGCAAGCGAGGCGCTGAGTCTTGCGGATGCGGCGCAGTTGATTCCCGGGGCTGCGGCGCTCCGGTTGGAGGGTGCGCATGACGCGTGGAGCAGGCTCTTGCACGCCGCGGGCCTGCCGCCAGCATCGGAAGTCGATGTGGCGTTGCTGGAAGCGCTCGTGGCCGTGGCAGGCAAGCAGGGCGCGCTGGTTTCACAGCTTGGCGCGATGCGACATGCGTTCCTTCGACGCGCGCCGCTGCAGGAGAGGCTGCAGGCGCTGCATGTGCTGGCGGATCGGGATCCGCGCAATCCTGCCTGGCTTGACGCCGTGCGTCGGCTGGAGCGTGAGGCGGTGGCGGCGCTCGCCGACGCCGCGCGCGAGGCCGTTCGCGCCGAGGACACGACGTTGGCGGGCGAGATCGTGGAACGACTCGACGCCATGGCCTTGCGCGAAGAGGAGCACGCGGAACTGTTCGGACGCGTCCGCAGGATCACCGAAGCCAATCGTCTGCTGCAGTTGCAGCGCGATGCGCGCGCGTGTGCGGATCGACTTCATGCGGCCGCGGCCGCGATGGATCTGGAGGCGCTGTCCGGGCATGTGTCCGCGTGGGATGCGCTCTGTGCCAAGGGCGACCCGGGTGAAGCGTTGCGGCGCGAGGTCGAGGGTCCACTTGACCTGATGAAGCGTGCGCTGGATCGGCGCGAGCTTGCCGCACGCCAGAAAGCGGCACTGGATCAACTGGAGCTTGCCCTCGACGAGGCACGCGATGTGGAAGCGCTTGATCGCATGGCCGATGCCGTGGACCGACTGGAGACCGAGTGGCCCTCCGCACTTCGCACACGTCTGCAGGACCGTCGCTCGCAGCATGTCGCGAGGCGGACACGCCGTCGGGCGCTGGTCGGTGCCGTGAGCGTGGTGCTGCTTGGCTGCCTTCTGGGCGCTGGATGGTGGGTGGGTCGAGCGTGGGCTGCGGAGCGGCGGTTCGACGACGCGATCGCCGAGGTGGATCGCCGCATCGAGGTGGGTGAGCTGGACGCCGCAGCGAAGGTGGTCGAGGCGCTCGCGGCGGAGCCTGCGCATGCCGCCAGGCCGGAACTTGCCGGTGCGCGTCTTCGAGTGGCCAACGCACGCGATCGTGCGCGTGCGGCCGAGGCCGGCGCGGACGAGATCATCGCGCGATTGGATCGCATGCGAGCGACCTCGCAGGATCCGGTCGAGATGGAGTTGGCTGCGCGCGAGGTCTCGGGCGTGCTGGACTCGCAACCCGCGAGCCGGCGCGACGCCGTGGAGGCCGCCATCGCGCGAATGAGGGCCGCCGCCTCGACGGCGAGTGACCGGTCCCTCGAGGCCTCGCGTGGCGCGTTCCATGCGTTGACGGCGCGGCTGCAGGAAGTCGCGGATCCAGCGCGTTCGAAGGCCGGCAAGTTCGACCGCGCGGCATGGTCCTCGGCTGCCGAGTCGCTCGACACCATCGCTCGCGAGGCACGAGCCGCGGCAAGCACCGCGGCGGCGCAGCGGGATGGACAGGCGGCTGCCGAGTCGCTGCAGGGGCTCGCGACGGAAGCGTCGCAACGCGCGTCACTGGCCCGCGCCATGGCGGATCGACTGGAGCTGGTTCGTGGCACGCTGCAGAAGCTGGAGCAGTCCACCGACGAGCAGGCGACGCTGGATCTGTGGGAGCGGTTGCTGCGTGAGGGTGGCGACGTGCTGGCCGAGCGCGGCATGCTTCGTGCATGCGAGTCGGCGCGTGATGCGGCCGCGTCGGGTCTTGGCATCCGCGCCTGGCGGAGCGTGGTCGTTCCGGGGCTTCTTGCCGGCCGAGGTGACTCGCAGCGCGGGATGGAAGCGCTGGACTGGGGCGATGCCGCGACGGCCCGTGCGATGGATGGCGTGCTGACACGACATCTGGACGAACAGCCCAGGAGTCCGTACCGACCTGTCGCTGAGCAGCTTCGTGGTCTTGCGCGCCGAACGGTGGGCGTGACTGGCGCGGAGCCGTCGATCGCCGGTGCCGCGCGTGCCGCGATCGCGTCGACGGGATATGCCGGCCTGCTGGAGCAGTCGTTCGAGGGCGGACGGCTGCTCTACCGCCGCAACACGCGACAGTCGCCAAGTCCGTTGGCGCAGGCCATCGAGAGCAAGTCCGATCTCCTCAAGAGCCCTGATGCGCTGCCCGATCGCAAGGCATCTGCGTTCAAGCCGACCGGTGGCGTGCGAGCCTGGTCGGGTGCCGCGGCGGTCGACGAGGCGCTTGCGGCGTTGCAGGGTGCGGACGGTGTTCGTGCGCGCGACGCGATCCTGAAGATGCTGGCGCAGCTGCGCGGCGCGACCGTGAGCGATCCGGTGCTGCACTGGCATGCCACGCGCGACCTGTGGCGCATCTGGCTGCAGATGTTCGCCGACGAGAGCGATCCCGAGGACGCGGCCGCTGCGCGCTGGGTGCGCTCGCTTGATGGCGTTTCTGCGCTGCTTGGGGAGGACCCCATCCTGCTGGGCAGTTCCGAATCGAACGCCCGATCGCAGTCCGTCCGTCGTCAGGCCCTCGACCAGCTCAGCCGGACCTTCGATGCGTCGGTGCTTCTGGCCGCGGCGCGCCGTCGCGATGCGGTGATGTCGGCGGGTGTTCGTCCGATGGCGCCCGTGGGCGTGATGCTTCCCGCCGCGGATGGCACGCTTGGCATCGTGACGGCCAAGCGTGGCCAGCGTGGAGCGGTGCCGGTACGCGATGGCGATGGCTGGAAACTCTGTCCGCTTCGCATCGAGGATGGCAAGGTGGTCTGGGAGGGCGCTCCACCCGAGACGCCGATCACGTGGCCGCAGGTGCTCTTCATTTCAGGAGGTGACTCGTGACGGATCATGCTGGCTCGCACGTCTCGCATGCCACCGTGCTGCGCTTCGCTGCGCTCGACCCCGAGGCGCGACTGCGCTTACCCGTGGGTCGGTTCACCACACCAAGCATGAGCGCCAGCCTGCTGCTGGCGCTGCTGATGATGGCGGTGGTCTACGGCGGTGCCGCGCCCTTTCGGAGCGCGGGTGTCGGCGAGGTCGTCTGGCGCTACCTCACGGCGTTCGACCGCATCCCGATCTTCATCGCCTTCTTCAGTTGCTGGAGCCTGTCGGTGATCGTGCTGAAGCTCCTGAAGATCCGCGCGCAGCAGCGCGCGCTGCGCGTGCGATTCGCGCCCGAAGATCCCGCGTGGCACATCAGCCGCGCGACGGCCATGCAGGTGGTGTCGGCCATCGAAGGCTCGGTCGAGGGCGTGGAGCACTTCATGTATCTGCACCGCGTCACCGGTGCGCTGCGAAGCGTGCGCAACGTGGGGCGCGTGGGCGACCTGGAGGAGATGATGTCCAACCGCGCGGCCGACGACGAGCTGCAGGTGGATGGCGGCTATGTGCCCGTGCGCGCGTTCATCTGGGCGATTCCCGTGCTCGGCTTCATCGGCACGGTGCTTGGCCTGACCGAGGCGATCGGGCAGTTCGGCGGCGTGCTGGCGCAGAAGGACGCGGACCTGCAGGCGCTCACGCGCCAGCTCACGCAGGTGATCGGCGGTCTGGACACGGCCTTCGTGACCACGGGCGAGGGACTGGTGATGGCGCTCGTCATCCATCTGACCTTGACCTTGGCCCGTCGCGCTGATGACATGCTGCTGGACGCGTGCCGCGACGCCTGCGCGCGTCACGTGACCGGCCGCGTGCGTGTGGCGGAAGGCATCGACTGAGCCATGGCCCGCTCGCGCAGGGGTGCGGACAGCCCTGTCACGTTCTTCAGCTTTCAGGACGTGATGATGTGCACGATCGGCGTGACGATCGTGATCACGATGCTGCTGGTGCTGCAGCTTGGCGCCGCCGTGGCGAAGGTGGAGACGGTGGCGGCGCAGGTGGATCCCTCCGCGCGCGCGGAACTGGAGCGTGAGGCGCGCACGTTGCGTCAGCGTCTGGAATCGGCGGCCGCGCGGACGGGCGACGGTTCGGCGCGGGCCACCGCCGAGCTGCGGCAGCGCACGCTGGCCGAGAACGAGCGCGCGGAGAACCTTCGCAAGCGTCACGACGACCTGCTGCGGTGGGTGCGCACCGAGGCGGCGCGTGCCGCCGCCGATCCAGCGGCCGTGGAGGCCGCGGATCTGCTGCAGCGTCGCGAGGAACTTGAGGATCGGCTGCGCACCGACACGCTTCGGCGTCGCGTGACCTATCTGGTGGCCGAGGAGGATCGTCTGCCCGTGATCATCGAGGTCTCGGGTGACCGGCTGGTCGCCGGCACCACGCTGGAGCGCGATGCACCACTCGCGATTCCGCTTGCGGATCCGGACACCGTGGCCGCAACGCTTGCGAGCTGGCTGGCGAGCCTGCCGGATCCCGATCGTCGCAGCATCCTGTTCGTGGTGAAGCCCTCGGGCGTGGCGGCATGGCGCGCGTTGCGCGAGCCGATCGCGGCGCAGCCCTCGCTTCGCGAACTTCCGACGGGCTTGGACCTGATTCCCGAGGATGCCTTCACGAGCGACCGCTTCCGCAACAGGGAGGGGGCACCATGAGGCGTCGCTCGGGCGATGGTGACGAGTTCAGCAGCCTCGAGTTGCTGCTCGACACCATCTGCAACATGTTCGGACTCTTCATCTTCGTGGGCATGCTGGTGGCGTTGCTGGCGAGTTCGCGTGCGGTGGAGATCCGCGCACAGGGAACGCCCGCCTCAGCGAACGCGGTGGATCCCGTCGCGGCGGATCGCGAGGCCGTCGAGCGGCTTCGGGAGCGCGTGCAGACGATGGAGGCGCAGGCGACGCCCGACGCCACGGTGGATCAGGCGCGCGGACGGCTTGCCTCGCTGCAGGCCCGCAACGACGAACTCTCGCGTCGCACGCGAACGATGGAGGCCCTTCTCAAGGATGGCGGCGCGCGCGTGGAGGCGAACGTCCGCGAGCTGCCGCGGCTGCGCGCCGAGGTGAAGCGGCTCGAGTCGGAGGTGCAGGCGCAGTCGAAGACCGAAGGGGTGCGTCTGCGCGCGCCACGACGCAGGTCGGTCGAGGGCCTCATGCCGGTGCAGGTCATCCTGTGGAGGGACCGGATCTATTGGATCAACCCCTGGATCGATCGACTGGACGAGCCGTGCGCCGCGTGGAGCGAGTGGAATCCGGACGCGGTGGATCTTGCGCGCGATCCGCAGTGCGAGATCCGCGAGTGCTTCCGCGGTGGTGGACAGTGGTTGATCCGAAGCGTGCCGCTTCGCACGGATGGCGGGCTGGACGCCTCGGAGGGTTCTGACGCGTGGGCCGACCCGTTCATGCAGTTGCTTGGGCGTCTGCGTGGCGACCGTCACGTGCTCAGCCTGAAGGTCGCGCCGGACGCGCATGCGGCGTTCCAGCGCGTACGCGAGCGCGTGGCCGAGATCGGACTGTCCTACGACGTCTCGCCGATCCGCATCGATGACGGCGTCTATCGCGACGAGATCCGCGACGGCGTGGCCACCGCGCAGTGACGGTCAGGGCACGGGACGCGTGGGAGCCGCCGCGGGAACGTGCGTGAACGTTCCACCGTGGGCCCTCGCAATCGCCTCGAGCAGGTCGCGGTCGGCGTCATCGCCCATGGCGAGCGTGTGGATCCGGGTTCGATCCTTGCCTGAATTCAGCTGCACGAGCGCGCGCGAGGGATCGCGTGCGAAGCGGCCGTCCGTGAGCAGGAAGAGTTCGTGGGGCACCGGATCGAGCTGCGCCAGGGTGTACTGCAGCGCGTCGACGGCGTCGGTCCCGCCGCCGGTGCCGACCTGGTCGATCTTGCGCAGCAGCGTGTCGCAGGCGGGCGTTCCAGTCCGCGTCCAGCCCGACACCAGCTGACGGGGCCTGTCGTCGAAGAAGGTGACCTGCACCTGCGAGCCCTCGGGCAACGCGCGGATCGTGCGGATGATCTCGGCCTTCAACGCCTCCAGCTTGTCACCCATCATCGAGCCGCTGATGTCGCACACGAAGCAGATGTAGCGGCCCTTCACGCGCGCGCCGAAGAAGTCCACGCCACCGGCGGGATCGCGGCTTGGGGTGGTGGTTCGGGCGGTGGAGCCGTTGGATGTCATGTCGCGCAGGCCCGAGCCAGAGGCCGCCGCGCGGCCAAGTCGGTCGAACTCGGCGCGATCGATCGGGCGATAAAGCCGCCCGTCCAGCCGAAGCCTTCCATCGGACTCGATGGCCCAGGTCGTGTCGCACGGCAACGCGCGCACGGGTGGCACGACGGTTCGCGCTGGTTGTCCGTTCCGCGCCGGCAGCTCGATCGCTCGCGAGGGAAATCGCGAAGGCTGCGCTGGAGACTCCTCCACACGAACCGAGCCGCTGGGCTCGAAGGTGGCGCGCAGTTCCGCCGCGATCACCAGCGCCTCGGGTGGCGTGCCCCAGGCGCGATAGACCTGC
>VGYX01000022.1 GCA_016872835.1 Planctomycetota bacterium | reverse complement strand
CGCCATGAGCTTCTCGCTGCGCGAGCAGGCCAACCATCGCGAGGGCACTGGCCGCGTGAACGCTGCGGTGCGCAAGATCCTTGAGGAACGCGGCCCGACAAGTGCGCTTGGCACGAAGGCGAAGGTCTTCTACGTGAGCCAGATCGCGGTGAATCCGCCCACCATCGCGATGGTGGTGAACAAGCCGGCCATGTTCGAGGGGCGCTACGAGCGCTATTTCCTGAACCGGCTGCGCGAAGAGCTGCCGTTCAGCGAGGTGCCGATCAAGCTGCAGTTCAGCGCGCGGCGTCGCTGGCAGGACGGCGAGGGCGGAGGCAGCCCTGACGCGCCCGCCGAGGCCCCGGTGCGCGAACGAAGCGAGCCACGTGCGCGCGGAGGGCGAGAGGAGCGTTCGCCGCGCGGTCCTCGCGGCGCTTCGCGTCGGCAGCCGGCAGGTGCCAGAAACGCCGGAGCCAAGCGAGCCGGAAAGAAACCGGCCCGGACGGGTCGGTCCGGGCCGGGCAAGCGCTCGTCGCGTTGAATCGATCCGTCAGCGTCGTTCGCCGCCGCTGCGCGCCGGCGCTGGTGCCGCATGTCCACCGCCCTGATAGGACGGATGGAAGCCGGTCGGGTGGTATCCGAAGTCGCGACGGGCGTCCGCTTCGCGGTTGGGCCCAAGCACCTCGCGCTGCTCCCGCGCCTCTTCCTGACTCGGGTTCACCTGCACCACGCCGTTGGCGCGGTTCCAGCGGCCTGCGGCATCACTGCTGGCATTCAATGCGCTCCAGTTATCTGCACGGTTGAAGGAACCGACGCCTCCCGGTGCGCGCGCATTCAGGTTCGCCTGATTCAAGCGATCTTGATTCAGGAATCGGTTTCGAGCGTATGCCAACCGCAAGGCGTTGCTGAAACGGGAGTTTCCGTAGCCGTAGCCATAGGCGGCGCCATATCCGCCGTAGCAACCCCACCCGCCCCAGCCGTCCGCGTACACGTCTGGGTACAGCCCGGGGTAGTAGTCGCCATAGGCGTCGTCATAGCCCGGAGGCGCCCAGGTTCCGCTGTCCTCGTCGTAGCTCGCCTGCGAGCCGTAGGTCTGCGGATAGGTCGAGGTGGATCCATCCGAGTTGGTGGTGGTGGCGTAGTCGTAGCCCGTGCCGAACACCGCGGCGCCATCCTGCATGTAGCTGCCCATGTAGCCCGCGGTGAATCCAAAGGTCACCGTGTCCTGCGTGCTGCCATACACCTCCACGAAGGTGCAAGGGTAGATCGGGCACGAGGCCGGAATGGTGTAGATGTCCGAAGGCACCGAGTCACACAGCGTCCACGGACCGGTCGCCGTCGAAGCCTGGAACCATGCGGCATTGTCGCAGCAGTAGAACTTGTCACCAAGCGCGATGACTGGCTGGGATGCGTTCAACGCGTACTGCATCGAGGTGTTTTGGACCGGCTGCCATGCGGGCACGCCGCTCCATGAGACATCGCATGCCGCCTTTGCCCGATTCAGCACGATCGTGCGCACGAGATTCGTGCTGACCGCGGCCTCCTTGGCCTGACGCGTCCCAGGCACGCTGGCGAGCGCCGACGACATACGCAGTCCGGAGGGACTGAACTTGGCGAAGTCGCCGGGCAGCTGCGTGGGGGGCACATAGGTCCACGGGCCGTTCAGCGTGTCGCAGCTGAACCAGCGGCCCGAGGCCAGCACCCAGTTGCGTGGCGAGGCATCCCGCACCAACACCAGTTGGTTCGCGTTCATGACCTCATTGATGCCTGGAGCGATCGGACGCAGCTGCATCGCACCATTGATGCTGACAAGCACGGTCGGTCGCGTGACCACCAGCACGGCAGGCACCTTGGGGGTTGGCGCACCCACGCGCTCGATGTCCTGCTGAAGGTTTGCTGGTGCAGTGGGTATGGCTCCGAGCGCGTCGATCACAGGCTGTGGCGGCGCGGTACCGGCGGGGGCATAGCGCTCGGTCATTCCCGCAGCTTTCATCCAGGTGCTCTTGCCAAGGCGCACCCACCACGACTTGTCGCTTGACTCCAGCAGGATGAATGGCGTGTTCGTGACACGCTTCCAGCCCGTCGAGCCAAGCGGGGAGAGGACGGGTGACCCGGCGACGCTGACAAGCACCGCACCCTCGCCGGTGACCACGATGTCCGGTGTGGCGTTCGAGAGGCCCTTCTCGTTGCGCGCCGTGTCAACGGTGATGTCCTGCACCAAGGAGGCCAGCGGAATCGTGAACGCCATGCCCTGCAACTGCTTCTCAAGAGCCGCCGAGGCGTTCGCGTCGATCGAGCCGTCGGCACCGGTCACCTTGAAGCTGTTCACCTCGACCAGACCAGCCACGTCGGCCGGCGCGATGACGGCGGTCATGGTCACGGTGCCGCTCTTGGCTGACGAGCCGTCGCCCGACACCTGCACCACGCTGCGCATGGTCACGGTGTTCGAGGAGAGCCCCGTGAAGGAGGGCTGGTTCACGGTGTAGGTGGCACCATCGACCTGCGTGGTCTGCGGCCACTCGTTCGCGGCCTGTGCGGTGGCCGAAGCGTTCGCAGGTGCGGCAGGGGCCTGGGCGAACGTTGAGGTGGCGAACAGTGCGAGCGTGATGATGTTCTGGAAGAGGCTTTGCATTGAGCCAACAAGGATATCCACTGATGCCTGCATTCAAAAATCAGTCAATTCGTCGGTCCATGGTTAGCATGGCCATGGATTGTCGATCCTCCCACTCCCAATCTTCGAGCTTGATGCCGATCCCGAGCGCCGTGGCGGCACGCTGACCGATGCGGAGGCCTACGCGCGTCTGAAGCCCCCCACCAGCATCGTGGTCTGCTACGGGGCGCGCCGCATGGTGGGCGAGTTTCCGTATGCAGGTGGAGCGAAGCCGGGCTGCGGCAGTAAGCTCGTGGTGCATACGCCGCGAGGCACGGAACTTGGCGAGATGCTCACCACCACCTGCAGCAACGGGGGATGCGGCAAGAGCGTTTCGCGCAGCCAGCTGTTGAAATACATCGAGAATTCGGGCGGTAAGGACTACCCCTTCACGAACGAAGGCGAGGTGCTGCGCGTGGCCGAGCCGGCGGACCTCGAGGCCTGGACCCGCCTGCAGGCGAGCACGCGTGCCCGTCGTGACTGTGCGGTGGAGATCGCGCGCGGCTTCGCGCTGCCGCTGAAGGTGGTTGAACTTGAGGCGATTCTGGGTGGCGAGTCGCTCACGCTTCATTGGATGAGCCTGGAGGAGACGGCACCCGATGTAGCGCCGCTGCTGCAGGCGCTGACCGAGGCCTTCGGGGGTCCCGTGGTCGGGCAGCAGATCGGCGCGCGCGACGAGGCTCGTCTGGTGGCCGACTACGAGAAGTGCGGACAGCACTGCTGCTGCAAGAACTTCCTGAAGGTGCTGAAGCCCGTCAGCATGAAGAGCGCGAAGACCCAGAAAGCCACCATGGATCCGCTGAAGATCAGCGGGCGATGCGGCCGACTCATGTGCTGCCTTCGCTACGAGGACCAGACCTACGCGGAACTCGCCAAGCGCCTGCCCAAGAAGGGTGCACGCGTGAACACAGAGGAAGGTCCCGGCACCGTCCTGGACGGCAAGATCCTGGTGCAGCTGGTGCTGGTGAGGCTTGACGAGGGCGGCCGGGAGATCGCGGTGCCGGTGGAGGAACTGCAGCCGTGAGCGAAACCAACGACACCACGAAGGATCCGAACGAGGGTGACTGGATCGACACGATGCAGGGCCTGCTGGTGGCCTTCGTGGTCGCGATGATCTTCCGAGGCTTCGTGCTGGAGGGATTCTTCATTCCCACCGGCTCCATGGCGCCCACGCTGCGGGGGCAGCACGTGCGCGTGCGCGGTGAAGCCACCGGGTACGCCTATGACGCCGACGCGGGACCGTTGTTCGAGGGCGGCGCCGCCGCGACCTCACGTGCCCCGATCATCGATCCGATGGTGACGCGACAGTGGCCGGTGGCCGAGACCGAAGTCGGCCTGCTGCGCGCGCAGAGCGTGAGCGGTGATCGCGTGCTCACGATCAAGTACCTGCCTTGGGTCTTCGAGCCGCATCGATGGGACGTGCCCGTGTTCCGCAATCCGCCCGATCCCGTGGGCGAGAGCATGAACTACATCAAGCGTCTCGTGGGCATGCCCAACGAGGGACTGGTGCTGGCGGATGGCGACGTGTTCACGGGACCGCTGGGCGCGCCCGGTGACGCGATGCGCATCCAGCGCAAGCCCGAGATGGTGCAGCGTGCGGTGTGGCAGCCGGTGTGGCGCAGCGACTGGTCGCCGGTGGACGTGAAGCGCATGGAGCAGGCGCTGCGCAAGCCGTGGCCGGGTGCCGCGCTCAAGCCCGCGACGGCCGAGCGTTCGCGTTGGAAGACCGACGACGCGCACGCCTGGACCTGCAGCGGCGACGGCGAGACGCGGCTTGAGTTCGACCTGCGTGCGTGGCCGCTGACCGACTGGAACGCCTACAACGCATGGCGCCGGGTGCCGGAGTTCCCGATCAGTGACGTGCGCATGCGTGGCGCCTTCGAGGCCGCCAGCGCATCGAAGTTCGGCGCCGCCGTGGAGCTTGTCACGCGTGGACTTCGCATCGAGGCCGGCGTTCGGCCCGCTTCGAGTGGGCTTGAAGCGTTCGCCACGGTGCAGCCAGTGGATGGTGGTGCGCCGATGGCGTCGAAGGGGCAGGCGCTCGGAGCAGCGGGAGGCGCAGGTTCGGTGCTGGCGCTCGATGTCTGGCACGTCGACCAGAAGATCTGGGTGTTCGTGGGCGGTGCGCTGCAGATCGAGTTGCCCTACGAACTCGACACGGATGGAACCTCGCCGATGGAGCGCCTGCAGTCGGTCGGCATCGAGCCGGGCCGTTACGCGCAGGATCCGGTGTCGACCAAGCCAAAGGGACCCGAGTCGCTGGCGTGGAAGTTCGTGGGTTCGCCGCTTGTGGCGCGTGACCTTCGCGTCGATCGAGACTTGTATTACCAACCCGGCATGCTGCTGCCGGGCAATCAGGTGGTGAGCAACGGCCCGATCGTGATGGGCCGAGCCTTCGCCTGCGATCCGGAACATCCGGCGCAGTTGGGCCCGGACGACTTCCTGCTGCTGGGCGACAACAGTCCCGCGAGTCGGGACGGACGCTTCTGGGGTCGGCCGCATCCGATCCTGAAGAATGCGATCGGTTTCGAGAAGCCCTTCGTGGTTCCTCGTGAAATGCTGGTCGGCGCCGCATGGTGCGTGTACTTCCCCGCCACGTATCCGCTCGGCACGGGACTCGACATGGTCGATCCTGCGGCGCGTGCGCCCAGCATCGTGCCGAACTTCGGGGCGCTGCGATTCATCCGCTGAGATCGCGGTATATTCGCGGAATGCTCCTCACCCTTCAGCGCGTGGCCGTCTCGGCCGTGGCCCTCAGCCTTCTCGCAGGCTGCGGCCACACCGCGGCGCGCAGCGGATTCATCCCGAACAGCGTGCCGATGCTGAAGGCCAAGGGCGACGAAGACACCTCGGAGTACAAGGCGCAGGGCTTCGCGCTGTCGCAGTACGGCTCGGTGAAGGTGGAAGCCGTCGAGATCGGCAAGATCGAGGAACTGCGTGGCAATCCCGAGGAGTTCGAGAAGATGCGCGCGCGCTTCCAGGCCAGCCTGCAGGCGGCGCTCGAGAAGTCGGGCGGCAAGGGGGATCGCGTGCTCATCGTGCGCGGTTCGATCACCGCCTTCAAGCCGAACAAGCCGCTGCTGAACGTGGCGCCGCAGACCCAGATCATGAAGCGCGGCTACGGGTACGCGGCGTGCGAGATCTTCGCCACCGACGGACCGGGCGGCAAGGTGGTCGCGGCGTGGATGAACACGCAGGACACCCAACGCTTCGGCGCCGAGAAGCTCAGCGAGTTCGGCACCATCGAGAAGGCGTGTGACACCTGGGGCCCCGCGTTCCGCAAGTTCCTCGAGAACTGAGCGATACGAGCGCTGGGCGTGGGGACATCCCGTGAAGCGCCGCCAAAAATTGCGTTCCCGTGTGGTTCTGTTGGCGTTTCGTGACCCTGCGGTACAAGGGGCGAAAATTCGCCGCGACACCTGCCCCGTCCCTGCGTCCATGCGCAAGGATCCATCGAAAGGACAGGAACCATGCCCGCGCTGACCTATGACGGACAGAGTTTTAGTTGGAACGGTCGACGCCTCTGGCTCGTCGGCGCGAATCTGGAGTACGCGCTGCTCGCGCGCGAGCGATGGAGCGACGCGATCACGAGCCTGCGGCAGATGGGATTCAACACGATCCGTGCCAGCGTGCCGTGGTGCCTGCACGAGGTTCGTCGTGGCCGCTTCGACTTCGCCAACGGACTCGACGTCGCCGCCTTCGTGCGTGAGTGCCGCACGCAGGGTGTGCATCTGATCCTGCGCATCGGCCCCGTGGTCGGCGAACCGTTCGACGGGGGTGGCCTGCCCGCATGGCTTGCGTCCGAGCCCGGCATGAAGGCGCGTCGTGTGAATGACAAGTACCTGAAGCGCGTGAGTGAGCTGTACCGCGTAATCGCGGCGCAGATCGCGCCGCTGCAGGCCACGGTTGCGCAGACCGATGGCAGCTTTGGTGGCGCGTCGATCTCCGAAGGCGGCCCGATCGTCGCGGTGCAGGTCGAGCATGGCTGGCAGTGCGGCAACGAGACCGCCGGTTCCTCGTACTTCGCGGAACTGCTGCGCTTCGCACGAGAGTGCGGCTTCACCGTGCCCGTGCTCAGCTGCAATGGCCTCTGGATCAGCGCCGAAGGGTGCGTGGAAGTCTGGGAGGGTTGGAACGACCTGTTCGCGCACCTGCGCCAGTTGCAGTCCGTGCAGGCCGAGGCACCGCGCTTGATCGAGATCCGCGAGGAAGCCGCGCATGCCGCGGGGCTTTCAAGCGGGAACGACGCGTCGAACGCGATGGTCGGCTGGTCCGTTGGCATGGATCTGCTTTCGCGCATGGGACAGATCCTTGCGGCAGGCGGTCAGCCGATCCTTCCGGGTGTCGAGCGCACGGATCGATCGAACGTGGTTCCCGCGCTGCTTGACGCGAGTGGTCGGCCCAATCCTGCACTGCGTTCAGTGCGTCGCATGGTCAGTTTCGCGAACCACTTCGGGCATGTCTACGCCGACGCCGATGCCACGCTGCAGACCTCGGTGCAGGCGCCCGACGCCTTGCGGCCCGGTGGCTTCAGCGTGATCAACGTCGAGGGTTCGGCGGGTCGTGTGAACTTCGTGTTCCGCGGTCCGGATGGCGCCAAGGGAGAGCGACTGGACGCGACCACGCTGATCACGCGCGAAGGTGGCCGCCTGCAGGTGGAGCTTGGTGACGCACCTGTCGGCTGGTTCCTGTTCGACGTCAGCTTGCACGGTCGCGCAACGCTCGACTGGTGCAACATGTCGCCGTTCGCGCTGATCGATCGATCGATCCTCGTGCTGCAGGGTCCAGCGGGAGCGCGGTGCGCGCTCAGCATCGACGGCGGGGAGTTGGCGTTCGATCTTCCCGACGAGAAGGCGTCGCGACCGGTGGTGCTGCAGCATCAGGGCATGGTGGTGGTCGGGTGCAACCAGCGGCAGGTCGACGCCACAGTCGTCGAGGGCCGCGCACTGGTCGTGGGTGCCGATCGCGTGCTCGCCGACGACTCGGTGGAGTTGGCCGCTGGATTCACGCAGGCCGTGCGGGTGTCGCGTGATGGAAAGGTCACGCCGATCCAGAATGTTCGGGCGTCACGCCGTCCTGGCGAGAAGCCGTTGTCCGGTTGGCTTGTGTCGGATTGCGCCGAGTACACGCAAGGTGGCAGCGACCGCTTCGCCATGTTGCATGCGCCGGCGAGCCTCTCCGCCTGCGGTGCATACGAAGGCTGGGGCTGGTATCGGCTGCAGTGGAAGAACGTCAAGGGCGACGTGCTGCTGCCGGGTGCGGCCGGTCTCATGCACGGATGGCTTGACGGGAAGCCGCTGGGCACGCTGAGCGAGCGCACCATGCCGCTGAAGATCCCTGCGGGCCAGCACACGCTGACCACGCTCGTGCGGCAGGGCGGTCGCACCGCGGCCGCGGCGAGCGCCGGCGAGGCGACTGGACTTTCGCACGCGATGCATGTGGTGAATCCGCTGTCCATGAAGACGAGCGTGGTGGAGGCACCCGCGCTCGATCCCTTCCAGGCGTCGGATTTCATCTACGGTCATGCCGCGGGGCGCGCGCTGAGTACGCACGCGGTGCGTGTGTCGCTGCAGCAGCGTCGCAAGGAGCCGATCGTGATCGACGCTCCCGGCGAGCACGTGCATGCCCTTGTGGTGCTGAACGGTAAGCCGCATGTGGTGATCGACTGGAAGGGCTCGATCGGTGACGCGATGGTGCTCGAGATGGCCGTGAAGGCCACCAAGCAGGCACCAGCGCGTCACGGCCTGCAAGCCGGCTCGAATGAGCTGCTCCTGATTCCGTTCCATGCCGAGCGTGCACAGGTGGACAGGCTGGCGAAGTCGGTGCGCGCCTTCGCCAGCGTGCAGGTGCTCGATGGCGACGAGGCACGCTGGGCCTTCGCGAAGTGGCAGCCGCCGATGCGGGGGCCTCACAACTGGACGCCGGTGAAGGCGGCCAAGGGTTCGGATCCACGCTGGTTCATGGCGTGCTTCGAGGGCCCGAGCCGTGGGAAGAGCTCGCCGACTGGCTCCGCGGATGCCACGATGGAACTTCTTTGTGACGGCCTCAGCCGTGGCCATGTGCTGGTGAACGGTGAGGTGGTGGGCGCCTACGACCTTCAGGCGGGCCGCGACAGCATCACGCTGCCAGCCGAGCGGCTGGGTGCCTCCAACGAACTGCTGATCTTCGACGCGGAGGGGCGGGTGCCCACCAGCGTGCGGATTCGGCGGTGATGGTCACTCCACACTCATCGGGTGCCAGACCGTCTTGTACTCCACGGCCCCTCGGAAGGCTTCGGGGCCTTCCCAGGCTCGCTCGCACTCGAAGTCGGAATTCGGCGCCACCACGCGCACGCGCTTGAGGTTGTCCGCGCCGGCCTCTCGAAGCGCCGCCGCTTCCTTGTCGTCGGCGCAGGCCACGATCGCGTCCAGATCACGGTGCGCCGCGAACGCGGGCAGCAGTTCCTTGCGCGTGCCGGTGAGCAGGTTGAACACGCCGGCGGGCAGGTCGCTTCCCGGCATGCTCTCGGCCACCAGCAGTGCCGGCAGCGGCAGGTGCTCGCTCGCCATGCATACCACGGTGTTGCCCGCGCACACGGCGGGCAGCCACATGCTCAGGAATCCGAGGAACGAACTCGATTCCGGCGCGATCACGCCGATCGTGCCGATCGGTTCGGGCGTGGTGAAGTTGTGGAAGGGCTGTGCGACCGGGTTCTGGTTGCCCAGCAGGCTGGTGATCTTGTCGCTCCATCCCGCGAAGCAGATCACGCGATCGATGCCGGCATCCACCTCGGCACGCACCTTCTTCGCGCTGCGGCCTGTAGTGTCGGCGACGGCCTTCGCCAGTTCGACCGCGCGACCCTCGAGCATCTCAGCCAGGCGATGCAGGATCTGTCCACGCAGGTAGGGAGTCGACGCGCTCCACCCCGGCAGCGCCGCGCGCGCGGCCTCGACCGCCTCGCGCGTGTCCTTGCGGCTTGCGGTGCACAGGTGCGCGATCAGGCCGCCTTCGGCGTCACGCAGCGCGTGCGTGCGGCCACTCTCGCCGCGTGGGTACGCGCCCTTGATGAACAGCTTGTGGGTCTTCAGCACGGTCACGCGGTCGTTCGAAGCGGTGCTCATGGTTGATCCTCGCGCTCAGTGCGCCATGTACTCCAGCAGACCGTGGCGTCCGCCCTCGCGGCCGAAGCCGCTCTCCTTCACGCCACCGAACGGACTCGCCGCGTCGAACAGGTTGAAGCCGTTGCACCAGACCACGCCCGCGCGCAGTCGACGCGCCACCTCGAACATCTTCGAGCTCTTCTCGGTCCAGATGCCGGCGCTCAGGCCATACGCGCTGTCGTTGGCGCGCATCACGGCCTCCTCGACGGTGCGGAAGGTCATCAGCGCCACCACCGGACCGAAGATCTCCTCGCGCGCCACGGTGTGGCTGGGCTGCACGCCGGCGAGCGCCGTGGGCATGCACCAGAAACCCTTCTTCGGCGTGGCGTTCACGCCGCACTCGAGCACCTCGGCACCTTCCGTGCGCGCGATGTTCACGTACTTGCAGATGCGGTCACGCTGGCTTGCGCTGTTGATCGCGCCCACGTCGGTGTTCTTGTCCATGGGATCACCCACGCGCAGGCTCTCCATGCGCTTGAGCAGCTTCGCCTTGAATTCCTCGGCCACGCTCTCCTCCACCAGCAGTCGGCTGCCCGCGCAGCACACCTGTCCCTGGTTGTAGAAGATGCCTTGCACGGCACCTTCCACGGCCTGATCGATCGCGCCGTCGGCGAACACGATGTGGGCGCCCTTGCCACCAAGTTCCATGGTCAGGCGCACGTGTCGGCTCGCGCACGCCTTGATGATGAGCTTGCCTACCTCCGTGCTGCCCGTGAAGGCCACCTTGTGGAAACCCGCGTTGCTCGCCACCAGCTTGCCGGTCTCGGGTCCACCCGTCAGGATGTTCACGACCCCCGGCGGCAGCTCCACTTCCTGGAAGATCTCGGCCAGTCGCAGTGCGGTGAGCGGCGTGGTCTCGGCGGGCTTCAGCACGCAGGTGTTGCCGCAGGCGAGCGCTGGCGCGATCTTCCACGCCGCCATCATGAGCGGGAAGTTCCACGGAATGATCTGGCCGCACACGCCGACGGGCTTCGGATCACCGCCGCCCGGAATCGCGTAGCGCAGCTTGTCGCACCAGCCCGCATGGTGGAAGAAGTGCTTCGCGCTCTCGGGCACATCGCCGTCGCGGCTCTCCTTGATCGGCTTGCCGTTGTTCAGCGTCTCGAGCACCGCGAACTCGCGCGCGCGCTCCTGCAGTCGGCGCGCGATGCGGAACAGGTACTTCGCGCGCTCCTTGCCGGGCAGCTTCGCCCACTTGCGCTGCGCCTTGTTCGCAGCCTCCACCGCCGCGGCCACGTCGGCCTTGCCAGCCTCGGCGACGCCCGTCAGCGTCTCCTCGGTGGCAGGATTGATCACCTTCATGAACTTGCCCGACTTGGGCTTCACGAACTTTCCATCGATGAACAGGCCATGCTGTTCGGCGATCGGTGGACGGAAGCTTTCGGGAGCGGGTGCGTAGTCCCAGACCGGCTTGGATGGAGGATTGCTCAGGGCCACGCGTACAGAGTAACGCGAAGGAGCCGGGAAACAGCCTTATCGCGCGCCACCTGTCACCATGGCCGGCGGTTGCGCGCCAAGCTTCTTGAGCGAGCGCAGGTACTCCTCCTCGTTCTGCCCAAGGCCGTTGTACTTCCACTGCGCACCCACGCTGCCGTCGCCCTTGATCCATTGCAGCGTCACGAAGATCTCCTCGCTCACCTTTTCGCCCTTGCCCTCGATGCGACCGTCGCCGTTGGCGGGCACGCCGTCGATCGTGAATGCGCGGAAGGGAGGCGTGCCGGAGTTGTGCGTGCCGATGCTCATCTGCGGCAGGTTCGCGGTCAGGCTGTTCTTCATGGAACCGCTCCAACTGCCGGTGCTGTCACCCATCCACCACACCTCACCCTGATCTGGATCGTCGCTGGCGTGCGCGAAGCGCCGCTCCACCGCCCACTCGCGCGTGACCGGACCGGTGCTCACGCGCCAGATCCAGTTGGTGGTGCCTTCGGGCAACTGCCACATGATGCTGGTGTCACCTCCCGCACCGAACATGTTGGTGTCGCCCCTCACGTTGGCCTTGCCCACGTACCACTCGCCGGGCCCCTCGTAGGGCATGGACTTGCACCCCACCGGAAGCATCGCCAGCGCAGCCACCAGCAGCCAGGCGAGACGGCCCATGGTCAGGAACCGGCTGAAACGGGCGAAGAGTGGCGATTGGCGCGTGTGCATGAGGGCATTCTGCCCGAAGGGCATCCGGCGTGCATGGGCTGGCGAAGCCTTCAGACCATGCGCACGCTTCGAACGCTCCGTTCCATTCCTCGCCTCGCCCTCTTCGTGCTTGGTGGTTGCGCCATGACCGGCGGCCCCGAGCCCGATCCCATCGTGCCGCCGCCGAGCGCGACCACACCCTGGCCCATGACCGCTCCGAAGTCTGGCGCCGTGGTGCGCGTGTTGGGCGAGGCGCCCGCACCGGTGCTCAAGGGGGAGAATTGGTTCGTGGGTGACTGCGAGATCGAGGCGCCGCTGCCGGTCGGCTATCCGCCGCCGACGCCGCCTGAGTGCGTCGAGATCAAGACCTACCCCGTGGTGCGTCGCGCAGAGTTCTCGAGTCAGGGCCCCACCAGCATCGGCATGGGCAACGGCTTCTGGCCGCTCTTCAATCACATCAAGAAGCGTGACATCGCCATGACCAGTCCCGTGGAGATGGACTACGACGGCATGCTGGGCGATGACGGCAAGCTGACCGACGAGAAGGGCTCGTGGACGATGAGCTTCCTGTATCGACAGGTCGAGCAGGGCCCAACCGGCGCCGCCGAGCGTGGCGTGAAGGTGGAGGACAGCCCCGAGATCACCGTGATCTCGATCGGCCTGATGGGCGGCTACGGCATGAACCGCGTGAATCAGGGTCTTGCGAAACTGCAGGACGTTCTCGCGAAGCAGGATCGCTGGGTCGTGGCGGGCGATCCGCGTTCACTCAGCTACAACGGGCCTCAGATCGCCTTCAAGCGTCGCTGGAGCGAGGTCCAGATTCCGGTGAAGCCCAGGAACGCCATCGCGAGCATCAATCCCGGATCGACCAGATAGTCGAACAGGTTGTCGCTCTCCATGATGCGGCCGGCGTAGGCGAAGAGCGCCAGCGCCACGAGCACGCTCCATCGCCTGTCCAGTCTGCCTGCGATGAGCAGTCCAAGGCACACCATGCCGAGCAGCCACAGCAGCCTGTCGGGCGTGAACCCCATCGCGTAGAAGCCGCCCTGCACCGTCGGAATCGGCAGGAACAGCGGCACGTACAGAAGCGCGGCCAACGGAAGCGAGATGACAAGGCAGGTGCTCGGTCGTGGCTTCACTGGCAGCCAACTCGGCTGCAGCATGAACAGGAACAGGATCAGCAGCGTGACCACGCTTGGGTCGCCCCAGACACCTCGCACATGCGCGGCCAGCGAGATGCCCTCGGCGCTTCCGGCCAGCAGGATCATCACGGGAAGCCAGAGCTCGGCGCCATGCGGCTTCAACCTTGCCTTGCCGAACAGCATGCGCACGAGGCGGATCAGCGCGGCCACGATCACGCCCTGCGCAAACAGTCCATAGACCGCGTGCAGATTCATGGCGCGGCCTCCGCGGCGGGTGCGAGGACTTTTGAGGCGTCGTGCTCCATCGCGGCGGCACCGTCGTCCGGCGCGTCCAGCCATTCCGGCGAAAAGGTGCAGAGGCATATCGCCTTGCGCTGCCATGTGTAGCCCAGATGAATGAGACCAGTTCGCGCCTGCACCAGCGCGGGATAGGAGTACTCCTGCGAGGCGTCTGCACTTGCTGCAATGGTGCACGAGGGCTTCCAGGTGGCGCCATCGTCCAGCGAGCGGAAGAGCTGCAGTCGGCTGCGGCCCTGCGCGGTGGGATTGCAAGCCATCAACAGCGAGCCATCCTGCAGGCGGATCATCGCCACGCTGGAGTCCGGATTCGGAATGTCGCGCGTGGATTCATTCGGTCGCAGCGGCCACGTGTTGCCGGCATCGCTGGTGGCACTCCAACTCACCTTGCGCGGAGGTCGCCCACCCGTGCGCAGCGCTGCCACGGCGTCGGTCGGTGAAGTCGCCACCACGGCGGGCTGCAGGGCGCTTCCCTCGTAACGCAGCATCGGTGCGCTGTGCAGCACCGTGCCGCCCGGCGTCATGCGGATCCACTGGCCCCACTTCTGTACAAACTCGTGATAGGCCGGCAGGCCGATCGAGCCATCCTGCAGCACTTGCGGCTGCGTGCGCACCATCGAACCCAGGTTGAAGAAGGGCGTCAGGATCATGCGCTGCGCGTCGATCCAGGTCTTGCCGCCGTCATCCGAGACGAGCTGGTTGATGGCGCTTCCCGACCAGCCACCCAGGCTCACGCTCACCACGCTCAGGTGCAGGCGGTTCGCCGCGTCGAACCAGAGCACTGGATTGCCGAGCTTGCGGATGGATCGACTGGTGAGCGTCTGGAGTTGTTCGCGCGTGAGCGCCTGCCACGAGTCGACCTTGGGATTGTTCAACGGATCCGCGACGGGATTTCTGGTGGCGCCCACGGACCAGTCACCAAAGAACTCGGCGGGGTAGCGGTGCATGCGGATGGACACGTCGCTTGCGCCCTCACGCGAGCCCTCGAACCACGCTGCCAGCAGCGCGCCATCGGGCGCCATCGCCAGCGTGCACGCGTGTATCGAGGGCGCCTCTCCAAGACCGATCAGATTTCCGCGGAAGGCGGCGAGCATCGGGGCTCGCTCGCTGTCCGCCATGACAGGCGGCACCACGAAGCGGGGTGGCGCGACTTTGGGCACGCTCCAGGCCGCCGCGACGATGCTTGCGATCAGAAGTAGCGAGGGAATTCGCATTGTGGTGGAGAATCGCTTGCGCATGGCCCGTGGCGTGCGGGTTTCATCAGCCGAATGCCGTCGAAACGATACCATCGGGTTTCCGCGGATCGCCGCGCTCAAGGCATGGATGTTCGATTCCAGAAGATGGTGGACCGATGGGCGGGCATTCCGCTCTGCGCTGCGCTGTCGATCGGTCATGCGATCGGCCGCGTGGTCACGGGACGCATGCCCGCACCGCCGCCGCGCCGCATCCTGGTGATCCTTCTCAGCGAGATGGGAAGTCTGGTGCTTGCGGAGCCCATGTTCCGTCGGCTGTGCGACCGATATCCGGCCGCCGAAATCCACATGATGCTCTTCAAGCGCAACCGGCAGCTGCTGGATCTGCTGGGCGTGGTGAAGCCCGAGCACGTGATCACGATCCGAGACGACTCGCTGCCGAATCTGCTGCAGGATCTCTGGAACGCGGTCCGCACCATGTGGTCCGCACGTTTCGACGCGGTGGTGGACTGCGAGCTCTTCTCGCGCATCAGCGCGATTCTGAGCGGCCTGTCGGGGGCGCGCACGATGGTTGGCTTCCATCGCCACACGCAGGAGGGGCTCTATCGCGGCTCCTTCTTGACCTCACCGGTGCCGTACAACCCGTATCGGCACCTCACGCATCAGCTGGTCACCCTGGCCGATGCCATCGACAGCTCCTCGCATCCGCGCGGCAAGGATGGAAGCCCCCGTGACACCTGGCAGCCGCCGGTGTTCGAACCCGAGCCGGGTGAACTTGAGCGCGAGGTGGCCGCGCTGCATCGTGACCACCCGGTCACGGCGGGCAAGCAGATCGTGCTGATGTATCCGAGCGGTGGTCTGCTGCCGATCCGTGCGTGGCCACTCGAGCATTACGCGACGGTGGCACGCGAACTGCTCGCCGAAGGGCTGGTGGTCGGTGTCATCGGCATGCCGGACGACCGCCCGCTCGCGGAGCGTCTGCAGCAGGCTTGCGGCGGCCATCCGAACCTTCTGAACCTTGCGGGATACACGCGTTCGGTGCGGCATCTGATGACGCTGTTCCATCGCGCCAGCCTGCTGATCACCAATGACGGCGGCCCCGGCCAGTTCGCGGCGATGACGCCGCTGCACACGATCGTCCTCTTCGGGCCGGAGACACCCACGCTCTATCGCAGCTGGAGTCCGAACGCGCACGCGTTCTTCACGCCGCTTCCCTGCGCGCCGTGCCTGACCGCGTACAACCATCGCAGCAGTCCGTGCGATGGCGACAACCAGTGCCTCAAGCGCATCCTGCCTGCTGACGTGCTGGCCAAGGCGCGCGAGATGCTGCACGCTGCCGCGCCCAAGAGCCTTGGCGTGGGAGAGGGGGCTTGAAGCCGATCGTCGCGGTGGTTCGATGGGCGTGGCATCAGCGCCACCGCTTCCTGAAGTTCGGCATGGTGGGCGTGAGCGGCGTGGTGATCAACCAGCTCGCGCTGTGGATCTGCATGAACGGGCTGTTCCGCGGCAACGAGCCGGTCTCACTGTGGCAGAACGTGTCCATGGCGATCGGCATCGTGCTGGGCATGACCAACAACTTCCACTGGAACCGGAAGTGGACCTGGAAGGATCGCGAGCGCACGCAGGAACTCCCGCTCGTGCACCAGTACCTGCAGTACGCGGCCGCCAACTGGCCCGGCATCGTGGTGCAGGTGACGCTCACCAACCTGCTGCTGCAGTTCATGCACCTGCAGGTGGCGAACCTGTTCGCCATCGGGGTGGCGTGCGTGGCGAACTTCCTCCTGAACGACCTCTGGACCTACCGGCATGTGCGCATCGAAGGCATCGATCCCGAGGCGGACCGGCTGGATCGCGCGCGTCAGGCGGTGCCGCTGCTCATCACGGGCTTCATCCTGGCGGCATGCACCTACATGTACGGTCTCTCGTCGCAGCACATCCTGCGCAATGGCGACGAGATGGTCTACATGCAGATCACGCGCCACACCGCCGACGCCGGGCACTGGCTTCCGTTGCAGAGTGGCATGGAGGACATGCGGAACACCAAGCCACCGCTGCTGTTCTGGCAGGGGCTGCTCTCGACGAACTGGGGCGCATGGTGGTCGCTCGAGGCGCTGCGATGGCCCAGCGTGGCGTGGAGCATGCTCACCGCGGGCATGGCGGGCCTGCTGGCGTGGAGGCTCGCCGGTCGCGACCTGCTGAAGGGCGTGATGGCGGGACTCACCTATCTCGCCTTCTTCAGTTCGTACCGATATGGGCGGCCGTATCTCACGAATCCCCCTGGGACCTTCTGGGTCTTCTCGTGCTTCTTCGTGATGCTGTGGTGGGAGCCACGCTCGTTCGCCTCGCGTTTCCTGTTCCCGACGATCGTGGGAATGCTCGCGGGCATGGCCCTGCTCACGAAGAGCTTTGCGCAACTCGTGCCGATCGGCGTGGGCTTGGCGTGGTGGCACCTCATCCAAGTGCGCTGGAGCATGCGCGCGTTCGCGCAGCGTGCCGTGCCGGCGCTCGCGTGGATCGCGGCGCTCTCGCTGGGCGTGTTCAGCCTGTGGTTCGTGCTGGATCCCGAGCCCGCGGCCATCTGGCGCGAGTTCGTGCTGGGCGAGAACGTGGGCAAGATGGGATCCGCAGGATTCCTCGGCTGGCTGAAGGGGTTGCTCTGGAGTGGCAGCAGCGTGTGGACGCTCGCGGCTGGATGGTTCACGAACGCGGGATTGCTCGCCTTTCCGCTGTTCGGCGTGGCGGTGGAGTGCTGGAAGCACCGAGCGGACCTGTCGCGTGCCGAACGCATGCTGTGGGTATGGGTCTTCGCGCTGTTCCTGGTGTTCTGCCTGCCCAGTCAGCGCAGCGAGCGCTACCTGCTCGAGGGCATGCCCGCGCTGGCGGTGCTGATGGCGCTTCGAAGCAATCACGTGGGCCGCAACGCGTTCATGATCTCGCTGGCCGTCGGTGCCGCGGTGTTCATGAGCATCGGCTGGGTTTCCCTGTCGCTGACTCGCGAACTCGCCGAGCACCCATTCGAGTGGTGGCACTGGTTGTTGATTCTTGGAGGCGTCGGGCTCTCGGTGGTCGCGCTGCTGAAGCCGCGATGGACGGCCGCCAGCGTGGCACCGGTCTCGCTGGGCGTGTTCCTTGCGTTGTCCAGTTTCCTGGGTGTGTTCGATGCACCGCTTGGTGTCTACACGCAGGACATCCAGCGGCGACTCGCCGGACAGGTGGTGTGGGTGCCGGAGAACTTCCGCTCCGTCGCCGAGCTGGAGCGATTCCTGCTTCCGGGTGCGGATGTTCGTGGCTACCCGGCGGTGCAGGGCCGACCCACCGGCACCGCGATCGGGCCCGATGACTTCGCTGTCATCACGCTGCCGCTGCGCGATCCGCCGCCCGTCGGCGCACTTGCCAGCCGCATCGATCTGACCAGCCGCCACACGCCGGAGCAGATCCGGGACATGGTGGGCGGGCGCGTGTCCGAGCACCTGTTCTGCCGGCGCTGGGTGGTGCCGGTGTCCAGCCTGCCCTCGAATTGACGCGGCAAGCGCGGGCGCGCGATCCGGTAGCCTCTGCCGCCATGAAAAGTGTGCTGGCCATCGACATCGGCGGGACGCACGTGAAGGTTCGCATTCCGGGTGATCCCGAGAAGCGCGAGTTCGACAGCGGCCCCACGCTCACGCCGCAGCAGATGGTGGCGGGGGTGAAGAAGTGCGTGACCGGCTGGAAGTTCGATTGCGTGTCGATCGGCCTGCCTGCGCCCATCCGCAACAACAAGCCGCTGAAGGATCCGGTGAACCTGGCCAAGGGATGGACCAACTTCGACTACGACGCAGACTTCGGCGTGCCCGCGAAGCTGATCAACGACGCGGCCATGCAGGCCGTGGGCAGTTACAACGGTGGTCGCATGCTCTTCCTGGGCCTTGGCACGGGCCTTGGCTCCTGCCTGATCGTGGATCACCGTGTGGTGCCCACGGAACTCGCGCACATGCCCTACCGCAAGGACCGCTCCTTCGAGGACTACGTGGGCCTGCGCGGCCTGAAGCGACTGGGCAAGAAGCGCTGGCGAGAGCATGTCGAGCGCGTGTGCGGCATCCTGTTCAACGCACTGCTGCCCGACGAGATCGTGATCGGCGGCGGCAACGTGAAGAACCTGAAGGAACTGCCTGCGCACTGTCGCGCCGGCGACAACGCCAACGCCTTCGAGGGCGGCTTCCGCCTGTGGAACAGGGAATGGGCGGACGCGGTGCCGGTGTACGACGACGCACCGCGGCGGTGACGCCGGAGCGCGTCGAAGAGTCACGGACCCTGCGGCGGCGCGTCAGCAGTCGCCGAACGACAGCAGAATCAGGCTCAGGTCGGCGGTGTCGATCTGGCCGCTCTGGTCCAGATCGGCGGGATCGCCGGGCATGGCCGCGCCGAAGCTCATGAGCAGCAGCGAGAGGTCGGCGTTGTCGACGGAACCACCGCGATCAAGATCGCCCGGGCACAGGAACACCACGCCCATGCCCTGGCAAGCGTCGATCACGCCATCGGTGTTGGCGTCAAGCGAGGGATCCAGCTCGATCTCGCACACATCCAGCAGGCTGTTGGCGTTGCAGTCGCCGGCCACCGCGGCGGTGTAGGCGATCTGCGCGCGCACCCACGAGCTGCTCGGGCACTGGTCTGCGTTCACGGCGACAGACGTGGTGAAGTCGAAGATCGCGTCGCTTGCGCCACCGGGCGCCGCCACGCACTCGTTGTAGAAGTCGCGCGGCAGCGTGATGGTTCGGGTGATGCTGCCTCGGCAGTCGTTCTTGTCGGTGCCGGTGGCGAAGAAGGTGCCGACGAAGCGGCCATTCAGCGTGACGGTGAGCGTTTCGCCCGGGGCGCTGAAGTCGCCGTAGGCGCGAATCGTGAGCACGGGGTCATTCAGCGAGAGCGACGGCGAGGCGTAGACCCACTGCTGCGCGTGACCGAAGCCGATGCGAGGCATGACATCGGAGTCGGCGGCGGCGGTCTGGTTCAGCGACTGTTCGTAGCTGTCGATGATGTTGTTGAGGTTGCAGTCCTCTTCCCAGCCGCGGGCGACGTCGCAGGAGTCAGGAATCAGATTGGTGTTCAGGTCGGGCACTGAGCCGGCGGCGACAGCCGTCGAGTCGAGCGTGCCGTCGGCGTCGCAGTCGCTCTCGAAAATGGCGTAGGTGTGGGAGTCGCCGCAGGCGACCTGCGACACGTTGGCAAGGTCCGCGGGGGTGTTCGTCTGGCCGGACCAGTTGTCGCCCCAGCCGACCAGGGTGCCGTCGTTCTTCAGGGCGTAGGTGTAGCCCCAGCCGCAGGCGACCTGCTTGACGTTGGCAAGGTCCGCGGGGGTGTTCGTCTGGCCGCTGCCGTTGTAGCCCCAGCCGACCAGGGTGCCGTCGTTCTTCAGGGCGTAGGTGTGGGCGCCGCCGCAGGCGACCTGCGTGACGTTGGCAAGGTCCGCGGGGGTGTTCGTCTGGCCGCTGCCGTTGTAGCCCCAGCCGACCAGGGTGCCGTCGTTCTTCAGGGCGTAGGTGTGGGCGTAGCCGCAGGCGATCTGCGTGACGTTTGTGGCGGCGCTGGGGGTGTTCGTCTGGCCGTTGCCGTTCCAGCCCCAGCCGACCAGGGTGCCGTCGTTCTTCAGGGCGTAGGTGTGGGCGTAGTCGCAGGCGACCTGCGACACGTTGGCAAGGTCCGCGGGGGTGTTCGTCTGGCCGGACCAGTTGTCGCCCCAGCCGACCAGGGTGCCGTCGTTCTTCAGGGCGTAGGTGTGGTGGGAGCCGCAGGCGACCTGCGACACGTTGGCAAGGTCCGCGGGGGTGTCCGTCTGGCCGCTGCCGTTGTTGCCCCAGCCGACCAGGGTGCCGTCGTTCTTCAGGGCGTAGGTGTGGGCGTAGCCGCAGGCGACCTGCGACACGTTGGCAAGGTCCGCGGGGGTGTTCGTCTGGCC
>VGYX01000021.1 GCA_016872835.1 Planctomycetota bacterium | reverse complement strand
CGAATCGCTCTCCCACCTTCGTGGAAAGGAAGATCTCGGCGCGGCGAGCGCCCAGCGCCGCCCCCAGCCGCGCCTCGCTGAGGCCGTAGGCGGGCGCGGTGTCGATCACGCCGATGCCCGTGTCGATCACGGCATGGATCAGACGCGTCGCGGTTTCATCGCTCGGCAGGTCATAGGGCGTCGGGTACTTGATGCCCTCGTTGCGACCGATCTTGAACGCGCCCCAGCCGATCGACGTCACCGGCCTCGGCAGCCGGCCCGCGCAGCGGATCGGCATCGTGCGCGCGTCGCTCATGGCAGACGCGTCCATGTCGCGTCCTGCCACGGTCGGGCTGCAAGCGGGGGAGCAGTCCAGCCTTCAGGCCATCGATCCGCGCCGTCTCGACTGGCCCGGATGTGCTTGACCGCCGCCTGTGCGGCACGGGGGGCGAGCACCAGCTTCACCGGCCAGGTGACCACCAACGAGCCATGCGCCTGCACATGCGCCGAGCTGGGCCGCCGCGTATCGGGGGTTCGCGCCTCGGCCCGATCGACGGCGTAGCTCGACCACTCGGCGCCTGCCAGCGACACGCCCGGCATGCACGCCGCAACCTCGTCCCGCGCGTAGCGAACGAAGGCGTCCGGCTGCATGGCGGGACCTTTCTCGGCAAGTTCGCCGCCGATGTGCCAGACGGTGCGGCCATCGTCGGTGTCGCTGGTCACGGTGATGCGTGTGCGGGCGCCGTCAATGCAGTGCCCGAACACCATTGGGAGGGGGCCACGGACCATCGCCTGTCGCAGCGGGCGTCGCTGCATCGACACCCTCATGCCAAGTCCTGCCAGGGCCAGCAAGGCCTCGTTGCCAGCACCCGCGCACAGGAACACGCGACGTGCCAGTACACGGGCCGAACGACCATCCCCCTCGATCTCAACGGTCGCCGAAGCAGGCTCCGCACGGATCGCGCGCACCTGACCCAGCGCGATCGCCCCCGGTGCGGCGGCAGCCAGGCGTCGCGACAGGTCGGCCGGATCGATCACCGTCTCAGGCAGGCTCAGCACGTCCCCGCGCACCCCAGCAAGCCAAGCGGGCCGCTGGGAGGGCTCCACGACCGCCGGGCGCGTTCGGAGCGCCAGACGAGCGCCCAACATGCCCGCGGCCCCCATCAGGCTTGCCGTGCGCCACAGGTACTCGTGGGTGGCCAGCACGCGGATGCCACGCAAGTCGGGTCCTGACCGACCCTGCAGAAAGTTGCCCCACATCGCCGCGGCCTCGGAGGCCTCGTTCGCGTCCTCGCCCGCGACGCCGCCAAGGGCGTATTTCACGCCCGCGTGAAGGATCCCCTGACTGCTTGTGGTCTGGCCGAAACCAAGGGCCCGTGACTCGATCAGGAGTGCCGAGCACCCAGCCTCCCTGAGCGCGTGCAGCGTGAACAGCCCGGCCACGCCGCCACCCACCACGAGTGCATCAATTTGGATCGCGTCGGCCATACGAGGGCCGATCCTAGGTCCCGGCGCTGAAACGGGGGCCCAAACAAAAACCACCCGGCGCGGAACAGGGCGCGGCGACCCCCACGATGGCCCGCCGCGCATCCCCGAGACCCATGGGGAGTTCCGCCCGCCGGGCGGCAGGGCAACATAGCCCCGGCCAGCCGATCGACAAACGGAAACCGAGCATTTTTGCCGTCTCTTGTCGGATCTTCACGCGGGGGTGGCCCGTTCGAGAGCGTCCTCGCGGATGCGCCCGTCCGCGCCCACCTGATCCACCCGCACCGTGACTCGCCGGCTCACGCCGCGCTCGGCCATCGTCACGCCGTGCAGCTCGTGGCAGGCCTGCATGGTGCGCTTGTGGTGCGTGATCACGATGAAGTGGCTGCGGTCCAGAAACGGTCCGAGCGCCTTCGTGAAGCGCTCCACATTGGCCTCGTCGAGCGCCGCGTCGACCTCGTCCAGGATGCAGAAGGGGCTCGGCTTGCTTCGGAAGATCGCCATGAGCAGGGCGACGGCCGTCATGGTCTTCTCGCCACCGCTGAGCTGGCTGATCACGCGTGGCTCCTTGCCGGGCGGCTTGGCGCGGATCTCCACGCCGCTCTCGAGCCAGTCGATCTCACCGTTCTCCATCGGCACCAGGAACAGGTCCGCGCTGCCGCCGCCGAAGAGCCGGCGGAACATGCCTTCCTGACCGCCGAACTGGTCGCGCACGGCCTCGAAGGTGGCCTTGAAGCGGCGACGGCTCACGTCGTCCAGACGCTCCACGAGTTCCTTCAGGCTGGCGCGCGCCGCGTCGATGTCGGCCACCTCGCGCGCAAGCGTCTCGTTGCGGCCCTCGAGCTGGCCGAGCTCGTCGATCGCCTCCATGTTCACGTTGCCGAGCGCCTTGATGGCGTCGCGCAACTGGTCGGCCTCGCTGGTGGCGGCATCTCGATCTGGCGCCGCGAAGCCCTCGGCGGTGCGAGCCGCAACGTGGGCCTCGTACCCGGCGGGGAGGTCGATTCCGAGTTCCTCAAAGGTGCTCTCTTCCAGGCCTTCGCGTCGAACCTCCGCCTCACGACGGCTGATCTCGATCGCGGAATGGTCGCGCTCCACGCGCGCGGCCTCGTCACGGATCGAGCGGACCGCGTCGCTTGCCGCGACGGCCTGCTCGATGGCGGCGGCCAGCTCGCTCGCGATCGCCTGCGCCTGCTGCGCGGCCGTCGCCTCGGCGGCGATCGCGGCCTCGCGCTGCTGCTGGGCCTCGGCGGACTGGCGGGCGAGTTCCTCGCTGCGCGCGGCACGGCGCTCATGGTCGCTGCCGAGTTCGGCGCGCTGGCGGTCGATGCCCTCGATCGCCACCTCGATCAGGCGGCGCTCGCGACGACGGCCGTCCAGCACCGCGTTCGCCTCGCTCGCCTGCGTGCGCACTGCGGCAAGGCGGTCGATCGCGGCCTGCACGCGCGCGCGCACTTCCTGCGCGGCCTGCTGGCCGGAGGCGAGCGTCGCGCGCTCGTCGTCGAGCAGCTTGTCCAGGCTCTTCAGTCGCGACTCGCAGGACTCACGCTCGGCGTGAAGCTCGCGCACGCGACGCTCGCTCTCGCCGCGTTCGGCGGCGGTCGTGTCCAGATCGTGCCGCACCCGGGCCGCCAGCTGGTCACCGCGCTCGGCCTGATACTGGCCATCCATGCGTTGGCGCATCGCCTGCTGCATCTGGCCGTCCAGTTCCTGTTGCGCGCGCGCAGCGGCGGCGGTGGCCTCGTTCAGGCCACTCACCTCCGTCTCGGCCATGTTGATCTCCACACTCAACGCGCTCACGGTCGCCTCAAGCTCGCCGCGCTCCACACGTCGCATGAGCACGCCGCTGCGGGCGGTGCGGGCGCCCGTCACGCGCACGCGTCCAGGGCCTTCCACCACGGCGCCGCAGTCGCTGACGAAGGTGCAACCGACGAAGGCGTCGGAGCCGGCGAGTCGCAGCGCGGTCGAGAGATCCGCCACGCGGAAGCATCGGCCCAGCAGCGCTTCCGCCACGGGGCGAACATCCGCGGGGCATCGGATGGACGCAAGCAGGCTGGTGGCCTCACCGCCGCCCGCGACCACGGAGGCACCGGTGACGGGTGCCGCGAGTCGGACGCGGCCCTCGAGTCCACGCACCGCCTCCGTGGCTGCGCCAAGATCCTCGGTGCGGCGAACCACCAGCGTCTGAAGGCTGTCGCCCAGCGCGGCCTCCACCAGCGCCGCGGTGGCTCCATCGGTCTCGATGAGATCGCCAAGCATGCCGGCGAGCCACGTGTGTCGATCACGCTCGGCGAGCACGCGCTTCACGGCCTCGTCCAGGCCTTCGCCAAGCTGCGCCATCTCGTCCAGCAGACGCAGGCGACTCTCCAGACTGCTGCGATCCTCGCGCAGCGCGCCCAGCTTGCGAAGCGCCTCAGCCTGCTGATCGCCCAGCTGCGAGACCTGCTCGGCTTGCACGGCCAGCTCGCGATGCACGCGCTCAAGCGCGTCCTCGGCCACCTGACGCTGCACCTGCGCCGCGTTGCGGGCGGCCAGGATCTGGTCCAACTCCAGACACAGCCGATCACGGCGCGCGTCGTTGCGGGCGAGTTCCGCCTCGAGGGCCGGCTCGCGCTCCTGCACCGCGGCCAGTCGGCCGGTGGCACGCGCGCGGTCACGTTCGATGCCCGACACGGTCTCCTGACGTCGGCGGATGCCGTGCTCGGCGGCGTCGGCCCGCTCGCTCAGGTCGTTGCGTTCACGCGCGCAGTCGGAGACCTGGCGCTCGATGCCCGCAAGCGCGGACTCGGCCTGCTCCGACTCGCGCGCGGCGTCCTCGAGTCGCGACGCATGCTCGTCGCGCTGCACCCGCAGCGATTCCAGCCGGGCGGCCTCACTCTCGACGGCGGCGCGGTTCTCGGTGCGCGCGCGCTCGATGAAGTCAAGGCGCTGCTCCGCCTGGCGCTGCACGCCGGCGGCCTCCAGCTGCGCCTGCTCAAGTTGATGGCGACGGTCCAGCGTCGCGGCGCGGCGGGCGTCGGACTCGTGCCGTGCGGCCTCGGCGGCCTCGAGCGCGGCGGCCACCTGACGGCGGCGGTCCTCGAGCGCGGTCACCTGACTCGTCAGGCCCGCAAGCCGCTCGCGCAGCTCGTGGTAGCCCTCGAACGCGAGCGCCGTGCGCAGTTCGCGCCGGCGCGTCTCGAGCGCCTGGAACTTCTTCGCCTTCTCCGCCTGCCCGCGCACGATGCGCAGTCGTCGCTCCACGCCAGCAAGCTGCTCGCGGATCGCGACGAGATGACGTTCGGCATGGTCGAGCTTGCGCGCCGCCTCGTGCTTGCGCGTTCGAAAGCGCGCCACGCCGGCGGCCTCCTCCAGGATCGAACGTCGCTCCACCGGGTGGGCGCGCAGCATCGCATCGACCTTGCCCTGCTCGATGATGCAGTAGGCGTCGTTGCCGATGCCCGTGTCGAGGAACAGCTCGCGCACGTCGCGCAGCCGAACCTTGCGACCGTTCACCAGATACTCGCTGCGGCCATCGGCCCACAGTCGGCGCTCCACCTGCACCTCGTCGGCGTCCACCGGCAGCAGACGGTCGCGCACCGCGTCGCGCTGCACCGGGCCATCGATCGACGCGCCCTCCACGTCCATGGTTTCCGCGGGCTCGGCTTCCGTCGAGATCTCCGGAATGTCACGGTCGATCGGCACCGCCAGCCGCGGATTGTCGAAGGTCAGCGTCACGCTGGCGTGTCCGCCCGGCTTGCGACTCGCGCTGCCCGCGAAGATCACGTCCAGCATCGCGCCGCCACGCAGGCTCTTCGCGCTGCGCTCGCCAAGCACCCACTTGATCGCGTCGACCACGTTGCTCTTGCCGCAACCGTTGGGGCCCACGATGCCCGTGATGGGCGCGTCGAACCGGAAGTCGGTCGGATCGGCGAAACTCTTGAAACCAGAAAGCGTGAGACGGCTGAGACGCATCGGACCTCCTGTCGCTGCGTGACCGTCCCTCCTGGACGGATCGCCCGCAACCGGGCGCACGCTCAACGCGGCACAGTATCCGCGGCCTTGGGCCGGGCATCAAGTGGCGCGGGCTGGGTCGGGCGCGGCGCCGTGGCTGGCGAGGGCAGAGCGGCCTTCGTCTCGTCGGGGAAGTCGGGGCGCTCCTCGACTTCGGCCTCCTCCTCCCGGCGCATGATCTCGGCAAGGATTCGATCCTGCTCGCCACGGAAGTCGGAACCAAGGTTTTGCTCGCGAGCCAGCTCGTACAGGACACCCAGCGTCTCGCCGTAAGACAGGTCCAACCCGGCGGATCCGATCGTCGGGGAGGGGGTACGCGCCAGGAAGGCGATGAATTCGTGGACCTCGGGCTTGGTCTGCTCGATCCGCTGCCGTTCCGTGCCTAGTGGGCGGTAGGAGACCAGCGCCTTCGCGTCGCCCGGGTCGAACTTCACGATCAATCGGCCATCCCAGATGCGCTGGAGCATGGGCTGGCGAAGACGCACATCCTCGCCGAACACCGCCAGACGCGGCGGGCCCGTCTGGGCGGCGTAGATCAGCGGCTTGGTGGAGCGGATCAGGTCCAGCGAGAAGCGATTGTTGATCGCCATGGTCTCGACCGACGGGTCGCGTCGCTTGCGCAGCATCTCGTAGGCGATCAGCCGCACGTCCAGATCGTCGTCGTCGACCAGCGGACGAAGGCCCACGTCGATCGCCGGATTCGTTCCCATGCCGCCCAGCAGCTTGATCGCGGCGATGCGCAGGGTGGGCTTGCCCTTGCGCGCCATCTCCAGAAGGGGCTTCACGGCCAACGGATCGTCGAGCTTGGCGCCTGCCTCCAGCGCGGCCATGCGCGGCTGGTCCTCGGGATGCGTGTACAGGTCATGCAGGTGTGGAGTGCTCTTGCGGCCGATGGCCTGCCAGCGCCACGCCGCGGCGGAAGCGCCGCCGGGATTCGCCAGCAGGCTTCGTCGCACCGCCATCGCGAGCGCGTCGGGATTCTGCACGTCCAGACTCATGTGCCGCACGAGCTGCGCGAACTCGTTCGTCTTGCCCTCGAAGCTTGGGGGCACCGTCAGTTCGATGAGCTCGCCGTTCTTGCCGCGCGCGGTCTCGTCGTTCTGTCCTGGCTCACGCGGAAATCGCGTGTTCAGCGCCGACACGATCGTGCCCGCGCGACTGTGGCTGGGCGTCGCCAGTCGAAGTCGCAGTGGCAGATCCTTCAGCACGCGACCGCCGTTCAGCACCCGACCGCTCAGCCGGTCCACGTCGCCAAGGGAACTGCTCGCGCCTGGCATGAACGGATTGATCAGCACCGGTCCCTTCGCCTCGGCCACGATCGCGGCCTGCCGACTTCCGGCAAGCAGGGGCCCCGGACGCAGCTCGGCGGTCCACAGACGTCCGCCCTCCAGGCTGGTCGTGCCGGATCCCGGCACCGCGATCACGCGGACGTCGAACTTGCTGTCACGCGTGGAGCCGGCCGGAATCACCCCCTCGACCACCACGGCGGCGATGTCGTCGCTGTTCAGGAATCGCTCGGGCGAAACGCCCATGCCCTTCACGGTGTCGCTGATCTCGCGCCGACTGAGCTCCTGCAGCAGGAACGCCCGCACTTCCGCGGGCATCGTTCGGCTGCCTGTTCCCTTCAGTCCCACCACGATGCCGTAGCCACGGGCCACCACGTCGTTGAATCCAAGCAGGATGGCCTCGCTCGCGATCGTGCCACGCAGGATCGGATCCACCTCGATCTCGAACGTCGGCTTGGGAACCGAGCTCGAGGGCTTCGGACGCGGCGCCGCCTCCTCGATGTTCGAGCACGCCGCGAGAGCCGCGGCAAGCAAGATCGACACGAAGCCTCGCATGGGTTGGAAAGGGTAGCGGCTCACAGCCTCACGCCGTCGGGCGCAAGGCCTCCGGCGGCGGGCACTCCACCGTTCGTCGAACCGTTCCCTCGGGGTAGCCGAGTTTCCACGCATGCAGCAGCAGCGGGTCCGGCGTCCGTCCCGGCGGCAGCGTGGAGGTGTTCGGCGGGGCGTCGGCTCGGTACATGCGGTCGCCCACGATCGGACACCCCAGTGCCGCCATGTGCACGCGGATCTGGTGCAGGCGTCCGGTGACAGGCTCCACTTCCAGCAGGGTGTCGCCGCCTCGCCGCCCCAGCGTGCGCCAGCGAGTCAGCGCCGACTCTCCGCCTCGCGCGGGCAGCAGCGCCACCTTCACGCCGCCTCGAATCTCCTCGCGGATCGCGCGCGAGCAACTTCCCTCCGCCGATGGAGGCGAGCCCGCCACGCGTGCCAGGTATGTCTTGCCGATCTCCCTCCGCTCGAAGGCGCCGCGCAGCGTGTCGTACGCGGCGGCCGTCTTGGCAAGCAGCACGCATCCCGACACCTCGCGATCCAGTCGATGCAACAGTCCCCAATCGCGGTCCGCGCCCAGTTGCGCCAACGCCTCGCCGCGCAACGCGAAGACGCCATTCAGCAGCGTGTCGTCCGCATGTCCGCGTCCAGGCTGGGTCACCATGCCGGCGGCCTTCGCCACGCAGAGCGCCTCGTCCGACTCGTGCAGGATCGTGGGCGCAAGGTCCGGCCGCGGCACCGGTCTTCGCCGTGCCAAGTCACCGTCCTGCCGTGTCCGTGCGTCGCGCATGGCAGGGAAGTATCGCCAAGGAAGCCCGAGCCTGCTTGCCCCGCTACGCTGCGCCCGATGGCACGCACGCCGCATGGAACCGCCGCACGCCTCGCGCCCTTCGGCGAGAGCGTCTTCGCGCGCATCAGCCGTCTGGCCGCCGAGCACGGTGCGGTGAACCTGGGGCAGGGCTTCCCGAACTTCGACGGCCCGCAGTTCGTGAAGGACGCCGGCAAGCAGGCGATCGACGCGGGCTTTGGCCAATACGCCAGGTTCATCGGACTGCCCGAAGTGAATCGTGCGATCGCCGCGCGGTTCAAGACGGACCAGGGGCTCGAGATCGACCCCGAGCTTGAGATCACCGTGACCAGCGGTTGCACCGAGGCGATCGCGGCCACCATGCTTGGGCTGGTCGAGCCGGGCGACGAGGTGGTGCTCTTCGAGCCTTTCTATGACTCGTATCCCGCGACCGCGGCCATGGCCGGCGCCGTGGTGAAGCCGGTCCGACTGGAGGCGCCTCACTTCCGGCTTCCCGTGGAAGCGCTGCGACAGGCCGTCACGCCGCGAACGCGATTGATCCTCCTGAACACGCCCCACAATCCGACAGGTCGGATCTTCGACGCGGACGAACTGCGCACTGTCGCCGAGATCGCGCGTGCCGCGGATTGTCTGGTTGTCAGCGACGAGGTCTATGAGCACCTCTGGTACGCACGGCCACACACGTCCATCGCCACGCTTCCCGGCATGCGCGAGCGAACGATCGTGCTCTCGAGTCTCGGGAAGAGTTTCTCGCTGACGGGCTGGAAGGTGGGATGGGCGATCACACCGCCGAACCTGTCCGCGGGCATTCGCGCCGCGCACCAGTTCCTCACCTTCGCCACCGCGACACCGCTGCAGCGCGCCTGCGTGGAGGCGCTGTCCGCGCCCGCAAGCTACTTCGAGGAACTGCGCCGCGAATACGACGAGCGCCGCCAGGCGCTGCTTGCGGTCCTGCGCGATGCCGGATTCGATCCGCTCACCCCCGAGGGGTCGTATTTCGTGCTGGCCGAGCATGCCCGCTTCGGCCATCCCTCCGATGAGGCGTTCTGCGAGCACCTGATCCGAGATGTCGGGGTCGCGGCGATCCCGTGCAGCCCGTTCTACGCCAACAGGGTGGGGGCGGACCGCCTGGTCCGCTTCGCCTTCTGCAAGACCCTGGACACGATCCGGCAGGCGGGGGAGCGCCTGAAAGCCCGGCTTCACCCCCTCGCGGCCGCGGGCGGTTCCTGCTAACCTGTGCGGTTCGCCCGACTGCAGGAGAACCCATCGTGTACGCCATCTTCGAAGACAGTGGAACCCAGATCCTCGTTCGCAAGGACGACGAGATCGAGATCGACCTCCGGCCCCTCACCGAGGGCCAGAAGACGCTCACCTTTGACAAGGTGCTCGCGGTCGGCACCGCCGACGGCAAGCCCGCGAAGATCGGTCTGCCGTACCTCGCTGGCGCCAAGGTGACCGCGGAGCTCGTCTCCGAGGAGACCGGCCCGAAGCTGCGCATCGGCAAGTATTCGCGCCGCAAGGGCTATCGCCGCACGCTGGGCCACCGGCAGACCACGCTGCTCGTGAAGGTCACTGGCATCTCGGCCTGAGCCTGCGCAAATTCATCGAATTTCACCGCGGCCCCTCCCAATCGGGTGGGGCCGCGTCGTACAGTGCGTGCGTGGATAGGTGACCGCCCGCCGGAGCGATCCGGCGAGAGGAAAGTCCGGACACGACAGGGCGACGATGATGGCGAATGGCCACCGGCCGAGCTGAAGGCCCGGGACAGTGCCACAGAGAATGAACCGCCGAACGGCCCGCAAGGGTGCGTGGCAAGGGTGAAAAGGTGCGGTAAGAGCGCACCGCTCCAGCGGCGACGCTGGGGGCATGGAAAACCCCATCGCGTGCAAGCGCAAGCAGTCCCACGCCGGGCAACCGGCACCCGCGGCCCGCGGGCTCGGGACGGGTCGCGTGCTTCGAGGCCGTCGGCAACGGCGGTCCAGAGAGAAATGGTCACCACCGGCGCAAGCCGGCACAGGATCCGGCTTATTTCCACGCTCAGCGGCGGCGGGCCTTCGGGCCCGCCGTGCCGTTTTGGCGGCATCGGATTCTCGAAAAACCCGGATTTACCCTTGAACTTCCGGTGTTCCTCGCGACAATCGGAGCCGCCGTGGCGGCAGCGCCCTTGGGCCGGAGGTACCGGTCACAGGGCAGGCCAAGGCAGGATGCCAGAAGCCCGGCAAGGACCCAGGAGACGACATGAACGGTTCGAAGACCACCAGCCTGCAGGCCTACACCCTGCTGGTTTACCGCAAGGCCATCCATCCGGAATTCTTCCAGATCGAGGCGCGCAAGCGCATCGAGCATCCGCAGTACGAGTTCGAGGGGTGGGTCTTCAAGGGTGGCCACGCGGGACGCTTCCAGTTCGGCGAGCTCTGCCTCTGCGAGGTCGTGGTGGAAGGCGGGCAGAACCTTCCGGAGAAGGGCCTTGTCACCACCATGCCGTGCGCGGGCGAACGTGAGTTCGACGAGAAGTTCGGCGAGACGCTGAAGTACGTCACCACGCTGCAGACCGAGACGCTCAGCGAACACCTGTACACCGGCACCTACCGAGAGATGCTCGCGCACGGTCGCGACAGGAACTGCATCATGACGAACTGGAATGACGAGCAGGGGCGACCGAACCTGTCGCTGCTCGACTTCCAGCGCTATCTCAACTCCGTGCATGTGCAGGGCTATCACCTGCGCAGCGACTGCGGCATGGTGCTGCGCACGCAGACCATGTTTGAGATGAGCGACCCGAAGAAGAAGCCCGCTCGCGGCTGATCGCGTGACTGACGCACGCATCGGCGTGCTGGCGGGTCTCGCGACCGCCGGCTTGTGGGTGGTGTCCAGCCTGTCCTTCACGAAGTCGGGACAGGCGCTGGGTGCCACGCGCGTGAATCTGCTGCGGACGGTCGCGGCGGCGGTGGTGCTGTGCGGCATCCAATGGTTTTCGCTCGGTCGCCTGTATCCGGGCATGTCCGAGTCCGCACTCGCGTGGCTCGCGGTCAGCGGCGTGCTTGGACTCACGATCGGCGACCAGTTCCTGTTCACCGGCTACGTCATGCTGGGGCCGCGCCTGGTGAGCGTGCTCATGACGCTGGCGCCAAGCATGTCCGCGATCCTCGCCTGGAGCGTCTTCAACGAGAAGATGAATCCGGTCGGTGTCGTGGGCATGCTCATCACCACGGCGGGGGTCGCGTGGGCCGCACTGGAACGTGCAGGTGCCGACAGCCCGCACACGCCGCGCGAGCGCCGAACCGGCTTGATGTTCGGCGTGGCTGCCGCGCTGTGTCAGGCGGCGGGCTTTGTGACCGCCAAGCAAGGTCTTGATCAGGGCGTGGAGGCCTTCGACGCGCAGACGATCCGCATGTACGCCGGCGCGCTCACCGTGATTCCGCTCGCGCTCTTTGCGCGCACCGCAGGCCTCACGGTGCAGGCGCGGCCCTCGCGACGCGCCTACGCGATTCTCGCGCTGGGCGTCGTCAGCGGGCCGCTCTGCGGCGTCTACTTCAGCATGCTCTCGACGGCGAAGGTTCCGGTCGGCGTCGCCGCCACGCTGATCGGTCTGGTGCCGGTGCTCATCCTGCCCGCCACTCGAATCATCGACGGCGAGCGCATCAACGCACGTGCGTGGATCGGCACGATCATCGCGGTGGCTGGCATCGCGGTGCTGTCCATGGGAGCTTCCGCGCAACCGGACAGGTCCGAGCCATCGGCGGCGGCGCAACCCGCTGCGGAGATCACGCGATGACGCGTCCACGCCACGCCCTGATGCAGGCCGACCGCGCCATGGGGCTTTCACATGCTCCTCGCAACCGCGCAGCCGAATCGCCCGGCGAGCCGACTCCGCCAAGCCCCATGGCACCAACGCAAGACATCGCCGCGTCTGAACGGCCGATTGCCGGGCTGGCCCCGATCCCGGCGGTTGCGCCGCGTACGCCCCGAGCCATTCCCGCGCTGGTGGTGCAACCCGGAACCGTCGCTCGTGGCGCGGAGGCGCTTGAGGCGCTGCGCCAGCGTCATGACCGGGAGTGCCCGCACTGCACCACCGCCACCGCGCACACGCAGACGGTATTCGGCGAGGGGGATCCGCAAGCGCGCCTCATGTTCATCGGCGAGGCCCCCGGTGAGACCGAGGACCGTCTCGGCCGCCCCTTCGTGGGGCGGGCGGGCGAGAAACTCGACGAGATGATTCGAGCGATGGGCCTGAAGCGAGAACAGGTCTACATCGCCAATGTGCTGAAGAGCCGACCGCCGGAGAATCGCACGCCTTTCCAGCACGAAGTTGACGCCTGTGGGCCATACCTCATCGAGCAGATCCTGACGATCCGGCCGGAGGTCATCGTGACGCTGGGCGGGCCCGCGACCAAGTTGCTCCTGGCGACCGATGTGGGCATCACACGACTGCGGGGCGTCTGGAGCGAGTGGAAGTCGCCGGGCGGGGAGGTGTCCGTTGCGGTCATGCCGACCTATCACCCCGCGTACCTGCTCCGGAATTACACCCCCCAGACCCGGGCTGAGATGTGGTCTGACCTGCAGGCGGTCATGGCACGCCTTGGCTTGGCGCGGAAGTAAGCGGACCGAGCGATTTTCAAAATCTTGGGAACCCGCGCATCCGGGGCGGGCGAAACCCCGTACATCCAGATACGGCGAGGTCTGTTCGCCGCCAACCAAGCCCCCCACGAGGAGCCTGCCTGCGGTTCGCCGCGGCAGGCTCTTTCCTTGTCAGGGGTGTCGGAATCGCCTCAGGCCGTGATCGCCGCTGCAGCACACGTCACCATGGCGCCCGCGTTGGTGTCGCGCATCTGGCGATAGTCGATCAGTTCCACCGAGGCCGGCTTCGCAAGCCGAAGCAATGCGCTCATGTTGCCAAGGCTGCACCAGCGGCTGACATTGTTCTGCGCGATGAAGGGGGCCACGAAACCCTTCGGGTCGCCAGCGCAGAAAAGGCGAAGCCTCTCGCGGTCCAGTTGCTCGACCTGTTGCGCGATCGCGTCCGTCACCGGTCCCGGGTCACCGAACTGCGGGCCCACATGGCTCAGGTCGCTGCTCGCGATGTACAGGGTCTTGCCACCAAGCTCGTTCAGCGCCGTCTCCAGCGCCGCCACGAACTCGTCGGTGGTGGCGCGCGCGCCATCGTCGGCGACCATGGGTCGCAGGGGGTCTGGCACCAGTGCGGCGATCACGGGCACATCGCCGTAGAGATGCTGAACCCAGGGCAATTGCAGTTGGATGGAGTGCTCGCCGAGGTGGTCCATCTGGTCTGCGTAGATCCGCTTTGATCCCAGGGACTTCTCCAGGAACGCCAGCGCCGCACGATCGGCAGGCGCAATGCCAAGCGGTGTCTGGAAGCCGAATTCGCTCATCACCACGCCATCCCCGATGCCAAAGTGGTTCGTGCCGAGCACCACCACGCGGTCAGGCCGTCGGTCGGGACTCAGCGCGCGATAGGCCGCCGCGTAGGTGTGCCAGCCCGAGGCGTAGTCAAGGTGGGGTGCCACGAGTCCGCTCACCGTGCCTGGAATCTCCGGGTCCTCGGCCTCCGCCAACCAGCCCGCGAGCGTCGCGTTGGCGGCCTCGGCCGTCTCGCCGAGCGGTGCGGTGCAGGAGGTCGGGAAGTGGCCCGAATCGGTGATGCGGGCCTTTGCCAGCCGCTCCAGTTCCTCAAAGCGCGGCCCCCAGAGCAGGCCGAGCTCGTCCATCCGCGTCACGATCTCACGCAGGATGTTCATCGGCGCCTTGGTTCGGGCAGAAAGTTCCGCGAGGGACTCGCGTCCCTGGAACTGCAGGATCAATGGAAGCACCTGCGGCTGCACCGCCATGGTCTGGGCGGACAGCCGCGAGGGATCAAACAGGAGAACGATCGGCTGCTGTCCCTCCTGCTGCATGCCCCGGGGCTGAAAATTCCGAATGCAGGGGCGTTCAAGATGCTCGGGGAGGGGTGCTTCCGTGTCGACCATGGAGGGCGCAGTGTAGTGGCGGGTGGCAGGCGTCCGGGAATTTCACCCGAACCTGCCTCAGATCCGGACGTTGGCTGGCCGATGAATCACGACCGACCGGGTAGAATCACCGCTTCAGCCTCCATCACAACAGGACCTAGACCCATGCTCCGACACTTGCTCACCGTTGCCTGCGTTGCAAGCCAATTGGCCGCTCCCGTCTCGCTGGCGCAGGATGCGCCCGACAGTCCGGCTCCAGCCGCGGCACCGGCCCCGAAGAAGCGTCCGACTGCGGCCTCCGGCGCGGAGCAGGTGGGAGCCGGCGTGAGTCGTCAGGAGAGGATGAAGAACGCGGCGTCCCAGACCTCGGCGCCCGTCGCGGCAGGCGGCGGTGATCCGACGGGCGGTGCGGTGCAGGCTGTCGTCGACACCACGCCCGTCGTGAAGATCGAGCCCGAAGTTCTGGATCTCGGCGAAATGGTGGTGGACACGGCGAAGACCGGCAAGGTGACGATCACGAACATCAGCGACAAGCCCGTCACGATCGCGAAGGCGATCACCAGCTGTGGCTGCACCACTGCCGGCGCGCCGAAGGATCCGATTCCGCCCGGAGGCTCGGCCGAGGTCGAGATCACGCTGAAGCCTGGCCCCAAGCCGGGTGTGCCACTGAGCAAGCGGGTCACGTTCCAGATCGATGGCCACGCCCCGATGATGGTCACGGTGCAGGGCAAGGTGCCTGCCTACATCACCATGACGCCCGACATGCTTGAGGCGCCTGGCGAGGGCAAGACGGCGGAGGGCGCGATCACGCTGAAGAGCGTGGATGGCACCACGCCGTTCAAGATCACGTCGGTCGTGCCGCCCATCGTTCCGGACGCCGCCGGCGACGCCAAGGTGGAGCATGTCGTGCACGTGGACTGGAAGCAGTGGGACGAGACCGGCAAGACGATCAAGCTCACCTTCACCACCGATCACCCGAAGGTGCCGTCGCTGAGCTGCCTGATTCGCCGTCCGGTGAACCCAGCTGGCGATCCGCGTGGACCTGCCGGCCCCTCTGCCGCCGACCGCGCGGCAAGCGCGCTTGTGACCGCCGCTCGAAGTGGCGACGTCGAGAAGGTGAAGAAGGAACTTGAGGGTGGCGCCAACGTGAACGCCCCTGACAGCGCCGGTGGCCGCAGCGCGCTTCACTGGGCTGCCAAGGAAGGCAAGATCGAGGTGATCCCGTTGCTGCTGGCGAAGGACGCCGACGTGAACGTGCGAGACCGTGCGGGCAAGACCGCGCTGTGCATCGCGGGCGAGAATGGCAAGGTCGAGGCGGTGGCGCTGTTGATCGCCGCCAAGAGCGACGTGAACGCCACCGATCGTATGGGCGGAACGCCCCTGATGTGGTCCGCGGCGCTGGGTTCGCCAGACACCGTGAAGGCCCTCCTCGAAGCCGGCGCCACCGTGAACATCGTCGACAAGAACGGGCTCACACCGTTGCTGTGGGCGGCCAGCACGGGTGATCCACGCACGGTTGAGTTGCTCATCGCGAACAAGGCGGATCTTGCGGCCCAGGACAACCTGACCGGCGACAACGCCCTCATGCGGGCGGCGCGCAACGGCAAGATCGAGAGCCTCAAGGCGCTGCTGGCTGCGAAGGCGGACATCGAAGCCAAGAACCGGCAAGGCATGACGGCGTGGCTCATCGCGGCCGCCAGCGGCAAGGCGGAGAAGCTTCAGGCCCTGAAGGATGCCGGCGCGAACGTGAACGCGACCGACGCGCGCGGCTGGAACGCGGTGGACCATGCGCGCAATCGCGCGGACGGCTCGGCGCGTGAGGTCGAGACCTACCTGGTGACCGAGCTCAAGCTCGCTCCATCAGGCGCTGGGCAGGGTGCAAAGTGACCGTCCTGGTGGGCGAGCGGGCATCCGGCTCCAAGCAAGGTTCCGCGATCGCGGCGCTTGCGACGCGTGTGCGTGATGTGCACGCGCTCAACAGCACCGCGTCCGTGCTGGGCTGGGATCAGGAGACGATGATGCCTGAGGGAGGCGTGGAGCATCGCGCCTCGCAGTTGGCGTTGCTGGCGAAGATCGCGCACCAGACCTTCACCGCTTCCGAGATGAAGGACCTCGTTTCGGCGGCCGTGGCCGAAACAGCCAGCCTGCCCGAGGATCACGCGGATCGCGTCGATGCGCGAGAGATCCAACGCGACTGGCAGAAGGCCACGTTGCTGCCCGAGTCGCTCGTCACCGAACTGGCGGAACTCTCCAGCAAGGCCATGCATGCGTGGGCGGCAGCGCGCAAGGCAAGCGATTTCGCCCGATTCCGCCCGATGCTCGAGCGCACCGTCGAGTTGAACCGCAAGAAGGCCGAGTGTCTGGGATGGCCGAAGGGCGGCGAGCCTTGGGATGCGCTTGCCGATCACTACGAGCCGGGTCTGACGGCCGCTTCGGTGGCGGACGTCTTCACGCCGCTTCGGCAGCGACTGCAGAGGTTGCTGGATCGTCTCAAGGGCGCCTCACGCAAGCCCTCCAATGCCTTCAACGAGCATGCACTCGCCATCGCTGACCAGGAGCGCTTCGTGCGCTTCGTGGCCAAGCGGATCGGTTTCGACTTCACGCGCGGTCGCCTGGATCGCAGCACGCATCCCTTCTGCGGTGGCAGTCATTGCAACGACGTACGCATGACCACGCGCTATCTGGAGACCTGCGTGCTGGACGCGCTGGGCAGCACCATGCACGAGGTGGGTCATGGCATGTACGAGCAGGGTCTCGACGGCACGCGCATTGGCCTCCCGATGGGCGAGGCGGCCGGGCTTTCGGTGCACGAGAGCCAGAGCCGGCTTTGGGAGAATCAGGTCGGTCGTAGCCGCGGGTTCTGGAGCTGGTGCCGTGGCGAACTGCCCGCCTTCTTCGGCGACGCGTGCGATTGCTTCTCGCTGGACCAACTGTACGAGGCCGCCAACGTGGTCGAGCCCGGCTTCATTCGGGTCGAGGCCGACGAGGGCACCTACAACATGCACGTGATGATCCGCTTCGAACTGGAGCGGGCCCTGATCAAGGGCGATCTGGCGGTGAAGGATCTGCCGGGCGTCTGGAACGGCATGTACCGCGACTATCTGGGCGTGGTGGTTCCCGACGATCGCCACGGCTGCCTGCAGGATGTCCACTGGAGCATGGGCGCGATCGGCTATTTCCCCACCTACACGCTGGGCACGCTTCTGGCGGCGCAGCTGTTCGAGAAGGCCCGCAAGGACCTTGCAGGCCTCGACGAGGGCATCGCGAAGGGCGAGTTCGCGCCGCTGCTGGCCTGGCTGCGCAAGAACGTGCACGCCGAGGGGCGCCGCCATCGCCTCGATGGCCTGTGCCGCAAGGTGACGGGACAGCCGCTGTCCGCCGATCCGCTCATGCGGCACCTTGAGGGCAAGCTGCTGCCGATCTACGGATTGGCGTAAAGATCGCGTTTCGGTCGATGAAACCATGCTTGGCCTCGCTAGACTGCGGGATTCTCCATGGAACTTCGAAACGTCGCCATCATCGCCCACGTCGACCACGGCAAGACCACGCTCGTGGATGCCATGCTGCGTCAGGCCGGAACCTTCCGCGCCAATGAAGCCGTCGCCGAGTGCGTGATGGATTCGAACCCGCTCGAGCGCGAGCGCGGCATCACCATCCTGGCCAAGAACTGCGCGGTCACCTATCAGGTTCGCAAGGGCCCGAGAGCCGGCACCGCGGTGCGCGTGAACGTCATTGACACGCCTGGCCACGCCGACTTCGGTGGCGAGGTGGAGCGCGTGCTGCGCATGGCCGACGGCTGCGTGTTGCTGGTCGACAGCCTGGAGGGGCCGATGCCGCAGACGCGCTTCGTGCTCCAGAAGGCGCTGCAGATCGGCTTGAAGCCGATCGTCGTGGTGAACAAGTGCGACCGCCCGGACGCGCGCCCCGATGCGGTGGTGAACGAGGTCTTCGACCTGCTGGTGGACCTCGGCGCCGATGAGCTGGCGCTCGACTTCCCGGTGCTGTGGGCGAGCGGCCGCGACGGCTGGGCCAGTCTCGACCGGAACCAGCGCGATCGTGGTGTGGAGGACCTGTTCGAGGCGATCATCGAGCGCGTGCCGGCGCCGACCAACGACCCGGCGGGCCCGCTGCAGTTCCTGGTGACGAATCTGGACTACAGCGGCTATGTGGGTCGCATCGCCATCGGGCGCGTGATCCGTGGCGTGATGAAGCCCGGCATGTCCGTGGGCCTCTGCCGCGACAGCGGCAAGGTGGACAAGGGCAAGATCACCAAGCTCAGCCAGTTCTCGGGTCTCGGCCGCACCGAGGCGCCCGAAGTGCTGGCGGGCGACCTCTGCTGCGTGGAGGGGATCCCCGACATCGCGATCGGCGACACGATCGTGGATCCGGAGCGGCCCGAGGCGCTGCCGCGCGTGAGTGTGGACGAGCCAACGCTGCACATGGTGTTCCGCATCAATGATGGCCCGCTGGGTGGCAGGGAAGGCAAGTTCGTCACCAGCCGTCAGATCAGCGAGCGCCTCGATCGTGAATTGCGTTCGAATGTGGCGCTGCGCGTGCAGCCGGGCGACAGTGCCGACGAGTTCCAGGTGAGTGGTCGGGGACTGCTGCATCTAGGCGTGCTGCTCGAGACCATGCGTCGCGAGGGCTTCGAACTCACCGTGGGCAAGCCCGAGGTGATCGAGCGCGAGATCGATGGTGTGCTTTGCGAGCCATGGGAGCGCCTCACGCTCGACGTGGAGAATTCCGGCATGGGTGCGGCGCTCGAGCTGCTCGGCTCCCGCGGCGGTGAGATCGGCAAGGTCGATCCGCGCGGCTCCCGCATGCACATCGAGGCGGATATTCCCGCGCGTGGCCTGATTGGCCTGCGCACGCGTCTCCTGAACGCGACCGGTGGCGAGGCCGTGATGCACCACGCCTTCGCGGCATGGCGCCCGGTCAGCCCCAACGCGGTGAAGCCGCGCGCCAATGGCGTGATGGTCGCCAACGAGGGCGGCCCTGCGACGGCGTACGCGCTCGAGACGCTGAGCGAACGCGCCGTGATGTTCGTGCGCCCCGGCGACGTGTGCTACGAAGGCATGCTCGTGGGCGAGAACAGCCGCGACAACGATCTGGTGGTGAACGCCGTGCGCGTGAAGCCCTTCAGCAACGTGCGTGCGGCCGCCAAGGACGCGACCGTGGTGCTGAAGCAGCCGCGCATCATGTCGCTTGAGGCTGCCTTGGAGTACATCGAGGACGACGAGCTGGTGGAGATCACCCCGACCGCCGTGCGCATGCGCAAGCGGTTGCTGAAGGAGACCGATCGCCGGCGCGTGGAGCGCAGCGAGCGAAGCAAGGCGGAGGCCCTGGCGCGGGAAGCCTGATGGCGACCTTGGTGATGAAGTTCGGCGGAACCTCCGTGGCGGATCCCGAGCGGATCCGACGGGCGGCGCGCCGGGTCGCCGAGAGCAGGGCCGATGGCCACCGTGTGGCGGTGGTCGTAAGCGCGATGGGAAACACGACGGATCAGCTGATCGCGCTGGCGGCACAGGTGAGCCGTGCGCCGGGTCGGCGGGAATTGGACGCCCTCATGAGCACCGGCGAGGCGGTCAGTGCGGCCCTGACCGCGATGGCGCTCGAGGACCAGGGCCTTCCGGCGCGCAGCCTGAACGCCTTTCAGGCGGGCATGCGAACCGACGCAGGGCACGGGCGGGCGAAGTTGCAGGCGATCGACTCCAAGATGCTGGAGAGGCTGCTTGACGAAGGCGTGACGCCGGTGATCACGGGCTTCCAGGGATTCTCTCCGGAAGGCCTGCTCACCACGCTCGGCCGCGGCGGCAGCGACACCACGGCCGTGGCGGTGGCTGCCGCCTTGCGGGTGCAGGAGCGGGGGGGGTGCTGCGAGATCTACACCGACGTGGACGGGGTACACACCGCCGATCCGCGTCTGGTTCCCGAGGCGCCAAAGCTCGGCGCCATCACCTACGATGAGATGCTGGAACTGGCCGCGATGGGCGCCGGCGTGATGCACGCCCGTGCGGTGGTGTTCGGACAGCGTCACAATGTGCCCATTCATGTCCGACACAGCCAGCGCCCCGAGCCTGGCACGATGATCCAACGGGAGACTTCGCGCATGGAATCGATCGCCGTCATCGGCTGCGCCCTCAAGAGCGATCTGGGTCGCGTGCAGTTGCAGGGACTTCCCCGCGCAGCGGGTGTCCAGGCCCAGGTCTTCAGCGCCATCAGCGCGCGAGGCATCCTGGTCGACGACATCATCCAGACCGAGGGCCCGGCCGGCGTCGAACTTGCGTTCACGGTGGAGCATGGCGAGTTGCCCGAGGTGAAGATGGCGGTCACCGAGGCGATCGAGCGGCTTGGGTCAGGCCGGATCGATCTGGAAGTCGGTTTGGCCAAGGTCAGCGCCGTCGGCACGGGCATGCGTAGTCACGCGGGCGTGGCCACGCGCATGTTCCAGGCGCTCGGCGCGGCGGGCATCCCGATCCGCAACATCACCACCAGCGAGATCCGCATCAGTTGTCTCGTTCCGCAGGAGCACGGCGAGCTGTCGTTGCGTCTGGTGCACGAGGCGTTCGGGCTTGAGCGTGGCGAGCGTGTGACGCTGGCCGAGCAGCTCGGCACGGCCTGAATCTCTCGCGGGCCACCTTCCTGCGTGCGAAAGAAAGCGCCCCGGCCTTTCGGACCGGGGCGCCTGGTTCTCCGGGTTCAGTCCTGGCTCAGGAGCAGGGGCCGAAACTCAGCAGCATGAACGACACGTCGGACGCGCCGACCTCGCCGTCGCCGTC
>VGYX01000020.1 GCA_016872835.1 Planctomycetota bacterium | reverse complement strand
GAAGGCGAGCACCAGATTCTGGCGGATGCACCGCAGCGTCTCACGACCCACGTGGAAGAGGCCGGGCAGCGCGGTCAGTCGTCCACCGACCAGCACCACGGCCGCGCTCTCGCCCGCGATCGCCACGCCGGAACCCATCGCGATGCCAAGCGCGCTCTCGGCCAGCGCCCCCGCGTCATTCACGCCATCGCCCACCATCGCGGCACGATCGCCCGCCTCGCGCAGGATCCGGGCCTTGTCCACGGGAAGGAGCGCGGCGCGCACGTCCTCCAGGCCAACCAGTCCGGCCACCCGCCCTGCTTCGGATGGTGCATCGCCCGTGAGCATGCCCACCTGCAGTCCCATCGCCTTCAGACGAGCGATCACCTCCGCGGACTCGGCACGGACGCTGTCACGCAGATGCAGTCGCGCGAGTTCCATGCCGTCCGCTCGCACCACGCAACTCGCCTGTGCGTCGCGCACCACCTCCACGCGAACACCCTGGACCATCGCTTGCACACCGACCCCAGGCAGCGCCTCGAACGCATCCGCGGCCGGCACGGCGAGGCCGCGTGCAAGCGCCGCCGCGACGATCGCGCGTCCGATCGGGTGCTCACTGCCCGTCTCGGCGGCAGCCGCGAGCGCCAGTGCGCGGTTCTCGTCACCTGCGCACTCCACGCGTTCGATGCGCGGGGTGCCCTGCGTCAGCGTGCCGGTCTTGTCGAACAGCACGCGCTGCACGCGCCCGGCCCGCTCCAGCGCCGCCGCCTCCTTCACCAGCACGCCTCGAAGGCTTGCCTCGCCGGCGCCTGCCATGATCGCCATGGGCGTGGCCAGCCCGAGCGCGCATGGGCACGAGATGATGAGAACCGACGTTGCAGCCAGCACCCCAGTCGACCAATCACCAGCGATCCCCCAACCAAGCAGGGTGACCGCCGCGATCGCGAGCACCACGGGCACGAACACGCCGGCCACCCGATCCGCAAGCGCCTGGATGGGGGCACGACTGGCTTGCGCGCGCTGCACCATCAACGCCACGCGCATCAGGCTGGTCACACGACCACCGGCGCTCACGCGCACCACGATCAGTCCGGTCAAGTTCAGGGTGCCCGCCGCGACGAGGTCGCCTGTGCGTCGCGTGACGGGAAGGGACTCGCCCGAGATCACCGACTCGTCCAGATCGGCCGCGCCCGACTCGATGCACCCATCCACAGGCACACGGCCCCCAGGTCGCACGCGAACGAGATCGCCGGGCCGCACATCCTGCATCGATACGCGAACAGCCTCGCCGTCGGACCCGACGCGCTCGACCTCGTCTGGCTGCAACTGGAGCAATTCGCGAATGGCCGCACCTGCTCGGCGCGTGGTCTTGGCCTCAAGCCAATGACCGATCGAGATGATCGCGAGCAACGCCGCCGACTCGCTGAACCAGAGCGGATGCCCCTTCAAGGCGCCTTCGCGCTGCGCGAACCACGTGATCACGCTGGCCATGTACGCCGCGGTGGCGCCCAGCGCGATCAGCACGTCCATGTTCGATCGGCCCTTGCGAAGCACGCTCCATGCGCTGCTCCAGAAGCCCGCGCCGACCAACACCATCGAGAGCGTGCCGCCCACCAGCAACGCCAGAGGCAACCAACCGTCGTGCGAATGCGCGCCTGCGCCGATCCAGTGCAGCGTCTCCATGGGCACCCAGATGCAGACGCCCGTGAGCGCGCGCCGCTTCCATGCACGCTCGGCATGCGCTTGTCGCGCCTCCACCGACGCGCGGAGAAGTTCGGGGTCCTCGAAGGATTCAACCTCGACCGCCCGGTAACCAGCCTGCTCCACCGCCCGCAGCATCGCGTCGCTTGCCGCATCGCCGGTGACCGAGGCGAGACCCGCCGCGAAGTCCACCTCGGCCGTTTTCACGCCGCAAACGCGTTCCAGCGCCGTTCGTACCGACACTGCACATCCGGCGCAGTCCATGCCTTCCACGCGAAGCGTTCGGGTCGAACCGGATGTTTCCACGCGGGCATCGTAGGGTTTCGCCTGACAATGCTCGAAGAGCCGATATGCTTTCCCCAATGCAGACGACCACACGGCTTCAGCCGCTTCGCGCCGCAGCGCTTGTCGCCGCGGCCATGCTGCTGACCATGACGCTCGCGGCCGCGACGGCCGGCGGCACCCCCTCGTCGTGCATGGGAACCTGCCCCGCGCTCCGTTGCGTGGTGAACTCCGGCGCCGCCTGCACGATCGACGCCGGCGAGGCCTCGCGCCCCGCTCCGGTCTCGACCGACAAGCTTGGCCGTGTCTCTCCGGGAGCGATCGCCTGCGTCTCGGCACCCGCCGGATGGCGCACGCTTGACCTGCCCCCGCCGGTGCGCTGAACCCTCGGTTCGCGTCCGCACTCGCACAATCCTGATCCAGAACCCTCGGCCGCGCGGCCATCGCCGCGTCGCCTTTCGGAGCATTCGCCATGGGCGTCCCCATTTTCGGTTCACTCGCTCGCAAGATCTTCGGCACCCGCAACCAGCGCATGGTCAAGCGTTACCTGCGCGTGGTGGCGTCGGTCGGCAAACTCGAGGCGGGCATCCGTCCCCTCACCGACACGCAGCTTCGCGACAAGACGGAGGAATTCCGCAGGCGTGTGAAGGCCGGCGAGAAGCCCTTCGACCTGATGCCTGAGATCTTCGCCGTCGCACGCGAGGCGATGGACCGCGCGGTGGGCATCCGGAACATCTTCAATCCCGAGTCCGGATTCGACCCCGCGACCCTGCCCGCCGATGCGCGCGCGCTGTACGACGCCACGAAGGCCCAGATGGATGCGGCGCCCGCGGCCGAGCCGGTGGAATCGCTGCTGGGATGCACCCATCCGATTCCCGGATGGCAGCTGATCGACATTCCCCCCGCGCTGTACGAAGCCGTCCGCGTGCTGCACCCCGAGAGCCGTCCGCCCTTCCGCGCACGGCCGTTCGACGTGCAGATCATCGGTGGCGTGGTGCTCAGCGAGGGCCGCATCGCCGAGATGAAGACCGGCGAGGGCAAGACCATCGTGGGACCGCTGGCCTGCTATCTCGCCTGCTGCGAGGGCAAGCAGGTCCACGTGGTCACGGTGAACGACTACCTGGTGCAGCGTGACCGTGACTGGACCTTCCCCTTCTTCCGCGCGCTTGGACTGACCGTGGGCGCGATCCATCCCACGCACATGCAGGGACACGAGGGCAAGCGTGCGGCGTACCGATGCGACGTGGTCTACGGCACCACCGCGGAGTTCGGCTTCGACTACCTGCGCGACAACATGAAGCTGCGGGCCGAGGACCAGGTGCAGCGCCGGCGCGACTTCGCGATCGTGGACGAGGTCGACAGCATCCTGATCGACGAGGCACGCACCCCCCTGATCATCAGCGGTCTGGCCGAGCGCCAGACGCCGCGCTACGAGCTGGCGGATCGCATCGCCCGCGAGCTGGTGGAACGCCAGAAGCCCTGGACCGCGGCCGACGAGGCCGTGCAGGCCTGCCGCGTCGAACTCAGCGGCCTCGAGGGCGACATCCGCAACGCGCGCGACCGTACGAAGGTGCCAGAGCTGAAGAAGGCCATGCAGGCCGCGCGCGAGCGACTGCCGCAGCTCGAGAAGCAGCGTGACGGACACACGCAGTTCTTCGAGGTCGAACTGGACAAGAAGAAGGCCGTGCTCACGCACGACGGCATCGGCGAGGCGCAGAAGATCGCAGGCGTGGGCAGCTTCTACGTGGGCGAGAACATCGACATGCCCCACCTGCTGGAGCAGTCGATCCGCGCGCACGTGGTCTATCAGCGCGACCGTGACTATGTGATCGCGCCCGACGAGGACGGGCAGCTTGGCGTGGTGATCGTGGACCAGAACACCGGCCGCAAGATGATCGGACGGCAGTGGTCCGACGGCCTGCATCAGGCGGTCGAGGCCAAGGAGGGCGTGCGGATCAAGGAAGAGACGCAGACGATGGCCACGATCACGATCCAGAACTACTTCAAGCTCTACAAGCGTCTGGCCGGCATGACCGGCACCGCGGACACCGAGGCCACCGAGTTCCACGAGATCTACCGGCTCGACGTGGTGAGCATTCCCACGAACAAGCCGGTGCGCCGTCAGGACCGCGAGGATCAGGTCTACCTGAGCGAGAAGGACAAGTGGAACGCGATCCTGGACGAGATCGCGCGCATGCACGACGCGGGCCGGCCGGTGCTGGTGGGCACCACCAGCGTCGAGAAGAGCGAACTGCTGAGCAGCCTGCTCTCGAAGCGATACGGCATCAAGCACGAGGTGCTGAACGCGAAGCAGCACGAGCGCGAGGCCGAGATCGTGGCGGGCGCGGGCCAGCTCGGCGCGGTGATGATCGCCACGAACATGGCGGGCCGCGGCACCGACATCAAGCTGGGTCGCATCGAGCGCGCGGCGCTGGTCGAGCACTGGAAGCGCCGCAACCTTGCACCGCGCGAGATCGACGCCTCGATGTCCGACGAGGCCATTCTGGCCGCCGTGGATCGCCACCTGCTGGTGAACCGGGTCAAGATGGACCGCAAGGAAGTCGCGGCGATGGATGACGCCGCGGCGCGACTTGCCCTGCTGCGGCACTGGACGCTGGAGCACACGGAACTCAGCGAGAAGCGCGTGGCCATGCTGAAGGAAGCCGACCTGCTGAAGGAGCTCGATGCGCACGGCGGATTCCGCCTGCACCGGCTGGCCCTCTGGACCAGCGTCGAGGCGATGGGTGGCCTGCACATCGTGGGCACCGAGCGCCATGAGAGTCGCCGCATCGACAACCAGCTGCGAGGCCGCAGCGGCCGTCAGGGTGACCAGGGTGGCAGCCGCTTCTTCCTCAGCCTCGAGGACGACCTGATGAAGATGTTCGCGGGCAAGGCCACGCTGGGCCTGCTCTCGAAGCTTGGCATGAAGGAGGGCATGCACATCGAGGCCCCGATGCTCAGCCGCGCCGTGGAGAAGGCGCAGCGCAAGGTCGAGGAGCGCAACTTCACGATGCGCAAGAACATCCTGGAGTACGACGAGCCCATGGAGTTCCAGCGACGCGGCTTCTACGGCATGCGCCAGCCGGTGCTCGAGAGCCGTGGTGTGCGCGATCTGGTGCTGCGCTTTGCCGAGGACTGCTGCCGTGACGCGGCGCATCTGTACATGGGTCCCGACCACGCGGGCAAGTGCCTGGCCGAGTGGGCGCGTGAGCACTTCAACGTGACGATCGAGCCCACCCGCTTCCGTCGCAAGGAGCCGGCCGAGGCCGAGCGCATGATCCTGAACGACGCGAAGGAGGAGGCGCAGGGTCGCATCGAGATCGCGGTCACTGAGTTCATGCCAACCGAGGGCGAGGCCGCCGACTTCGACGCCTCGGGCATGGCCAAGTGGGCGCGCGAGACCTACGGGTGCGAGCTCGACACCGACCGTGTGCGTGCGGGCGACCGCGAAGCCGTGCGCCGCGCCATCGAGGCCGCGGCTTCAGGCAACTTCGAGGCGATCGACATGTCGCCGGTGAAATCGTTCCTGGTGCCTGACTTCAGCATCCGCGAGATGGCCACCTGGATGGAACGTATCGTGGGTGTGCAGCTCGATCCCGCCCGCTTTCAGGGCGTGGATGGGCCGGACCAGGCAGCCGAGCTTCTGGTGGCCGAGGCACGCAAGGCCTATGCCGAGCGCGAACGCTGCTACGGCATCGACTTCGCCATCGAGTTCACCGCCGCGCAGATCAAGGCGCAGAACCCGCAGGCGCTGCCGCAGTTCTGCCACTGGGCCAGTACGCGCTACGGACTCGACTGGAAGCCGGACGCCATGCCGACCTCGGACCCGCGCGAGATCCGAAAGCTGCTGGTCGACGCGGCGATGACGTGGGATGACGCGCGCTTCGAGGCCCACGCTAAGGAGTGCCTGACGGCAGGTCGCTCGCCGGCGGCGATCGCCGCATGGTTCGAGGCGCAGGGCATGGCTCGGCTCTCGGAACGCGAACTGGAGGATGCCGAGGCTGACGCGGAGGCTTTCGTTCGCGCGCACCTTCGCGAGGCACATCGCGCCGAACTGACGCACTTCGAGCGCTGGGTGGTGCTGCAGACGGTCGACAACGCGTGGAAGGATCACCTGCGCGCGATGGACCAGATCCGCGACGCGATCGGCTTCCGCGCGTTCAGCCAGAAGGACCCTCGCATCGAGTTCAAGAAGGAGGCGGCGCGCCTCTACGAGGAGATGCTGCAGGGCGTGCGGGATCGCGTGGCCGAGGTCGCGTTCAAGGGCCGCCTTGTGCCGCAGGTGCAGGCACGACCTCCGGCGGCTGGCGGCGAGATTCCCTCCGCGGATCCGCAACCGAGTCCCGCGCAGCAAGCGGCCATGTCCGCCGGTGAACAGGCTGGCTCCGCACCCGCAAGCGCCGAATCCGTGAAGCGTCCACCGCCGGCGGTCGTGGGACGCAACGAACCCTGCCCGTGCGGCAGCGGCAAGAAGTTCAAGCACTGTCACGGACTGAGAGAAACGGAGGCGAAGGCCTGAGGCGCTTGCCGATCGCGCCACACCTCAGTAATCTTTCGCCCTCTCGCCTCGTTAGCTCAGTTGGTAGAGCAGCTGACTCTTAATCAGCGGGTCGTAGGTTCGAGTCCTACACGGGGCACTGCAACGGGTCACCTTCGGGTGGCCCGTTCGCGTCTTCAGATCCACCAACGCCCCGTGAGCAGCGGCATCAGCAGCGCGACCACCAGAATCGCGATCACAGCCACGATCACCGCGCGCCGGAACCGCTCGTGGGCAGGCGGCCTCCGCAGCGCGTCAGCACCCGTGAAACAGAAGCATTTCGGGCAGATCTCCGCGTCGTGGTGCATCGGAGCCCCGCAGTCATGGCAGAACACGGTGTCTTCATCCGGGTCGGCCTCGTGGCCGTACCGGCGCATGTCCTCCTCGCTCGGGCCCTCGTCACGAACCTGCGGCATCTCCGCAGTCTACGATTGGCCCGTCGCGATCCGAAACGTTCCATCACCCGGAGATTTGAACCATGCCCCCTCTTGAAAGCGTGATGCGGCCGCTCGGCACCCTGATGCCAGCCTTCGATCTGCCGAACCAGAACGGTGGTGGCCGAGTGGACAGCCGAACGCTCGCGGGGCGCCCCGTGCTGGTGATGTTCCTCTGCAACCACTGCCCCTACGTGAAGCACATTCGCGAGGCGCTTGCCGCGCTCGGTCGCGACCTGAAGGGCAAGCCGATCCAGGTGGTCGCGATCAGCAGCAACGATCCCGTAGCGTATCCCGACGACGCGCCCGAGCGCATGACCGACGAGGCACGCGAGGCGGGCTACACCTTCCCCTACTGCTTCGACGCCACCCAGGAGGTCGCGAAGGCCTTCGACGCGGCCTGCACACCGGACTTCTTCCTGTACGACGCGCAGCATCGACTGGCGTATCGAGGCCGACTCGACGGCAGCCGCCCTCGCAGCGCGGAGCCCGTGACGGGCAGCGAATTGCGCGGGGCCATCGACACGGTGCTTGCTGGACGCGCCCCCGCGGCCATACAGCACCCCAGCATCGGATGCAGCATCAAGTGGCGCAGCTGAGCGCGCCGCCGCCGGTCAATCCAGCGCGCGCACGCGGATGTTGCGGAACCACACCTCGTCACCGTGGTCCTGCAGGCCGATGTGACCGCGGGCGTTCGTGGCGTACTTCGGCATCTTGCTGAACTTGCTCGCGGCCACGCGCGCCGTCCAGTCCGCGCTGCCACGCTGGAAGTCGCAGGTCTTCACGCCGTTCAGGAAGTACTGGATGTGGCCCTTGTCGGCCACGATGCGCACCTGGTTCCACTGCCCGACGGGCTTCACCGCGCCCACGGGCGCGGGATACAGCGCGTAGTCGGCGCCCGCGCTCGTGAGGCGGTTCTTGCCGTCATTGTGCGTGGTGTCGTCCAGGATCTGCATCTCCGGCGCGTTCTCCCAGATGTTGTTCGTGTCCTCGGCCGCGTGATAGAAGATGCCGCTGTTGCCTCCCGACGTGACTTTCCACTCCAGTTCCAGTTCGAAACTTCCGTATTGGTCCCGCGTGACGAGGTCGCCCGCCGCGGTGTGATCACCCGCGCTCTTCATGTGGACCAGGCAGCCGTCCTTCACCACCCACGCGGGCGGGATCGTGTCCTTGCGGAAGCCGCGGAACTTGGAGAGGTCCTTGCCGTCAAACAGAGTGACCCACGCCTTGTCGGACGTGCCCGTCGCGCTCGACTTGCCTGAGGCGGCCGGCACCGATCCGCTCGTTCCCTGACAGGCAAGCAGCACGAACGCGGTGATGACTCCGGAAGCGGCGAAGATCTTCATGCTGACATGGTGACCACACCACCACACTTTCGCAAGCATGGATCAGCCTGTCGTGGCAGCCACCTCATGGGAACCACCCTCTGCCGAGGGCATGCCGGCTCATCCGCCAAAGGAGAGCAGGATCAGCGCCACATCGCCGAAGTCGACCGTGCCGTTCTGGTCCAGATCGGCGTCGCACGCGTTGCAGGGCCCGAAGTCCAGCAGCGCAAGGCTCACGTCACCGAAGTCCACACGGCCATCGCGATCCAGATCTCCAAACGCCACGATCGCGCCACGTTCCGGTTGCAACCACCAGATGCCTCCGAAGTGCCCGGGGACGGGCGGCGGATCCGGTGGCTCGGTTCCAGGCTCCACGTCGAGACACGGCTGCCCGTTGCGAAGCGTGCGTGTGGCGACCGCCATGCCGATCGTGAGCCGGTACGCCCCAGGTTCCAGCACGCGGTCGATGCTCGCGGAACTCCCAGGCACCACCAGCACCTCAGCGATCGTGTCCAGCGGTCCCTCACAGGGTCCAGTTGCCAGAACCAACTGCGCCGGGAAGTCCGCGTGCAGCTCAAGCCGAATCGCGCGGCGGTCCTCCACCGAGAAGGCGAAGGCATCCACGTCGCGAGCGCCATCACCCGTCACGGAACCCTTAATTGGCGTGACCAGTTCCAGCGCCTCGTGCACGGGTGCAGCGCGATAGCCGCAGCCCTGATTGCGCCACTCGAAGCACGGCTCGTTCTCGTCAATCGCGTTCGCCGGCGGCGTGACCGTGGGCGCCTCGCCCGTGCACACGAGCGGCACCAGTTCCGCGCACAACGCGTCCCACACCGAGCCGCACGAGGCATCCAGTCGCCGCACGCGCTCGCAGCAGGTGGCGTCCTCACATCCGGGCCCGCCATGCCCCGCCGCGCAGTCACCGCGACTCGGGCAGACGAGTCCGATGCATTCGGTGCGTGCCAACTCCACGCAGTCCGCGTCCCATGACACGTTGCAGCAGTCCAGGTCGAAGGTGCAGACCTTCTCGCAGCAGGGCGTGGTGAAGCAACCGGGTCCGGCGTGCTCGGTGTTGCAGTCACCTGCTGGCGGGCCGCACGATCCGGTGAGACTTGCCACCCCCGCATCTGCCGACACGGAGGCCTTGGGCATCGGAGGGCCCAGGTCAAGCAGCGAAGACGCGATCTCGACGGGCTCACCATCCTTGGGCACCAGATCCACCGGCTCGACACGCTCCAGTCGTTGCGGCGCCACGCCCGGGCCAAGGTTCCGCAACACGCGCAGTCGATGGTCGAAATAGTCGCAGACCACGAGGTCCAACCGACCGTCGCCGTCCACGTCCACCGGCACCACATGACGCGGAAACACCGCCGTCAGGATCGGAACTGCGGGCGCAAGCGCCAGCACGCCACCGGTCGGGGTGATGTTCTCCAGCACGCTCACGCGCCCATCGGACACGGTCATGGACAGCACGTCGAGGTCACCATCGCCGTCCAGATCCGCCGCGTCCGCGTTCCAGGCCGTTCCATTCAGGACGCCTGGGAAGCTCCGCACCTGGACGCCGCTTCCATCGGAGGCGAACGACCACACATACACCGGGTTGTTGCGACTTCCATTGATCGCGGTGGTGAGCAGTTCCGGGAGACCATCTCGATCCAGATCCGCCGACGATGCAAGGGCCACGCCGATCACGCCGCCATCGTCGGGCAATGACCACGCGCGCTCCCCGGTGAATCCCGGGCCGCGGGCACGCCGCAGGTTCAACCGACTCGCACCACCCGCGAACTCCATGACCTCGTGCACACCATCCCCATCGAGATCGTGCGGGAACACCACGCTCGGCGATGCGGTGCCCTGCGTCCATCGATTCAGACGCGCGTTCGAATGCACCTCGAAGGCTCGCGCGCCAAGGTTGCGCATCCAGGTGATTCCCCCCGAATTCGCGTTCGCAAGCAGCAGGTCCAATCTTCCGTCTCCATCGAGGTCGATCGCCCGCACGCAACGCGTCTCACGTTCCAGCGCGATGCGATGCGGCGCCTCGAATGCACCGGCGGTGTTCCAGAGGATCACCACACCACCAGGCTGCGCGCGGGCCGCAAGCGCCACATCCATGTCGCCGTCGCCATCAAGATCCGCGGCCTCGGCCCAGTCGGTCTGCAGGCCCACGGCAATCGTGCCCTCCAGCGCGAAGCCGCCCGGCTGCCCCCGCACGACCGCCACGAGGCCGTTGGCGTTGCGGCCAGGCACCACCAGATCCAGGCGACCGTCTCCATTGAAGTCCGCCATGGCGGGTCGCGTCGGGAAGTGCCCTTCCGTCAACGCGACATCCACAGGGGCCGCGAAGTTCGGCACCCCGGCAAGCACCACCGACATCACCGCGCAGACCGGGTCCATGTAATCAATCTAGTCCCGCCACGGCGGAGTTCCACGCGGAAAGCACGAATTCGACCCGTTCCACCAGGGCCAGAGCGGCCCGCGCGAGCGAGAACTACGGATTCCTGGCGACCCGGAAACCCGTGCTCTTGCTCAAGAAGGTGGTCAGTCCGGACGAGCGATAGGAGGATCGAAGGAAGACCGCCCCGCCGAAGTCGAAGGCGCCTCCGCGAACGATGCAGGTGGTGCCGGTTGCGGGACCGGTGGGGTCGGTCACGGGCGCAGCCGGGTAGGCGCCGAACCAGTCCGCGACGAACTCCCAGACGTTGCCGGACATGTCATGCACACCGAAACCGTTGGCGGCCTTGCCTCCCACAGGACGCGTCTGCGCGGCGCTGTTCTCCGAGGTCCATCCCAGAGCGTCCGCCTCGACATCGTCGTTGGTGCCTGCGGGCATCGCGGCGGAACCGTGGAACGCCGTCGTGGTGCCCGCTCGGCAGGCGAACTCCCATTCCGCTTCGGTCGGCAAGCGAAGTCCGGTGGCCGCGAGGAACGGCTTCACGCCGTTGAACCCCATCTTCTCGACCGGGCGGTTCGGAACTTCCGAGGCCGAAACCTCGTCGCTCGCCATCTTGTGATGACTGGGGTTGCTGCCCATCTTCGCGGTCCACTGCGCCTGCGTCACTTCGTAGCGGCCGATGTAGAACGCCTGAGTCAGCGTGACTTGATGGACTGGACTTTCAGCCGAGTAGCAAGCGTTCTGGAGGGATGCGGTGCATCCGCGCTGGTACGAGCCGGTCGGAATCAGCAGCATCTCGATGCCTGAGCCATTGTCGCGCACACGCCACGGCAGACCGGTCGCGCTGATCGCGGCACGCGCATCCGCGTCGTACACCACGACCGGATCCGGACTTTGCTCAAGCACCGTGTACCAGCTTGCGCACGGGCCAAATTCAAGCAGCGCCAATGCGACATCGCCGAAGTCGACCAACTTCGAACCATCGACATCCGTGGGACACGATTCGTCGCCGGCAGCCTGCCCAGCGCACGCGAGGGGCGCGGCAAGCAGGACACGGGCGAGATGCGTTCGGATCCCCTGCATACGAAACATGGATTCGCGGAGTTATCCGCGCATGTCCCAAAAGAGCCCTGAGAATCCCGAAAGGATCAGCGAAACAGGCCCCTCTTGGGACGATCATCCGCACAGCCGTCATGCTTTTCGCCACTGCCCGATCCAGACGCGCATTCGGGCGCCGCGGCGGGCAAGAACCCTCAAATTGAGGAAGTGGACCGTACTGGACTCGAACCAGTGACCTTCTCCGTGTCATGGAGACGCGCTAGCCAACTGCGCCAACGGTCCAAGGACACAGAGTGTAGCGGATTCGCCCGGAGCGCTGACGAAGGCCCTTGGAGGATCCACACGCCATGACCACCCCCACCATCCCCGCCCGCCGCGTGCTCATTCCATCGGCTCTGGTGTCCGCGGCCTTCGCGGCCATGCTGCTTGCCGCACGGCCCGCCCCCACCGTCATGCAGGACCCCCGCTGCAAGGTGGTCTCGATCGCCAGCGAAAGCACCCCGTACGGCATGAGTCTGTTCCGGCTGTGGAGCAACGGCGACATGGAAGTGATGGTGCTTGGCCAGAGCAACACGTGGAGCGACTGGACCGCCGTCGCGCCGGGCAAGAGCGGCTTCGCGCCCGGCACGAAGACCGGCGACTGACCTCTACACTTGGCCGCATGCAGCCCCTGCCCCCGCTGGTGCCAGGTGAACTGGCCGACGCCGACTTCCTGCGGCTCATCGGCAGGCCCGACCCCGTCATTCTGGACATCGGTTGCAACGACGGCGCCGAGATCGACCGCTTCCTGAAGATGTTCCCGAAGTGCCAGGTGCACGCCTTCGAGCCTGACCCGCGCCCCCGCGCCCGATTCAAGAAGCACATCCGCGACAAGCGCGTGAAACTGTGGCCGCTGGCGATCAGCGCCGAGGACGGCGAGGCGGAGTTTCACCTCAGCAGCGCGGATCAGGCCCCGACGGGAGTGCAGATGCCGGAGAGCGGCGAGTGGGACCTCTCGGGATCGCTGCGAAAGCCCTTGAAGCACCTCGATTTCCATCCGTGGGTGAAGTTCGACAAGACCCTGAAGGTCGAGACGATGAAGCTCGACACGTTCACGCAGCGCAACAAGATCACGCGCATCGACTTCATCTGGGCCGATGTGCAGGGCGCGGAAGCCGATCTGATCGCCGGCGCCACCGAATCCCTGAAGTTCACGCGTCACCTCTACACCGAGTACAACGAGAACGAGATGTATCAGGGCCAGGTCGGGCTGCGAAAGCTGATCGAGCTGCTGCCAGGATTCGAGGTCATGGTGCGCTTCCCGGACGACGTGCTGTTCCGCAACCGATCCTTCCGCTGACGCCCTCCGCGGCATGCGCGAGACCCTGAGTGCAGGTTCACGGGCGCCCACCCCCCGAGGTCAGCCGAAGGTCTTCACCGCGCGGTCGATGCGTGCCAAGCTGCTTTCGCGACCCAGAATCGCAAGCGTGTCGAAGATCGGCGGGCTCACCGTGCCGCCACTCACCGCCACGCGAAGCGGCTGCGCCACCTTGCCGAGCTGCCCACCCGCATTCGCGTCGGCGTAGGGCTTGATCGCCGCCTCGAGCGCGCCCGCTTCCCACGCCTTCACCTCGGCGAGCAGCGGCCGCAGCGCCCTCAGATGCGCCACGCCGCTCGGCTCGCCCGTCTTCAGGTTCTTCTCGGCGGCCTTGGCGTCGTAGGCGAAGGCCTCGTCGCCCAGCACCAGGAAGCGGTTGCCGCGGAACATGTCGTCGAGGGTCTTCGAGCGCTCGTGACTCGCTCCAGCCAGCGCCTCGAACTGCGATGGTGTGAGCTTGCGCATGAACTCGGGATGGAACACCTCACCATGCGCGCGCGCCAACGCCACGAAACGCTCGCGCGGCATGCTGGTGATCGCGTCGCAATCGAAGCTCAGCAGCTTCACGCGGTCGAACTTCGCCGGCGTCTTCACCACGCGTGAAAGATCGAAAGCCCCCCTCAGGAACGCGTTGTCGAACTTCTCGCGGTTCTCGCCGGGGCTCCAGCCGTTCAGCGCCAGGAAGTTGCACACCACCTCGGGCAGGTAGCCGCTGCGACGGAAGTCGTCCACGTTGATCTCGGGCAGCGGCACGTCAAGCGCCGTGGCGAGCCGGTTCGCCTCCTCGTAGTCGAGTTGCGTGTTCTTGTCGGCCAGCCAGGCCTTCCAGCGCTCGGCGCCCACGGTGCCGGCGGGAGGCTCGGCCAGCTTGCGCTCGGTCACGGTCTTGCGCAGCACCTTGTCCTTGTCGCGCTTGCTCATCTTGCTGCCGTCGGGATTGAAGATGAGCGGCAAGTGCCCGTAGGTCGGACGCCGGAATCCCAGCGCGTCCTGCAGCACCATGTGCTTGGCCGTGTTGTTGAAGTGCTCCTGCGCGCGCAGCACGTGCGTGACGCCCATCAGCTCGTCGTCGATCACCACCGCGAAGTGGTAGGTCGGGAAGCCGTCCGCCTTGCGGATCACGAAATCGTCCACCTCACCTGCGGGCAGCGTGGCCTCGCCCAGGATCTCGTCCTTGATCGTGATCGGCCCGACCGGCGTGCGAAAGCGGATCACCGCGGGCCGCCCCTCCGCGAGCAGCCGCTCCACTTCCACCTTCGGGCGCGCGATGCTCTCGCTGCCGTCGTAGCGGTATGCCACGCCCGCCGCCTTGGCGGCCGCGCGCTTCCTCTCAAGTTCCTCGGCAGTGTCGAACGCGTAGTAGGCCTTGCCGGCGTCCACAAGCTGCGTCAGGTAGCGGTTGTAGGTGTCCACGCGCTCGCTCTGGAAGTACGGACCGTTCGGCCCTCCACCGCAGCCCTCGAACGCGGGGCCCTCGTCCCAGTCGATCCCCAGCCACTTCAGGTCCTTCAGGAAGCCGAGGCTCGCCGCGTCGCTCGAACGCTTCTGGTCGGTGTCCTCGATGCGCAGCAGGAACTTGCCGCCGCGACCCTTGGCATAGGCCCAGCAGAAGAGCGCCGTGCGAGCGCCGCCCACATGCAGGTGGCCGCTGGGCGAGGGGGCGAATCGGGTCACGATGGTTCCGGCGGTCGACATGGGCGGAAAGGCTAGCGGCCCTTGCAGGCGTGGCGCGGCACGGGCAGGATGCCGGGATGGGCACCCTGCTGGGCATCCTGAGCGACAGCCACAGCGAGATCGAGCGCACGCGTCACGCGATCGAACTGCTGCAGCACGCGGGCGCCACCGAGTTCATCCATTGCGGCGACATGGAGATCGAGCAAGTGCTCGACCTGTTCGCGGGCCTGCCCGCGCACGTGACCTTCGGGAACTGCGACCCTTTCGGCGTGCTTGGCCGCTATGCCGCCTCGATCGACCTGGATGCACAGCACCCAAGTGGCGAACTGCACGTGGACGGGCGCCGCGTCGCCTTCACGCATGGCGACAACGCACGACTGCTCTCACGAATCCTCGCCGACTGCCCGGACTTCCTGCTGCACGGCCACACCCACGAGCGGCGCGACGACATGGTGCAAGGCGTCCGAGTGATCAATCCCGGGGCCCTGCACCGCGCGCACCCCTACACCGTGGCACTGCTTGAACCGGCCACGGGCGCGCTTCGCTGGCTTGAAGTGACGTGAGCGCCGGCGAATCCCGCGAACCTGCGCGGTCGAAGGCTGCGACATGCCCCTGCTTCTGGCGCAGTTCGCGGTCAGCTGCTTCCTCGCCGGCCTCATCTGGACGATCCAGGTCGTGCACTACCCCCTGATGTCCAGGGTCGGCACAGAGAACTTCGCCGCGTACGAGCGCCTGCACTCGAACTGGATCACCCCGCTTGTGGGCCCCATGATGCTGATCGAGGCGGCGCTGGCGGGACTTCTGCTCGTGCAGCGGCCCGCCGCCGTGCCCAACTGGATGCCATGGGTCGGTGCTGGCCTCGTGGCGTTGCTGTGGGGCGTGACCTTTTTCATCAGCGTGCCCTGCCACGCGCAGCTGTCGCAGGGCTTCGACGCATCGGCGCACACACGACTCGTGGACACGAACTGGATCCGCACCGTCGCCTGGACCGCTCGCGCGGCGCTTGCCGGATGGATGGTGTGGTGCATGTGGAGCGCAGGAAAAAACTGAATCCAAACCGGCCCGGTGGTTGAGGCTCACCAGCCCCCGCGGTACGGTGCTTGGAATGAGCTGGGTGAAGGTCCCCATCCCCGCGCGCCGCAAGCATCGGCGCATGCCGAACCTGAACCTGCCGCCCGGCACGTTGCAGGTGGAGCCGGGCTCGGCCAAGCCGGTGCTGACCGCGTTCGGCTTCTCACCCAGCGGGTTCGAGGAAGTCACGATCGGCCAGCCCGAGGAAGTGCGCGCGTTGCTCACGAAATGGCCCGTGGTTTGGCTGAACGTTGATGGCTTCGGAGACGAGGAAATCCTCCGGAAGGTCCAGTCGATCTTCGGCATTCACCCGCTGGCGATGGAGGACGTGACCGACACCACGCAGCGCGCGAAGGTGGAGAGCTACGGCGAGAGCACCTTCCTTGTGGTGCCCATGCCGCAGTCGCATCGCGACGGCGTTCGCTTCGAGAGCGAGCAGCTCAGCCTGTACCTGACCGATCGCGCGGTCGTGAGCTTTCAGGCCACGGCGCCGGGCGACTGCCTGAGCGTGATCCGCGAGCGCATCCGCTCGGGCCGCGGCCGCGTGCGCTCCAGCAACACGGCGTATCTGGCCTACGCGCTCATCGACACGGTGATCGACGCGTATTTCCCGCTGGTCAGCGACATGGGCGACCGCCTCGAGGAACTCGAGGAGCGCATCGTGCACGACGTGGACGTGGCGCAGATCCACGACATCCGCGCGATCAAGGTGGACCTGATGCGCATTCGCCGCGCGGTGTGGCCGATGCGTGACGCCGTGGCCGCGATGAGCGGACTCGACAGCGTCTACGGGGCCGAACTGCGCCCCTACCTGCGCGACGCGCAGGATCACGTCGCGCGACTGATGGACCTGCTCGAGACCGACCGTTTCATGGCCAGCGACCTGATGGAGATCTACCTGACTGCGACCAGCAACCGGCTCGGCGAGGTCAACAAGTTCCTCACGGTCATCGCGACGATCTTCATTCCCCTGGGATTCATCGCCAGCGTCTATGGCATGAACTTCGATCCCCAGAACAGCCCGTGGAACATGCCCGAACTGGACTGGCATCTGGGCTATCCCTTCGCGCTTGGGCTCATGCTGTGCACCGCGCTTGGATTCCTTGGCTACTTCTGGTGGAAAGGCTGGCTGGGAGGCGACACCTTCGGCACCGGCCGTCTGAAAAAGCGCCAGCCGCGCGGCCCACGCGATCACTGACCCGCCGCACGGGGCAGCGCGGAGCGGCTGCTGAAATAAGCGACTTTTCCAGATCCGAACCCGTTTGGGGCCACGCTATGCTCGCCAGATCCGTCCCCGACCGCCGGGGACGCGGCGCACCCAAACTCGAAGGAACGAGAAGGCCATGTCGCGGACCAGCCAGCAGCACAGCGTGAACGGAAGCACCCAGACCCGAGCCAGTGACGTGTACGGCACGCTCATCTTCAGCGGCGACACCATGCTGAAGCGCCTTCCGAGCGACGTCTACGCGAGCCTGCAGAAGACCATCCAGGATGGTCGCGCGCTCGACCCAGCGGTGGCGAACACCGTGGCCGTGGCCATGAAGGACTGGGCCATCGACAACGGCGCCACGCACTATTGCCACTGGTTCCAGCCGCTCACCGGCATGACTGCCGAGAAGCATGACGCATTCCTGAGCATTCTGGGTGACGGCACCGCCATCGAGAAGCTCTCGGGCAGCCAGCTCATCCAGGGCGAGCCCGACGCGAGCAGCTTCCCCAGCGGCGGCATCCGCGACACCTACGAGGCGCGCGGCTACACCGCGTGGGATCCCACAAGCCCCGCCTTCCTCCTGCGCAACCCCGGTGGCGTGACCACGCTCTGCATTCCGACCGCGTTCGTCAGCTGGACCGGCGAGGCGCTCGACAAGAAGACGCCACTGCTGCGCTCGATCCGCGCGGTCAGCGAGCAGGCGATGCGCATCCTGAAGATCTTCGGCACCGACAAGGGGGTGAATCAGGTCGTGGCCACGCTGGGCTGCGAGCAGGAGTACTTCCTGATCGATCGCGAGCTGTTCAAGCAGCGCCTGGATCTCATGATCACGGGTCGCACGCTCGTCGGCGCCATGCCGCCGAAGGGCCACCAGCTCGATGACCACTACTTCGGCGCCATTCCCGACCGCGTGATCAGCTTCATGAGCAAGGTCGAGGAGCGCCTGTTCGAGCTCGGCGTGCCGGTGAAGACCCGCCACAACGAGGTGGCGCCGGGCCAGTACGAGATCGCGCCCACCTTCGAGCTCTCGAACATCGCCTGCGACCACCAGATGGTCTGCATGCACGTGCTGAAGATGACCGCGCGCGAGCACGGCTTCGAGTGCCTGCTGCACGAGAAGCCCTTCGCGGGCGTGAACGGCAGCGGCAAGCACAACAACTGGAGCCTTGCCACCAACACCGGCATCAACCTGCTTGATCCGCGCGAGGAGACGCACCACAACCTGCAGTTCCTCACCTTCCTGTGCGGCGTGATCCGCGCGGTCGACACGCACGCCGATCTGCTGCGCGCCAGCATCGCGAGCGCGGCGAACGATCACCGTCTCGGCGCCAACGAGGCCCCGCCGGCGATCATGAGCATCTACCTCGGCAGCATGCTCACCGACATCCTGGATCAGCTCGAGGGATCGGGCCCGAAGAAGACGATCAAGGGTGGCGAGCTCGATCTCGGCGCCGGCACCCTGCCGCTGCTTCCGCGCGCGGCGAGCGACCGCAACCGCACGAGCCCCTTCGCCTTCACCGGCAACAAGTTCGAGTTCCGCGCCGTGGGCAGCACCGCCAGCGTGGCGTGGCCGAACACCGTGCTGAACACGATCATCGCCGAGAGTCTCGACGCGATCGCGACCGAGATCGAGAAGAAGGCCGGCAAGAACGCCAGCGCCGCCAAGCTCGACGCGACCGTGCGCGCCGTGCTGAAGGAGATCGTGAAGAAGCACCGCCGCGTCTGCTTCGACGGCGACGGCTACAGCGAGGCGTGGCACAAGGAGGCCGAGAAGCGCGGCCTGCCGAACATGCGCAGCACCGCCGAGGCGCTGCCCGCTTTCGACACCAAGAAGGCCCGCGACCTGTTCAACAAGTACAGCGTGCTCAGCAGCAAGGAGCTGCACGCGCGCGCCGAGGTGTTGATGGAGCTCTACGTCACCGTGGTCGGCATCGAGGCTCGCACGCTCGCGACCATGGTGCGCACACAGATCCTGCCGGCCGCCACGCGCGCCCAGTGCGAGCTGGCCGACGCGGTGGGCAGCAGCCGCGCCGCCGGCGTGGAGTGCCCCGACGAGGAGAACGCGCTTCGGAGCTGGGTCAACAGCCTGGCCAAGATGCGCGCCGCGCTCGCCGAACTCGAGAAGGCCGAGGCAAAGGAGTACGACGACACCGCCAAGCACATGCGCCAGTGCCGTGACGAGGTGGTGCCGGCCATGGCCAAGCTGCGCGAGCTCTGCGACGGCATCGAGAAGTGGACGCCGGCGGATCTGTGGCCGCTGCCGACCTACGCCGAGATGCTGCTCGATCGCTGAGCGGGCGCGGAGCAATCAAGTGCAGAATCCAAGGGGACGGGCCGCGAGGTCCGTCTCCTTTCGATTTGTCTGCATCGTGGGGCTCCAAAGCGAGGTTCCGCCAGAGCCGGAAATTCGGCGGCGGCGCGCTATTCACGCAAGGCGTTAGTATCTCGCGAATCTCCCATGCCCCGACGCCCCATCCGCCACAAGCCCGTGCACCCCGGCGAGATCCTGCTTGCCGAGTTCCTCGCGCCGCTCGGCATCACGAAGTACCGACTCGCCAAGGACACCGGCATGCCAGCCGATCGCGTGGGGCGGCTGGTACGCGGCACGCGCGCCTTCACCGCTGACACCGCACTGCGCCTGGCGGCCTATTTCGGCACCACGGCCGAGTTCTGGCTGAATCTGCAGGCGCGCCACGACCTTCTCTGCGCGCAGCGCGGGCCCGCCGCGGCGTCGTTCAAGCGCATCCGCCGCTGCCGGGTTGCCTGAGCCCGACGAACGCGACGCGCCACTGGCTCCCCCACACAAATCCCCGACACCCATTCTTGCCCCCGCCCCATCCCGCGCTAGGTTGCAATCGCTCCCGGGGCACCCTCCCTTTCGAATCACCTTTCCCCTCGGCGAGCTGAAGGGTCTTGTGCGCGGCATGCAACACGGGTCGAGTGGCATCGGGCGCGCTGTGGCCATGGGCTTGATCGCCCTCGCCGCGGCGGCGGGTTTCGCACGCACCTCGCACGCCGGCGTGCTGTGGGACCAGATCGGCGCCACCGGCAGCGACCTGCCCACCACCGGCCCCGAGGGCTACTACCGCTACGGCTCGCAGGTCTTCAGCGGCCAGCCGCAGTACGACCTGATCGCGCTCGACGACTTCACGCTCGCGGGCGAGAGCCGCATCGACCGCTTCGAGGCGGTGATCCAGGGCTACGGCAACTGGAGCGGCACCGGCAACATCCAGGGCCTTGTGGCGCGCGTGTTCGCCTCGCCGCAGCAGGCAGCCGCGGGCTGGTCGAACGCCGTCGCCACGGTGCAGCTCGCCGCGCCCAGCGCGTACACCGCGTTCGGCACCGGCCTGCTGTGCGGCTTCGATGTCGACATCACGCTCGGCGCCGGTCGCTGGTACATCGGCCTGCAGGCGATCATGCCTGGCAGCGCGGGTCAGGTCGGCGTGGTGATCAGCAACCTCGGCGCACCCGCGCAGGCGTTTCAGGCGAATCCCGGCGGCGGGTTCGGCGTGCCCGGCAACCTGATCGAGCGACCGGTGAATCTGGCGTACCGACTCAGCGGCAGCGCGGTGCCGGGGCCGGGGGCGTGCGTGATGCTGGCAGTGGCGGCGAGCTTGATGGGAAGGCGGAAGGTTTCGTGAGCCGCGCGGCGTGAAAGGCGCGCCAAAGTCGCGAAAATTCGCCCCTGCCCGTTTGGACGCACCCCCATCCGGGGCTACATTGCACCGACCGGTGTCCGGGGTGTTCCATTTCGGAACGCGGGCACCGGGGTGAGAGGCACTGCCATGCGCATCATGATGTCGTCGTTCTGCAACCGGGTTCGTGGGTCGTTCGCCAGCGCGTTCGGTGC
>VGYX01000019.1 GCA_016872835.1 Planctomycetota bacterium | reverse complement strand
GCTGCGCTTGGGGGCGAACGCACGCACGAACATGGGGGCGTAGATGTCGTCCTCGATCAGGATGGGCCAGCGTGCCTTGGGGCTCCAGCGGGACAGCTCGTCCAAGAAGGTGGCCTCGTCGGGCACCAGAACCACACGGTCTTCCACCGGTGCACGGCGCTCAATGGTTGCCACGCGGAGTCCAAGCGCGACGGGCCAGGGTTCGGATTGTGGTGGCGAAGCGTTCTGTTGCGCATGGACGCAGGACACGAGAAGCCCGATTCCTGCAAGGGCTGTGGCGACACGGCGGCGCAGAAAACGATGCGGCATCGCCGAATGCTACGGCGTGGCCATTCTGGGCAGGTCGGTAGGCTTCGCGGCGTGAACCTGGTTCCGACGCGCTGGTACGCCACGTTGTTCATGCCCTCAAGCGTGGGGTTGGTGCTGATCACGATCGGGCTGTGGCTGATCTGGAGGCGGATGCGCCATGGCAGTGCGGCACCAGCACGCGCGCGGGGACTTTGGATCGCGATGCTTGGCTGCACCGAGATGTACGTGTTCAGCACGCCCCTGGTGGCGACGTGGCTTGCCCAGTCTCTGGAGGCGCAGACGCGGGCGGTGAGGATCGAAGATCTACCTCAGGCGGACGCCATCGTGGTGTTGGCGGGCGACCAGTCCGTGCACAAGCGCGACGATGGCAGCTTTGATTTCTTCAACCGGAGCGGTGATCGTTTCGAGCGAGGGGTGGAGGCATTCCTCGCAGGAAAGGCTCCCCTTCTTACGTTCGGCGACGGGATCAATCCGGTCGATGGTGCCTCGGCCTTTGCCGACTGGCAGAAGCGGCTGGCGGCACGACGTGGGGTGCCCGAGGACAAGATCGTGTGCGGGGCGCCGGCGCGCTACACGCAGGACGAGAGTGAGGGCGTGATGGCGGCCCTGCGCCCCTTGGGCGTGAAGCGGATCATTCTGTCGACGAGCGCCTATCACATGATGCGCGCGAGGCGAATCTACGAGGGCCATGGCGTGGAGGTGATCGATCTGCCGTGCGACATGCAGACGCGCGGCAAGGCGGAGCAATTCTCGATGACCATGCTGCTGCCACGCGGCATCGCCCTGAGCCAGAGCGAGACGTGCCTGAAGGAGTGGCTTGGCACGCTGGTGCTGATTCTGAGCGGCAAGGGCGGGTGATCGCGAAGCGCGGTGGTTAGCGCCGTAGCATGCGGGCATGTGCGGACTTGCCGGCTTTGCCAACGCTGATTTGCCGACGGATGCGGCGCAGGCGCTGCTGAAGCGGCTGACGAGCTTGCTGGCACGCACCGGCCAGTGGTGGCATCAGACACATCCATGATTCGTGTCGTTCACATCCTCACGCGCACAAACATCGGCGGACCGTCGGTGATGTTGGTCGACTTGTTGCAGGGTCTCGACCGTCAACGCTTCACGCAATCGGTGGTACGCGGGACACCCATCGACAATGAGGGTGACTATCTCAAGAATCGTGCGGTTCCGGCCGAAGTGATCACGGCCCGCGGCCTGAGACGCTCACTCGATGTTGTCGGAGAGTTTCGGTCGCTGTTTGCTCTCATCGGCACCTTGCGCCGATTGAAGCCCGACATCGTGCACACGCACATGGCAAAGGCCGGTGTGATCGGTCGCATCGCAGCTGTGCTTGCCCGCGTACCCGTACGTGTGCACACCTACCACGGGCACTTGCTGCACGGATACTTCTCGCCATCCATGACGCGTATCGTCACCACGATCGAGCGTTTCTTGCGTCTCGTGACGACCCATGCACTCGTCGTCGGTGACACAACGCGACGCGATCTGCTGAAGGCACGTGTCATCCATGAACAACGGTCTTCGACGATTCTTCCTGCAGCGCGGACACTGCAGCGCCACGACCGATACATGGCACGCACATCCCTCGGGCTACCGCATGACGGCGTGATCGTTGGCTTTGTAGGTCGCTTGACCGGCATCAAGCGACCGGATCGTTTCCTGCGTGTCGCTGCAGCGGTTCCAGACGCCACCTTTGTCATGGTGGGCAATGGTCCGCTTCATGATGCGGTTGCGCGGACCGCCTCCGTGCTCCCCAACGTACGGCTGCTCGATTGGCACGAGGACATAGCAGTGGTCCTGAGTGCAATCGACGTGCTGGTCCTGACGAGTGACAACGAGGGTGTACCGCTCTCGCTGATCGAAGCGGCCTTGATTGGAGTACCCGTCGTGGCGGTTGATGTCGGGGGCGTGCGTGAAATTGTGGAGGACGGCGTGACGGGAATCATCGTGCATGACGAGTCCCAACTCGCCGAGGCCGTCTCGCACTTGGTGCGCGATACCGCATGCCGACAGAAGTTCGGTGCGCAAGCCAAGTCTTTCATCTCCAAGCGCTGCTCACTGACGACGTATCTCGAGGCACACGCCACGTTGTACGAAAGACTTGTTGTGCGCGAGAGCTGTTCAGGCGTGGCGCGCGATGCGATCTAGCGCAGACCTGCCAGCTGATGTAGCGAGGTGGCAAGCACGACGAGCGAAAGAATCGACTCGTCCAGACGTGCATCCGACGCGCTGGCTTGCACCATGGCCTGCACCCGACCCCCTCGCACACGCCCTGCGGTGAGCGCCTCCAGTTGCGGACCCATGCAGTCCACGCGCTGGTGCAGATCCTGCTGCAGCCAGGTACGGAGCGGTGGATTGAATCCCCTCTTTGGGGCGTGCAGCAGATCGAGGGACCTCAGTTCCGGAGCCGCCGAGACAAGCAGGCCCTTGGGCGGGTTCGTGAAGCGTTCCGCCCGCGAAAGCGCCCGGACACGCCCGACCCAGCGATGATCGAGCAGCGGCAGGCGCAGTTCCAGACCGTGCGCCATCGTGCAGAGATCACCCTTGCGGAGGATGTATTCCGGCAGGTAGTTCGCGAGGTCGATCTCGAGCAGCCGTTCACGTGCGTCGAGTCCCTGCAGTTCGGGCATCCGCCAGGCGTGCGTCGAGATCTTCGCGCCATCGGGCTGCAGGAAGAGACGCTGCCCCGGCGTCATGCCGGAGAACGCGATGGCGTACGAATCGAGCCATCCCATGCGCATGCGATCGCACCACTTCCGCCAGCCGCGCCCTGAAGGAGCCGGAACGATCGGCAGCGGAAGCCGAAGCGCACCACGCCAGCGCGAACGAAGGTGCCTGGCGACGCGCTTGTAGCCGGCGAAGAGTTCGTCTCCCCCGTCGCCGCCGAGCACCACCTTCACATGCTTGGTGGTCTCGCGCGAGAGGTACCACATGGGAAAAGCGCTCGGATCGGCGAAGGGCTCGTCGAGATCCTCGATGATCGAATCGAAGTCGCTCGCGATGCTGGCCGGGATCGACACGCGACGGTTCGGCACGCCAAGCGTGGACGCGATGCGCGCCGCCGTGGCGGACTCGTCGAATCGCGGATCCTCGAAGCCTGCCGTGAAGGTGGTCAGGTCCCGATGCCCGAGCGCGGCGAGGCGCGCGGCCACGGTGCTGGAATCGATCCCTCCGGAAAGGAACACGCCGACCGGCCGATCGGCGACCGTGCGGATGCGGACCGCCTCGTCGAGCACCGCATGCCAGTCGCGTGGATCCCGATCGACCTCGTCACGCGGGCTCCACCAGCGGTGCCGCTGAAGCTGTCCCGTGCGCAGGTCGTACTGCAGACGATGCGCGGGCTCGAGCCGACGGATGCCCTCGATGATCGTGGCGGGTGCCGGCACGTAGCGGTGGGCGAGGAACGCGTCGAGCGCGACCTGGTCAAGCGCGCGTCGAGCCGGGGGCACCCAGGGCAGCAGCGCACGCACCGTCGACGCGAAGCCGAAGCCGTGTGGGCCATGCGAGAACACCAGCGGCTTCAGACCCATGCGATCGCGCACGCCGTGCACCTGCCGGGCACGGAGATCCACAATCACGAAGGCGAACATGCCGCGGAGCCGCGGCAGCAGCGCTTCGACGCCCCACGCCAGGTAGCCGCGCAGAATGAACTCGGTGTCGGACCGGGTGCGGAACTGGACCCCGCGCGCCTTGAGCTCCTCCGCGTGACGCTGCCAGTCGTAGACCTCTCCGTTGTAGCAAAGCCAGACCTGTCCATCGTCGCTGACCATCGGCTGGTCAGCTTCGGGTCGTGGATCGATGATCGACAGTCGCGCGTGGATCAGGGCGTTCGGAGCGGGTCGCTCATCCTGGATGCGCGAGAAGTTCTGCGAAAATCGCCGCACATGCTGTGCATCGGGACCTCGGCGGCGCAGCGCCGCGAGCATCCGATCCACGCACGCCGGATCCGTGACCTCCGCACCAAAGAATCCGGCGATACCACACATGTCAGCGGTCGCTCCGGCACGTCATGACCTGCTTGAAGACACGCTCCATGGCGTCGAGCATCACGTCGATGCCGAAGTTCCGACGGGCGAAGTCCCCCGAGGCCGCTCCGAAGCGCTCGCGCAGCGGTGCGTCGGACATCAGCCGCCGCAGCGTGTCCGCAAGCCTCGCTGGATCGCGCGGCGGAGTCATGAAGCCGGTGACACCGTCCTGCAGGGCCTCGGCGATCGCACCGATGGGCGTGCTGACGGCGGGCACGCCGCACGCCATCGCCTGCATGAGTCCCTGCGGCACGCCTTCGTCGCCAAAACTCGGAAGACAGAAGACGTCCATGCAGTTCAGCCACAGCGGCGTGTCATTCTGGTTGCCTACGAAGCGGATCGAGTCGCCCAGCGAGAGCCGTTCGGTGAGCGCGTGCAGACTGTCCCACTGCGGCCCATGCCCCACCACCAGCAGTTGCCATGTTGGAAACCCGGACCGCAGCGCGTGCCAGGCCTCGAGCAGTTGTACATGGCCCTTCCAGTCGCGCAGTGTGGCCAGAATGCCAAGCGTTGGTCGCTCGGGAACCCTCGCCGACGCGCGCGCACCGGCGCGATCCCGCGGCTGGAACCGCAAGAGATCGATGCCGGTACGCACCGAAGTCATGCGTGCGAGGTCGTACCCATTGTCGCGGTGCAGTTGCTGCCGCAGAGCCTCACCGGTTGTCACGATGTGACGCGTGGCGCCCTGATAGAGCCAGCGCGTCGGCAGGTGGTTGTTCACGCGCGTGCTCACGTGACGCGTGCGCACGATGGGCGGTGCGCGCCAGATCGACAGACGACTGACAGCCACGAGCCATGTGTCGGTGGAGCTGTGCGTGTTGATGAGGTCGAATCGCCGGGCGTTGCGTCCAAGCCAGATGCGCATTGCGGCGAGGCCCTTCGCGTCCTTGCGCCCGATCGGCAGTCGCACCGTCGGAATGCCACGCGCCTCGGCGGCCGGTGCGATCTCCGCCTCGGTCGGCGTGACCAGCGTGACTTCGTGACCGCGATCCAGCATGCCGCGTGCCTCGGTGAGGATCCGGATCTCCTGCCCGCCCCAGCCGGTCGAGGACTCGGTGTGCAGCACTCGAAGTTTCAAAGCGCGAACTCCGGATGCCTGCGCTCGAACCAGAGCTCCAGCGCGAGCAGTGCCCATGTTCGGATCGAGTGGCGCGCCCTTGGGCCGAACTGCTCGCGGCGCAGGCGCTCGAGTACCGCGGGGCGCACGATGTTGCGACGGGCCAGTCCCTGCGGCGACAGGGCGCGCTCGGTGGCGGTGCGCAGTCCGTGCGAGAGCCAGTGCTGCAGCGGAAGCATGAATCCCTGCTTCGGGCGCAGCACGATCTCCTGCGGCAGGTAGCGCAGCGCCACGCGCTTCAGGAGGTGTTTTCCGCCGAGCGAGCCGATCTTCAGGTGAGGCGGAAGGCGCGAGGCGAATTCGACGAAGCGATGGTCGAGATACGGCACGCGCGCCTCGAGCGAGTGGGCCATGGTGGTCCGGTCGACCTTGGTGAGCAGGTCATCCGGCAGCCACAGGTTCGTGTCCACATGCAGCATGCGGTCAAGATAGTCAGGACTGTCGCACGCATCGTGGTGCGCGGCGGCGAGGTGCTCGAGCGAGTTCGCGGCCAATGCTCCGGTCGCTCGAAGCATGGCCGGTGCGAGCACCGAGGCGTGCACCTCCGAGTCAAGGATGCTTGGGATGGTGACGTAGCGCCGGTTCAGCGGACGCGAGGCTGCCTTGAGCATGCGGTCCTTCCGCGCGGCAGCTGGAAGCCACGGGTAGATCCACGGCAGCGGTGACCACGCGGCGCCCATGCGCGCCACCATGCGCGACTGTCGGAGCGCGCGGGCGTAGTTGCCGTATCCGGCAAGGACCTCGTCGGCACCTTCGCCGGTCAGCGCCACCGTGACGTGCTTCTTGGCGAGGCCCGACAGCAGGAACGTGGGCAGCGCGGCCTGGTCGCCGAAGGGCTCGTCGAAGAGATCGACACATGGCTCAAGAACCTGCGGCACATCGTCCGTGGACAGCATGAGCGAGTGCATGGTGGCACCGATGTGCTTGGACACCCGCCGCGCGTGCGCATGTTCACTCTGCGCTCCGGGATCGGTGAACCCGACATTGAACACGTCGACGGGCGATGTGCGCATCGACTGCATCACTGCGGCCACCAGGCTTGAGTCGATGCCGCCGCTCACGAACGCGCCGAGCGGCACATCAGCCACCAGCATGGAAGCCACCGATGCGCGCAGTTCGCGGTCCAGCGCCTCCTCCGCCTCGGCTTCCGAGAGCTCGATGCGCGGCAGGCTGGATGGCCGCCAGAAGCGCTCGAGCCGGACGCTTCCACCCCGCAGCAGCAGCGTGTGCGCCTGCGGCAGCTTGCGGATCGCGCGATAGACCGTGTGCGGCGCCGGGATGAACTGGCATTCGAGGTACAGGCGGATGGCGTCGAGGTCGATGTCGCGCGAGACCGAGGGATGCGGGAGCAGCGCCTTGATCTCCGATCCGAAGAGCAGGCGGCACCCATCCCATGCGTAATGCAGCGGCTTGATGCCCAGTGGATCACGAGCCAGCAGCATGGACCGCTCGCGCGCGTCCCACAGCGCCAGCGCGAACATGCCCTCGAACCGGCGCACGGCCGAAGGACCCCACATGGCCAAGGACTGCAGGACCACTTCGGTGTCTCCCGCGGTTCGGAATCGGCACCCTGCGGTCTCGAGTTCCTTCCGGAGCTCCTGAAAGTTGTAGAGCTCGCCGTTGTAGGCCAGCGCGAAGCGGCCGTCCGCGGTGCGCATGGGCTGACGGCTCGCCTCAAGGTCGATCACGGCGAGCCGACGGTGGCCAAGCGCAGCCTCGCCGTCCAGATGGAAGCCGTCCGCGTCGGGGCCACGATGCGCGACGGCGTCGCACATGCGCTGCAGCACCTCGCGCGAGGCCGGAGAGGGATCGACCCAGCCGACGAGGCCGCACATCAGGCGACCTCTCCCGCCCGACGTCGGCGCCTCAGGCCGACGCGGCCATCACACACCTGCACGCACCCGCAGGTTGTCGAGCACGTTCATGTAGTTGATGTACGCGTCGTAGGGGCTGTCATAGGGGCTGAAGTACTTGTGCACGTCGCCATCGGCCCAGTACTTGGTGCACATGTAGTAGAAGTGATCGCTGGTGGTGAGCTTGCGCCAGTCCTCCAGGATCCACGGATCACCCTGCGCGTGCTTCTCGCGCACGGCGGGCTCGAGCCGATAGATCTCCTGGATCGCGTTGTCCTGCAGCGGGTTGCCAAGCCAGGCGCTGAGATCGCGCTCGGTGTCGGCCCAGCTGATGGGCTTGAGCACGTCGTACTCGCCCACGGGCTTGTACGTGTCGAGCACCTGACTGGGCGTGAGGAACTCGTTCTGCCCGGGATTCACGTCGTGGATGTAGGCGGGCATCGCGTCAAGGAACTCGAAGATGCCCGTCTCGCTCCACTGGTGCTCGCCCAGCGTCTCGTAGTCCATGAACAGGTTGCAGACGTTGCCGTCGCCGTTGATCTGGTTGACCCAGCGGGCGAACTTCTCGGCCGTGAGCGGCCATTCCTTCCAGTTGCGGTCGCTGAAGCGGAAGGCGATGTCGTCGCTCAGGCGGTAGTTCTTCAGGAGCAGCATCATCGGGCTCTTGCCCGGCGGCGTGCCGTGCGCCGGCGTGCGATAGAGATAGTTCGGGCTGCGGAAGCCGAGCAGACGATCCACGCCCTCGCAGATCACGCCGCGATGGCGACCCATCCACGCGATGTGCCCACCGACCTCGTTCGAGTAGATGAGCTCGGTGTTGCGGAAGACCTGCGGGGTCTGTCCGAAGAGCCGCTTGATCATCGCCTCCTGAATGCCGACCTGCTCCTCGAACTCGGAGCGGCTGAAGAGGAAGCTGAGCGAGTGATGGCTGGTCTCGGCGATGAACTCGCAGGCGCCGGTATCGGCGAGCTGTTTGAACAGCTCGATCACGTCCGGGGCCCACTGCTCGAACTGCTGCAGCGCCACACCACTGATCGAATAGCTGACTCGAAAGCGACCCTGATGGCGGCGGATCAGGTCGAGGATCTTGGTGGTCGCCGGTCGATAGCACTTGTCCGCGACCTTGCGCAGAATGCTCTCGTTGGCGGTGGCGTCGAAGTAGAACGGATCGCTGTCGAACACCGAGTAGCGACGAAGACGGAACGGCTGGTGCACTTGGAAGTAGAAGCAGACAGACGCCATGCGGGGCGCAGTGTAGTTGCCGCGGGTGGACCCCGAATGGCGCTCGGCACCGGGTGGCGCCGCTGGCTGCGCCCTGTCGTGCTCGCTGTGGGGCGCCAACCTGATTCCTCGCTTGGTCGGTGTGGCCTTATGCTGCGCTCATGGATCGAAAGTCCGTCGCCGAAGAGATTGCCAAGGTCGCGCTGCTGCGCGGAACATTCACCTTGCGCAGCGGCAAGACGAGCAACTACTACCTGGACAAGTACCTCTTCAGCACGCGGCCCGAGATCCTGAAGGAGCTTGGCACCATGTTCGCGGCGCGGGTGCCGACCGGCACCACGCGGCTCGCCGGCGCGGAACTCGGTGGCATTCCGCTGGTCAGCGCCGCCAGCATGGCCAGCGGCCTCCCCTGCCTCTTCGTGCGCAACGCGAAGAAGGACTACGGCACCGCCAAGCAGCTCGAAGGCAAGCTGGATCCGGGCGATCATGTGGTCTTCGTGGAGGACGTGGCCACAACTGGCGGTCAGGCCCTGGAAGCCGTGCAGGTGCTGCGGGCGGCTGGCGCGAACGTGACCCATGTGATCTGCACGATCGATCGCATGGAGGGCGCGCGTCAGAACATCGAGGCCACAGGCATCGTGTTTGACGCGCTGTTCACGGTGCGCGATCTGGGCATCCAGCCCTCCGCGTGATGACCGGCGGTCCCGTAACGGCGCCGATCCGCATCGCCTTCGTGCGACAGCGCTATACGCCGGGCGGCGGTGCCGAACGAATCATCGAGCGCGCGATCGAGCGGCTTCGAACGCATCGCGAGGTGCACGTGACGATCCTTGCGCGGCGTTGGCCTGACCAACCTGGACTTCAGGGAATCCGACTGGATCCACCTTATCTTGGCCGTATCTGGCGCGATCTTGCGTTCGATGCTGCGGTTTCGCGTTGCATGTGCCGCGAACGCTTCGACATCGTGCAGTCGCATGAGCGCGTGGCTGGCGCCACCGTCTTTCGCGCCGGCGATGGTGTGCATGCGAGCTGGCTGGAGCGTTGGCTCCCGACGCTGCCAGCCTGGCGGCGGGCACTCGTGCGCATGTCGCCCTATCACCGGGCGACGCTGTCGCGAGAGCGCCGCATGTTCGAAGATCCCCGACTTCGCGCGGTCATCGCGAACTCCGACTTCGTCGCGCGCGATGTCGCCAGGCACTTCCCCGGCGTGACATCGCTCATTCGCGTCATCCGCAATGGCGTCGACTGCGGACGCTTTCATCCTGGACTTGGATCAGAGTACCGCGCAGCCGTGCGCCGCACGCTTGGGATCGCGCAGGGAGCGCGCGTGATGCTGTTTCTTGGATCCGGATTCGAGCGCAAGGGCCTGCGCACCGCTCTTCGAACTCTGGCCGCGTTGTCCTGCGATGTCCACCTTCTGGTGGTGGGACGCGATCGCAGCACATCGCGTTTCCAGTCGCTCGCGAAGGCGCTGGGGGTGGCTGACAGGACCCACTGGATGGGGACCGTGCAGGATCCCCGGCCATGTCTGGGCGCCAGCGACATCGCCATTCTTCCGTCGCTGTACGACCCCATGCCGAACAGCGTGCTGGAAGCCATGGCGTGCGGGCTTCCCGTGATCGCCAGCTCGTTCACGGGTGCCGTGGACCTGATTCGACCGCTCGAGAATGGCGTGCTTGCGCACCCGACCGATCAGGACGCATGGGATCATGGTGCCGCCGAGTTGCTGACGCGAGATCGATTGCAGGCGCGATCGCAGGCCGCCCGTGCCACGGTGGAGCCATGGACACTGGAACGCATGGTCGATGGCTGGGTCGGGCTCTACGAGGAACTCCTGACCACGCGTGGGTGAATCCCACAGCCACAGCATCTAGCATGCCTCCATGGCAAGCGACCCCCCACGCCTGAGCGTGGTGCTGATCACGCGCGACGAGGAACCCCGCATCGGGGCCACCCTTGATTCGGTCGCGTTCGCAGACGAGCGCATCGTGCTGGATCATGGAAGTCGAGATCGCACCTGCGAGATCGCCGCCGCCCGTGGTGCGCAGGTGCACCGAACCGACGTCTGGCCTGGCTTCGGACCTCAGAAGAACCGTGCGGTCGCCCTGGCCACCGGCGACTGGATCCTGGCGCTCGACGCCGACGAGCAGGTCTCTCCAGCCTTGGCCGAGGAAATCCGCGGCGCCATCCGGAATCCGCAAGCCGACGTCTACGCGCTGCCCCGCCTCTCGCGCTTCTGCGGTCGCTACATGCTGCACTCCGGCTGGTGGCCCGACCGCGTGCCACGTCTGTTCCGCTGCGGAAAGGCGCGCTACTCCGATGATCAGGTGCACGAGCGACTGATGTTCGAAGGCCCCCTCGCCCGTCTGCATGCACCCCTGCTGCATGACACGCATCGCTCGATCGAGCATGCGCTGCAGAAGATGAATCGGTACACGTCGCTTGGCGCGGCCGAGGCGTGGGCGCGAGGCAAGCGCTCAGGCATCGTCCGCGCGTTCATCCGCGCCGTGTGGAGCTTCCTGCGCACCTACATCTTCAGGCGCGGGTTCCTGGATGGGCGCGAGGGACTGCTGCTGGCGATCATGGTCGCCGAGAACACGCTGTACAAGCACGCGAAACTTGCGGAGCGCGGCGGCGGTGGTGACACCCCTCCTCCCGACGTGCGCGATCGATGAACTGGCCGCGGGCATCGAGGCGCCGCGTGATGGCCTACCTGATTGGCGTGACGCTGCTTGTGGTCGCGACATGGAATCTGGCCGAGCATCGGGCCGTCGCCGAGTCCGCATGGGCCGCGCTTCGACATCCATCTCCCACATGGCTTGTCGCGCTTCCGCTGGCGATCCTGTGCGCCTTTGCGCTCACCAGTCTTTCGCTGCAGATCCTGACCAATCGCGTCGCGAGGCTGTCCACGCTTGGCTTCGGCGAGATGTTCGCGCTCACGCTCGCGAGTGCGCTTGGAAATCTGACCCCCGTGCAGGCCGGACTGGTCGGCCGCATCGCCTATCAGAGTCAGGTCCACGGCATTCCCGTGCCGGTGAGCGTGCTGCTGGCGGTGCAATCCACGCTGCTCACGCTGATCGCGGGTGCGTGGCTTGGCATCTCGCTGTGGATCGTGCGACATGTGGACGGCGCCTCCTGGATCGCGGCACCCATGACTTTCGCACTGCTTGCGTGTGCGCTGGTGGATCTCCGCTGGCGGCGTTCGGCCTTCCTGCGCGCGCTCCTGATGCGCTGCGTGGAGTTGCTGCTGTCTGCCGTGCGCGTGCATGCCGCCTTCACGCTGACCGGCTGCTCGATCGATCCCATGACATCCCTCGCACTTGGCGCGGCCGGAAACGTCTCCAACGCCATTCCGTTCCTTGGAAGCGCGCTGGGTGTGCGCGAATGGATCGTGGCCATCCTTGCACCGGCGATCTCCGGGATCACCACCCCCGAGGCGCTCGCCGCGGAACTTGTCTCACGCTGCGTGGAGATGTTGATCGTGGTTGCGGGTGGTCTGCTGATCATGCCCGGGCTGGCGCGACGCGTGACGGAGGCCATGCGCACCAGACCCATCGAGCCGCCGAGCGACGTTGGAGCATGGAGCACAACGGTGGCGTGGTATGCCGCACGCGCCGATCAGCGACCGTCCGAAGGCGATTCGCCACCGAACGCGCTGCCGCCGCCCAGCTCCTGACTCACGTCGGCTTGGTCGCGCGCCTTCGACTGCAGCAGGCCTCGCACACCCGCCGCGACGCCCGCGACGCGACCACCCTGCCTTTCCGCCGCCGCCAACTGCGCGTCATCCGGCGACCCGACCCAGTGCAGCAGGTAGCTCATGCGCACGCGCTCGTCGGTGGCGACCTTCGCGGCCTCCAGGATCGGTGCCAGCGGTTCCAGACGCCCCTTCGGAAGCACCATCAGGGTCCACGCCTGCGCCACCGGCGGCAGGCGCATCCACGCATCGGTGACGACCTTCCATGAAACCTCAAGATCCGCCTCGCCCTTCGCAGCACGCGCCACCAGGTCGTAGGCGAGCAGCACCATCTTCATCAGATCCTCGGGCCGATCAGGCTCGCGGATCTCGCTGATCGCGTCCTCGCGCCAGGCTGCATCCACCTGCACCGCGGGGATGCGCAAGATCGCCGAAGGTGACAGGTTGCCCATGAAACCGGCCTGGACGTGCTCGGCGGTCAGGCGGAAGTTGGTGACCAGCGTGGCGTCGATGAGCGCACCGGACAGCGGGTCGCCCATGAGCACCTGACCCAAGGGCGTGCGCGCCATGTCCACCTCGAACGCGAGCGTCTCGAGCGGCTTGAGCTGGATGCGACGGTCGAGCGCGAAGATCCATGGCGTGAGCGAGATGGGCCGCTGCCCCACCACGGCGGCCGACAGCAGCAACGCAGCGCGGCTCTCGATGGGGCCGATGGGCGTGATCTCAAGCGGCAGGTTCGCGCGATTCTGGATCGAGACTGTGAGGGGAAGGCTGTCCAGCGTGGTCGGCGGGTTGCCGAAGCTGAGCGTGCAACTGAGCGCCTGTCGCTGATCGTTGAGCAGCGCGGGCACGGCTTGAGGCAGGCGCGCGAGCGCCTTCTGCACCGCCTTCGCCTCAGACGTGGGTCCAGGCCTGGCCTTCACGAGGCCGTGCAGTCGATCCGCAGCGTACACCCCGACCACGGAGTCGCGATTCTCCTGGATCACGGCCAAGTACACACGCGCCGCGTCCTTGGTGCGCCCGAGCGCCTCAAGCGCCATGCCGGTTCCAAGTTTCGCGCCGGGATCCCGATCGGCGATCGCCTGAAGCGCGGTGAGAGCCGCCTCGTTCTCGTTGCGACGCAGTTTCAGCCATCCGTCGAAACGGGTCTTCGCCAGATCGGTGAGCGGTGCCTCCTTCTCGACCGACTCCAGCAGTTCCGGAACGGTGGCGAAGTCGCCGATCGTGACCTGCAACCATGCCTTCTGCAGGTCGATCGCCGCCTGCGCCTTGGCATCCGGCCCGGCAAGCGTGCGCTCGTCCCCAAGACTTCGCAGGGCCAGCGCCATCGAAGCGTCCGCGTTCGGCAGGCCCGCGCTTCGAGCGAGGGCCGCTCGCACGCTCGCAAGCGAACTTGGCAGCGTCACCGTGGGACCCTGGTTCACGTCCTCCTGCGTGGTGGTCGCCGTGGCCTCGCCAAGACGACGACGCAGCATCGCGTTCAGCTCGGCCTGCCGAGCGTCGGCGACCTTCGCCGCATCGGCGTGGCGCCCCTGACCCCACAGCGCGATCACGCGATCCGCCACGATGTCATCCACCACGCGATAGTCCAGATCCAGCGAGGACACGTGCGAGGCAAGCTCCAGAAGCATGTCGGCCTCGACATAGAGACCTTCGTGCAGGCAGATGCGCGCGAGCGCGTTCAGACTCGGCACGTTGCCGGGATCCGCAGTCACCGCATCGACGAGCGCCTTGCTGACGACCTCCAGCGGAGCGCCGAGACCGGCTTCGACTCCCGCGAGCGTCTCCGTGGCGATCGGGAATGCCGGGTCCAGCGCACACGCCTCGCGCAGCCAGCGCGACCACGCATCCGACTCGCCCCGACGCTTCTGCAGCAGCGCCAGATCGAACGCCAGCCGAGCGGCGATCGTCGGTGCAAGCTTCTTGCGCGCCTCCGGACCCAGCAGATGCTCGTAGGCCTTCACGCGGTCATCGGCGATGGTGCCGCGCTCGACCGCGTCGGTCAGGCGCGCGAGTTGCACGGTGCCGTCGGCAGGATCCAGCCGACTGATCTCCTTCAGGGCTCGCGCCATGGCCGGGGCGGCCTTGGCGCTGTCCTCCGGGGCCAGTTCGGCGATCGCCACGACCGTCCGCCAACCCTGCGGGTTCTCCGGGGCCATCTCAGCTGCGGCCAGCGCGACATCCAGCGCCCCCTCGAAGCTGGCGGGATCGGGCAGCGAGGCGTCCGCCACCAGCGACACCGCGGCGCGTCCCCAGACCACGCCCAGACGCCGGGAGGCGTCCATTTCCAGCAGATTGTCCTGGGCTGTCGCAAGGCTGGCTGCCGCGGCAAGCACCGCGCTGAGGATCATTTTGCGAGTGTACGGCGGTCGCGTTGACACTGCTTCGGCGGAACAGGTAGCGTTGATCTCTCATGAGTTCGCGATTCACGATTCTGGCCTTGGTCGCCGGTCTGGCCCTGACTTCCGCCCCGCGCGCGCAGGCCCAGCAGCCGCCGCCGAGCAACGTCCTGAAGATCGCCAGCACCCCGGATGAAGCCACGCGCGGTTCGATCCAGGCGTTCATCGATCCGCAGATGAAGTTGATCGCGAGCGGCACCCCCGAGCAGGTTCAGGAGGCGCGCAAGACCCTTGCCAGCCTGCTTCGCAAGCCGGATTGCTCGCTGGTTTTCTTCCGCACGTTCCTGCAGCTCGCCACGCCGGAGATTTCCGCGGTACTGAAGTCCGGCGACGCCTTCCGTGCCACCAATGCCCTGCTGGTCGTGCGCCAGATCCGCTGCTCGGAAGCGCTGGGGATGATTCTGGATCAGTCGGCCGCGACCATCCAATCCGACGCTCGCGTACGCGTGGCCGCCAGCGCCATGATCGGGGCGATGGTCCGTGGTGGAGCGGTGCAGCCCACCGAGCTTGACGGCGTGGCGCGTCGCGTTCGCGAGAACTGCGAAGCCGAGACGAGTCCGTTCGCGGCGTCGCAATTGATCGAGAGCCTGGGCGCGATCGCGTCGACCGCCGACGCGGCCAAGCTTCCAAACACCGTGCGTGGCACGTTCGATGAACTGGTGAAGGCCACAGGCGTCGCGCTGACGCGTGCGCAGAAGCCGGAATCCGCGGACTTCGCCATGGTGGTGTTCCGTGGCCTGTTCGTGATGCGGGAGACCGTCCTGAAGATGACGCCCGAGCAGCAGAAGGCGCTGGGAAAGATCGTGGAACCCCTGCTGCGACAGGTCGACACGCTGTCTGACGACGCCAAGGGCGCGGATGCACAGTCGATCACCAGCGAGATCCGTGCCGCGAAGGCGACGCTGCCTGGACTGGCCAAACTGGTCGGCGTGTCGTGGGCCAAGCCAGAGCCCGCGAAGAAGTGATGCGCCGCAGGGCCCGACCTCGGTGCGCCTGCTGACTCCCATCCTGTTGCTCGTCGCGCTGCTGATCGGCGCGCTCTGGCTGGATCGACCCACGCCGCGCGCGGATCTTGTGATCGCCAACACCGCCGAGGCGCTCTCGCTGGATCCACAGCGACTCAGCCACCAGCACGATGTGCGCACCGCACGAGGACTCTTCGAGGGTCTGACCGAGGTGGATGGCGCGACGGGCGAGGTCATCCCGGCTGCGGCCGAATCGTGGACGCGCAGCGACGATGGTCGCACCTGGATGTTCCGACTTCGACCGGGACTGCGCTGGAGCGACGGCTCCGAGCTTTCGGCGCGTGACTTCGTGGTGGCGTGGCGGCGTGTGCTGCTTCCCGATCAGGCGAGCGACTACACCGGCTTCCTGCTGAACATCCGCGGCGCGCGCGCCTTCTTCGACTGGCGTGCGAAGGCGCTGAAGGAATTCGCCACGACCGGCGGCGGCGCCGAGGCCGCGGCGCGACTGTGGAGGGAGACGCAGGAGCGCTTCGATCGCGAGGTCGGCCTGCGCGCGCCCGATGCGCGCACACTGGTGGTGGAACTGGAGCGACCCGTCGCGTACTGGCTTGATCTGTGCGCCTTTCCGACGCTCTTCCCGATTCCGCACGCCCTGGTGGAGCGCTTCACCAGACTCGACCCCGTGACGGGCATGTTCTCGCTGGATCCGGCATGGACCAAGCCCGGCCATCTGGTCGGCAACGGACCTTACCGACTGGCCGCGTGGCGCCCGAAGCGCGCGATCCGACTGGAGAGGAATCCGCACTATCACGGCGCCGATTCGGTGCGCGCCGCATCGGTGGACATCGTGCTGATCGAAGATCCCAACACGGCGGTGCTGGCCTTCGAGAGCGGCGCGATCGACTGGCTCACCGACACGCTGGTGGAGTATCGCGGCGACATGTTCGAGCAGGCGCGCGCGGGCACGCGCCGCGACCTGCATGTGTTGGACGCGTTCGGCACCGACTTCTACAGCTTCAACTGCCGACCCACGCTCAGCGACGGTCGCGCGAATCCATTCGCCGATCCGGCCGTGCGTCGTGCCTTCGCACTGGCGATCGACAAGCGCGCGATCGTGGAGCGCATCACGCGGCTCGGCGAGACGGTCGCGAGCACGCTGGTTCCACCCGACTCGATCCGGGGCTACACGCTGCCGGCAGGCCTTCCATTCGATCCGCAGCGCGCGAAGGCCGAGTTCGAGGGCGCGGGCTGGACCCTGCGCGACGGCACGCTGGTGAACGCGCGGGGCGAACCTTTCCCCACCGTGGAGATCCTGTACGCCTCGAACAGTCCGCGCTATCGCGACATGAGCGCGGCGCTGGCGGACATGTGGACGCGCACCCTCGGCGTGCCGTGCGCGATGCGCCCGAAGGACGCGCGCGGCTTCCGTGACGCGCTGAAGCGCGGCGACTTCATGGTGGCGCGTGGCGGCTGGTACGGCGACTACCGCGATCCGACCACGTGGCTGGAACTCTCGCGCACGGGTGATGGCAACAACGACCGTGGCTACACCAATCCGTCCTTCGACGCATTGCTGGATCGTGCGGCGGACCAGCTGGACGCCGACGAGCGACTCGCCACGCTGTCGCAGGCGGAGCGACTGCTGGTGGAGCAGGACGTTCCCATCCTTCCGATCTGCCACTACGTGACCGTGTACATGTTCGATCCCACGCGGCTGGACGGCATCAGCCGCGATCCGCGCCTGGAGCAGTATCTGGGTCGGATCGCGCGTGTGCCCGCGCGCTAGCGCACGCGGATGCGCGGATCGACCCACGCGTAGAGCAGGTCCACCGCAAGGTTCAGCAGGATCACCAGCGCGCCATAGGTGAGCGCGATGCCCATCACCAGCGTGAGATCCTTGCCCAGCACCGCGTCGACGAAGTGTCGACCCAGTCCAGGAACCGCGAACACCTTCTCCACCACGAAACTTCCGGTGAAGGCCACGGCGGTCGCCGGGCCCAGCCAGCTGAGCACCGGCAGGAAGGCATTTCGGAGCGCATGCTTTCGTGCGACCTGCAGGCGCGAGAGGCCCTTCGCTCGCGCGGTGCGTGCGTGGTCGCTGGCCATCTGCTCGATCATGCCCACGCGCGTCATGCGCGCGATCGTGGCGGCGAACGGCAGCGACAACGCGAAGGCAGGCAAGGCCAGCGTGGAGAGCGTTCCCCAGCCGCCGACGGGGAGCCATCGCAGCTTCGCGGCAAAAAGGATCAGCAGCGTGGCGCCGATCACGAAACTCGGAACGCTGATGCCGATCATCGACAGGATCTGCGCCACGTTGTCGATCCAGCCGCGTGGGCGCAGGCCTCCCAGCGTGCCGGCCGTCAGACCGAGCGCCAGCGCGATCAGCATGGCGGACGCCCCCAGCGTGACGCTGACGGGAAGCGCGTCCGCCAAAATCTCGTTCACGGTCCAGTCAGGCTGCCGCAGGCTCGGGCCCAGATCGAACGGCCTTGGCGCGCGACCAAGCGCCCAACTGACGCCGCTCGCTCTTCCGAGATACTCCACATAGAAGGCGGCAGGGTCGTCCAGTCGGTACCGCCGCATCATCGCCTGCTGCACTTCCGCGGGCGGCCTGCGACCCTCCGGCGCTTCCAGCGGATTGCCGGGCGCCAGCCATGCCAACGCGAAGGTGATGGTGTAGATCGCCAGCAGCAGCGGCGGAACCAGAGCCAACCTTCGCAGCAGCAGCGGGAGCATGCGCGAGGGCACATTACACTCCGGACCTGATGCGGCGCGTCACACCCTTCTGGATCCTGCTGACGACCTTGCTGGTTGCCTGCCAGGCACCCGAACAGGAGGACGCGCTTCGACTCGATCGCGGCGACTACAACCGCGCCTTCCAGGCCTGCATCGAGGCCGGCCGCGAACAGGACATGTCCCCGGCCCTGGCCGATCGAAGCAACGGCATCATCGAGACCGAGCCTCGACTCATCGGAAGCCTGCTGGAGCCATGGCGCACCGACACGAACGGCATCGACCAGACGCTGCAGGCCACGTTGCAGATGGAGCGCCGCCGCGTTCGCTTCGTCTTCGTGCCGGAAGGTTTCGAGCCGCAGGCGATCGACGGGGCAAGCGACTTTCAGGGCGCCGCGGCACCGGGATCGCCGGCGGACCTGGCACGCTTCGATCTGGAGAGTTTCGAAGGCCCGATCGAACTGCGCACGCGCGTGTTCATCGAGCGCGGCTTCCAGCCCGGAATCCGACAGAGCACCTGGAGCGGCACGCTGCGGACCGTGACGACGGAGCCGCAGCCAAAGCGACGCGACGATGGCACCACGCGCAGCCCCACGCAGTGGACGCCCATCGGGCGTGACGAGGCCGCTGAACGACGCCTGACGGCGCGTGTGGCGGAACTGCTGGCTGAATCCGGCGCGACGGATGCCGCCGTCACTTCAAGCCAGCCAGCTGACGAACCGTCATCATGAAGCTGCGGCGCATCGCCGCCAGCATCGCGTAGGTCACGACCGACTCCACCACCACCGCGATCACCGTGCCGATCGCGAATCCGGGCGCAAGCGATCCCGGGTCGAGCAACGAGGCCGAGACCACTTGGTCCGGCGCCACGGCCGCAAGCGCCAGATTCACGGGGCTGAGACAGCTGAGGGCCGGGCCCACGCCTGGAATGTCCGTGCCGGCTGCGGTCGCGCAAAGCCCCAGCACCACGCCCGCACCAGCCACCACCCCCAGCGCACCCAGCGCGCTGCCGATCACGCCTCGACTACCCACGCTCCATTGCAGGCCCGTCATCACGGCGAAGGCAAGAAAGCCGGTGAAGGCGAAAGGGAACGCGAGTGCGGCGGGCGTGAGCACCAGCGGGATCTGCACCGATGTCGTCTTCACCAGAGTCGCCGTGGTGACCTGCGCCGCACCAAGACCTCCCGCCATGCCATACAGCACGCCCAGGATCAACGTGAGCGAGGGCGTTGCGATCGCCGGCCACAGCACCACGATGATGCCGCGCAACTTTCCCTTCAGATAGGGGCCAGGCTGGATCGGCGTGGTCAGCAGAAGGTCGAGCGAGCCGTCCTCGCGCTCACGGCTGACCGCGGTCGCGCTGGCGCTCACGGCCACCAGGATCGCGAGCACCACCTCCGCCATGACCAGCGCGCCGAGCGTCAGACGCGCGGTCGCCGTGTCGAGCACTGCCACACGATGCAGCAGCAGCACGGTGACCGCGGCCGCGATGCCCACGATGAACAGACCCCAGCGAGCGCCGCGGGCGACCGGCGTGGAAAGCCGCAGGCTTGCCTCGCGCCAAGCGACAGGGTTCTGCCACACCCGACGCGGCACGCGTTCGCCCCTCTTGCTCACACGTCGCATGAATCGGCCCAGCCCGCCCGAGTCGGCCTCGGTGCGCGCGCCCACGAGCCGTACGCGCAGAGTGGCCAATGCCACCAGGAACATCGAGGTCAGCAGTGAACCTGTGACCATGGCAGCCAGCGGATGACCGAGCCACGCTCGCGTGAGCGCGCCAGCCTCATCCACTCCAAGCGACCACGGCCGATAGGCGTTCGAGTCCAGTTCGCTGCGCAGCGTCAGGAATGGATTGAGCGGCGTCAGCCACGTGGTGAACGTCGCGCTGGAGCCTGGACCGACTGGCGTGCGGGCGGCAAGGTCGGCGGCGCCGGTGCCGAACAGCACCAGCACGGTGCCGGCATAGAACGCGAACACGCCACGCTTGCCCGTACTGCGCGTCACGCTGAGCGTCACCGCCAGACTTCCCAGGAGCATCGCGGTGCAGCCGCTCACCGCCATGCTGGCGACCACACTGCTGCCGCGCACGCCCCCGAAGATGCGCGCAGCCAGACAGAGCGGCAGCGTGCTGGCCAGCAGCGCCAGCGCGAAGAAGAGTCGTCCGAACAGGTTGCCAAGCACGATCTGCAGGCTGCTGAGTGGCGAGGTGACAAGGATCTCCCACGTCCGCGGATTGCTCTCCTGCGCGATCGCGCCAGCCATGAACAGCGGCGTGAGCAGGCAGATCGCCGCGACCTGCCCGTAACTGATCAGCGTGAACGCGTTCGCGCCGCTCTGGGCCATGTCGCGCAGCGAACCGCTGGAGCCAAGCAGCGCGAAGAACACAAGCACCATGAGCGCGCCCAGCGTGGCACCGCGCACCAGCAGGTCGCGGGTGCGTCGACCTGCGCCCGAGACCAGACGCACCACGATCGGGTTCGTTGGCAGGAGATCGCTGAACTTCCGCAGCATGGCGGGCATGGAATCAGTCTAAATGGCCGGGGATCGGCCCGGTCGTGCCGATTGACCCCCCGGCCCCGCGCCTCGACAATGTCATGACTCCTCAACCACAGGCCCCGGCCTGTGGATCCATCACCCTCCCGGCCTCCGCCAGATCACCGGCGCGCCGTTTGCCCGAAAGTCCGCCCATGAACCAGTTCTTCCCCGTGCCCATGCTGGCGCAGGCCTCGACAACCACGTGGACCATCGTGTCCGTCATCGTGGCCATCGGCCTGCCCGCGATCGGTCTGATCCTGCTTGGTCGCATCCTTGCCCATGCACGCCGCGAGTCCATGCGACTGCTCGATTCGGCCACCACCGAGGCGCAGACGAAGGCTCGGACCATCGAGCTTGAGGCCGAGCGCCGCGCGGGCGAGCGTCGGGCCGAACTGGACGCGAAGGTCTCGAAGGCGCTCGCGGAGATCCAAGAGAGTCAGGCACGCACCGTGCGTCGAGAGGAGGCGCTGGAACGCTCCATGGAGCAACTGCGCCAGCGTGAAGGTCGGCTGGATGAACGCGACGCCGCGTTGAAGGATGCCGAGCGCCGCGCCGTCGAGGAACGTGAGGGTCTGGCCCGCGATCGCGCGAACCTGCGCGACAAGCTCGCCGAGGTGAGCGGTATGACGCCGGCGCAGGCGCGCGAGGTCCTGCTTGCCGAAGTGCGCGCGAACGCGGAGCGCGACGCGGCGCTGCTGACGCAGAAGGTCCTGCACGAGGCCGAATCGAAGGCGCGCGAACAGGCTCGCGAGATCCTGCTGCTCTCGATGCAGCGCTACGCGGGCGAATGCGCAAGCGACAGCACCTTGCGCAGCGTGAAGGTGCCCAGCGAGGACCTGAAGGGCCGCGTGATCGGCCGCGAGGGTCGCAACATCCGTCATTTCGAGAAGGTCACGGGCGTGGACGTTCTCATCGACGACACCCCCGGCGTGATCGCCGTGAGCTGCTTCGACCGCGTGCGCCAGGCGATCGCCGCCGAGGCGCTGCAGAAGCTGGTGAACGACGGCCGAATCCATCCCGCGCGCATCGACGAGGTGGTCGAGCAGGTGCGGCGCGACATACAGGCGCGCATCGTGCAGGCAGGTCAGGAGGCCGCGATGGAGGCCGACGTGCGCGGCCTCCATCCGAAGGTCGTGGAGATGATGGGGCGACTCCATTTCCGCACCAGCTACGGGCAGAACGTGCTGCGCCACTCGATCGAGGTGGCGTATCTGTGCCAGCTCATCGCGAGCCAATTGGGGCTCGATGGCGCCACCGCGCGGCGCGCGGGGTTCCTGCACGACATCGGCAAGGCGATGGACCACGAGGTCGAGGGCGGCCATCCAGCGATCGGCCTGGACTTCGTGAAGCGTCACGGCGAAACCAGCGAGGCCGTGCTGAACGCGATCGGTGGGCACCATGGCGACATTCCCTGCACCACGCCCTTCACGCCCATCGTCACCTCGGCCGACGCGCTCAGCGGCGCGCGGCCCGGTGCGCGTCGCGAGAGCATGGAGCACTACATCAAGCGACTCGAGCAGCTCGAGTCGATCGCGATGGAGCAGCCCGGCGTGCAGGAGGCTTTCGCGATCCAGGCGGGCCGCGAGGTGCGCGTGATCGTCGACGCGAACAAGGCCGACGATGCACGATGCTTCACGATCGCGCAGGAGGTCGCCAAGCGTGTGGAGGCCGAGATGACCTTCCCCGGCGAGATCAAGGTGACGGTGCTGCGCGAGATGCGCGCCGAAGCGACGGCGCGCTGAGCCGCAGCGCGCTCAGTGCCGAAGCAGCAGGCCGCTCAGCATGATCGCCACGACCGCGAGTGCAATGAGCGTCATGGCTCGCTCGCCTCGACGCGCGAACCAGCCCGCCAGCAGCAGACTTCGCACAACAGGTGTGGCAAGCCCGATCATCAGACCCAGCAGCATCAGCGATCGACCCGAGGGCAGCGTGCGCAGAGTCTCGACGACGTCACGGGGCCCCTCCACGTGCTCGCCCGATCGCAACGCGATCCACTGACCCAACACGATCAACACCACGCTTCCCCATACGAGGATGCGGATCATCTTCCGCTGGATCGACGAGGTATCCGGATCGAGGCGCTGGGCGCGAAGGTGTTCCACTTCGGTCGGGTCGCTCATGACAGGACTCCCGACGCCTTCAGCAACATCTGCACTCCAGTCAGTGCCACGAACGCAAGGAACACCAGCCGAAGCGAGCGCAGCTGGATGCGTGAAACCATCCAACTTCCCAGCATGGCGCCCGGCACGATGCCCACGGCGACCGGCCCGGCGACGGCGGGGTCGATCAGCCCGAGCCGCAGAAACGCCACCGATCCCGCGGCCGCCGTCGCCCCGATCATGAAGTTGCTCGTCACGGTGCTGGAGCGGAATGGCATCTTCATGCAGATGTCCATGCTGAGCACCTTCACCGCGCCTGCACCAAGCCCCAGCATGCCCGCGATCACGCCCGCGATGCCCATGATCGACACTCCAAGCGGCACCTGCTGCACGTGATAGATGCGTGGTCCGTCCGCGCTGTCCTCCACCCCATCCAGACGGAGCGCGCGCGACCATGGATGCGAGGGCTGGCCACTTGTGTCCTCATCCTGCATGCCGCGCATCGTCAGGCCTGCGATCACCAGCAGCACGCCGCCGAACGTGAACTGCAGCGCCGTGGCGCTCACCATGAGCGCCGTGACCGCACCGATCACGCTGGCCACGCCCGCGACCGTCTCAAGCAGCAGACCTACGCGATAGTTCGTGAGGGTATCGCGGCCTCGGATCATCGCCGCGGCGGAACTGGTGAAGACCACAGCCACCAGGCTGGCGGCGACGGCGGTCTTCATCGGAACGCCAAGCAACATCACGAGTCCCGGCACAAGCAGCGCACCACCACCAAGGCCGATCAGCGACCCGATGAAACCCGCCGCGGTCGCGATGACAACGACCGTCAGGTCGAACAGCACGGGGTTGGATGCTTGCAGGTCGGGCACGATGGAGCTTCGCGGGGTGCAGGCAAGTGTGGTGGCTGCGCGGCTGCCTCGCAAGCGGGGTAGCCTGATCGCATGCGGATCTTCGCGAACACCGTCATCCTGTCCGCCTCGCTCATGGCTCTGGCCGCCGCACCCGGCGACGACTCGGGTGTGAGCCTGACCGTCTACTCAAGCGCCGATCCCGCAGGCTTCGACCCGCGGCAGTTCCTTGAGCAGCAGCAGTCCGGCTGGGACATGGTGATGGGTGTGCCCGGCTTCGGTCTGGTGCGCGAGACGCGCTCGGTGGACGTGCCCAAGGGAGTCGGTGAGATCGCCTTCACCGACGTGGCGGCATTCATCGATCCGACTACGGTGAGCTTCAACGACCTCACGGATCCCACCACCGCCGTGCTGGATCAGCGCTTCGAGTTCGACCTCGTGAGCGCGGACAAGCTGCTGGAGCGCTACGTGGATCAGCCGGTGAGGGCGATGGTGGACATCGAGGGCGGCCCCATACAACTCAGTGGCACGCTGCTGGCGGCGCGCGGCGGCATGCTCGTGATCCAGCGTGACACGGGCGTGGATCTCGTGGCGCAGGATCAGGCCACCGTGACGCTAGGCGCGCTGCCAGGTGGCCTGCGCACGCGCCCCACCCTTCTGTGGAATCTGCAGAGCGCTGCAGGTGGCAAGCATGAGGTTCGAATTGGCTATCAGACCAGCGGCCTCACATGGCGCTCCGACTACAACGTCACGCTGGACGCCACCAACACGAAGGCGGACCTCTCCGCATGGGTCACGCTGCTGAACGTGTGCGGGCGGGCCTTCGAGGACGCGAAGCTCAAGCTGATCGCCGGTGACGTGCAGCGCGTGCAGCCGCGCGGTGGCACCATGCGTGCCCCGCGGGCGATGGCGATGGACAAGGCGGGATCGCCGGAAGGCTTCCAGGAGAAGACTTTCGGCGAGTACCACTTGTACACGCTGCCGCGCTCGGTCGACATTCCGCAGAACGCCAGCCAGCAGATCGCGCTATTTCCGTCGGTGTCAGGAATTCCTGTGGAAAAGTTGCTGGTGTATGAGGGTGCCTCGATGGACTGGGGTGGCGGCGGACAACCGATCGATGTGCGGGAGTTCGGGCAGTTCGGAAACTCGAAGGTCGACGTGTACGTGCGGCTGAAGAACGACAAGGCGAGCAACCTTGGCATGCCGCTGCCCGCAGGCAAGATGCGCGTGTTTCAGCGCGACGAGGCCGACGGCAGCCTGGAGTTCATCGGCGAGGACGTGATTGGCCACACGCCACGTGACGAGAAGGTGCTGATCCGGCTTGGCAGTGCGTTCGATGTGGTGGGCGAGCGCAAGCAGACCGACTTCCGCGTGGACCGCGCGCGCCGCCAGATCAACGAGTTTTTCACGATCGAGATCCGCAACCGCAAGGACGCGCCCGTCACCGTGCTGGTGCGTGAGCGGCTCTACCGCTGGAGCAACTGGAAGATCTCCACGCAGGCGCGCTACGAAAAAGTGAACGCCGGCACGATCGAGTTTCCCGTGGATGTGGCCCCGAACGCTGTGCAGACCATCTCCTATTCCGTCGAATACACCTGGTGACCGAAAGCGAGGGTCAGAGGTCGTCATTGACTCGCCGTTTGTTGGGAGTCAACAACAACCCCTGATCCTCACGACCAGACATGCAGGACATCGCCACCATCCGAGCGCTCCTGGAGAGCCGCGGCCTGCGGCCGAAGCACCGCTTCGGCCAGAACTTCCTGCATGACCCGGGTGCGATGCGCACGATCATGGACGCCGCCGCCGTGCGCGAAGGCGAAACGATCCTTGAGGTCGGCCCCGGCACCGGCACACTCACCGAAACGCTGCTCGACGCCGGCGCACGCGTGGTGGCCTGCGAACTCGACCGTGACATGGCCTCGATCCTTCGCGACCGTCTGGGCGCCCGGATCACGCTTGTCGAGGGCGACTGCCTGCAGGACAAGCACACGCTGAACCCACAGCTCCTGCAGGCTCTGGCTGGTCCCTTCCGCATGGTCGCGAACCTGCCTTACGCGGCCGCAACGCCCCTCATCGCCTCGCTGCTTGAAAGCCACCCTGCGTGCGGCGGCATGGTCGTCACGATCCAGCGCGAGGTTGCCGACCGCCTGACTGCGCGCCCGGACACCTCCGAGATCGGCCCGCTCACCATCACCGCACAGCTGCTCGCGGTCGTGGAACGCATCACCATCCTGAAGCCCGGCGCCTTCTGGCCCGCCCCCGACGTGCAGAGCGCCGTCGTGCGCCTGACGCCGCGCACGCCACGCCCCACCCTGCCGGCGCACCTCCGCACCGTCGTGGACCGCGCCTTCCAGCAACGACGCAAGCAGTTGCGCAACTCGCTGGGCGCGGACTTTCCGTTCCCCGCCGACTTCGATCCCATGCGGCGCCCCGAGACGCTTGACCCCTCGGAGTGGATTCGTCTCGCGGAAGGGTCAGTCTGAGCCCGACGCCGGCTTCTTGAACACCATCCGAATGCGGTTGCCGGGATCGAGGTACTCCACCTCGCTCATGTAGGCGCGCATCAGCATGATGCCTCGACCACTGGGAATCTCCAGGTTCTCATCCGAGGTCGGATCGGGCACTCCACCGGGATCGAAGCCCTCGCCCTGATCCTCCACCTGGAAAGTACAGGTTTCAGGACCGATCGAGGCCTGAAACTTGACCACCAGTCCGGGCTCGAAACGGTTGCCATGCCGGAACGCGTTGACCAGCGCCTCCTCGAGACACAGACGCACGGCGAACATCGAGTCGTTGTCGTAGCAACGCTCGCGAAGCGCATCCGCGACGCGCGTCTGCACGCGCTCCACGTCCGCGCGCATCTCGCGCAGCGTGATGTCCAGTTCCAGGGGCTCGCACGGTCCCGCAGGGGCCATGGGGTGGCCTCAGGCCAGACTCTGCTTCGCCTGTTCCGCGGTGGCGTGTATCTGGAACAGCTTGTCCAGACGGGTGATGTGGAAGACCTCGAAGATCTGCTTGGAGATCGAGCACAGACGCAGCTGGCCAGCGCGCGACTTCACACGGTTGTTCACGCTGATCAGCACGCCCAGCGCCGCAGACGAGAGGTGCTCCACGCCGGAGAAATCCAGCAGCACCTTCGGCTGCGCGTCCGCGTCCACCAGCTTCAGGACCTCCTGACCGATCTGATGGATCACCATCTCGTCGGTGATGCGGCCCTCGGTGAAGGTGACGCAGGTCACCTCACCCACGCGGCTGGATCGAATCGGGCTGGCGTGGGGCATGAATGGCTCCTGCTTCAGCGGACCTGCGAGTCACCCGCCGTCATGTCGCGATCACCCAGCAGTCCAGGGAACAGCTTGTCCTCGGCCTCGCGCTGGATCATGATCTCCGGGCGGATCAGGAGGAGCAGGTTGTTTTCCGTCTTCGAGTTCACACGGTTGGTGAAGAAGCGGTTCACGATCGGCACCTTGCTGAGGACCGGCACTCCGACCTCGACCTCGAAGTCGGTCGAGAACTTCTGGCCACCGAGCATCACGGTGCCCTTGTCCGGCACGCTCACCGAGGTGTTGATGTTCGCCTGACGGTACTGGGGCAGCTGGATCTGGTTGGTCGCCACCGCCGCGCCACCGCCCCCCGTGCCGCCACCCGCCACGGCCTGCTGCACCGGCACCGTGTCGAACTTCTCGAAGTCCTGCGAACTGAAGTAGACGGTCATGGTCACGTACCGGCGGTCCGCGCTGGCCACCGCCTCGATGGTCATGCTGATGCCGCTCACGAACTGGCTGGTGATCGGCACGCCGGTCGAGTTGCCCGTGCCCTGCGTGTAGCCCGAGATGTAGTTCAGCACCTTGCCGATGCTGATCGCGGACTGCTGACCGTTCAGCAGCGTCAGTCGCGGGGCCGTCAGGATGGCGTTGCGCTGGTCGGCCTGCGTGGCCTGCACAAGCAGGTCCACCTGCACGTCGTCCAAGAAGGTCATGCCCACCGTGAACGCTGGGTTCACGAGGGCTGCCTTGCCCAGCAGGCTGGTGATGGTGCCTTCCGCGGCCTCCGTGGCCAGTGGCAGACCGTCCTGCTGCACGCCGACGGGTCCCCAGCCGTTGCTGTTGTAGGTGCCACCCTGCGCGCCCGTATAAGTGGCGCCGTTCGGGCGTACGCCGATCGGCACGCCGACGTTGCCCATCGTGTAGACCGTGGTCGCGTCGGGAGGATTGGTCACGCCACCGGTCGCCGTGCCCGTGGCCGTCTGGTTCGTGTTGGTCACGTTCGAACCGCCGATGCCGCCGAACACGACCGGGTTCTTCAACTGGCCCGCCTTGAATCCGGCCGGCGCAGCGTTGCGCTGGAAGAAGAAGTCGCGCAGCGACATGTTCGGGTCGGCCTCCTGAGCCGCCGCGTACATGCCGGAGTTCGTGTTGAAGTACATGTCGAAGTCGATGCCGATCTGCTCGAACCACTCCGTCGTGATCGTCAGCACGCGAACTTCCAGACCGATCTCGAGGGCCTGGACCGCACGGATCTGGTTCAGCAGGTCGATCAGCTTGCGATGGGTTTCGGGCAGCGCGGTGATGATGAGCTTCTGGTCGAAGTCCTCCATCTGAGCGCTGGAATCCCACTGGGTCGGGTCAACGACCGCCTTCACCAGGTTCTTGATGGTGTCCACGCGCTCGCGAACCTCGGTGTCCTTGGCCGTGTCGACAGCCACGGTGGAGCCACCGCCGCCACCGCCACCGCCACCGCCACCACCACCGCCGCCGCCACCAAATCCGCCGCCGCCACCACCGCCGCCACCACCGCCGC
>VGYX01000018.1 GCA_016872835.1 Planctomycetota bacterium | reverse complement strand
GGTCGGGGTACTTCTCGCCGAACACCGCGCGCACGCCGGCGATGGACTTCGCCTTGGCCAGCGGCGCCTCGGCGGCGTCCACCTTCAGGTTCTTCGCGATCGCCTCCTGCACAAGACGCTCGGCCTTGGCGATCTCCTCGGCGGTCATCGCGCGGCCAAAGCTGAAGTCGAAGCGAAGGCGGTCGTCAGCCACCAGACTGCCGCGCTGCTGCACCTCGTCGCCGAGCACCTCGCGCAGCGCCCAGTTGAGCAGGTGCGTGCCGGTGTGGTGTGAAGCGACATGCTTGCGATGGCCGCGGGCCAGATCCAGAATCACGGAGTCGCCGCGGTTGAGGCGACCGCGCGTCACGCGACCGATGTGCAGCACGAAGCCACCTTCCTCCTGCACGCTCTCCACCTTGAACTCGGCCGCGTCGCGCGAGTCGCCGTGGCCACGCACGCCCTGCGTGTCGCCGACCATGCCAAGCGAGGCTTCGGCGGCCGCGTGCACGCCACCCACCATGCGGTCCACCTCGTCCATGGCGCAACTGAGCGTTGCGCCTGGATGGTCGGCCACGATCATGCCGGTGTCGGTCACCTGACCGCCGCCCTCGGCGTGGAAGCTGGTGCGCCGCGTGATCACGGCCACCTGTGCGCCGCTCTCGGCGTGCTCCTGCAGGTGCTTGCCGTCCCAGATCGCCTCCACGCGGCTTGTGACCGCGCGCGCGGCGTACTTCGGCGCGATGTCCGTCGGCTTCACGCCGAGCGTGCGCAACTTCTCGATCGCGTCGGGGGTGAGCGTGATGCGATGTTCGCTTCCCGCCGCCGCACGGCTCGTCTCGCGCGCCTTCTCCATGAGCGCCTCGTAGCCCGCCTCGTCGACCTTCAGGCCGCGTTCCTGCGCCATCACGCTGGTGAGATCCACCGGGAATCCCATCGTGTCGTGCAGGCGGAAGGCGTCCTCGGCGCTGATCACGCCCTTGCCGGCCTTCGCACGATCGGCAGCCTGCGCGAAGAGCTCAAGCCCGCGCTCGAGCGTGCGACCGAACGCCGCCTCCTCGTCACGGATCACCTGCGTCACGTGTGCGGCCTTCGCCTTCAGTTCGGGGAAGACGTCGCCGAGCGACTGGACCACCGCGGGCACCACCTGATGGATGAACGGACCCTTCGCGCCGAGGTACTGGTGCCCCATGCGTGCGGCGCGGCGAAGGATGCGGCGCAGCACGTAGTTTCGGCCTTCGGCGCCCGGTGCCGCGCCGTCGGCGATCGCGCTGCTCAGGCAACGCACATGGTCGGCCACCACCCGGTAGGCGATGTCGACGTTGTCCTGCAGCTTGCCGCCGTAGGCGCGCGCACCGGTGGCCTTCTGGATGGCGGCGAAGAGCGGCGTCCACAGGTCGGTGTCGTAGTTGCTGCGCTTCTGCTGCAGCACGCTGACCAGGCGCTCAAGCCCCATGCCCGTATCGACATGCTTCGCCGGCAGCGGCTTCAGCGCGCCGCCTTGCTCGCGGTTGAACTGGATGAACACCAGATTCCAGATCTCGAGCACGTCCGGGTCGCCGCTGTTCACCTGCTTCGCCGCGTCACGACCGCCGATGCGATCGAAGTGGATCTCGCTGCACGGGCCGCACGGACCCGTCTCGCCCATCTCCCAGAAGTTGTCCTTCATGTTGCCCGGCAGCACGCGCGACGGGTCGAGGTACTGGCACCAGAGTTCCTTCGCCTCAAGGTCGGGCTCGAGCCCTGCCTGTGGATTGCCGCCGAAGTAGGTCGCGTACAGGCGGTCCTTCGGCAGGCCGTACACGCCGGTGAGCAGTTCCCACGCCCAGTCGATCGAATCCTTCTTGAAGTAGTCGCCGAAGCTCCAGTTGCCCAGCATCTCGAAGAAGGTGTGGTGATAGACGTCGCGGCCCACGTCCTCGAGGTCGTTGTGCTTGCCACCGGCGCGGATGCACTTCTGCGTGTCCACGGCCCGCGTGTACGCACGAGATCCGCGACCCAGGAAGACGTCCTTGAACTGGTTCATGCCCGCGTTCGTGAAGAGCAGGGTGGGGTCGTCGAGCGGCACCACGGGGCTCGAGGGCACCTCGGTGTGCCCAGCCTTCTGCACGAAGAAGTCGATGAAGGTTCGACGGATGTCTGCCGCGGAGCGCATCCGGCGATTCTAGGTTTTCGTGGGTACCCTGCGACCCATGCACCCGCGGCGACTGCTCATCGGCGGCAACTGGAAGATGAACGGCGACTTGGCCGGTGGGGTGGAACTTGCGGAGGCCGTCGCCGCCGCGTTTGAGCCGATCCGCACCAATGTCGACGCGGTGATCTTCCCGCCGTTTCCCTATCTGCAGTCCGTGGCGCGCGCCTTGGGCCACTCGGGCATCGAGCTTGGCGCGCAAGATTGTTCCGCGAAGCCCAACGGTGCCCGCACGGGCGAGGTGAGTGCCTCGATGCTGGTGGACTTGGGGGTTCAGCATGTGATTATCGGGCATTCCGAGCGCCGCCAGTTCCACCATGAGACCGACAGGCTGGTTTGCGAAAAGGTGCATGTGGCCATGGAAAATGGCCTGAAAGTGATGCTTTGCGTGGGAGAGACTTGGGAGGAGCGGAGCGCTGGCAGGGCCGTGGAGGTGGTGCAGAAGCAGCTTCGCGGCGCGCTGGAGGGGCTCCAGGGGGATCGGTTGGCTGCGCTGACCGTTGCCTATGAGCCCGTCTGGGCCATCGGCACCGGCAAGAGCGCGACCCCGAAGGATGCGGCCGAGGCGCACGAGGCCATCCGGAGAGACCTTGAACACCTGTATGATCGTTCCTCCTCCGCGGCGGTGCGGATCCTTTACGGAGGTTCCGTGAATGCCGCCAACGCGCCAAGCCTCTTCGCCCACCTCGAGATCGAGGGGGCGCTGGTGGGTGGCGCAAGCCTGAAGGGCGCCGACTTCGCCTCCATCCTTGGAAGCGCAGCGACCGCGTTCAAGGGCCGTCGCGGCTGAAGCTTGGAGCAACCATGGGCACCGCCTTCACCCTTCTCACCGTCCTTTTCATCGTCGTCAGCGTGGCGCTGGTGCTGGTCATCCTGGTGCAGCGCCCGCAGGGTGGCGGCCTTGCCAGTGCCTTCGGTGGCGGCGGCGGAACCGAAACGGCCTTCGGTGGCCGCACTGGCGACGCGCTCACCGTGGCGACGGTCGCGGTGTTCTCGGTGTACCTGCTGCTCGCGATCGGCCTGAACATCTTCAATCGCGCACCCGCGAAGGAAGAGGCTCCGGCCGCCGTGAGCGAGACCGCGCCTGCCGCGCCCGCGCCACAGGAAATGCCGATGACGCCGATCCAGATTCCGGCCACCCAGCCCGCTGCCGCGCAGCCCGAGCCCGCACCTGCGCCAGCGCCTGCACCGGCCGCGTCTGAGCCTGCGCCTGATATGCCCAAGCAGGAGCCCGCGCCAAGTCCAGCTGCCATGCCTGAACCTGCTCCGGCTGCGGCACCAGCCCCCGCACCTGCTCCCAAGGCCTGAGTCAGGCGACCCTCCGATGATCCGCAGCATGACCGGACATGGCGCGGCCGCGTGCGAGCACGAGGGCATGCATCTGGCCGTTGAGTTGCGCTCGGTGAACAACCGCTCCTTCAAGGCGATGCTTCGTCTGCCGGATTCGCTCGGCTCGCTTGAGGGCGAACTCGAGGCGTGGCTTGCACGACGCATCGGACGAGGCACGGTCTCGCTGACCATCCGCATCGGCGACGGTACCTCGCGCAGCGCGGGTCGCATCAACGTGCAGGCACTTCGCAGCTACATGGACCAGCTTCGATCGGTCGGTGGGGATTCCGCCGTCGCGTCGCTGGCCGGTGCCTTGCTGTCGTTGCCCGGCGTGGTGATCGACGATGGCGGCGCGGCGATCTGCGCCGCAGCACGACCGGTGATCGAGCGCCTGCTTGACGAGGCCGCGAAGGCGCTCTTCGCGATGCGTGACCGCGAGGGCGAGGCGCTGCGCTTGCAACTGCTCTCGTTCGGCGAACTGATCGAGTCGCGCCTGAAGGAAGTCGCCGAGCGCGCCCCCGAGGTGAGCCGCCTGTACGGCGAGCGCCTGAAGACGCGCATGAACGCCATGCTGTCCGAGGCGGGCGTCGCCGCGCGTCACGAGGACGTGCTTCGAGAGGTCGCGACCTTCGCCGAGCGCGCCGACGTGGCCGAGGAGGTCCAGCGGCTCGGCGGACATCTGCAGCAGTTCCGCAAGTTGCTTGATGCGAAGAACGCCGATGTGGTCGGCCGCACGCTCGACTTCCTGGCGCAGGAGATGCTGCGCGAGGCCAACACGATCGCGAGCAAGGCGAGCGACCTTGAGATCGCGCGCCGTGTGGTCGAGATGAAGACGGCGATCGATCGGATCAAGGAACAGGCGGCGAATGCCGAGTGATGCGGTGCCTGCACCGCCGGTGCCGGCGGACGCGATCGAGGCTGCCGGGCGCTGGGATCTGGGCAAGGTCGAGTCGATCGTGCCGCTTCCTGGCGGCAGCAGTGCCAGTCCGAAGTTCGTGGTGCGCGCGGCAGGCAAGTCGTATGTGCTGAAGTGCAGGGCTCTGCACGCGGTTGACGTCGAGCGCATCACGTTTGCGTACGCGTTCATGCAGGCGGCGGCAGCAGCGGGGGTGCCGGTCGCGATGCCGATCTCGGCGCGAACGGGCGCCGCCCACGAGATCGTCGCCACACGCACCTGGGAGGTCTTCCCGTTCGTCGAGGGCGAGCGCTGGTCGCGCCAGCCCGGTCAGGCGCGCACCGCGGGCGAGTCGCTGGGCTGCTTGCACGCGGCAGGACTGGCCTTCACCTGGCACGGCCATGTCCAGGCGGCGAGCTTCCATGGGAACCTGCAGGTCCTTGAGGCGCTTCGTCGCGTTCCTCGCGCCGTGCAGCGGGTCGAGTCCGACGTGGACATGGTCGCGCTTGCGAACGCGTGCGAGACGCTGGCCGAGGCCTACACCGAGGCTTCCGCGGCGGTGGAGGAGGTCGGCTATGCGCAGCTGGATAGTCAGGTCGTGCACGGAGATTTCCATCCAGGCAACGTGATCTTCGACGGCGATCGCGTGGCGGCCGTGATCGACTTCGACGCGGCGCGACTCGAGCCCGCGGTGGTCGACTTCGCGAATGGACTCATGCAATTCGCCTGCTTTCGCGGCACGACCCCGCGCGTCGCCGCCTGGCCAGCGGAACTGGATGCACTTCGCCTTGCGGCCTTCACGCACGCCTACGCGCGCCGCGGCGATCGGGCGCTCTCGGATCAGGTCGACATGGTGCCGCCGCTTATGATCGAGGCATGTGTGTCCGAGGCCAGCCTTCCCATCGCGCGCCGCGGGCGATTCGGTCCCGCGAAGGCGTCGGAGGTGCTGCAACTGGTCGCGCGGCGCGTGAACTGGCTGCGTCGCAACGGCGCGCAGGTTCGCGAGTGGCTGCTGGGCTCGCTCTGCTGATCGCGTTGTGCGCGTCCGCGCAGGTGCAGGTGGCGCCGGCCGTTCCTCAGGACCGACCGCCGTTCCAGCCACGCATGGTGCCCGACATGAACGAGGAGATGCCGGCCCTGCGCGAGCGCCGGAATCGGCTGGCTGCGCAGATGGCGGCCACGATGAGTGACATGCAGCTGGGCTCGGTGCAGGTGAGCGATCGCGTGCTCGGCCTGGTGAAGGGGCTGGACGATCCCTCCTACGAGGTGCGCGACCGGACCACGGGACAACTGATGGATCCCGCGATCGACGACCGGGAGATTCTGGCGCTGCTGGATCGTGGAGGTCTGCGCGACGAGGCGCATGAGCGGCTCCTGCGCGTGGCCGTGCGTCGGGTGCAGGAGAAGCCCCGTGGCGCGATCGGCGTGCGGATGGCGAACGCCCCGCCGGATCGAGCCGGCGTTGTGGTGCAGCAGACGATCCCTGGCCTTCCCGCCGACAAGGTGCTGCTTCCCGGTGACGTGATCGAGCGCATCAACGACACGCCGATCCGGTCGACCGACGAACTCGCGGACCTGCTCCAGGGGCTCTCGCCCGGTGCGGAGGTGAACGTGGTGGTGACGCGCGTCGAGCGTGACGCGCAAGGGCGCCCCATGCTGGGGCCGGACGGGAAACCCCCCGAACGTCGCCGCGAGTTTCGCATGCCCTTGGGCAACGCTGCGGAACTGGACCGCGCCGACGCTGGCGCGCGGGCGAACTGGCCCCCCGGCATGCGTGGCGGCAATCTGTCGCTTGAGCGTCGTCGCGCGCAGGTCATGATGATCGAGGCGCGCTTCACTCGGCCGCTTCCGCCCACGACGGTCGTGCCGCCACCACCAGCCGATCCCATGCAGACGACCGCGCCCGCCGAGCCCGGCATCACGCCGCGGGACTGAGTGCGGCTCAGGCGTTCAGCGGGTTGCGGAAGTGGTGGTCCTGCAGCGGCGCCACGATGTCCAGCACCTTCATCAGCACCATCGCAGGGCTGCCCGTGGCGGGCACTTCCTTGATGATCGACGCTGGGTAGTGGCTCAGGATCGGTGCCGTCTCGCGGCGATAGACCTCGAAGCGACGGCGGATGACCTTCTCGTCGGCGTCGTCGAGGCGGTTCTCCTTCAGCGCACGACGGCGCATGCGCCGCACCATCTCATCCTCGTTCGGGCAGATCAAGTGGAGCACCAGCAGCACTTCCAGATACTTCTCGACCGCCTTGGCCTGCGTGATCGTGCGCGGAATGCCGTCCAGCAGCAACAGGTCCTGTGTGGGCTTGTACAGGCTCAGCACGGTCTGCGCGTGCATGTTCTGCTGCCACATCTCGACCGTTAGCTCGTCGGGCACCAGTTCGCCGCGGCTCGAGTACTCCATGAACTTCTTGCCCAGCGGACTCGCCAGATCGAGCGAGCGGAACACGTCGCCGCAGGCAAGATGGAAGAAGCCGGGAATGTGTCCCAGGATCTTTCCCTGGGTTCCCTTGCCGGCGCCGGGGGCACCGACGAGCAGGATGCACTTGTACCGGTCGGACATGTGGATGGACTCCTTCATGAATTATGCCACGCGGGAGGCGATCGTGCGAGGTGGGTAGGCTCGACCGCATGGAGCGTCGGACCGAGTGGATCCTGCCCGGGGATGGCGGCGAGGGCTCGCTGCGCGATCGCGTGCTGCAGAGCCGAGGCCTGCTTGGCGAGCGGGAGCGTGCGCTCTTCGCCACGCCGCTGCCCGCGCTGTCGCTACTGCGTGAGCCTGCCTCGCTGCCGGGGGCGGAGGCCGTTGCGGCGGCGCTGGATGCCTGGCTGCGCGAGGGCCTGCGGATCGCGGTCTATGGCGACTACGACGCGGACGGCCTGTGCGCGGCGGCCTTGATGGCGCGCCTGCTGCGGCAGTTCGGTGCGCAGCCGACCACCTTCATTCCGCATCGCATGGATCACGGCTACGGCCTGCACGCCGACGCACTGCGGCACTTGCGCCAGCAGGGGATCGACGCGGTGATCACGGTCGACTGCGGCATCCGCAGTTTCGCTGAGGCCGAGGTTGCAGCGGAGGTCGGCCTTCGGCTGGCGATCACGGATCATCATCGCGTGGACCGCGACGAGGCGGGCGCGGTACGTCTGCCGCGCGCCGAGGCCGTGGCGCACCCGTCGCTGGGTGGCTGTCCCTTCGAGTTGATCTCGGGCAGCGTGGTCGCGTTCAAGGTGGCATCGCGTCTCATCCGCCTGCGCGGGGGAGAGCGCCCGCCCGAGGTGCTGCGGCGGTGGGCCGCCGAGGTCGCGCTTCCGCTCGCGGCGCTTGGCCTGGTTCCCGACGTGATGCCGCTGCTCGACGAGAACCGCGTCTTCGTGGCCAACGCGTTGGCGCGGCTGCCGACCTGTCCGCTGCCGGGTGTGCAGGCGCTCATGCGCGCGGCGGACATCGATCCGCGCCGTCTCGACGCCAAGTCGATCAGTCACGCGATCGGGCCGCGCCTGAACGCGGCGGGTCGGCTCGACGCGGCCACCGACGCGCTGTGCCTGCTGGAAAGCGACGACGTGGAGGCTGTGCGTGCGGCGGTGCGTCGGGTCGAGGCGGCGAACACCGAACGCAAGCGGCGCATGGAGGAACTGGTCGAGATCGCCGAGGCGCAGGCCACGCGACTGGGCCTGCTTGAACCATCGCGCGCCAGCGTCGTGATGGGTGATCCCGCCTGGCATCCGGGGCTGCTTGGACTCGCGGCGGCGCGGCTGCTCGATCGCGTGAACAAGCCCGTGCTGCTGTTCGGTGGCGAGGACACCATGCTGAAGGCGAGCGGCCGCGCCCCGCCCGGCATCGACCTGCACGAGTGCATGAACGACTGCGCATCGCTGCTCGCGAAGTTCGGCGGTCATGCGGCCGCCGCGGGTGGCTCGATCGATCCCGCGAATCTTCCGGCCTTCATCGAGGCCTTCGAGCGAGCGGTGGCCCTGCGCATGCAGGGTCCGCCGCGGCCGCATGCGATCCGCGTGGACCTGACCATGCGCGCGCACGAGGCGATGTCCGCGATGGAGGAGCTCGATTCACTTCGGCCATTTGGCAAGGATTTTCCCGCGCCGGTGATCCATTGTCCGGGTCTGCGCGTGCGCAGCGCGGCCACGCTTGGCGCCGGGGGCGATCACCTGAAGGTGCAGGTTCAGGACGAGGGGTCCCAGCGCACCACCGGCATGCTGCTCTGGCGACAGGGCAAGCGCCTCGCCGAGTTCCGCGCGGGGCGTGCGCTGGAGGTGGTGGGTTCGCCCAAGCGCAGCACGAACCCGCGCTTCCCCGACGACTTCGAGGTGCGCGACTTCCGGTTCACCGACTGAATTTGGTTCAGATCACGAGTTCCTGGCCGCGCTGCACCGCCTTGGGCAGCGCGCGGCCGCGCAGATCGGCAGCTTCCATCGCGGCGAGCGGACCGATCTCGATCTTCGCGTCCACGCTGCCGTCGCCGCGCCGCGGCACCTGCGTGCCGTGCGCCTCCAGCCAGGCGCCGTGGCGATCGCTCTGGATGCGGTGGCTGCTGGCGGGGCTGTCCTCGCCCTCGGCGTTCTTGATCGGCGCGAACTCCTCCACGCGCTGCACTTGCATGGTCAGGCTGCGCTCGGCCAGCGTGAGCGCGTCGAAGATGAAGCACTCGAACTTGAACGCGTTGGGCTTCTCGGGCTCCACGACCTTGCCCGTGGTCGCGTCCACGAACGGCACCTTCTTCTGCGCGCGGTGCCACGGCAGGCGGGGGCCGTCACCCTTCGCCAGCCGCTGTGCGAAGGCCACGCTCAGCACGTGCACGGCGATGTTCGCCGCGTTGAACACGAGTTCACCCGAACCGTCGCGGCGCTCGGCCGCTGCCTTCGGCAGGTCGCTGTACTCGATCACCATGGTGCGCGCGCCACCGGCGCCCGGGCCGCGGCAGAGCACGCCGACCTTCTCGGCGGCGTTGCGCTTGCTCACGCACTTGCTGCTCATCTGGCCGCTCGAATGGTCCGCGGCGACATGCACCCCCAGGAACACCGGATCCACGCATCGCACAAGCGGGTTGTCCACCTGGAAGTAGCTGATCTGCTCGATGCCGCGCCGCGCCATGTCCTCCAGCGCACCGCTGCGATCCAGCGCGCGGATCGCGCCACCGTGACCGTCGGGATTCGTGGCCACCTCGTGCGGCGAGGCCAGCATCGCCTTGCCCTGCGCGTCGATGCAGGGCACGAGCCCCTGCGGCAGGAAGAAGTGGTCCTGCGGGCTGCGGCCGAACCAGTTGTTGTCCTTGAAGAACGCGCGCGTATCGGCGTCGTTCAGCGGGCTGGTCATGATGTACCAGGGCAGACGCACGCCGAAGCGCCGCTCGGTGGCAAGCAGCTGTTCGGCGAAGGTGCGGAAGAGCGGCTTGCCCGTCACGATGGTCGCGGGATAGGTGCCCTTCGGGCCGCGCCAGCCCAGACGCGTGCCCTGTCCACCGGCCACGGTGAACGCAGCCACCTTGCCCGCGCGAACCAGCGCCTCGCCTGCGGCCCGGAAGGAAGCGCTTCCGGCGCCGTCACGCTGCACCACGGGCACCGGCTCGAGCGCCGAGAGATCCTGCGCAGACTGCGACTCGGTCTCCCGCATCATGCCGGAGAGTTCCTCCATCGGCAGTGCCGCGATCTGCTCCAGCAACGCGCGAAGCGCGCTCGGCCCGAGCGTGGGCGCGAAGTGCAGCAGGTGTTCTTGGCCAAGACCCTGCAGTCGCGAACGCGTGGCGTCGAGTGTCGGAATGCTCATGGTGCGTGTCAGTGCTTGGCGTGCGCCTCGGGCGCCTCGGGCTCGCTCCAGCCTTCGGGGCGGTGGCGCACGATCAGGCCGCGCTCGAGGTAGATGACCTGCTCGCAGATGTTGGTGGCGTGGTCGGCGATGCGCTCAAGGGCCTTGGTGACGGCAAGCAGACGGAACGCGAATCCCACGCTGGCGGTGCCGGCCACCACCTCGGACTCGGTCTCGCGCAGGATCTGCGCCTTGAACTGCGCCACGGTGTCGTCGAACAGCAGCACCTGCCGCGCGAGCGCGGGATCCTCGCGTTCGAGGCTGCGGGTGGCGTCACGAAGCACGCCCAGCACGCTGTTGGCCATCACGCGGAACACGTCAGGCACGCGCTCAGTGAATCGGTTGGGCTCCAGCACGCGCTCCGCGATCACCACGCCGTCGTCGGCGATGCGTTCCAGCTCGTTGTTCACCTTCACGATCGTCAGCACGCTGCGGATGGCGTGCTCATCGGTCTGGCCCATGGCCAGCAGCGGCACACTGGCACGCTCGATGCCCACGTCGGCCTGGTCGATCGCCTCGTCGCCCGCCACCACGCCGCGCGCCTTCTCCAGATCGCCGTCGAAGTAGCAGTCGACGGCGCGGGTGCAGAGGTCGAGCACGCGGCGGCCTTGGGCCACGATCTCCTGTTTCAGCAGCGCCAGTCGCTCGTCGAACGCGGGCATGGAAACAATGCTAGCCGCTACGCTTGCGGCGTGCCGTTCCTGAGCGTGAATGTCGATCATGTGGCCACCGTGCGCGAGGCGCGCCGAGGCTCGCACCCGTGCGTGCTCGAGGCCGCGGCGCTTGCCGAGGCGGGCGGCGCCGACGGCATCACCGTGCACTTACGCGAGGATCGGCGACATGTCCAAGACGCCGACGTGCGCGCGCTGCGCAAGGCGGTGAAGACACGACTGAACTTCGAGATGGCGGCCACCAATGAGATGGTGGCGATGGCCATCGCGGTGAAGCCCGACAGCGCCATGCTGGTACCCGAGCGGCGTCAGGAACTCACTACGGAGGGCGGCCTGGATGTCGCGGGCGCGCTCGCGAACATCCGCGAAGTCGTGAAGCGAATCTCGGGCGCCGGCATTCCAGTGAGCGTGTTCATCGACGCTGATCCGAGGCAGGTGGAAGCCGCCAAGGCCGCCGGCGCGAGCGTCTGCGAATTGCACACCGGCCCATGGGCGCACGTGTTCAGCCACGCGGGGCAGGGGCCCGAGCTCGAGCGCCTCGCCAAGGCCGCGGCGATGGTGCGCGCCGCGGGCATGCAGCTGAACGCGGGCCATGCGCTCGACCGTTTCAACGTGGGGCCGATCGCCGCGCTGCAGGGGCTACGCGAGCTGCACATCGGCCACAGCATCGTGGGCCGCGCGATCATGGTGGGTATGCGCGAGGCCGTGCGTGAGATGAAGGCGGCCATGGCCGCAGGAGTCGCTTCATGAGTCGTTCGTTCAAGCTGGACGGTTGCTGGACCGCCATGACCTCGCCGTTCTCGGCCGACGGTCGCGTGATCGACCTGAACCGCTGGGAAGCGCAGCTGAAGTTCCAGGCGCAGGGCGGTGTGCGGGGCGTGGTGCCCTGCGGAACCACCGGTGAAGCGCCCACGCTCGAGTTGACCGAGCAGCGCGTGCTGATCGCGAAGGCCGTCGAGGTGGCGAAGCCGCTCGGCCTCGGCGTGATCGGCGGCGCGGGCAGCAACAGCACGCATCACGCGGTCGAGCTGCACCGCATGGTGGCCGCCACCGGCGCCGACGCCGCGCTGCACGTGGCGCCCTACTACAACAAGCCGAGTCAGGAAGGCATCTACCGCCACTTCATCGCGATCGCCGACTCGTGCGACCTGCCGATCGTGCTCTATTCCATTCCCGGCCGATGCGGCGTCGCGATCCTCCCCGAGACCGTGGAACGTCTTGCGAAGCACCCGAACGTGGTCGCAATCAAGGAGGCCACCGGCAGCCTCGATTCCGCCAGCGAGATCCGTCGTCGCTGCGCGCTGCCGATCCTCTCGGGCGACGACTCGCTCACCATCGGCTTCCAGTCGGTGGGCGCCCTTGGCGTGGTGAGCGTGGTCAGCAATCTTGTTCCCGATCGCGTGCAGTCGCTGGTCGAGGCGTGCAACCGCAACGACTTCGACTCGGCGCGCGCCACGCACGAATCGCTGTTGCCTCTGGCGAAGGGCCTGCTGTCGCTCGACGTGAATCCTGTGCCCGTGAAGACCGCGATGGCGCTGCTCGGCCGAGACTCAGGCTCGCTGCGCCTGCCGCTGTGCGCGCCGAGCGACACGGTGAAGCGCCAGATCGGCGAGTTGCTCAAGGCGCAAGGCCTCACTTCCACCGCGCAGGTGGTGCCCGCATGAGCGATCTGCACGCACCGGCCTGCGACACGGCGAACCTTCCCTACAAGGTGGCGGTGCTCTGCTACCTCTGGGACGCGCAGGGCCGTCTGCTGATGCTGCATCGCAAGAAGCAGCCGAATCCCGGCATGTACAGCCCCATCGGTGGCAAGCTCGAGATCAGCCGGGGCGAGGGCCCGCACGAATGCGCCATCCGCGAGATCCACGAGGAGGCGGGCATCCGGCTACCCGAGGACGGCGTTCGATGCCTCGGCGTGGTGAGCGAGAAGGCCTATGAGGGCCAGATGCACTGGCTGATCTTCCTCTTCGAGACCACGCGGCCCGTCGACCATGCGCTGGTGCCGGAGAAGGAGTTCGACGAAGGGCGCCTGGAGTGGGTGCCTTTCGAGGAAGTCGGCACCAAGAACATTCCGTGGACCGATCGCGAGATCCTCTGGCCTACGGTGCGCAAGCACCGCGGCGGAGGGTTCTTCATGACGCACATCGACTGCAGCGCGAAGCCGCCGGTGCACAGAATGCCGGAGAGCCGGGCTGCGGGTCGCTGATCGCGGTCAGGTTGCGATCCCCGCCGCCTTCGCCACCCGATCCGCCAGCGCGTTCGCCTGCGCGTCGCTCTCGGCCTCGCTGATGAGCCGGATGATGGGTTCGGTGTTGCTGGCACGCAGGTGCACCCAGCCGTCGGCCAGATCGATGCGCACGCCGTCGCACTCGTCGAGGCGCTCGCCCGCGAACGCCGCCTTCACCTTTGCGAGCGCCGGCGCCACCGCCGCCGCGCCGCCGATCGCGCCCAATGCCAGCTTGCGCTTGACCATGCTGTAGCGCGGAATCTCCGCTGCGATCACCGACAGCGCACGCTTCTGCGTGGCGAGCAGTTCGAGCACCAGCGCCATGCCACTCAGCGAATCCCGCACCCAGCACACCTTGGGCCAGATCACGCCGCCGTTGCCCTCGCCGCCGATCGTGCTGCCCGCGGGCTTCATCGCCGCCACCACGTTCGCCTCGCCCACCGCCGTGCGCAGCACCTTGCTGCCCGGGAACTTCGCCGCCACGCCGTCGATCATGCGGCTGGTGGAGAGGTTCGCCGCCATCGTGGCCTTGCCCTCGCGCTGCAGCACGCGCAGCGCGCAGAGCGCCAGCGTGTACTCCTCGCCGATGTAGCGACCGGCCTCGTCGACGATCGCCAGGCGGTCGGCGTCAGGGTCCTGCGCGAAGCCGCACGCGAAACCGCCCCTCGCGGTGGCGGCGGCAAGATCGACCAGATTCGCCTGCGTGGGCTCCGGCGTATGCGCGAAGAGCCCCGTCGGCTCGCCGTTCAGGTGCGTCACGCCCACGCCCAGTCTCTCCAGCAGCATGCGCGCCGCGCGGCAGCCCGCGCCGTTCACGCTGTCAGCCACAACCTTCAGCTTCGCCGCAGCGATCGCCTTCGCGTCGATCAAGGCCAGCACCTTCGTCACGTGCGTCTCGTCGGCGCTCGCGTCGCGCGCGATGCGTCCGAATTCGGTCGGTCCGGCCAGCTTCAGATCGCGCTGCTGGAAGCGACGCACGATCTCCTTTGCCTCGGCCGGGGGCGGCGCCACGCCATCCGAATCGAGGCACTTCAGGCCGTTCCATTCGATCGGGTTGTGACTCGCGGTGCACACCATGCCGCCGTCAGCCTTGTGATGCTGCACCATCACGCCTGCGGTCGGCGTCATTGCGACATCCAGATCGATCACGTCACAGCCCGTGCTGGCCAGACCGGCGGCCACCGCGCTCAGGAACGCTTCGCCGCTTGGCCGCGAGTCGCGCGCCAGCACCACCCTCGGCCGCGCACGCGTGACGCGCAGGTGGCTGCCGAACGCGCTGCCATAAAGCGCCGCGACCTCGGCCGTGATGGTCTTGCCGACGAGACCACGCAGTCCGCTCACGCTCAGCATCAGGGGGGCGTCGCTCATGGAACGTGCGACGATAACGCGCCGCGCGCGCCTTCGAAACCCCGACGAAACACGGCAAATCATGCATATCGCTATACTTTGCCCCTCATGTTCGAACTGCGGGTCCGCCGGAAGTTCAGCGCCGCCCACGCCATCACCATGGCGGGGCAGGTGGAAACTCTGCACGGCCACGACTGGCGCGTGTCGGTGCGGGTGCGCGGCGAGCGACTCGACAGCGACGGCCTGCTGTGCGACTTCCATGCGCTCGAGTGCGCCGTGGACGAGGTGATCGCGCTGCTCCACAACCGCTCGCTCAACGCCACGCCGCCGTTCGATCGCGTGAACCCGACCGCCGAGCTCGTGGCGCGCCACATCGGTGACGCGCTCGTGCCCCGCATGCCAGTCGGCGCGCGCCTGCACAGCGTGATGGTGGGGGAGGCCCCCGGCTGTGATGCCGTGTACCGCCCCGGAGGCCGCGCATGAATCGCAAGGGCATTCGACTCGAACCCGCCGTGAGCGACGCCGGCACCGCGCCCGTGCAGACCGGCGATCCCTCGCGCTTCCTCAACCGCGACCTCGAGTGGCTCGAGTTCAACCGCCGCGTGCTGGACATGGCCGCCGACGACAGCGTGCCGCTGCTCGAGCGGGTGCGCTTCCTCTCGATCTTCTCGGCCAACCTTGACGAGTTCTTCATGAAGCGCGTGGGCACGCTGCGCCAGCAGATCGAGGAGAACACCGCAAGCCCGGTGCCCGACGCCCTCACGCCGGCGCAGCAGATGCAGTCGATCCGCGAGCGCGTGCAGAAGCTGGGCCGCGACCAGGCCGACGCGCTGCGCAACGGCATCCTGCCGGGCCTGCGCGACAAGGGCATCGACTTGCTCACGTGGGAGGAACTCTCGCACGACGAGCGCACCGAGGCGCGCGCGTGGTTCCATCGAAACGTCTTCCCGATCCTCACGCCGCTCGCGGTCGATCCGGGCCACCGCTTCCCGTTCATCAGCAACATGAGCGTGAGTCTGGGCGTGATGCTTCGCCGCCCCGGCGAGAGCGAGCAGCTCTTCGCGCGCGTGAAGGTGCCCGAAATCCCCTCGCGCCTCTACCAGATCCCCGGCACGCGCCGCTTCACGCCGCTGCAGGAGATCATCGAGCACAACCTGGGTGAGCTCTTCCCAGGTATGGAGATCCTGAAGGTGCTGCCGTTCCGCGTGACGCGCAACGCCGAGATCGAGCCCGACCACGAGGACGCCGACGACCTGCTTGAGGCGATCCAGCGCCAGCTGCGTGAGCGCCGTTTCGCGCGGGTGGTGCGTCTTGAGATCGCCGCTGGAGCGAACCCGCGCATCCTGCGCTTCCTGACCGAGGAACTGCAGATCGATCCCGAGGACATCTACGAGACCACGGGGCTGATCGACTACGCGGGACTGAACCAAGTCGCAGATCTGGACCAGACCGAACTGCACTTCTCGAAGTGGACGGCGCCCGCGCCGCGCGGCCTCGAGGACGAGGAGAGCGACATCTTCGCCGCGATCCGGCAGGGCGACCTGCTGGTGCATCACCCCTACGAGAGCTTCCACTCCAGCGTGGAGCGATTGATCGAGCAGGCCGCGAACGACCCAAAGGTCCTCTGCATCAAGCAGAGCCTGTACCGCACCAGCGGTGACAGTTCGTTCGTGAGCAGCCTGATCCGCGCCGCCGAGGCGGGCAAGCAGGTCGCCGTGCTGGTGGAACTGCGCGCGCGCTTCGACGAGGCCCGCAACATCCTGTGGGCGCGCAAGCTCGAGGACGCCGGCGTACATGTGGCCTACGGCGTGGTCGGCCTGAAGACGCACACCAAGACCTCGCTTGTGGTGCGCCAGGAGTCCGGTGGCATCCGCTGCTACGGTCACGTCGGCACGGGCAACTACAACTCGAAGACCGCGCGTCTGTACGAGGATCTGGGTCTGCTCACCTGTGATCCCGAGATCACCGACGATCTCACCAGCCTGTTCAACTACATGACCGGCCGAAGCCGCCAGCGCGAGTACAAGAAGCTCCTTGTCGCACCGGTGGGCATGAAGAAGCGCTTCCTCGAACTCATCGAGCGCGAGATACAGCTCTCGAAGCCGGGGCGTCCGGGCCGCATCGTGGCGAAGATGAACCAGCTCGAGGATCGCGGCGTGATGGACGCGCTCTACCGCGCCAGCCAGGCGGGCGTGCAGATCGACCTGATCGTGCGTGGCTTCTGCTGCCTGCGCCCCGGCGTGCCCGGCCTGAGCGAGAACATCCGCGTGCGCAGCCTGCTCGGCCGCTTCCTGGAACACAGCCGCATCTTCTGGTTCCAGGGCGGTCACGCGGACCCGCTCGACGGCGACTACTTCATTGGAAGCGCCGACTGGATGTACCGGAACCTGCAGACGCGCGTCGAGGCGGCCACGCCGATCGAGCGTCCGGAGCACAAGGCGCGCCTGTGGGAGATCCTCACGATGGCGCTCGAGGAGCGTCGTCAGGCATGGGAGATGCACGGTGACGGCACCTACACGAAGGTCGGCTGGCGTGACATGGATCCGCAGGATCCGCGCGCGATCGGCCTGCACGCGCGGCTGATGAGGGCTGCGCTCGAGCGCAACGCCGCCAGCCGCGAGCAGGGCGGCAGCCCGCGCGTCTGACCGCCACGCGATTGCGGAATCTCAGGCGCTGGGAATCGTTCCGCCGCTGCCCATCTTCGTGCCGTCCCCGGAGAAGCCGGCGGAAGGACGGTTCAGGCCAAGGTCGTACAGCAGCTGGCTGAAGCGGCTCGGTTCGAGATAGCGGATCGAGCCGTCGATGCGCCAGGCCGCGTCGGGCCCAGGCGAGTCGGCATTCGGCACCACCGCGGGGATCGCCGTCAGGATGCGGCTCTCCGCCGGCACCGTGATCGCCGCGACCCACTCGCCGGAGTACACGCGGCGACCGCGCACATCCAAGCCGTACTGCCAGGTGTCGATCCGGATGGGCAGGCCCGTCGGGTTGGCGACTTCCAGTCGCACCGCCACCTCGCTCGTCTCCTTGCCGATCTCCACCACATCCACGGCGAACACGCGGATCGCCGGCGGCGTGGTGCAGGCGCCCAGTCCTGTCACGGGCAGCAGGGCCAGGAACCACAGGATGGCGCGTGTGCGCGGCACGTCGGGAATGTAGCGTTCCCATGCGTGACGCGATTCCGAACCATCCTGGCCGGGCTGCTGCTGATCATCGCGGTCGCGCGTGCGCAGGAATCGGCGCCCGTCACCATCGACGCCAGCCCGACCGCCTCGGAACTGCTGCAGCGTGCGCAGGAGATCGCGGCGCAGAATCCGGGTGAGTCGGCGCGGTTGATCCAGGAGGCGGTCGACCGCTTCAAGGGAAAGTTGGTGCCCTGGCCGCCGGAGCCGTACCGCTACCGTGCCGTCGCGCAGGCGGCCGAGGACCTGCTGCGGTCCAATCCGGGCGTTCGGGAGCGATGGCTCACGCAGGAGGCGCCGGTCGCGGAGCGCGCCGTGGCCGATGGCTTCTGGCTTGACACGGTGCGCGCGCGCGCGTCGACCCCCGCCGGGCTGCAGGCCATGCTGCTGCTGGCGCAGTTCGCGATGGACGAGGGGCGACCGCTCGAGGCGCGACTGTGGGTCGCGCGGGCGCTGCAGCATCCGTCACTCGACGCGCCCACGCGTGCCAAGCTGGTTGCCACGCAGGCCTCGCTGCAGCGCGAAGCGCTGGCTCCGGCGCGAACGCCCACCACGCAGCGCGAGGTCGAGGACTGGCAGCCACTCTGGACCACCGACAATCCGACCGCATGGCTCGGTCGTCTGCGTGGCGGACAGGATCCGGAACTCGCCACGCGCACGCTCGACACGCGCATCGAGGACGGCTCCGCGCTGGCTGCGCAGCCGCGCTTCGATGGCGACGCCGTGGTGCTGGCCGACGGAAGCAACGTGCAGGTCCTCGATCGATTCAGTGGAGGCCGTCTGCAGGCCGCATCCGTCGGACTCAACTCGGATCGGCCCTCCCAGTCGCTGGGTGACCTGACCGTCGCGGTGCCGACGGGAGACCTGCTGATCACCCTTCCCGGCCACGCCTTGCCTGACCAGCGATCCGGTCTGGCGCGCGTGACCGCGGTGCGCGCCTCGGATGGAAAGCGCGTCTGGGACGTGTCGCTGGAGTCGCTCGGCCGAGCCGAGTTCGAGGATCTCTTCCCGCATGGTGAACCGCTTGCCGTCGGGGATCTGGTCGTGGTGCAGGCGCGCAAGAGCAACAGTCGCCTGGAAAGCGCTGCGTGGGTGCTGGCGTTCGAGGTGCGCTCGGGCCGGCTGCAGTGGGCGGTTCCGATCGGCGCGGCGGGAGGCGTGCGACTGGCAGCGTCGCGTCCGCTCAGCTCTCCCACGGCGGTTGGTGACGACGTCTTCGTTGCCTCCAGCCTTGGTGTGGTGGCCCGCCTCGATGGGGCCACGGGTGAGACACGTTGGCTGCGTCGCTGGCCCGCGCCGATCCGCGAGCCGCGTTCAGCCTCGCCCGCATGGCAACTTCCATCGCCGGTGGCCGACGACCAGCTGGTCGCGTGGCTGGCGCCGGACACTGCCACGCTTGTGGGACTTGATCCGAGCGATGGTCGCACGCTGTGGACGGTTCCCGTGGGCGTGGACACGCCCGTGGGCGCCGCGCGCACATTGCTGTTGGACGACCGGCATCTGTACGCGATCGGCGACGACGTGGTCGCGCTCGATCGCACCGACCCCACGCGCATCGCCTGGCGACTGGATGCGCGCATGCCCGATCGTGTGGGACCGATCCGGGGGGCCGTGACGCTTGGCACCATGGCCGATGGATCGAGCGCCCTGGTGGTGCCGCGCGCGGATCGGGTGTTGGTGATCGCGCCCGATGACGGGCGCATCGTGGGACAGTGGATCGGTCGGGGCGGCGGCAATCCGGCGCTCGAGCGGGGACAACTGCTTCTCGCCGGCGCCTCCAGCCTGAGTCTGCTCATGCCCGCGTCGGAGGGGGAGCGGGTGCTGCGAGAGCGGCTGGCGCAGCAGCCGGGAGATCCGTGGCGAGCGCTGGCGCTGCTGGAGCTGGGCCGCTCCTGGAACCGCCCGCAGCTCGTGATGGACGGTGCCGACGCCGCCTCCAAGGCGCTGGCCGCCAACCCAGCCCAGGCCGAGCAACTGCGGGAGCAGATCGTGCTGCGCATGATCGAGGCGTCCACGCTTGCGGCACTGGATCCTGCCCAGACCGACCGTCTGCTTGAACTCGCGCGATCGATCGCGGTCTCGCCAGCGCAGCGCGCGCGTGTGCTGCTGGCGCGCGCGGCTCGATCCGCCAGTGCGCGAAGCATGTCCGCCGCCGAGGCGTCGTGGCGCGAGATCCTCCGCGATCCGGAGCTCGACACCGTGCTGCTGCGTGTGGATCCAACCCGCCAGGTCGCAGCAGGCGTGATGGCCCGGCACGCGCTGGCACAGCAGGGCGATGCGGCGTCCACCGCATGGGAGCGGTCGATCCGCGCGCGCACCGTCGTGCCACCGTTGCCCCAGGTGGGTGCCTTGCGCGCGCAGACCCGCTGGGTTCAGGGTTCGCTCGTGCCGGACACGACCATCGCGCGCACGACCCGACCCATCGACGCCGTGCTGATGCACGAGCGCAATGCCTTGGTGAAGCGGCGCGCCTCAGATCTGGAGCCGGACTGGAAGGTGCCCATCGAGACCCGCAATGCCCGCGTGCTTGGCTGGGCACCACGATGGGTCGTCTGGTGCTCGCGCGACGCCGCCGATGGCACGCTGCTTGCCATCGATCCGAACGACGGGCGCTTGGGTGTGCGCATCGACGCCGTGGCGCGCCTGTTCGATCGTCCGATCGAATTGAACGTCGCGGATCGACAGGAGCGGAGTCGTCTGGAGCGGATCGACGCCTGCGTCTCGGGTGAGCGGGTGGTGCTGCTTCGCGGAGACGGATCGGCGGCGGCCTTGCGCATCGACGGTGCCGGTGCGGTCGATTGGGCCATGAGGGCGCCGTTACGCCGTGTGGACGCCTTCGACGAGGACAGCGCATGCATCGCGATGGTCGGACCGAAGGGGACCGGTGACGCCGATCCCACGATCGTGATCCTTGACACCAAGGCGGGCCGCGTCCTGCACGAGGCACCGTGGCCATCGGAGATCGGCAGCCCGAACTGGATCGCGCTGGTGCCAGGCGGTGTGGCTGCCGCCGGTTCCGAGGGGCTCGCCGTGATGGAGCGCGACGCCGGCATGTCCACGCGTTGGCGACTCGAGGACTCCCGATTCCGAGGGCTCGACATGGGGCTGCTGATCGGCGAGCGCCTGCTGCTGTCCGATGGTCAGCGGCGGCTCGCGGCGGTCGATCTTCGTGACGGCGTCTTCACCCCGGATCACCTGCGTGCCTCGGATGCCTCGCCGATCTCAGCCGTGGACTCGATCTTGCCGATACCGTCCGGATGGTTGGTGCACCAGTTGAATGGCCTGACGCTGCACGACGAAACCGGTGCGCTGCGAGGCGAGGCCTTCGCCGCCACGTCGCGCCGGCATGATCAGGTCGCCGAGGCGGCGGATGGCGTGTTCTCCGCCGAAAGCGTGCAGGGCGATCCGATGCGCCCGGTGGGTCCGGGCATGCTGCTTGCGGTGCGCCGCTACGAGCCCTCGCAGGGACTTCGCGCCCTCGGATCACCCATCGTTCTTCAGGTCGAGGGTTTGCGGCTCAGCGCGGCGCAGGCGGTGAACGGTTGGCTGCTGCTCGGTGGCGACGACCAGACCCTGGCGATTGCGGGGGACGCGGGGAGTGCCGAGCCCCGTTGACAAACGGCCTCGGGGAACGGATAACCCCCTCGTCACACCCGGAGGTTCCATGCCGATGATCGAGATCGAAAACCCGTGGTCGCTGCTCACGCTTCCCAATGCACTTGAGGGTCCAGCCCTCATCGCCGGCGGACCGGACGACGACGATGACGACGACTTCGATCCGCACGAGGACGATGACGACGATTTCGCGGACGATGACGAGCCCTTCCCGGACGAGGAGTCAGCCGAGCCCGTCGAGGACGAGGAAGAGGAAGAGGAGGACGAGTTCGACGACGACGATGACGATGACGACCTCCTCGAAGACGAGGAGGAGGAAGAAGCCGACGAAGAAGAGGAAGAAGAGGAAGAAGAGGAAGAAGAGGATGAGGAGGAAGAGGACGACGACGAAGACGAGGATGACGACGACGAAGACGACGAAGACGAGGATGACGACGACGACGAAGACGACGACGAAGACGACGAGGACGACGAAGACGCGGAGGACGAAGACGACGACGAAGAGGAAGAGGACTGATCCTCCGCCTCAGTCGCGTCTCACCTCGATGCTGAACCCATCCGCAGTCGACTGACCTGACACGAGGTCTCGCGCGGCCCGAGCAGGATGACGCCGCCGGCGTCGCGGCCGCGCGGCAGCCACAACCCGGGCAGCACCTGCAACGGCGCCAAGCCGGGTTCTGGCGGCATTTCCTGCATCACCAGCCGGTCCGGCAGGCTGACCAGCGCCGAGCCATCCGGCTGCACCCACGCAGCCACGGATCGCTCAGCAAGAAGTCGCATCTCGTCCGAGGCGGGCTTCCAGAGCGCCATGCGCCGAAGATCCGGATGGAAGAACAGCAGGCCGCCAGCAGGCGTCGCGGCATCGGGACTGCACGCGACCATCGTCTGGTAGGCCACTCGCGCCGTGCCGCGCAGCGAGATGCGCTTGCGCAGCAGGGCCGGCTCGGCCTGCGAGCGCGTCAAGCTCTCTCCGGCGCGGAGCGGCAGGAATGCCAGTTCCAGCACGCCGTCACGCAGACTGATCGCGTACACGCCATCCGCGCTTACCACGGGCATCATCCAGCTTTCGCCCTCGCGCCGAGGCCAGTCGATTCGCCCTTCGGGTCGCTGCACGACCAGATCGAACTCGCGAGAGGTCGGATCGCGCCTGCACCACGCCAGTTCACCGCGCGGTCCAGTCGTCGCGAAGGCGTTCACGGCAGCATCCTGCACCAGCCACGTCGGACCCGATCCTTCCCAGCCGACCAGTCCGATCCAGCGCGCACCGTCCGCGCGCGGTGCCTCGACCAGCAGGCCCTGCGCATGCGCCATCCGACCCAGCAGCAGTGACTCGCTCACGCTCCATGATTGCGCGTCGCGCCGCCCTTCCACGGTCGCCAGCAGCGCGCGCGTGGACTCGGGCTGTGCCAGCAGGGTGGGCCAGTCGGCGTTGCTCCGTGACTGCCACGCCATTCCACTCCCATCCGCGGAGAGCAGCGGCAGCACGAAGCCGTCCGTTTGCACCGCCGGCAGCGGATCCAGCGAGATCTGCAGCACCGCATCGCGCGTCACGGCGCCATCGGGACCCTTCAGGACCACCGTGCCGGGCGTGGGCGGCGTGATCAGGCGCGACGGGCCGACCGGCTCGGACTGACGCACACAACCACCGGCCAGCGCAAGCCAGGCCGTCGCCAGCACACGCAGTCGGTCAGGACTTCGGCGCATCCGGCGCAGGCGCGGACGGCTGAGGAGCCGGCGTCTCGATCGGCTCCACGGGCTGCGTCTGAGGGTTGCTGGGCGCCGGCATGGCGGTCGCGCGCCGCTCGAAGCCCGCCTCCTGCTGCATCTTCTGCACCTTGTCGTCCAGCGGGCGCTCCAGGGCGCGCAGGCGCTCCAGTTCGTCCACGTTGAAATTCGTGTCGTTCTCGTCCGGGTTGTCCACCACGATCGGCGTGATGAACAGCACCAGCTCATTGGTCGTGGTCACGCGCTCCTGGCTGCTGAACACCCATTCCAGCACCGGCACGTCGCCAAGCAGCGGCACCTTGGTCTTGTTCTTCGCCTCGTTCTCGGTGCGGATGCCGCCAAGCACGATCGTCTGGCCATTCTTCACCACCACGCTGGTGTTGGTCTGGCGTCGCTCGATGGTCGGGTTGTTGCCCGGCGTGTTCGCGGTGCTCGCGCGACCCACGTTGCTGTAGAGCACCTCGACCTCCATCGCCACGTTGCGATCCCTCGTGATGCGCGGACGCACGTTCAGGCCGATGCCCACGGCGATCTGGCTGAAGCTGGCGGTGGTGCCGCCGCCCGTCGTTCCGCCCGTCGTCTGACCCGTCTGGAAGGGCACGTCGGCGCCGTCGAAGAACTTCGCCTCCTTGTTGTCGCTCGTGAACACCCGCGGCTGCTGCAGGATGCGGACGTTCGTCTTCTCCTCCAGCGCCTGCAGCACCACGGTGGCCGGCACACCGAAGCTCAGGATGCTGGTGGTCAGGTCGCCGATGAAGTCCACGTTCTCGCGGCTGCCCGAGTACATCTGGCTGTTCGCCAGGTTGCCGTTGATCACGATCGCGTTGTTCGGGTTGGTGGGAAGCACCTGTCCCGCCTGGCCGAAGCGAAGGCCGAAGGCGAACTCGTCGCCCAGCGCCACCTCGGCCAGCACCGCGGCGATCATCACCTGACGGCCGGGCTTGTCGAGTTGTTCGATCACCTTCAACATGCTCTGCTGGATCTCGGCTGGCGCCAGCACCAGCAGGCTGTTCTGTCCGGCGTTCGGCACAACGCGCGTCTTGCCCACCAGCGAGCTCACCTCGGTCTGCTCGCCGGCACCCGCGCCGCGCGCATTCTGCCACGGGAAGCGGATCTCGCCGCCTGCGCCGGGCGTCGTCGCACCGTTCGGTCCACCGGCCAGCGAGCTGCTGCTCGTGGTGGCCTGCGCGCCCGTCGTGCCGCCGCCGGCGGTCTGGAAGTCGATGCCGCTCAGGCCCTCCTCGGGCGCCGCGATGCCACTTCCCGTGCCGGCCTCGGCCAGCAGGGCGTTCAGGATCTCCGCCACCTTCACGGCGCTGGCGTGCTTCAGCTCCACCTGAAGGGGCAGACCCGAGTTCAGCGGCTGGTCGATCGCCTCCACGAGCGAGTCGAGCCACTTGAAGTTGTCCGGAGTCTTGGTCACCACCAGCAGTCGGTTCGAGTCGGGATAGGCCTCGATGCGGAACACGTTCGACACGGCCACGTCCGCGCCACTCGAGTCGCCACCACCGCCTGCGCCTCCAGCCGCACGGCCGCCGGTCTGACGGTTGCCGGTCGCGGCGCCACCTGCGGCGAACGGACGCGAAGCGCCTCGCGATGAACCGCCGCCCTCCAGCAGCGACTGCAGCAGGTCCTTCACCTTCAGAGGATCGGTGTACTTCAGGTCGTACAGGCGGAAGGGATCGCCGTTCTTCGTGATCGGCACGTCCCATGCCGTGGCGATCAGCTTGCGGATCTCCGCCATCACCTCGGGCTCGGCGCGCACGGTCAGCGAGTTGGTCGCCGGCAGCACGGTCACCACCAACTGCTCGCTGGTGCCCTTGATCAGGCCCTCGCCGCCAGAGCCACCGGTGCGACGCGCCTGTCCACTGGGTTGGCCCGGCTGCTGTCCACCCCGCGGCTGGCCGGGCGCCTGTCCAGCGGCAGCGCCGCCACCACCACCCACGGTGCGGGCCGCGAAAAGGTCCTGGATGATCGTCGAGATCTGTTGCGCGTCAGCGTAGTCCAGCTTGAAGGTCTCGGTCTGCACGTCGAGATAGGCCGGCACGTCCAGTAGGTCGATCAGCCGCTGGAAACGCTTCGCAAGACCAATGTCGCCGTCCAGGATGATCTGGTTCGAGTTTGCGTCCAGGCTCACCTGCGCGTAGTCGGGCACGTTGTCCTGCAGGCGGTCGTAGACGTTCTGCGCCTTGGTGTTCTTGATCTTGAAGATCTTGATGCAGATGTTGCCGTCTTCGGGCTGATCGAACACGTTCACCTCGGGCCCCAGCACCGTGACGGGCTGCAGCTTGTTCGCGTCCATCAACTGGTCGATCATCACGACCTTGTCGGTCTCGACCACGCCCACGCCCGCGAGTCGGAAGGCCTGGAACAGCAGATCGAGGGCGTCCTGGCGGCTCACCGGACGGTCCATCACCAGCGTGATCACCGTCGCGCGCACCTGCTGCAGGCGGATCATCACCGCCTTGCCGGTCGTCTCCACGATGAACGGCAGCGTGTCCTCAAGCTTCGTCTCCTTGAACGAGAGCGTGACCTTCTCGTCACCACCCGGTCGGCGCGTGGCGCGCATCTTTTCCGGCGGCGCACCTTGCAGGTATCCACCCTCCAGCACCATCGTGCCGGGAGCCACCGTGTTGGGCACGGCGACGGCGGACTGCGAGTTCTCCTGCGCATCCGGCGTCATGGGGGTGGCAGAAGCTTGCGGTGCCGGCTCGGCAGGGGGCGGCGTGACGGGCGCTGCGGTCGGTTCCTGCGCCGTCGGTTGCACATTGAGCTGTTCGGCGGGAGCGGGTGCCGGGGGCGACGCGGCCGTGCCGGAAGCTTGATCGGGTTCCGGGGCGGGTTCGAATGGGCGATCTGGAGCGGCCGGCTGCGCGGACTTTGGCGCGGGTGCTGGCGCGGGCGTGCTGACCGGTGCCGGGGGCGCGGACTGGGGCGTGTCGTCCGCGGGGCTCGATGTCGGTTGCGGTGCAGGCTGCGGGCGGGTCGGCCTTCCACCGGAAGGCTGGGCCCAGACCGGAGTTGGGTTCAGCGTCAGAAGGACCGCCAACGGCGCAAGGCACAGGCCGACATGAAGTTCGCGCTTCCGTTGCACAGTCATTTCTCCGGGGTTTCGGAACCAGTGGAGGTGAGGGCCTTCGAATCGCCATCACCGCCGGGGCTTGGAACGGATCAGGGGGGGGGCGATTGCCCCTTCCCCAATTCCTTGATTCGGTTCGAAAGCTGTTCGAACTCCTGATTCAGCCGCTGCCGAGTGGGGTCGTCCAGATTCCGATTCGCCTTCGCCCGTCCGACGGCCCGATAGGCGGCCTCTGCGTCGGTCGCGTTCATGCCTGCGATCTGCTCCTGGGTCAGCGCGGGCGGGGGGGCCATGTGCTCGCCGGTCCACGGACTTTGCGAAGCCGTGGGAGCCTTCGCTCCGGGAGGTTGAACCAGCGTCTGGTCAGGTCCTCCGGGCGGGGTCAGTTGAGGCTCCGGGGGTATCTGTGCACCCGGTCCCATGTCCCGCATTCCGGGGCCGCGTCCACCACCCGGCATGGGGGGGGTGGAGGGGCTGCCTGTCGCCGCACCACCCGGCGATGGCTTGGCGTCCGACTTGCCTCCCACGGGGTCAACACCGGGAGTCGAAGTACGTGCGTTGCGCCAATCCGAGTTGTTGAAGAACGGCTCCTTGCCGCCCTTGGTCCACAACTCCACGTCGTACTCGCCGCCTCCGTGGGCAAGCCGCACCGTCCAGGGCGCCGCGCTCGCCAGCACCTTCACGCCACCGCGCTCCTCACCCACGCGAAGCTGGGTCTGGTCGGCGAAGAAGATCAGCTCGCCGATCGCGCCGACGGGCTTGGGACCGGCGTACTCGCGAGGCGCGGCCGGCGGCGGCGGCGGCGGTGGAGGCGGCGGAGGTTCCGCGGGCTTGGTCGGCGTGGGAGGCCTGCGGACCGGTGGCGAGGGCATGAAGAACGCGCTTCGGCCGTTGAACCGTTTGGCTGAGGCCTCGGCGAGCTGCTCATGCCGCTTCAGCGGGTCCGCAAGGCTGGAACTCGGATCACTGCCGCTTCCGAAGGTGAACAGCGAGCCAAGCAGACCAAGCACGGCCCACAGTCCGAAGACGCCGAGCACGAGCGCCGAAGCGGCTCCGATACCGAGCATCGGCGTCAAGCGCACGCCCGGGGGAAGGCGCAGCCAAGAAGGCACTCGCATCAGGCCCTCCTTCCGCTGCTGCGGGTGCCGAACACCCAGGCCTCGACCGTCATGCGCACGCTCAGGCGCGTGTCATTCTCCATCTTCTCGATGCGCAGTGCGCTGATCGCCTCGATCGCCGGATTCGACTCGAGTTCCGAGATGATCTTCGCGGCCTCGGCGGGAGTCGCTTCGAAGCGAACCTCGCCCACCACGCGCGAGATCCGGTCCGAGGTTCCGCCGATATTCACCGCGCCCGGCAGACGGGTGCTCGCGCGCTGCGCGTCGTAGCTGAAGCCGCTCGTGGAGTGCTTCTTCACCACGGCGTTCACCGCTTCGGCCATCGCCTGCGCCCCGTCATTCTCCGACGAGGGGGGATCGATCGGTCCGTAGAGTTCGGCACCGGTGCGCGCCATCGGATCGTCGCTTCCCGCCAGCGAGCGCGACTCGGCCAGCGCCCGCTCGATGCGATCGGCCTGTTCGCTCCACGCGCGCGCCCAGCTCCAACTCCACTGCTCCAGGGCCATCCATGCGACCAGCACCGCCGCGCCGATCACGGCGGCGCGCTTGCCGGCTGGCAGGTTCCGGATCTTCACCAGCGTCGGGTTGTCCTGCAGGTCGATCTTCCACTCGATCGAACGGAACCATCGCTTCATGATCCACCTCCCCGAAGGCGGCCCATGAGCTTGTCGAACTCGTGCTTCAGTCGAACCTGCTCGGGGTCTTCCTTCGGTAGGCGCTGTCGGGCCTCGCTCACCTTGCTCAGCGTGGTCTTGACCTCCTCAAGGGTCATCGCGGCGATCGCGGCGTCGCTGATCGGCTCAGGTGGCTTGAAGTCCGTGTCCGAGCTGCCCGGATTGCGCTCGCTCCGTCGTGCAAGACCGGACTCGCCACCGCTCGCGCCGGGGCGCCGGGTCGCACGAGCGCCCTTGCTCTCGCCGCCTTCGGCGGGAGCCGCCTCGCCACCGCTGGTCTCCGAGGCAGCGACCGCGTCCGAGCCTGACTTGCGCTCCGACTTCACGGGCTTGGAGGACGGCTTGGAGGACAGGGTGGATGGGCGCTTGCCAGACGGCGCGGGGTTTTCCGCCGGCTTTGCCGAGGGGGCCTCGGTGTCGGCGCTCCCCGTGGATTCCGCCGATGCGTCCGCCAGCGAGGGTTCCGACGGCAGCGAGGCTCGATCCGGAGGCGCCACCGGCTCCGTGTTTGCCTCGGTCTCGTCCGACTTGTCGGGCCCGAATCGACGCTCGGCGAGCGACTTCTTGCCGAAGTCTTGCTCGGCGGAGTAGTTCGGCCGCTGCGTGGGGCGCGCCACGGTGGCGGACATCTGGAAGCGGACCGTGCCCTTGCCATCCGCGGCTTCCCACTTGCGTTGCACGCGGTCGAAGATCCGGCTGTCCAGCATCTGGCGCTCCATCTTCAGGAGCACCTCGGTGCCGTTCATCTTGTCGTGCGGGCGTGCGAAGCCCTGGATTGACACGTTGCGATCCTGGGAAAGGTTCACATCCTCCCAATCCACGCCTTCCGGCGTCACACACGCAAGATCGCCAAGCAGCTTGCCCATGGGCCATGCCCGTCGCTGCAACTCGGCGTACAGCGCCACGCGCTGACGGTGCGCCTGATTGGCGTATTCACGCGCCGACAGGTCGCCGATCTTCCATTTCAGCAGCAGCAGTCGGGTGCCCGCCACCAGCGGTGGCCCGATCGCGATGGCGATCAGGGCGGCTGCCATCAGTCGCGAGGCGAACCTGGGCTCGGCCAGGCGATTCAGCCACTCACCGACTCGCGAGGGGCGCTCGCCCTTCGGTTGCGCGCGAAGCGAGACCAGCGTCCGAAGCGGTCCGAACCAGGCCAGCGCTGCACCGACGGCCGTGGCATGGGCCCGCCACCACTCGCACTCCTCGCCGATCCCTGTGATGTCCGGCAGACGCGCAAGATCGGATTCGGTGCAGCCCAGGCCCGCGTCGGCCACATGGGGCAGGGCCTCTCGCACCTGTGCCAGCAACGCGCGCAGAAACGCCTCATCGGCACCGGCGCGAACCGCGCTCTCCAGCACCGCCGCCTCCGCGCAGCCGGGCCACTCCGTTGGATCCAGACGCGAACATCGCACCACCACGCCCTTGGGTGCTCGCATCGCGAATGTGAGCGCGCGGCGATCGTCACTCGCCAACAGAAGCGGTCCCTGCAGGCCGGCATCCAGCAAGGCCACCAGACAGGCGGCATCGCCAGCGAAGCACGGTTCGCCGTCGGGCGGAAGGTCGCGGGGTACGGCCGGTGTGGATTCGCTCAGGGGCCATTCGGTCGCGAAGCCAAGCCTGCCCTCGGTCGCGAAGACTTCCGGCAGCACGGCGGCCGCGGTTCGATGGCCTGGGACCGAACCAAGCTGCAGCGTCTCGAGTTGCAGACGCAGCGCGGTCTCAAGCTGCGAAGCCGTGGCGGCGGGAAGTTCAAGTGTTCGGCAGAGTGCCCTTCCGGTGGGCAGAAGCACCACCGAACCTGCTGGCGGCCGCTCCATTTCGGAAACGCCGCTCCAAGAACCCCGAAGTGCGATTCCTGCCGCTGAGCGCTCAAACCACAGGGCCACGCCGCCGTTCGCTGGCAGAACGACCAGTTGGGCAGGATCGGGCAGGACTCGGGGGCGGCGCTTCAAGGTTCTCGGTACTCAAGGATTTGGGCCGGCACCGTGGAACGATCGACCACGACCACAATTTCAGCCTCGGCGCCCGAACCTAAATTCTTGCCACGACTGGAAATGGTGTAGACGCTGCTGGTCACGTCCGCCGCCTGCGCCAAGGTGATCAGTTGCATTTGTGACACCCCGGGTAGATCGACCAGATCCGCCAGACTCGTGATTCCTTCCGAGCGACCGGTGCGGCGGGTGATGATCGACTCGGCGAACCGAGGCTCCAGCATCATCACCTCGCGTAGAAGGGTACGGCTGGCGGTGTTCACGTTCACCTTTCCGGCGGTCGTGTTGGCGGATCCGCGGGCATCCAGAATGGCGCACTCGTTCATGACGGCTTTCAACTGGCGCGCTTCCAGACTCTTCACGCCGCCGCCCGCCTGC
>VGYX01000017.1 GCA_016872835.1 Planctomycetota bacterium | reverse complement strand
AACGGAGCGTCGGGTGCTGGTTCAACGGCAGGTTCAGGCCCGTTCCATCGTCGACGATGTAGGTCGACAGGGCACTTTGCAGCGCCGCGAAACGGGCCTGCGCGAATGCGTCCCACGGCACCGGTGTGATCTCCGAGCGGTGGTTGACATAGGTCGCGCTTGCGCCGGCGACGATGTACTGCGGCAGTGACTGAAGGACTTCAAGGTTCAGTCCCTGCCCATTGGCCGCGGTGCGCCGGATCGCCTCGCTGATCACGCCAAAGTTGTAGACGCCTTGCGAGGTCTCGATGTCCTTCCACAGCACCCGGAGCGTGAAGCCCGACACGAAGTCGTAGTTGCGGATGCCACTCAGGCGTTCATCCGTGGGCGTGCTCAGGTTGTCCTGTGCCGATCCGAGGGCGTAAATGCCCGCAGGATCAGCAGGCTGCGCCAGAACCGGTGAACTCAGCAGAGGCAGAGCCGCTCCGACGGCAAGCGCCATGGATGTGGGTTTCATCGTCGCTCTTTCCTCGCCGGCCGAACCCCGGTCAACACCCTTCAGTATGCAACGGATTCCTCAGTTTCCAAGCGAGGGGTCAGCGATTCCCGTGGATCGTGGGCCAGCGGGGGCGGTCACCGAGTTCGGCTCTGTGACATAACCGGCTCTGAAAACCTCATAACCGAGCCGGGTGAAGGCCCACATGGCTCTCCCGAGCACCAGAGCCGGGGCCGGGGACGACGCGCCCGCGAAAACAGAGCCGAGCACGCACGCGTCTCTCTGGCCCACCGCAAGAGCCGAAACCACTCGAATCAGGCGGCAAACACCACGCGATTTCACTCGCACCAAACGAAGACGCCCAGGCCTTGCGGCTTGGGCGTTCTCTCTGAACCGGGCGGCCATGCGGTTTCGCGTTGGCCTTTGTGAAGGAGTGCGGCCCGCACAACAACCAGTGGCGGTGCGGTTATGACGGGAACACGGAAGCGTTGCAGCCGCGGCACGCGAGCGAGCCCCGCGCGTCGCGCGACCAATCCAGCCACTCACTTCACCTGCAGCCCGCCAAACGTCCGCTGTCTGCCCGCAAAGTCCCGCAATGCACACTCCAGATCCTCCACTCCGAAATCCGGCCACAGCGTCTCGGTGACATGCAGCTCGGCGTAGCCGATCTGCCACAGCAGGAAGTTGCTCACGCGCATCTGGCCCGCGGTGCGGATCAGCAGGTCGGGGTCGGGCAGTCCCGCGGTACCAAGGTGTGCCGCGATGGTCGCCTCGTCGATGCGGGCAGGATCAAGTTCGCCCGCCTTCGCCTTGGCCGCGATCGCGTGCACGGCGTCCACCATCTCGGCGCGCGCGCCGTAGTTCAGCGCCAGCGTGAGGGTCATGCCGGTGCCGTGCGCGGTGGCGCGCTCGGTCTCGTCGAGCAGCTCAAGCACATCGGCAGATATACCCTCTCGCCTTCCCAGCCTTCTGAACTTGATGCCGTTCTTCAGCATGAGCGGCAGTTCGCTCGTCAGGTGCTGCTTCAGCAGCGTCATGAGCGCCGCCACCTCATCCTCAGGGCGACTCCAGTTCTCGCTGCTGAAGCTGTACAGGGTGAGCGCCTCGATCTTGCGTTCGGCGCACGCGGTGACCATGCCGCGCACGGTCTTGCTGCCTTCATGGTGCCCCATCACGCGAGCCAGGCCGCGGCGCTGCGCCCATCGGCCGTTCCCATCCATGATGATCGCGATGTGCCGAGGCAGAGGCGCGATGGTGCGTGGCGCGATCGGGCTGGCGTCGGCCTGCGGCATGGTCAGGCGCCTGCCACGGCCGCCTCGAGCGTCTGCTTTCGATCAGGCCCAACGCCCACCATCTCGATGGGAAGCCCGAGGATCTCCTCGATGTGGTCGAGGTAGCGGCGCGCGTTCGCGGGCAGGTCGGCGCGATCCTCCGCGTCGCGGATGGGTTCGTGCCAGCCGGGCAGCGTCTCGTAGATGGCCGTGGCGCCTTCCAGTCGATGTGCGTCCGGGATGAAGCGATCGGTCTTGCGGCCATCGGGCAGGCGGTAGCCGGTGCAGATCTTCAGTTCCTCCACGCCGCTCAGCACATCGAGCAGCGTGCAGGCGATGCCCGTGGCGCCGCAGATCATGGAGGCGTAGCGCACGGCGACCAGATCGAGCCAGCCCACGCGACGGGGGCGCCCGGTGGTGGTGCCGAACTCGCGGCCGCGCGTGCGGATGCCGTCGCCGATCGCGTCGAGCAACTCGGTGGGGAACGGCCCGCCGCCCACGCGCGTGCTGTAGGCCTTCATGATGCCGAGCACGCGACCGATGGTTCGCATGGGCAGGCCCGTGCCTGCTGGAATGCCGAGCGTGCTGCAGTTGCTGCTGGTCACGTACGGGTAGGTGCCGTGATCGATGTCAAGCAGGCTTGCGTTGGCGCCCTCGAACAGCAGGCGGCGGCCCGCCTTCATCGCGTCGTGCAGGCCGTAGACGGTGTCGGTGACATGCGCACGCAGGCGCTCGCCCGCTTCGGCGAAGCGCGCGGCGAGGGCGTCGGCGTCGAGCGGAGGTGCCTGCACGCCGAGAGCCTTGAGTTCGCGGCTGCGCAGACCGCAGATCACGCGAAGGCGCTCGCGCAGGTACGCGGCATCCAGCAGGTCACCCATCCGGATCGCGGTGCTGCGATCGACCTTGTCGCCATAGGCCGGGCCGATGCCGCGGCGTGTGGTGCCGATGGCAAGGCTGCCTGTTTCGCCCTGCGTGACACCGGCCATGAAGTCTTCCAGCGCCGCGTCCTGTTCCTTGTGGTAGGGCATCACCACATGCGCGCGGTCGCTCACCAGCAGGTTGTCGGCCACGCGCACGCCACGCGAGCGCAGGCCCTCGATTTCCTGAAGCAGCTTTTCGGGATCGACCACCACGCCATTGCCGATCACGCAGCTCTTGTCCGGGTGAAGGATGCCGCTCGGAACCAGATGCAGCGCGTAGCGGTCGGCGCCCACCTGCACGCTGTGGCCGGCGTTGGCCCCACCGTTGTAGCGCACGATCACGTCATGGCGACTGGTGAGCAGATCCACGATCTTGCCCTTGCCTTCGTCGCCCCATTGCAGGCCGACCACCGCTGTCGCGTTTCCATCGATCACGTGGCGAATGCTAGCCGTTGGGCAGGCGCGCCCGCGTAGGCTTGCTGCATGGCCTCTTCGCAGGGCATTTCGCTTCAGCAGGCCGCCGAGCGGCGCATGTCGCTGCCCGATGCGCTTGCCGCGGGCACGACGGCCTTTCGCGGGGCCTATGTGCATGTGCCGTTCTGCCGGCACAAGTGCCACTACTGCGACTTCTACAGCTTCGTCGATTCGGACGGTCGTCAGCGCGCGTTCGTGGAGCGCGCGAAGCAGGAACTGGAGGCCTGGTCGCCATGCGTGAGCGCGCCGCTGGAAACGCTGTTCGTCGGCGGCGGCACCCCGACCATGCTTGCGCCGGATGAACTGCGCGACCTGCTCGGCGCGATTCGACAAGCCTTCCCATGGAAGGCCAAGGCCGAGTGGACGGTCGAGGCGAACCCCGAGACGGTCACGCCGGAGATCGCGGCGGCGCTCGTCGAGTCGGGGGTCACGCGCGTCTCGATGGGTGCCCAGACCTTCCAGCCACGACTGCTGCAGGCGCTGGAACGCACGCATGATCCCGCATCTGTTGGGCGTGCCGTCGGGCACCTGCGTTCTGCCGGCATCGGGCAGTTGAACTTGGACCTGATCTACGCGATTCCGGGCGGCACGCTGGCGGAGTGGCAAGACGACCTTCGACGCACGCTTGATCTCGCGCCGAACCATGTCAGCTGCTACGGCCTGATGTACGAGTCGAACACGCCGCTCGGTCAGCGCCACGCGAAGGGATTGGTGCAGGGCGCGCCCGAGGAACTGGAAGTCGCGATGCACGAGGCAGCCTGCGCGGCGCTGGGCACCGCTGGCTTCGAGCACTACGAGATCAGCAACTGGTCCAGGCGTGGCCAGCGCTGCCGCCACAACGAGCTCTACTGGCGCAACGACGATTGGCTGGCGGTGGGCCCGAGCGCCAGCGGCCACGCCAGCGGCCTGCGTTGGCGCAACGTGCCGCGGCTTGGCGACTGGCTCGCCGACGGACCGTGGTCGCCGGTGCAGGACGTGGAGCGCTTGAGCGAGGACGGTCGCATCGGCGAGGCGTTCATGATGGGTCTTCGCCTGCTCGATGGCATGCCGGAAGGCCGTGTCCGGGACCTGCTCGCGTCAGGTGCCAAGGCCACGGTGCGGCAGCTGGCGATCGCACGCCACGTGGAGGCTGGCCTGCTCGAATGGGTCGAAGGCACGCTTCGGCTGAGTGCCCGCGGCCGGATGCTCGCCAGCGAAGTGGCGGTGGATCTGCTGTAGATCCGCTGGAGGCGGAATCAGCGGTTCGAGAGCAGTGTCGCCAGCGCTGGCTCGTCGGCCTCGTCGACCCACACCATCGCCGACACGGCGCCATCCACCACGATCGACTGCATCACCTCGATGTTGATGCCCGCTTGCGCGATGGCGTCCAACGCGGCGATCAAGCCACCACCGTGGGCCGGATCCGCAAGCAGGAACGCCGACTGCTCGAACGCGCTCATGTCGGAGTCCCGACTGAAGCTCCGGAACTGCTCCGCGCTGGCAGGAATGCAGTGGAAGCCGGAGGTGTGACGACCGTGCACCGGTCCCCACATGCCGAGCATCTCGATGTCGCCCTCTCGCAGGCGCGCCGCGAGCCCCGCAAGCGCACCCGGCCTGTCCGGCAACCGGATCACGAAGTCGGACACCTTCTGCCACCGCATGGCGAGATGCTACAGCCGCGCGCGGGGTTCGTATGCACTACGCTTCCAGCATGCGTTCATTGCGCCGACTGATGGAGGAATCGATCGACTATGCGGGCCTCTTTCCGCCGGCGGAGCTCTCCATGCGCTCCACGGTGGAGCACTTCGCGCGCCATCGCGGTTCGCCGAACCGATGGATGCTCGCGCGTCTGGTGGTGCCTGTGAAGCGCCTGGAGGAGTTCGACCGCGCCGCCGTGGACCTGTTTCCGAAGACGGGAAGCGCCGCGCGTGATGACGCCTGGCGCCTCACCGCGCTGGTGAGCGGCCTGCATGAGCCAGCGCTCGATCGCGAACTTGAGATCATCGACGAGTTCAACGCCGCGTACGCACGCAAGGGTGGCACCGCTGCGGTGATCGACGCCATCGAGACGCGCGCCATCGACGGCGCCACGGTCGCGGCGGGCCTGGAGCGCATTCCCGAGGGATTCGAGGCGTGGGTCGAGATCCCGTGGGACCGTGATCCGCGCGGCGCGATCGCGGCTCTGGGTGGTTACGACGCCGGTGCGAAGGTTCGCACGGGCGGAACGGCGGTGGCGGCACACCCCTCGCCCGAGCAGCTTGCGCTGTTCATCGACGCGGCCGCAGCCGCCGATGTTCCGCTGAAGGCGACGGCGGGCCTGCATCATCCGGTGCGCGGCGTGAACGCCGCCGTGGGCTGCGACCAGTTCGGATTCCTCGGCGTGTACGTGGGGGCGTGCCTGCGCTTCCACGGCCGCCTCGATCGTGCCGGTCTGGTGAAGATCCTGGAGGAGCGCGACGCGAAGGGCTTCCGCTTCGACGAGGAGGGCGTGGAGTGGCGCGGGCATCGCGTGTCGCTGCGCGAGATCGATGCGGCGCGTCATGGCTTCATGAAGACGTTCGGCAGTTGCAGCTTCGACGAGCCGGAGGCGGACCTGAGGGCGCTTGGACTGCTGCCGAAGGAGGCGAAGGTCTGATGGCGCTGCGAAGCTTGGTGGAGAGCGCGAACGTGCCGGGATGCGACTTCCCGCTGGAGCACCTTCCCTGGGGACGCTTCGAGCGGTCGAGTCATCCGGGCGAATGGCACGTGGGCGTGGCGATCGGCACCAAGGCGTTCGACCTGACGGAGTTCGCTCGCGCGGGACATTGCGGCGCGCTGGATCCGATGCTGCGCGACGCGCTGCACAGGGGATGCATGAACGCGCTGCTGGCGCTCGGTCGTCCCGCGTGGAGTCAGGCGCGACGCTGGGCGCAGCGTCTGCTGTCCGCCGACGAACCCGCCCTGCGTGACCGAGCCGATCGCGATCGCTTCATCGCGAGTCAGGACCAGCTGCGCATGGCGATGCTGGCCGAGGTGGGCGACTACACCGACTTCTACGCCAGCATTCACCACGCCACCAACGTCGGAAGCATGTTCCGCCCCGACAATCCGCTGCTGCCGAACTGGCGACATGTGCCGATCGGCTACCACGGTCGAGCCAGCACGCTGGTGCCAAGCGGCACCGCCGTGCGCCGCCCGTGCGGCCAGACCAGCACGGCCGATGCCGGTCCACCAAGTTTCGGTCCGTGCCGGCTGCTCGATTACGAGCTGGAGGTGGGTGTGGTGCTTGGCCCCGGCAACGAGCAGGGTGACCGCATCGACATCGCGTCCGCCCGCGATCGCCTCTTCGGCATCTGTCTGGTCAACGACTGGAGCGCGCGCGACGTGCAGAAGTGGGAGTACGTGCCGCTCGGTCCGTTCACGGCGAAGAACTTCTCCACGAGCGTGGGCGCGTGGGTCACGCCGCTGGAGGCGATCGAGGCATGGATGGAGCCCGGCCCCGTGCGCGACGCGGCGGCGCCTGAGAACCTGCCGTACCTGCGATGGAAGGACGACTTCACCTTCGACCTGAAGTTGCAGGTGCTGCTGCGGAGCGCACGCATGCGCGAGCAGGGCGTGCCCGCGATGCAGGTGAGCCTGGGCACCTATCGCGACATGTACTGGACCTTCGCGCAGATGCTGGCGCATCACGCGAGCACCGGATGCGCCATGCGTCCGGGTGACCTGCTCGCCAGCGGCACCGTGAGCGGCCCGACCCCGGACAGCCGAGGTTGCCTGCTGGAACGCACGTGGCGCGGAACGGAGCCGCTGTCGCTGCCGGATGGCACGCAGCGCAAGTTCCTCGAGGATGGCGATGAGGTGATCCTGCGTGGCTGGTTCGAGGGCAAGGGCTCCATGCCGCGCATCGGCCTCGGCGAGTGCCGGGGCGTGGTGCTGCCTGCGCTCGTCTAGTTCGCGCGCAGGTGGCGGCGCAGCTTCGCGTAGTCGATCTTCACCGTGCTTCCAGGTCGCACGCCGAGCTTCTCCAGCAGGCCGGCCTTCACCTCGATGGCGAAGATGGCGTCGTCCGCGGAGGGGTACCTCTTCAGGCGCGAGGTGTAGGCCTCGCGGCTCTCGCCCTTGGCCTGCGGCGCCTCGGCTCGCATGGTGTAGGTGCTGATCACCTTGCCCGTGCGATCCAGATAGGCCACGTCGATGTCGACGAGGCAATCGATCATCCAGAAGCTCAGGATGCGCGACTCGGAGAACACGAAGATCATGCCGGTGCCGTCGGCGATCTCCGTGCGCCCGGACATGCCGCGCTCCACCGCCTTGGGCGTCGCCGCGACCTCAAGTTCGAAGGGCTTGCCCCCCAGCGTGATCGTCTCGATGGGCAAGCCCGACTTCGCGGTCTTCGGCGCACCTTGCACGGCCGCGGGCGCTCCTTGCATGACCGCGAAACCCGCCGCGCCCGCGCCCAGCACGCCGACCAGCAGCCACTTGATGCCGGCACCCATGAGCATGCTCACCAGGTGTCCGCGCTGCCGCCCTTGTCGGCGGCGGCCTTGGCGGCGGGGAAGTGCTCCTCTTCCCAGCTCTTCGGGTAGGCGAGATCGTCGATCGCGAGCGCGGCCTTCGTCGGGAAGAGCGGACGGAAGGTGTCGCACATGACCGCCAGCTCGTCGGTGCGCGTGGCGCCGATCGACTTCTCCACGGTGCCCGGGTGCGGGCCGTGCGGAATGCCCTGCGGATGCAGCGTGATGCTGCCCACCTCGATGCCCTTGCGCGCCTTGTAGTTGCCCTGCACGTAGTAGAGCACCTCGTCGCTGTCCAGGTTCGAGTGGTTGTACGGCACCACGATCGCCTGCGGGTGGAAGTCGAGCAGGCGCGGGCAGAACGAGCAGATGACGAAGTTGTGCCCCTCGAAGGTCTGGTGCGTGGGCGGCGGCATGTGGTGCTTGCCGACGATCGGACTGAAGTCATCGATGTTGAAGCAGTAGGGGTAGTAGCAGCCGTCCCAGCCGATCACGTCGCAGGGATGATGCCTGTAGATGTACGCATGCACGCAGTCGCGCGCCTTGATGCGCACCTCGAAGTCACCCTTCTGTTCGAGGGTCAGCGGCAGCTCGGGCGTGCGCAGGTCGCGCTCGCAGTAGGGCGCGTGCTCCAGGAACTGGCTCGTCTGCTTGCTCAGGTAGCGCCGAGGCGGCGCGATGTGGCTGCCGTTGGCGGTCTCGAAGCCGATGAAGCGCGGCTCGGGCTCGCCGGGCTTCGTGGCGTCGAAGGTGAGCTTGTAGATCGTGCCCTTCGGGATCACCACGTAGTCACGAGGTCCGAACTTCAGCGTTCCGAAGGTGCTCTCGAGGGTGCCCGACCCGAAGTGGATGAACAGGCACTCGTCACCCTGCGCGTTCTTGAAGTGGTACTTCATCGGCTCGGCTGGCACGCACGCGAACATCTCCACGTCGCTGTTGCCGAACAGGACCACACGACCGGTCACCGGGTCGCCCTTCGCCTTCATGCCTGCGGTCTTCGCGTGGCGCATGCGCATCACGGTCTCCTCCACGTATTCGGCCTTGGTGCCGTAGAGGGTCTTCCAGCCGATCACCTGCGTGGGCGGGTGCATGTGGTACAGGGTGCTGGTCGGGCCCACGAATCCCTCGGTGCCGAACACTTCCTCCGAGTACAGCGCCCCGTCGGGACGGCGGAACTGGATGTGTCGCTTGGGGGGAAGGGAGCCGAGCTTGGTGTAGAAGGGCATGTGGGGTCCTCGCGAGCCGACAAGTGTAAGCCCGGGCGTGGGCGCGGTGGACGGATTGGTGCGCGAACGCCGATAGGCCTTCCGTGCATCCGTCGTCGCAGTCCACCGAGCCGATCGTGCTGCAGTCCTTCAAGGATTGGCTGGTGCTCGACAAGCCCGCGGGCATGCACTCGGTTGCGCAGGCTTCCAGCGAGGGCTCCAGTGTGGAGGCGTGGCTGCACGAGCGACATCCGGAACTCGCCCAGCTGCCCGAGTCCGGACTCTGCCACCGGCTGGACCAATGGACGAGTGGCTGCATGGTGGTCGCGCGAAACGCGGACGCGCATGAGCGGCTTCGGGCGACCTTCGGTGACGCGGGGTCGGGCGTGCGCAAGACCTACCTTGCGCTGGCTCGCAAGGGCCTTCCGCGCGAGGGGCGCTTTCGGCTGCACTTCGAGAGTCGGTACAAGCGCTCCGCGAAAGTCACCGTGACCGAGGCCGGCAACGCCTGGAGCGCCGGGCGCTGCATCTGGCGCGTGCTCGGATCGGGTCCTGCCGGGCACGAGCGGGTCGAGGTGGAGCTGATCGGGCCCGGGCGTCGGCATCAGATTCGTGCGGGGCTCGCGCACCTTGGACATCCGCTGGCGGGCGACGCCCTCTATGGCGGCGCCGAAATGCCGGGACTGGGCGGGCCTGCGCTGCACGCATGGCGGATCACGCTGGAGGACGCCACGATCGAGGCACCAACTCCGCGCGTGTTCGGCACGACAGGTTGACGCGCACGATCGCGTCGGCCGTGTCACAATGGAGCCATGCGAAACCTGCTTCTCGTCGTCGCGCTCTGTGCCGCAGCCTGTGCCAGCAGCACGCCACCGCAGCGATTCATTCCTTCGGGCGTGGCGCTCTCCGGCGATGGGGACAGGGTCTCGTACCGTGCGGCCAACCTGGACGCCTCGCGGCTGCCCGGCGCCTGTGTGGAGAAGACGCAGATGCTCGTGAAGCTTGGTGACCACAAGCGCGCAGACTCCCTTCCTCGCGAGCTGCAGTCGAATCTGCAGTCCTTCCTTGGCATGAAGACCGTTCCGGCCGGCGCGGGTGCGCTGGTGGTGCGAAGCGCGATCACGGGTGCCCGCCCCGACAATCCACTTGCGGACCTTGGCGCCAACCAGCCGCAACGGGGCGACGGGGGCTACACCTCGGTGGAGATCTACGCGACCGAGGGTCCGGACGGGCCGGTGGTGGCGGCCCTGCGGGAGACGATCCGCAGCCAGAAGCTCACGCTGGATGGTGACGCGGCGTGGGCCCGCACCGAGAATGCGCTTGCCGAGGCGGCCGCGCGCTTCGCCAAGTTGGTGCGGCCTGATCTGAAGTTCCCCGGAGATCGCTGAGGCGTGCCGGGCCCTGACGCGGCGTTCTGGCAACAGCGCTTCGAGTCGGACGACACCCCCTGGGATCGCGGCGCTCCAAGTCCGCAGTTGCTGCGCTGGCTCGACGAGGGTGCGCTGCCTCCGTGCCGAATCGCGGTGCCCGGTTGCGGCAGCGGCTGGGATGCCGTCGAGCTCGCAAGGCGTGGGTTCAAGGTGACCGCGGTCGATCTGGTTCTGGCCGCGTGTGACCGCACGCGGGCTCGCGCGCTCGCCGCCGGCGTGCAGCTGGAGGTGGTCCAGGCGGACATGCTCGCGTGGCGACCTCGGGAGCCCTTCGACGCCGTCTTCGAACAGACCTGCCTGTGCGCGATCCATCCCTTCCACTGGTCGGGGTACGCGCGCGCCATGCAGGCGTGGATCCGGTCGGATGGGGCGCTGTGGGCACTTTTTATGCAGCAGCCGCGCACATCGGCGGTCGACGAGGGGCGTCTGGAGGGTCCGCCGTACCACTGCGACGTGGCGGCCATGCATCTGCTGTTTCCGGGGGAATCATGGGCTTGGCCGGAACCGCCGCTGGCGAAGGTGCCTCACCCCGCAGGTTGGCATGAACTCGCGGTCTGCTTGCGTCGTCGGGTGTGACCTCGCCCGGCCGCCCCGGGCGGCGTACATTTCCGGGACACCCGTCCGCATTCCATCTCAAGGAAATCGATATGTTCGAACCCCGACGTCTTGCGCTTGCATCCCTCGCGATGCCGTTCCTGCTCGCATCCGCTTCGCTGGCGCTGTCCGACGAGACCACCGAGAAGCCCGTCGACAAGGCCGAGGAGGCGCATGTTGGCACCGAGAAGGAGATCAAGCGCCTTCGCCAGCAGGCCGAACTGCGTGAGCAGGAGCTCTCCGCGCAACTCGCCAGTCTGAAGGCGGAGAAGACGAAGCTCGAGGCGGAGCTTGCGCTGATCAACGCGAAGCAGAGCTACGAGGCCGAGCCGGACAAGGCGAAGCTGGAAGCACTGCAGCGCGCACAGCAGCTGCGCGACGCCATCCTGAAGAACGAGCTGGCCCCGAACGCCGCCGAGATCGAGCGCATGAAGCAGACCCAGTCGCTGGCGCAGGCCAAGCTCGACGCGGAACTTTCGGCGAACAAGGCCGAGATCGATCGCCTTCGTTCGGCGCAGGATCTGGTTGACGCGCAGCACAAGGCGAAGCTCTCCACGCTGCGCCGCGAGCAGGAAGCGCTGGCGGCCGAGAACATGCTGGCCGCCGAGAAGCGCAAGGTCGAGCAGTCGAAGCTGGCCGACGAGCAGATGCGCGCCGAGATCGAGGCTCGCACGGCGGCTGCCATGCTGCAGCAGCGCGACGGCACGGACAAGCTGCGTGATCTGGTGAGCGGGCCGGTGCAGTACACGGACCAGCCTTTCAAGGACGGCGTGCTCACGGTGAGCGATCGCAAGATCGAGATGGACGGTCCGATCGTGACGGGCAGCGCGGACTACGTCTGCGACCGCATCGACTACTTCAACAACCAGGATCGCACGAAGCCGATCTTCATCGTGATCAACAACTCGCCCGGAGGCAGCGTGATGCAGGGCTACCGCATCCTGAAGGCGATCGAGACCAGCGACGCGCCGGTGCACGTGGTGGTCAAGAGCTTCGCGGCCAGCATGGCGGCCACGATCGCCACGCTCGCGCCGCACAGCTACGCCTATCCCAACGCGATCATCCTGCACCACCAGATGTCCGGCGGCGCCAGCGGCAACATGACCGACATCGAGCAGGAAGTGAAGACGATGCAGGAGTGGGAGCGGCGCCTGGCCGAGCCCATCGCGAAGAAGATGGGCATCACGCTGGACGAGTTCAAGGCAAGGATGTATGCCGCGAAGAAGAGCGGCGACTGGGACGAGTTCGCGGACAAGGCCGTGCAGTTGAAGTGGATCGACCATCTGGTGAACGAGATCCGCGAGGAGGGCATCCGCAAGAAGCCGTCCGAGCGTCGCGAGCCCGCGTGGCTCTTCATGATGCAGCGTGACGAGCAGGGCAAGCCGTACCTCTGCCTGCCGCCGCTCGAGCCGTACGACTGCTACTTCATGGTGAATCCGCGCGGCACCTACCGCATCGACGGCCGCTGACGAACCGGATCAGGCAAGCGCCTTGGCCAATGCCGACGGTTCCGCCGGCAGCGGTTCTGCGTGGGTGGGTCGCGCCAGCAGTTCGGCCAGCGGCCTGGGCACGTCGACACGGGCGCCGATGATCGGCTCGACCACCGTGTCGAACTTCGCCGGGTGCGCCGTGGCGGCCACGATCCAGGTTCCTCGGTCACCGCGGGCCCGCAGGCGCTCCAGCACCTCCATGCCGCAGGCGGTATGGGGGCAGATCGCTTCGTGGTGTCGATCCCAGGTTCGGCGGATCGCCTGTCCGATCGCCTCGTCGTCGGCCCAGTCCGCGTCGATCGCGTGACGCACCTGCGGGAAGCGCGCGAGCAGGCGCTCGGCGTTGCTTGGTGCGCCGACATCCATGGCGTTGGCCAGCGTGGCCACCGTGGCGGCGGGCTCGTAGCGACCGGTGGCGGCCAGAGCGACCAGCGCCCGGTTGGCGTTAGTGGCCAGCATGATCTTGCCGATCGGAAGTCCGCGCTCACGCGCCAGCAGGCAGGCGAAGGCATTGCCCAGATTGCCGGTCGGAACGATCACGCTGGGTGGTGCGTATCCGGTGCGCGCGCATTCCATCGCCGCGTGCGCGTAGTAGGCCATCTGCGGTAGCAGGCGGCCAAGGCTGATGCTGTTGGCGCTGGTGAGCTGGTGGCGCTCGACGAGCGCGCGGTCGCCCAGCGCCGTCTTGACCATGCGCTGGCAGTCGTCGAAGGTGCCCGCCACGCGGAACGCGCGCACGTTGTCTCCGAAGGCCCCCAACTGATGCGCTTGACGCGGCGACACGCGGCCGTCGGGATACAGGATCACCACTCGGAAGCCCGGCCTCCGATGAAATGCCGAGGCCACGGCGGCGCCCGTGTCGCCCGAGGTGGCGACCAGCACCGTCGCGTTCGGACCCGTGGCGATTCGGGTGAGCGTGGCTGCCAGAAAGCGTGCGCCGAAGTCCTTGAACGCGGCCGTGGGGCCGTGGAAGAGTTCCAGCAACGCGGTGCGATCGTCCAGCCAGCGCAGCGGTGCGTCGAAGGTGAAGGCCTCGTCGATGATCGCCGGCAGATGATCCGCCAGTGGATCATCCGCGAAGTACGGCAGCAGCAGCGCCAGCGCACGCTCCCGAAGGGTGTTGCCCCATTCGCGCGCGCTCGGCGGAAGCTGCGGAGGCATGTAGAGGCCGCCGTCGGTCGCCAGGCCGTGCGCGATCGCCTCGGAGATCGGCGCGCTCGCGGCGCCTCGCGTGCTCGCCACTCTCACGGCAGCACCCTTGCGCCGGGTGCGTCGACCGGACTCACCAGCGCGTCGCTTGCGTGGCCCGCGGAGCGGAACGCGGCCTGCATGGCCTGGCTTGCGCGTGTGGCCGTGGCGGCATCGGCACACCATGCGAATACGCTGGGACCGCCGCCCGAGATGCTCGCACCCAGAGCGCCGGCGTCGAGTGCCGCCTGCTTCACCGCGGCGAATCCCGGTATGAGCGGTGCCCGTCGAGGCTCCACAAGCACATCATGCAACCCGCGACGGATCAGCGCGTCGTCGCCGGAATGACAGCCGGCCAGCAGCAGGGCCAGGCCTTCGCTCTGACGCACGAAATCGCCGATCGCGTAGGGCGCGGCCAGTACCTCACGGCTGCGTCGTGTTTCAAGAGGAAAGTGCGGGCGCACCACCGCCGCATGCAGCCACTCGGGTACGGGCAGCCGCAGTGGCTCACCTTCATGGGGCGCGATCGTCAGGCCTCCAAGCAGTGCGGGGGCCACGTTGTCGCCGTGCGCGCTTCCGGTCGCGGCGGCCTCGCCCTGCACCGCAGCGTGAAAGAGCGTGGCCATGTCCGGTCGCTCTGGAAGCAGCGCGGACACGGCGACCGCCGCCGCCACGGCGCTCGAGGCGGAGCCTCCCATGCCGGAACCCATCGCGATGCCCTTGTCGATCTCGAGGTCGAGGCCCGTCCCGGCCGGGAACAGCGGCAGCAGCGCCAGCGCGGCGCGCCCTGCGGTGTTGCGATCGGCTTCCATGGGAAGTGGGGTCTCGATGCCACGGATCGCCGTCACTCGCACCGCCGCACGATCGGTGCGCGTCGCCGTCACGATGTCGCCGGTGCCGGCCAGCGCGTGTCCAAGCAGGTCGAATCCCACGCCGACATTGCCCACGGTGGGAGGTGCCGAGGCGCGCGCGCGGTTCACAGATGCGCTCCCAACGCCGTGGCCACGCGAAGCACGTCGGCGAACACGCCGGTGGCGGTCACCTCGGGGCCGGCGCCGGGTCCCTGCACCACCAAGGGGTTGTCACAGTATCGGTTCGTGGTGAATTGCACCACGTTGTCGGTGAGCTGGATGTGGGCGAAGGCGTGGGTGCGCGGCACCTCCACCAGCCCGACGGTCGCGGCACCATCCGCCGATACGCTGGCCGCGTATCGCAGCACGTGATCCTTCTGGCGCGCCGATTCGAATCGGGCGCGCATCGGCGGATCCAGTTCATCCAGTCGGCGCATGAAATCCTCCAGCGAAAGGCCGCGGAGGGGCTCGGGCACAAGCGACTCCAGCCGCACGTCGGAGAGCGTGGTCCGAAGGCCACGCTCGCGCGCCAGGATCACGAGCTTGCGAGCCACGTCGAGGCCCGAGAGGTCGTCGCGCGGATCCGGCTCGGTGTAGCCAAGTTCGCGCGCCTTACGCACGAGCTCACCGAAGGAGATCGAGCTGTCGTAGCGGTTGAACAGGTACGCCAGCGTGCCCGAGAAGATGCCCTCGATGGAGCGCACCTCGTCGCCGGTGTCCACCAGATCGCGCAGCGTGGTGATGATGGGAAGGCCCGCGCCGACGGTGGCCTCGTAGCGGAATCGGCCTGGTCCTGCGCGGATCGCGTCGTATCGGTCCAGCGGTCCGGAGCCCGCGCTCTTGTTCGGCGTGACCACATGAATGCCCGCACGGATCCACGCCGCGTAGCGATCAGCGACGGCGTCGCTCGCACTGCAGTCCACGATGATCGCGTGGGGCAGGTGAGACGCCTGCACATGCGCGGTGAACGCGTCCAGGTGCAGGTCGCGGTCGAGCAGCGCCTTCACGTCGCCGGCATGGAGTCCGGTGTCCGACAGCGCCATGCGCTTGCTGCCTGCGATCGCGCGAAGGCGCAGATCGATGCGATGTCGCCGCTGAAGCCTTGGTTGCGCCGCCCAGAGCTGGCGCAGGAACGCCGCTCCCACATTGCCCGGACCGATCACGCCGACGGAGATCGTCTGGCCGCTCAGGTAGAAGCCCGCGTGCACGGCACGCAGCGCACGCGGCGCGTCGGCGGCCGCGATTGCCACGGAGATGTTCCGCTCGCTTGCGCCCTGCGCGATCATGCGCACGTTCACCCCGGCACGGCCAAGCGAGTCGAAGAGCTGCGCGCTGGTGCCGGGTCGCCCGGCCATGCCATCGCCGACCACGGCAAGCGCGGCCACGCCGGCCTCGACGGTCACGTCGCTGATCTGGAGCGCGGCCAGCTCGCGCGCAAAGGCCTCGCGCACCGCGCGCTCGGCGGCCTGTGCGTCGCTCTCGCGGATCGTGCAGCAGATCGAATGCTCCGAGCTGCCTTGGCTGATCATCACCACGGAGACGCCCGCGCGGTGCAGCGCGTCAAAGGCGCGCGCGGCGGTGCCTGGCACGCCGATCATGCCGTTGCCCTCGATGTTCAGGATCGCGAGGCCCTTGAAGGTCGTCACCCCCTTCACCGGCTGCAGGGGACCCGGCTCCATGCTGATGCGCGTGCCGGGGTGATCGGGATTGAAGGTGCTGCGCGCGATGATGGGAATGCCGCGGTCGAAGGCGGGCCCCATCGTCTGCGGATGGATCACGCTTGCGCCGAAATAGGCCAGCTCGCAGGCCTCGGCGTAGCTGAGCCGGTCGATCAGGACCGCCTCGGGCACCAGTCGCGGGTCGGCGGAGAACACCCCCTCGACGTCGCTCCAGATGTGAAGCTCGCGTGCCTGAAACAGCGCCGCGAAGATCGCGCCGGAATAGTCGCTGCCGTTGCGGCCCAGCGTGGTCACCCGGCCTTCATGCGTGCGCGCCACGAAACCGGTCACGATCGTCCGCTTGCCGGGCGAGCCGAAGTGGCTCCGAAGCCGTTCGCCCGACTCCTCCCAGCGCACCATCGCGCCCAGGTCGGTCTTCTCCACGACCAGCACCTCGCGCGCATCGAGCCAGCGGCTCGGCTTGCCGCGCGCCCGCACTGTCGCGTCGACCAGCATCGACGACCAGACCTCGCCCAGCCCGGACACGAGATCGAGCAGGTCGTTGGATACGGCGCCCACCCGCGTCTGTGCCTGCAGCAATTCGCGAAGGCTGTTGAACTCGCCGGTGAACGTCGTGAGCACGGCGTTGGCGGCGTCACGCAGCAGGTCCTGCGCGGTCGAGACATGCCGATCCTCGAGCGCCTTCAAGGCCGCCTTCCAGCCTTCGTCCCGGGCCGCGGCCTGTCGGGCCAGCGCGATCAGCGCATCGGTCACGCCACGCATGGCAGAGATCGCGACGACCTGCGGCTCGTCGCGCGCAAGCAGGATGTCCACCACGCGCCCGATGCGCGAGGCGTCCGCCACGCTGCTGCCGCCGAACTTGTGCGCGATCACGCGCGAAAGTGTACGGAGACGAGGGAGGAACGGTGCGTCAGAGGTTGCCGCGCTTCTCCTGCTCGAGCTCAAGCGCCTCGAAGAGGGCCTTGAAGTTGCCCTTGCCGAAGCTCTGGCTGCCACGGCGGCAGATGATCTCGAAGAACAGTGTGGGGCGGTCCTGCAGCGGCTTGGTGAAGAGCTGCAGCAGGTAGCCCTCGTCGTCGGCGTCGACCAGGACGCCAAGGTCGCGCACGCGCTTGTGGTCCTCCTTCACGGCGTGATGGCCGTGGCTCGTCAGCATGGCGTCGACGCGCTTCCAGACCGTCTCGTAGTAGGTCTCTGGAATGGCGAGGAAGTCCACGCCGCGGCGGCGCAGCTCGGCGACGCTGTGCAACTCGTCGTCAGTGCGCAGCGCCAGGTGCTGCACGCCCGGAGTCATGTCGTGCCACTCCAGATACTCCTGGATCTGGCTCTTTTTCTTGCCCTCGGCGGGCTCGTTGATCGGCATCTTGATCAGGTGGTTGCCGCTGGCCATCACCTTGCTCATGAGCGCGGAGTAGTCGGTGCTGATGTCCTTGTCGTCGAAGTGCTTGAACATCTTGAAGCCAAGCACGTCCTCGTACCACTTCACCCAGTGGTTCATCTTGCCTTCCTGAACGTTGCCCACGCAGTGGTCGAAGAACTTCAGCCCGCAGGGATGCTGTCGGTTGTACTCGTTCAGCGCGAAGCCCTGCATGGCGCGGTAGCCCGGCATGAACTGGCCGCCGGCCTTCACCTGCGGCAGCGCGAAGTTCCCGGTGCGGCTCACGAAGGTGTGCACGACGCGGCCGTACGTCTGCACGCCCGCCATCGTGACGGTGCCTCCGGCGTCCTTGATCGTGACGGGCTCGTACGCGCTCGTGCCGCCGTTGCGCAGCGCCTGCTCGTAGGCCTTGGTGGCGTCGAACACCGTCAGCGCGATGTCCTTCACGCCATCACCGTAGCGGCGAATCTCGTCGGCGCCCGGAGCGTCCTTCGAGAGCGGCGTCTCAAGCAGCATTCGGATGTTGCCCTGCGTGAGCAGGTACTTCGCCGCGGTTCGACTGCCCGTCGTGAGGTCGCAGATCTGCTCCACCTGGAAGCCGAAGGCCGTCGCGTAGAAGTACGCCGCCTGCTTCGCGTTGCCCACGAGGAAGCGGATGTGATCCACGTCGATCAGGGCGAGCGGGTCGGTGCGCGGGTCGATCTCGGCGACGGACGGCTGGGCGGTGCTGGTCATCAGCTCATTCTAGATCGAAGGGGCTCCGGAAACGAATGCCCGGCCGACGCGATCGCCGATACCTTTCCGGATCCATGAGCATCAAGAAGACCCTCTCCCTGATCGTCGGCGGACTGATCGCCATCTTCGTGATCGTGCTGCTGCTGGCCGGCGTGCCGAGGGGCTGCGAGCCGCCCGTGAACAAGGCCCCCAGCACGGACTGACGGGCACGTCAGTAGGTGATCGGCGCATGCACCTGCAGGCCCGGCAAGGCCTTGCGGCCGTGCAGCGCCAACAGCTCGATCAGCACCGTGGCGCCGACCACCTCGGCGCCGACCGACCGCATCAGCTGCACGCACGCGGCCATCGTTCCGCCGGTGGCGAGCAGATCGTCGACCATCAGCACGCGCTGGCCCGCGCGGACGGCGTCGTTGCGCACCTCAAGCGTGTCGGTGCCGTACTCTAGCTCGTAGGTGACGCTCTTCACCGGAGGTGGAAGCTTCGCGCGCTTGCGGATGGGCACGAATCCGCACGAGAGCGCCTGCGCCACGGCCGTGCCGAAGATGAAGCCGCGGCTCTCCGCCCCTGCGACGGCGTGGATCCCGGCGCCGCGGAAGGAATTCGCCATGAGTTCGACGGCAAGCGCGAGGCCCGCGGGATCACGAAGCAGCGGCGTGATGTCCTTGAACAGGATGCCGGGCTTCGGGAAGTCGGGCACGTCTCGGATCAGTCGCTTCAGCGTGTCGATGGACATGGTGGGATTGTGGGCTGCATGGGGGCGTGTGCGCAACTCGGGCTACCATATGGCCATGGCCCAGCCAAACGCCAGCACTCGCAAGCTCGAGACCGTCGAGCCCGTCGGCAAGCGTGTGCTCATCCGCAAGGATGAGGACCGGAAGATCACGAAGGTGGGCATTCACCTTCCGGACAAGATCGAGATTCCAACGCTCACGGGGCGGGTGGTGGCGATCAGCGCGCAGATCGCCCGCGACGAGGACTACACCATCCGGCAGTACGACCGGGTGCTCTTCAATCCGAGGCATGGCGTGCCCGTGGATTTCGAGGGCGACAATCGCCTGTTCGTGATTCCCGTCGAGGACGTGGTCGCGGTGTTCCGCGCCAACGGAACCAAGGACGAGTGAGCGGCGCGCCCGCTGGCGGCGGGGGACCGTGGCTCGCGCCGAGGGCGACGAAGCCCGTGGTGGGTGCGCTGCGTCCGCCCGGCTCGAAGAGCCTGACGCAGCGATGGCTGCTGCTTGCGGCGCTGGCGGAAGGCACCAGCACGATCTGGAACGCGCTGCGCTCGGATGATGTCGAGGCGCTTGCCGGTGGATTGCGCGCGCTGGGAGCCAACATTCGCTGGACCGGCATCGATTCCATCGAGGTGCATGGGGTCGCCGGGCGATTCCCGCGCGGAGGCACGCTGGATGCTCGGGAAGGTGGCACGCCCGCGCGCTTTCTGATGGCCGCTGCCGCGATGGCCAGCAAGCCCTGCACGATCGATGGCTCGGCGCGGCTTCGCAAGCGGCCGATGGAAGATGGCGTGCGACTGCTCGGTGCGCTTGGCGCGAAGGCGCGCAGAACCGACTCCACGCAGTTGCCGATGGAGGTTCGGCCGCACGAGGTCGACACGGCGGGTGACATCGAGATCGATCGTCCCGCCAGCAGCCAGTTCCTCTCCGCGGTGGCACTCGTCGCACCGTGGCTCCCCGGTGGCCTGCACGTTCGAGTACGGGGTGGCTTGCCGAGCGCTTCCTATCTGGCCATGACGGTCGCATGCCTGCGACACCTGGGCGCGCGAGCGGATTGGAACGAGGCCCGTGGCGAGCTCGGTGTCGATGCGGGTCCGCTGAAGGGCTTTGAGGTGCATGTCGAACCCGACGCGTCGAGCGCGGCTTATGGTTGGGCGCTTGCGGCCGTCTGTCCCGGTTCCGAGATCTGGATTCCGGGATTGCACGCCGATTCGTCGCAACCGGACATGGCGGTCCGTGCGGCGTTGATCGCGTTGGGAGCGCAATCGGTCGAGCATGCGGATGGGTGCGGCGTGCGGCATGTCGGTCGGCTGCACGGCGGCGAATTCGACGCGTCGCTGTGGCCCGACGGCAGTCTTGCGGTCATGGCGGCCGCGGCGACCGTGCACGGGCGTGTGCGGATCGGCGGACTCGAGACCTTGGGTGCGAAGGAGAGCGACCGCATCGAGGCGATGCGCGCGTGGCTGCAGTCGGTCGGTGCGCACGTGGAGCGTGGACCGGACTGGATCCTGATCGAGGGCTGCGAGCCGGGCACGCCATCGGACCTCGTCGAGACGCACCGCGACCATCGCATCGCCATGAGTGCCGCGGTGGTCGGTGCGCTGACCGGGGGCATGCGAATCACGAATCCGGTGTGCGTGGAGAAGAGTTGGCCCGATTTCTGCGCCGTCTGGGGCGGTTTGATCGGCTCCGCTTGATGCGGAGGGGTCGTTTGGACGATAATCGCCCGATGCGCGACTTCTGGTGGTTCGCCCGACGACTGTTCCGCCGCAAGCGTGAGGTGGCGCTACTTCTGCTGGGTGCGACGGTCAGCGCGGGCGGCCTTGGCGCGGGCCTTCTTGGCCTTGGGCCGATCCTGCGGATCATTCTCATCGAGAACGGATCGCTGCGATCAATGGCCGAGGGTGCGGTCGAGAGGCACGCGTGGCTTCAGTTCATTCCGTCAGGCCTGATCGAAAGCCTTCCGACGCAGCCCTACCCAGGAGTCATGCTGGCCATGGTCGGGCTGGCGATCCTGACGATCGTCGGAGCGTCGGCGAATTACATGCACCAAATGGTCTCCATGACGATCTGCGCACGCACGGTCGCGCAGGTCCGACTCGAGGTGTTCCAGCATGCCATCCATCTGCCCCTCGGCGAGGTCAATCGCCAGGGCCCCACGGAGTTCACCAGTCGCGTGCTTCGGGACACGAGCGATCTGCGAGGCGGTTTCGAGAGCCTGACCAGCAAGACGCTCGCGCAGGTCACCAAGGGGCTCGCGGCGTTCATCGCCGCGATGATCTTCGACTGGAGGCTTGTACTCGTGTCGTTGGTCGTCGGTCCGCTGCTGGGAGTGGTCCTTCGCAAGACGGGCAAGAGCATCCGCAGGGGCTCGCGTGGTTCGCTGGAGGCCGGTGAGTTGCTGCTGCGAAGCACCAACGAATCGATGCAGGGACTGCGTGCGGTCAAGACCGCGAGCGCCGAGCGCGAGGCGGTCCGGCGGTTCAATCGCGCCAACCATGAGGCGCTGGTGCAGGAGCTTCGAATGCGTCGGGCGCGTTCGCTCGCCGCGCCGCTGATCGAGATGCTGACGGTCTTCGCGGCGATGGTGCTGGCGATCGTCGCGGCGCGCCAGATCCTCGCCGGAGAGCTCGCCTTTGACCGCTTCGTGCTCTCGCTGGGCTCCTTGGCCGTGGCCGCCGGCAGCCTGCGGCCGCTGACGGGGTTCATTCATGAGATCCAGGCCGCTTCCGCACCCGCGACGCGCCTGCGCGCGATGCTGTCAGTGGTGCGCGAGGACACGAACGAGTGGCGCAAGCCGATTCTTCAGCCGCACGTGCGCGAGATCGCCTTCGAGTCGGTCGTCTTCCGCTATCCGGGCTCCGATCATCGCGCACTCGACGGCGTGGACGTGACCTTCGACCATGGTTCGCGAGTTGCCATCGTGGGCCCGAACGGTTGCGGCAAGACCACGCTGCTGTCGCTGCTCACGCGTCTCTTCGAGCCGGAGTCAGGGCGTGTCACGGTGGATGGTGTCGATCTGCGCACCGTGAACGTGCGTTCCATCCGGTCGCAGATCGGCGTCGTGAGCCAGGAGTCGATCCTGGTGAAGGGCACGATCGCGGACAACGTGCGGTTCGGCCTGCGCAGCGCCACCAACGATGCCGTGATCGAGGCGCTCCGCCGCGCCCACGCGTGGAACTTCGTGGAGCGTCTGTCTGGCGGCATCCACGCGATAGTCGGTGAGCAGGGCTCCAGCCTGTCGGGAGGTCAGCGCCAGCGCATCGCCATCGCACGCGCGGTGCTCCGCAATCCGGCGATCCTGGTGATGGACGAGGCCACCAGCCAGATCGACGCCGAGAGCGAGGAGCAGATCAACGACGCGATCGCAGACTTCGGCGCGGGTCGCACCGTGGTGGTGATCGCGCATCGCCTCAGCACGGTGCTGGCGTGCGAGCGCATCGTGGTGATGGATCACGGCCGCGTGATCGACACGGGCCGGCATGACGAGTTGCTTGGCCGGTGCGACCTGTATCGTCGGCTGGCGCAGGCGCAGCTCACCGAGGCGGGCTGACGGCCTCGGGCACAAGCCAGCGGCGCAGGAAGGCGGTGCAAGCGTCCTTCGCCTGCGGCCCGAAGGTGCCGAATCCGATGTGCTCGTGCGGGGCGCCTGTGCGCGGGAATTCCAGAAGATCGACGGGCTGATCGGCATTCACCGCGCGTACGCGCTCCAGGAATGTCCGCTGCCAGTCGATCCGGATCCACTCGTCCAGTTGCGCGTGGATCGCGAGCAGCGGCACGGGGCTCCATCGGTCAAGGTGGCGCGCTGGTTCCATGGCGTCGGATCGTGCCGGGTCATGCTGAATTCCGGCAAGATGCGTCCAGTCTCCGGTCGTCGCCTCGACCACGGCGGCTCGGAACGTGTGCGGCCGACACAGCGCCACAAGCGTCACCATGCCGCCAAGACTCATGCCTCCGATCGCCGCGCGATGCGCGTCAAGTCCTGGCATCTGGGCGATCGCGTGAAGCACCTCCGGCAGCTCCCGCAGCATCGCCTCGATCACCTCCATGGTCCGCTCGGAGGCCTGCATGGACTCGATCGCGCGCTCGCCATGGCCCGGAAGGTCGATCGCGACCGTCGCGATGCCCGCGCGCAGCAGTCGCAGGTAGCGCCCGTTGTCCATCTCCTTGAAGGCGGTGCGCCCATGCATCCACAGCAGGTAGGGGCGAGGCCGCTCGTCACCTCGCGCGTCGGGATGGATCACCAGCGCGGGCGCCGGACCGGCCTGCACCCATCGCGCGTGCGTGCGCAGGGTGCTGGGCATGGCGCTGTCGGGGCCGCTCACCCCGACACCCTAGCAGGCTTCGACTACGATCGCCGCTCCCATGCTTCGCATCATCGGAGGCGAGCTTCGAAGCCGCCAGCTTCAGACACCGACCGGCAAGGACCGCACGCGTCCGATGGGCTCCCGCACACGGGAGGCGATCTTCAACGTGTTGCGTGGATGGTTCGATGGCGCGAATGTGCTTGACCTTTTCGCCGGCGTGGGCACCATGGGTCTTGAGGCGGCAAGCCGCGGCGCGTCGAAGGTCTGGCTGGTCGAGCAGGATCGTGACGTGTTCGAGTTGCTGCGCGGCAACATCGAGGAACTCGGTCTCGCCGGCTGTGCCGTTCCCGTGAAGGCCGACGCGCTGGGCGAGACGGCGCTGGCCACGGTGGACCAGTCCCTCGACGTGGTCTTCCTCGATCCACCCTTCGAGATGGTCCGCACCACCGAGGGTCTGGATCGCGTGCTGACGCAGGCGCGGCGCGTGCGCTCCAGGATGAAGCCGACGTCGTTCCTGGTGCTGCGACTTCCGGAGATCGAGGGCGATGGTCCAAGGATCGACGGCTTCGACGGTCCTGAGCATCGTCGCTACGGCAACGAGCAGCACGTCATGCTCTACTGCCCCTCGAAGGAGAAGTCATGAGCATTCGCGTCAGCGTGATCATTCCAGCCGCCGGATCCAGCCGCCGCTACGGGATGGACAAGCTGGGGCAGGACCTTGGAGGTCGTGCGCTGCTGCTGCGCACCGTCGAGCTGTTCACCAAGCGTGATGAGGTGCGCTCGATCATCGTGGCCGGTCCTCCGGACGATCTGGACGCATTCCGCGATCGCTTCGGGGCGCAGCTGGGATTCCATGGCGTCCAGATTGTGGCCGGTGGTCGCGTGGAGCGTTGGGAAACCGTGAAGAACGCGCTGGCCGCCGTGCCGGACGACGCCACGCACGTGGCGGTGCATGACGCGGCGCGCCCCGGCGCGAGCGACGAGCTGATCGGGCGCGTGTTCGAGGCGGCCCAGGTGCATGCCGCCGTGATCCCTGGTCTCGCCGTGGCGGACACGCTCAAGCGCGTCAGCGAGGAGGCGGTGCGTGCCGAGGCCGAGGACGCCGTCGCCGACCTGATCCTTGGCGAATCCGCCGAGGCGGCGACCAGCAAGGGGCGCTTCGTGCAGTCCACGGTCGATCGCGCACATCTGGTCGCGGTGCAGACCCCGCAGGTGTTCGAGATCGGACTGCTGCGTCGCGCCTACGCGCAGGCCGACCTTGCCGGCGTGACCGACGACGCGGCGCTGATCGAGCGACTCGGCGAGAAGGTCCTCGTGGTCGACGGCGAGTTCCGCAACCTGAAGATCACCGTGCCGAACGACCTTGCACTCATGCGCACCATGCTTGGCATGAAGTCGCCCGAGGGTCGCCCGGTGCACAAGCGCTTCTGAGCGATCAGAGGCCGGTCTGGGTGAGGGTGGCTTCCTCGAGTCGGTAGAGACCCACCAGCCAGTTCTCCACCAGCATCGGATCGACGCGCAGACGCCCCAGCACGGTGCCGAAGTTGAAGGCGTGGCGCCGGCTCGGCTTCACCGGTTCGACCAACTTCACCTCCAACGCGTCATAGGGCGTCGGCGGCACGCCGATGCAGCAGCCGTCCCATTGATTCAGCATGACCAGGATCTCGCTGCTCTCCTGCAGCATGAGGGGCAGCGCGAAATAGCCGTCGATGCGCACCCACGCGCCGTCGAGCAGTGCCACGCGTTGCGGCATCAGGTCCTCCTTCAGGCGCGGGATGAAGGTCTTGTTCGCACTTGCCAGGCAGTCCCATCCGATGCGGTAGGGCTTCTCGCGGGAGCCATCGCCCTCGATCTTGTACTTGCCGTCGGCCAGCAGCGAACCGTCCGGCTGCTTCATGATCGCGCCGGGGGTCACGGTCGCGAAGGGGATCTTCTTGTCGAGGCCGAGCGTGAGTCCGCCTGGTGGAACTTCCTTCAGCACGGGTTCGCGCGGCGACGCCTTGGCGGGTTTCGTGGCGACGGTCGCGGTGGCGGTCGAGGCTGCCGATGTGGGCGTCGGGGTGGTCGCCGGCGCGGCCGTGACTGGTGCGGGCTTCGCAGGCGCCGGGGCCGCGGGTGCCACGGCGGCCACGCTGGGGGCCTGTGGCTTCGTCGGTGCGGTGTAGGCCGCAGGCTTCGATGGTGCGACGGCTGCCGAGGATTCCGGCCAGAAGACTGCCACGCCACCGGCGACGATCACAAGCGCAAGAACGGCCCAGATCCACTTCATGTCAGGCCGCCGGCCTCAGGTTGTCCGCCACCGGGGTGCGGTAGGCCAGGATCGCCGGCAGCACGCTGGCGAGTCCCGCCAGCAGCACCGCGCCCGCCAGCACGATCAGCGTGGCGCGCGGATCGATGTCCGGCTGCACCACCAGACCGATGCGCGCCTTCAGTGCCGCAGCGGCAAGCGCACCGCCCACGATGCTCAGCGCCACGCCCGTGATCGCGCCCACAAGACCGATCAGGCACGCCTCCGTCACGATCATGCCCTGCACACGACCGCGCGAGAGGCCGATCGCGCGCAGCACGGCGATCTGGCGGCGCCGCTCCGCCATGCTGTTGTAGAGGGCCAGCAGGATGCTGACGCCGCTGGAGACCAGGACGGCCACGCCGAGCGCGATGAAGATGCCGTCGATGTTGCCCACGATGCCGCGGAGGCGATCAATCTGCTGCGCAGGCTGCGCCACGGTGATCGCGGTGTCGCGTCGCAGCGCGTCGAACTGCTGCTGGATCGCGGCGCTCGCGTCGCTGCCGGGCCGCGTCGGCAGCCGCAGCAGGATGCCCGTGATCTTTCGGTCGGCGTCGGTCAGGTCGGCGGCGGTGGTCATGCCCTCGATGCCTTCATGCTCTCGCCGATCATGCGCGTGCAGGATCCAGGTGCTGTCCAGATCGGTGAAGACCGCGCGATCATGCGCGCTGCCGGTCGGCTCCAGGATGCCCACCACCGTGTAGGGGTATTCCGTGTGCTCGTGTCCGTGGTCGCTTCCGGCGCCGTGCGTCAGGCGAACCTGCTGCCCGAGTCGCAGGCCCGTGCCGGCGGCTGCGGCGGATCCCATGCAGATCTCGAAACTCTTTTCGGGATAGCGGCCCTCGGCGAGCTTCCATGGCTCGCCGCGCACCGGCTGGAACTTGCTGAAGAACTCCGGCGCCGTGGCGCACACGGGGAAGCCACGGAAGGAGTCGCCATGCTGGGTGGGGATCGCCCACTCGTAGGGAAAGCTGGCGCGGATCTCGTTGTACTTCTCCCACGAGATCGGATTCGCCGGCGGATTCGCGTAGAACACGCCGTTGAGCACGGCGACCAGCGGACTCGAGTCGGCGCTCACGAGCAAGTGCGTGTTGCCCGATCCGCGCTGGAAGGCCTCGAACCCCGACTTGCGCAGGCTCAGCATCGTGAGCAGAAGCGCCACCGCGATGGCCACGCTGCCGGCCGTGATCGCGGTGCTGAGGCGGCGCGCCCGCAGGCTCGCCAGCACGACGGCAAGATCGTTCATCGCGCCACCTCCTCGCGCACGAAGGTGCGCACGTCCACGACGCGCTGGAATCGCCCCTGCATGCCGGCGTCGTGGCTGGCGCAGAGCAGGGCGGCTCCGGCCTCGCGACAGGCGCGCTGGATCAGGTCCATCGCCACCGCGCCGCTCTCGGCGTCCAAGCTGGCGGTCGGCTCATCCGCGAGCACCAGCACGGGCCGGCAGGCGATCGCGCGCGCCACCGCCACGCGCTGCTGCTGCCCCACGCTCAGGTCGGTCACGTGCGCGCCGGTGCGTTCCACGCCCAAGGCCCTCAGCAGATCCCGCGCGCGGGAGAGGTGCGTGCGCTCAGGCTCCCCGGAGGCCATCAGCGCCAACGCCACGTTCTGCTCGGCGGTGAAGTCCGGCAGCAGCTGATGCGTCTGGAAGACGAGCCCGATGTGGCGTGCGCGCACCCGATCGCGATCGGATTCACGCATCGCGTCGATGCGCTGTCCAGCGACCTCGATGGTGCCACCATCGGCACGCAGCAGGCCGGCGACCAGCCACAACAGCGTGCTCTTGCCTGCACCGGAGCCTCCAGCCAGCAGCACCATCTCGCCGGCGGCGATCTCAAGACTTGGCACGTGAAGACCGAAGCCGTGGGGGCGTCGGAAACGCAGGTCCTGCATTCGAAGCGCGTGTGTCATGGCAGCGGTAATCGTAGCCGCTCCACACGTGGCGCTCAGCCCACGTCCGCCAGTCCAAGCGCCTGACCGTGCAGCGCCATCAATTTGCGGCGCAGCAGTGCGGACTCGGCGGCCCGAAGGTCGGGATCACGGTCGATCCAGCCCTGCGCATCGGCGCGTGCGAGGCGAAGAAGATCGGCGTCGGTCGAGAGATCCGCCACGCGGAAGGGTGCGAGACCGGACTGCCGCGCGCCGAAGACCTCGCCTGGACCGCGAAGCCGCAGGTCGCTCTCGGCGATGTCGAAGCCATTGTCGCTGGAGGCGATGGCCGCGAGTCGTTCGGTGGCGTCCGGCGTGGCCGCTTCGCCGATGAACACGCAGAGGCTCGCGCCCTCGCCGCGCCCGATGCGTCCGCGCAACTGGTGCAACTGCGCAAGGCCGAATCGCTCCGCGTGCTCCACGACCATCAGCGTGGCGTTGGGCACGTCCACGCCGACCTCGATCACCGTGGTCGCGACCAGCACGCTTGCGCCGCCGCCGCGGAATCGCTCCATCTGCGCCTCGCGCTCCTCCCGATCCATCCGCCCGTGCACGCTGGCGATCGTGAGTCCCTTGAACGGGCCCTCGGACAGGAAGCGCACATGCGACGTGACATCCTTCAGGCCAGTTTCGGATTCCTCGACGGCTGGCACCACCACGTAGGCCTGCTCGCCACGATTCAGGCGGCTGCGCAGATAGCTGTAGACCTCCGGAGCCTTTCCGGGATCCACCACGCGGGTGACGGCCGGCTTGCGACCGGGCGGCTTGCCGCGAAGCGTGCTCAGATCAAGATCGCCGTACAGGGTGATGGCGAGCGTGCGCGGGATCGGCGTGGCCGTCATCACCAGGGTGTGGGGAATCAGCGGCGTCTCGCCCTGACCCTTCTGGCGGATCGCCGCTCGCTGGCGTACGCCAAACCGATGCTGCTCGTCCACGACCGCCACCGCGAGACTCCGGAACGCCACGCCTCCCTCCAGCAGCGCATGCGTGCCCACCACCAGATGGATGGAACCGCGCGCGAGTCCCGCCACGCAGGCCGCGCGATCCGATTCGGGGGTCGAGCCCGTCAGCAGTCGCAGGGAGACCTCGCTCCCCTCCAGCATGCGCGCCAGCACGCGATGGTGCTGCTCCGCGAGGATCTCGGTGGGCGCCACCAGCGCAGCCTGATGGCCGTGGGCCACCGCGAGCAGCATGGCGTAGGCGGCGACGGCCGTCTTGCCGCTGCCGACGTCGCCCTGAAGCAGGCGATTCATCGCGTGTGCCTGGCCAAGATCGGCCGCGATCTCGGCGACCACGCGGTCCTGCTCGCTCGTGAGGCGAAAGGGAATGCGGGAGCGGATGTGCGCATCGATCGCGGCATCGACAGGCAGCGGCACGGCACGCGTGCGGCTGCGCAGTTGCGCGCGTCGCATCATCACGCCCAGTTGCAGCAGCAGCAGTTCGTCGAAGGCGAGCCGGCGCCGCGCGCGCGCGAGTTCCTCGGCGTCCGCGGGCCGATGCATGGCGCGCCATGCCGCGGCCAGCGGCATCAGATCACGCTCCCGCCGATACGACTCCGGGAGCGGGTCCTCCATGCCGGCGCACACGCCCTCGAGCACGCGCGCCACCACCATCTCGATCTCGGCCGAGCCGATCTCCTCACTTGCCGGATAGATTGGCCTGAGATCGTCGACGCCCGCTGCGACCTCGCCGGCGCGCGCCTCCTGCGTCCAGCGCGCGTTTCCGATCTCCAGATAACCCTGACGCATGCGTGCGCGGCCCTCCGCCACGCCACGCTCGCCCGGATGGATCTTGCCGCGCATCCACGGCGCGTTGAACCAGACCAGTCGTGCGGTGGCCGTGCCGTCGTCAAGCGTCGCCTCGATCAGGGCACGCGGGCCGGGTCGCGTCCGCACGCGTGCGACCTCACCGCGAAGGCGCACGTTCACCGTGTCCTCGGTCGTGGCGGCGATCGTCTCGGCGATGGTTCGCTCGGCCAGTCGCCGCTCATGTCGCATCGGCAGGTGGCGAACGAGATCGCCGGCCGTGCGGATGCCGAGATGACCGAGTCGCTCGACGGCACGAGATCCGACGCCGGTCACGGCGGTCAGCGGGGTGCGTGCGTCGACGGTTCCAGCCTCCACGTGGGCGATCGTACGATGCGCGCGTGGCACGCAAGCCCTTCGATCCAGCGATGGCCGCGGGTGGACTCTTCGACGCGCCAGCCTCGCCCGTCTCGCCCCAGGAGGAGGCGGCGCCCGAACCCGCCGCCCTCACGGTGTCGCAGGCGGCGGCCGCGGTCCGCGATTCGGTCTTCGCGATCGGACGCGTGCGCGTGGAGGGGGAGATCGGGTCGGTCGCCACCAAGAAGGCGTGCTTCTTCACGCTGAAGGATCCGGCCGCGGACGCCGTGATTGACTGCATCATGTGGCTCAGTGCGCTCGGCCGCAGCGAGGCGCAACCCGTGGTCGGCAAGCGGATGGTGGTCGAGGGGCGCTTCGACTTCTGGGCGAGTGGAGGCCGACTGCGCCTCGTGGTGGATCGCGTCTCGCTGGTGGGCGAGGGCGATCTCGAAGCTCGATTCCGCGCACTGTGCATCGAACTCCGCGGCCTCGGGTATTTCGACGAGGCGCGCAAGCGCCCGCTTCCGCTCGTGCCGCGCGGGGTGGCCATCGTCACCGCCTCAGGCAGCGCGGCGCTGGCTGATTGCCTGAAGATCTCCGGGAATCGCCTGCCCTCCGTGCCTCTTCGCGTGGTGCACGTCGCGGTGCAGGGCGCGGGCGCGGCCGAGGACGTGGCGCGCGCGATCGATGCGGTGAACGCGAACGCCGATCGACTGGGCGTGGATGTGCTCGTGGTCACGCGCGGTGGCGGAAGCCGCGAGGATCTGCAGCCCTTCAACGAGCGCGTGGTGGCGGATGCGGCGTTCCGAAGTCAACTGCCGCTGGTCGCGGCGATCGGGCATGAGTCGGACGTGAGCGTGATCGAACTGGTGGCGGACCTGCGGGCCAGCACGCCCACGCAGGCGATGGTCGCGGTGATTCCCGAGCGGCAGGAACTCCTCACACAGCTCGACGCGGTCGGGTCGCGGCTGCGCGCGCTGGTGCGTCAGGGCATCCAGGTGCGGTCGCAGCATGTTCGTGGGCTCGCCACGCGCGCGTGTCTGCGCGACCCCCGCGCGATGCTGGGGCGACCCTCGGAGCGTCTGGCGCGTGCACTGCTTCGGATGGGACACGTGTCGAGTCGCTTCGTGGCCTCGGTGCTCGAGCGGGTCCGCACGCTGGAATCCCGTCTGCAGGCGCAGGCGCCGCGACAGGCGGTGGCCGTGGGGCGCGCCCGCGCGGCGAACCTCTCGCATCGCCTCGATCTTTCGCTGCGCGGCTCGATCAAGGGTCGGGCGGACGCCCTTCGTGCGCTGGCGGCGCGTCTGGAAGCGGTGGCACCCGAGCGCACGCTCGCACGAGGCTATTCGATCACGCTGGACGACGAGGGACGGCCCGTGCGCGACGCCTCCACGCTCGCCGATGGCGCACGGATCACGACGCGCCTTGAACGCGGAACCGTGCGCTCGCGTGTGGAGCGGGGCGGGTAGATTCCGGTCCATGGCACGCAAGTCCGCCGAGCAACAGGCCGCGAACAACGCTGACGAGGCGCCGAACTTCGAGGCCGCGATGCGGGAACTCGAGACGCTCGTGGACCGCATGGAGCAGGGGCAGGTCTCGCTGGAGGACAGTCTGAAGGCTTTCGAGCGCGGCCGGTCGTTGGTGACTCGCTGCAGGTCGATCCTTGAGGACGCCGAGCGCCGCATCGAGCAGATGGGTCTGGACGCGCTGCAAGGTGGCGATCGGAACTGACGCACGCGATGCTCGCCGCGCTCCCCGACAGGCTCGTCATCCTGGTGCCAACCATGCTGCAGGCGGCGTTCTTCTTCGCGCTGGGCGCGAGCGTCGGAAGCTTCGTGAACGTGGTCGCCAGCCGCTGGCCGTTGGGGCAAGGTCTCATCGCGCCCGCAAGCCGATGCACCACCTGCGGTCGTTCGCTCGCCTGGTGGGAGAACATCCCGATCCTCTCGTGGATCGCGCTGCGGGGCCGATGCCGCACCTGCGGCGTGTGCATCGGATCGGAACACGTCTGGGTCGAGTTCGCCGTCGGCATTCTCTTCGCCGGCACGGTCGTGCTGCTGTTCGGAGGGCTCCTTCCGGGCGAAGCCGAGTTCGCATGGTGGGCCCGCCTCGGCGCGTGGGGCGCCGCACCGATGCTCCTTGCCTTGCTGGTGCTGTGGGGTTGTCTCATCGCGGCGTCGCTCATCGATGCCGCCACCGGCTATATCCCGATCGGCATCACCGGTCTTGCCTTGACGGTGGCGCTGGTCGCGGCGTTGGTACAGGGCGCACGGACCGATCTTGCCGTGCCTGCCGGTTGGCCCACGGGAACGCTTCCAGTGGCGTGGCAGATCGCGGGTCTCGGCGGACTGCTCGGCACCGCCGTCGCATGCGCGCTGCTCTGGTCGGGCCTGTTGCCGCGCAGTTTCGCCTCCATCGAGCCGGATCGCGAACCGCTGCCCGCGGAGGCCCGGCGTGAGGTGCTGCGCGAGACGCCCTTCCTCCTGATTCCACTCGCCGGCGCGGGTCTGGCGCTCGTGCTGGTGCGCGCGGAGGCACTTCCGGGTCCGCTGGGCGCGTTGGGAGCGGCTGGCGTCGGCATGCTGGTTGGAGGCGGCTCGATCTGGCTCACGCGGATTCTCGGCACGCTCGGCTTCGGGCGCGAAGCGATGGGGCTTGGAGATGTGCACCTGATGGCCGCTGCGGGCGCCGTGATCGGATGGCGTGACGCGCTTCTGGCGTACCTGATTGCGCCGTTCGTGGCGCTGGGGTGGGTCGGCCTGCGTGGTGCCCTCGCACGCATGCGCGGCGGCGCGACGCGGGAAATGCCGTATGGACCGCACCTTGCGCTCGCGGTGGCCATCGCGTTCCTGGGTCGGCCCTGGGTCGTTCCCTTGGCACGCGCCCTGTTCATGCCCTCGCCGCCCGCCGCTTGACAATCGACTCGCTTTGTCGTGCAGTACCCACGGCTGCGAACGCCGCGGCCCGACCTCCACGCCCCACACGCCGAAAGAGAAGAAATCATGTCCCATCGCTTGCTTGCCATCGCCACCATCGGTCTCGCCATTGCGCTCACGGGCTGCAAGAGCCAGCCGGATGCGGCCTCGCTGCAGTCGGAGAACGAGAAGTTGCGCGCGGATCTTGACCAGAAGAATGCGGCGCTCGAGGCGTCGGAGCGTGAGCGTGCGGCGGCCGATGCGCGCGCCGGCGACGCGGGCAAGACCGCCGCAAAGGGTGAGACGGGCTTCGAGGACGCCGGCGAGGGCGCCACGGTGAAGCGCGACAGCGAAGGCGTGCGCGTCACCCTCGAGGGCGACGTGCTCTTCGACAGCGGCAAGGCCACGTTGAAGGACAGCGCAAAGAAGACGCTCACGAAGGTTGCGTCGGTGCTGAAGGAGAAGTACTCGGGCAAGGCGATCCGCGTGGCCGGCTTCACCGACACCGATCCGATCAAGAAGTCGAACTACAAGAGCAACTACCACCTTGGCTTCGACCGCGCGTTCGAGGTCCGTGAGTTCCTGATCTCGAAGGGCGTGGACGCCAAGACCATCAGCCTCTCGAGCTATGGCCCGGATCGCCCCGAGAAGACCAAGGCCCAGAGTCGCCGCGTCGAGCTGCTCGTCGTCGAGTGATCCCCGGCCCGGTGGGCCGACAAGCTGGAATCCAAGGAAGGCCTAGAACTTCAGTTCCAGGCCTTCTTCTTTCACTTTCCGCACCATCGCCTGAAGATCGCGCAGCGTGATGGTCAGGCGCTCGGCGGCCTCGCGCATGTCCTCGTAGAGGTGCGGATCGTTCAGGAGTCGGCCGATAGTCCCGTCACCCTCGCTGACCTTCGCGATGATGGACTCGAGCTGATCGACCATCGTGGTGAAACGGACCTCGATCGTCGGCGGACGTGTCGGGTCGATCGGCGTGGTCGGTGCGCCTTCGGGAATGCGGAGGTCGATCTTCGCGCCGCCGCCCAGCAATCCGCTGCTGATGGTTGGACGCACCGAGGCTGGCACGGGATCCCTGAGCGAGAGCACGATCACCACCGGCTTCGATCCCTGCAGGTCCAGCGAGATTTGCTTCACCTCGCCGACTGGCACGCCCTCAAGCAGCACCTGACTGCCGCCGCGCAGTCCCATGGCGGCATTGGCGCGCAGCGTGACGGCGTAGTCCGACTCGAGCAAGGGACTCAGCTCGCCGAAGCGCAGCAGCAGCACCGACAGGCCGACGAGCGCGCCGATCGAGCAGAGGCCGACCATCAGGTCTTGGGTCGAGTGTCGCATGGCGCCTGAATCTACGCGGAACGAATGGCACGCGGTTGGGCCTGAACGCGCTCGATCTCCGCGAGTTCCTCGGGATTGGCCTCGCCCTTGAGAAAGCGGCTCACGATCGGGTCCTCCGAGGCGCGGAACGGTTCCGGCGCGCCCTCCAGCTTCACCTTGCCCTCGTGCATCATGACCATGTGGTCGGCGACCTTGAAGGCGCTCGCAAGGTCATGCGTCACCACGATGCTCGTGATGCCGAGCTCGTCGGCGAGTTTCAGGATCAGTTCGTTGATCACGTCGCTCGTGATCGGGTCGAGGCCGGTGGTCGGCTCGTCGTACAGCACCACCTCGGGATCCAGCACGATGGCACGCGCAAGGGCGACGCGCTTGCGCTGGCCGCCGGAGAGGTCCCCCGGCATCTGTCGGTACTTCTCCTCCAGTCCCACCATGCGCAGCACCCGGCGCACGCGCTGCTCGCGGTCCGCCGTGGATCCGATCCCGTGCTCGACCAGCGGGAACCCGACGTTGTCACTCACCGTCAGCGAGTCAAACAGCGCACCCTGCTGGAACAGGAATCCGATCCGTCGGCGCACAGACCCGAGATCACACTCTCGCAGCTGGTCGATGCGCTGGTCGTCGAACCACACCTCGCCCTTGCGCGGGCGCTCCAGCGCCACGAGGTGCTTGAGCAGCACGCTCTTGCCGCAGCCGCTCGGTCCGAGCACGACGGTGGTCTGGCCGCGTGGGAACGAGAGCGTCACGCCTCGCAGCGCCTTCAGCGCGCCGAAGGACTTGTGAAGGTCGCGCACACGGATGGCCGCAGGGGGCTGCTCGGGCATGCTCGTATCATCCCCGACGAGGCGAAGCATGCAAGCGACCCGGATCCTGCAGGGCGATGTGTTCAGCGTGGACCGCGTCGAGTGGACCGATCCCTCCGGTATCGTGATGTGCCGGAACATCGTGCGGCATCCGGGCGCGGTGACCGTGGTGCCCGAACTCGCCGACGGCCGGTTGGTCATGATCCGCAACTGGCGCGTGAGCGTGCAGCGGTGGCTCGTTGAATTCTGCGCGGGCAAGCTCGAGCCGGGCGAGGCGCCGCTGGCCGCCGCCGCTCGGGAACTGGAGGAGGAGACCGGATTCTGCGCCGGGCACCTCGCGGAGATCGGCCAGTACCTCACGAGTCCCGGATTTGCCGACGAGTGCATGCATGCCTTCGTGGCGAGGGACTTGAAAGCGGTCCCGCGCAATCTGCAGCCGGGTGAGCGCATCGAGGTCGAGACGCACGCGCCCGACGCTATCGCCCGCATGATCGCCGATGGCACGATCGAGGACGGCAAGAGCATCGCGGCGTTCGCCCTGTGGCAGGCGGTGCGGGCGTGACCTGGTCTTCGGAACCACTCGAGCCACGGGGGTTCGCGGGCGACTTTCGCGCGTCGGGTCCGCGCTTCGAGTCGCCGCTGACATGGTCGTTGCCGCTGCTCCGTCTGGGATCGGTGGCGATCCGTGTCCATGGAGCATTCCTCCTCCTGATCGCCGTCGAATGCCTGCGTTCAAGCCTTCCCGGCAGCGGGCGTGTGCTCGGCTTCGGACCCACGCTTGTGGTGCTTGGCTCGTTTCTGGCGCTTTCGCTGATTCACGAGGCCGCGCGCTGTTGGGCCATGCGCCGCGGCGGCTGGGATCTCGATGAATGGCTGTTGTGGCCGCTGGGCGGGCTTGCAGGACCGGCGCCGTCGGATCGCGGGCCGGCGAGCGCGCGGAGCGAACTGGCGGGCGTGATGGCGATCGGTGTCGTCGGCGCGCTGGTCGGCGGGGCGCTCTACGCGCTGCGTGGTGATGTCTGGGGCACGGCGATTCCCGCGCCGTGGACCTGGGATGGATTCGCTCGGCTCTCGCTCGCCGAGGCGGGGCTGCTCACGGAAACGCTGTTCCTCTTCCAATGGACGGTGGTGGTGATGGTGGTGCTGAATCTGGTGCCCGCATTCCCGCTGGCGGCCGGGCGCGCACTGGCGGCGTGTTGGATCGCTGCCGACGGCTGGTCCGTCGGATTGGTCCGCGCCGCACGCGTGGGCACCGCGTGTTCGGTTGCCATGCTGGTCGCGGGCCTCGCACTCGGGACATGGGCGCTCACGTTCGCGTCGCTGCTTTTGTGGAGCGCCGCGCGCGAGACGCTGGTCCGTGTGTCGGACTCCGACGGGTTTCATGGGGCGCCTGAGGTCGAGTCGAGGCGCAAGACGAGCGACGCCAATGACCACGCGGAGCTCGACCGGATTCTTCAGAAGATCAATCGTTCAGGGATGGGAAGCCTGAGCTTCAGGGAGCGTCGGCGGCTCAAGTCGGCCACGCGGCGCCGTCGTGAGGGCGAAGGCCCGATCCGCTAGGCTCGAACGATGGGTTTCGAGGATCGTGACTGGAACCGGAAGCAGGCTCCGCGCAGCGGCGGACGATGGTCCATCAACGGTTGGATCATCGGCCTCTGCATCGCGATCTTCGCGCTGGACGGGTTCCTTGGCCTGTCACGGACTGGCATCCTGATCGGGCGCTGTGATCTCGACGGGGGCGCAATCCCCGCGGCGGAGGTGAAGCTCTACGAACCGTTCGGAGAGCCGTTGTCGCTGGCTCAGGCGAACCGCGAATTTCCCCCGGCGTTCGCCGAGGCTGCCGTGCGCGCCGCCGGCAAGGTGGGCGCGCTCGACCAAGGGGGCAGCGCCCGGGTGCAGGTGCTGTCGCGCGAGGGCAAGCCCGCCGGGTTCGCGTATTTCATCCCGAGTTCTCCGCTGAAGACATGGCTCCACTTCAGCACCAGCACCGCGCTCTTCGGTGACAGCGGCGCAGGCACGACGTTCCCGGAACTCTGGCGCTTCGTGGGCTTCCAGTTCCTGCACGCGAACCTGACCCATCTGATCTTCAACATGATGGGACTGTGGTTCTTCGGCCCGGTGGTGGAGCGCTACCTTGGCGGCAAGCGATACGCCGCCTTCTACCTGCTCTGCGGCATCTGCGGCGCGGCGATGTACCTGCTGCTGAATTTCCTCGGGTCGAAGGTGACCTTGCCGGGACAGTCCGTGCCCTTTTTGCTTCCAAACGCGCCGACCACGCCGCTGGTCGGTGCGAGCGCCGGCGTGTTCGGCGTGATCATGGCGGCGGCATTCCTGGCGCCGATGGCCGAGGTTCTGGTCTTCATGATCATCCCGATGCCGCTGCGGAATCTCGCGTACACGCTGGTGGCCCTGGCGCTGCTCACCCTCTTCGTCGGAGGTGACAACGCCGGCGGCGAGGCGGCGCACCTCGGCGGCGCCATCGCGGGCTTCTGGCTGATCCGACACCCGCACACGCTGCACGCGCTCTTCGACTGGATGGGCACCTTCGATCCCACCAGTCGCTCGCGCAGGGTTCGAAGCGCGCGTCGTCGCGGCATGGACACCGCCGAGATCGACAGGATCCTCGACAAGATCCAGCGCCAAGGACTGCACAGTCTGAGCGCTGCGGAGCGTCAGGCCTTGCGTGAGGCGAGCCGGCGCTGACCATGGCGGTCCGTCTGGAGATCCTGGCCCGATCCAGCGAGCATCACGCACGTCTCGGTCGGATCCACACGCCGCACGGCACCTTCGACACGCCTGCGTTCATGCCGGTCGCGACGGCGGCCGCCATGAAGGGGCTCACGCCGGCGCAGGTGCGGAGCACGGGCAGCCAGTGCATCCTGAACAACACGCTGCACTGCATGCTGCGCCCGGGCACCGAGAGGATCGCGCGCTTCGGATCCTCGCACGCGTTCATGCGCTGGGACGGACCGATCCTCACCGACTCGGGCGGCTTTCAGGCCTTCAGCCTGGCCGATCTGCGCACGCTCGACGACGACGGCGTGACGTTCCAGTCCTTCGTCGACGGTTCGCGCGTGCGGCTCACGCCGGAAGTCAGCATTCGCGCCCAGAACGAGATCGGCGCCGACATCATCATGGCATTCGACGACTGTCCGCCAGCGGGCCCCGACGTGCCCGCGTCGAGGGTGCGACAGGCGATGCTGCGAAGCGTGGACTGGCTCGCACGGTGCAAGCGGGCGCACGGGCGTCCCGATGCGCAGGCGTTGTTCGGCATCGTGCAGGGGGGTACGGACCTTGTGCTGCGCCGGGAGAGCGCGGAGCGCACCTGCGCCATGGAGTTGCCCGGGTACGCGATCGGCGGCGTGGCGGTGGGTGAGAGTCCCGAGCGCATCGCCGAGATCGTGCGGCACACGGCACCGCTCTTGCCCGACGATCGTCCCCGGTACCTGATGGGCGTGGGCTATCCGCGCGACATCGCGATTGCGGTCGCGGCCGGCGTGGACATGTTCGACTGCGTGCTTCCCACGCGGAACGGACGCAACGCGCTCGCCTTCACCCGGGCGGGCACCCTGCGGCTTCGGAACGCGCGTTTCGCCGACGATTCCGAGCCGATCGAGGCCGGCTGCGATTGCGAGACCTGCGCCGGTGGTTTCAGCCGTGCCTACCTGAGACACCTGTTTCAGGCCGGGGAAATGCTGGGTCCCACGCTGGTCAGCCTGCACAACGTCCGGCTCTACCAAAGGCTCATGCTGGACATTCGGCGGGCGATCGGTTGCAATAGGTGGTCTTCGCTCGCACAAGCCTGGCCCTGCCTTTCGGCGGCGCCGGGCGAAACCTCTGGAGAATCGGAATGATCGCCTCTCAGGACGGCCCCTCGCTTGCTGGAACTCCCGCAACCCCCGCGCTGACCAGCGCCACGCAGGCAGCGCCCGCGGGCAAGGCCGCGCCGCAGTCGGCGCCCGGTGCCGAGATGTTCTGGGTCTTCATTCCTGTGCTGTTGGGCATGGTGGCGCTGAGCGCCTTCAGCGCGCGCAAGCAGCGCAAGCAGAAGGAGAAGCTGCTGGGTGGACTCAAGAAGCACGATCGCGTGGTGACCACCGGCGGGATGATCGGCTACGTGGCCGAGGTCAAGCCCGATGTGGTCGTCCTGAAGGTGGAGGAGGGCCGCGACGTGCGCCTGACCTTCACGCGTGACGCCATCGCGGCGGTCGTGAAGTCTGCGGATCCAGTCGCCACCTCCGAAACGCCCGCGGAAACTGCGTGAGCGTGCCGAACACGTTCAGACGAAACCTCGGAACACACGAATCATGAAGCGCCCCGGTCTGCATGTCCTGTTCGTCCTCGCTCTCGCCGGTCTGCTCTTCTGGATGGTCTGGCCACCCAAGGACACGCTGCGCCTCGGCAAGGATCTGCGCGGTGGCGTGAGCCTGACCTACTCGGTCAAGTTGCCCCCTGACGCCAGCAGCGAGCAGGTGCTCAAGCAGGTCATCGAGGTGCTGAAGCAGCGCGTGAATCCCTCGGGCGTGCTGGACATCAGCTTTGCGCCGCAGGGGCGCGATCGCATCGAGGTGGTCATGCCGTTGCCCAGCCCCGAGGTGCAGGCGAAGCAGGCGACCTTCCGCGAGACGCTGGCCGCGCTGGTGAAGCGCACCCGCATCGACGTGGGGGAACTCGAGCGGGCGCTCTCGGGCGGCGAGGCGGCGGCGCGATTCGGTGGTTCAGACGCAGGGTTCCAGGCTCGCATGGCTGAGCTGCAGGACGCCTTCCGGAACCTGTCCGAGGCGAAGGCGCGGCTGGCCGCGGCGGGCGGCGCGGATGTGGCGAGCGCCGAGGACGCCGTGGCCAAGGCGGAGCTGGAGTTCGAGCGCCTGCGCGACAGCGTGGCCTCGCGTGGCGTGAGCGAGTCGCGCGTGACGGCGATCCTGAATCTGGACGCGAGCCCGCAGCTCGAGCGTGACCCTGCCACCGGCAAGCCGAAGAAGGGTGCGGATGGAGTCGTCGCCAAGGGTGCCAGCCCGCGTCAGCGCGCGCTGGACTCGCTGCGATCCGAATATCCCGCGGCGGCTGCGGAGCTGGACAAGGTGATCGCCTCGTGGAACGAGTACGAGTCGCTGCGCACCAGCCTGGATGATCCGGAGGATCTGAAGCGACTCTTCCGCGGCGCAGGCGTGCTGGAGTTCCGCATCGCGGTGAGCGATCGCGCGCCCGAAGGCGTGAATCCGCAGCAGATGCGCGAGGAACTGGCCAAGCGCGGCGCGGTGCCTGGCCAGAGCCCGGTCGCCGCGTGGTTCCCGATCAACGATCTGAAGCAGTGGGCTGACACGCCGGCGCAGCGTGCGGCGCTCGAGCAGGATCCGGCAAGCTTCTTCGCGGCGCGCGACATGGTCGGCGGTCTCGCCGACGGCCGCGTGTTCGTGCTGCTCTACACCACGCCGGAGCGCAGCCTGACCCATTCCACCGGGCGCGCCTGGTCGATCCAGCGCGCCTCACGCGGCATCGACGACCTTGGCCGCACCAGCGTCACCTTCGCGCTGGATCCGGCCGGTGGTCAGGAGATGGCGCGCCTCACCGGACCGAACGTCGGCAAGCCCATGGCCATCGTGCTCGACGGTCAGGTCTACACCGCGCCCAACCTGCAGAGCCGCATCGGCGGTTCCGGCCAGATCACCGGCAGTTTCGACGAGGACGAGGTCCGCTACCTGATCCGCGTGCTCTCGGCGGGCGCACTCGAAGGCCAGCTGAGCCCCGAGCCCGTGAGCGTGAGCGTGCTCGGGCCGTCGCTGGGTTCGGACAACCTCGCTCGCGGTCTGCAGGCCGTGCTGCTCTCCATCGGCGTGACCATGCTGATGATGTTCATCTACTACCTCGTCGCCGGCGTCCTCGCGGACATCTCGCTGATCGTCAACGCGCTCGTGATCTTCGGCGTGATGGCGTTCATGGACGCCACCTTCACGCTGCCCGGTCTCGCGGGCATCGCGCTCAGCGTGGCCATGGCGGTCGACGCGAACGTTCTCATCTACGAGCGCATCCGCGAGGAACTGGTCAACAACGGCGAGAACCTGCGAAACGCGATCCGCATCGGCTTCGCGCGCGCCTTCAGCGCCATCTTCGACGGCAACATCACCAACCTGATCGTCTGCCTGGTGCTGGTGCTCTTCGCGGGCACCGAAGTGAAGGGTTTCGGCGTCACGATGGCGATCGGCGTGTTCGCCACGTTCATCTCGGGCCTCTGGGTCACGCGCGTGCTGCTGAGCGTGTGGACCGGCCCGATGAACCGGCGATCGCTGCCCATGCTTCCGGTGATCGCGCCGGGTGTGGCGCGCGCGCTGCATCCGAAGGTCGACTGGCTGCGGCTGAAGCCGACGCTCCTGCTCTTCACCGCGGCCGTCGCGGTGGTCTGCTCGCTCGGCATCGTTCGCAAGGGCGGCGAGATCTTCGACACGGAGTTCCGCGGCGGCGTGGCGCTGACCATGACGACTCGGCCCGCGAAGGGCGGCGAGACCGCGGGGCCGGATGGGCGTGTGCTGCTGTCGCGCGAAGAGGTCGAGAAGCGCGTGCAGTCCGTCGGTGCGGCGAACGCGTCGGATCCGATCCTCGCGGAGTTGCGTAGCGCGTCGGTGCTCACGGTTGGCGCGCAGACGCAGGACTTCCGCGCGAGCAGCTTCCAGATCAAGCTGGCGAACCCTGCAGGCAGCGATGTGGACGAGAGCCGCATCACAAGCACCGCGACCAACGCCGTCGTCCGCGAGTTCGCCAACGAGCTTGAGGCGCAACTGCCCTCGGTGTTCGTCGGCTCGAAGGACGCGTCGCACGCGAACTACACCTTCGCGCTTGAGCGCGATCGGCTCGGCGACAACATCGGCCGTCCGGCGGTCACGCGACCTGTCGGGTCGTTCCGCGGCGGCGTGGCGGTGGTGCTCGAGGGCATCGACCCTCCGATCTCCGCCGAGGCGCTCATGCGTCGGATGGTCCGCCTGCGCAACCAGCCGGACTTCGCCGCACAGGCTGGCCGCGACGTGGAGGTCGTCGGGCTCGACGCCGTGAAGGCCGCCGACGGAACCGAGGCGTTCCGCAGCATGGTGGTGCTCGTCAGCGACCCTGCCGTGAACTCCATCAAGGTCGACATGTCCGTGTGGGAGTCCACGCTGGCGGCCCCTGAGTGGAAGCTCGTGCAGACGGCGCTTGGGCAGGGGAGCTCGCTGGATCAGGTGAGCAGCTTCAGTCCCGCGGTCGCCCGCAGCCTGGTCGCCAACGCGATCGTGGCGGTGGTCCTCAGCCTGGTGCTGATGCTGGGCTACATCTGGTTGCGATTCGGTTCGCTGCGATTCTCCACCAGCACGGTGGTCGCGCTGATCTTCAACCTGATCGTGTGCATCGGTCTGCTGGCGTACAGCGGCGCGATCGCGCGTACCGGCTGGGGCTCCGCGATGCTCGTCTCGGACTTCCGCATCGACCTGAACGTCATCGCGGGTCTGCTGACGATCGTGGGCTACTCGCTGAACGACACGGTCGTGATCATGGACCGCATCCGCGAGAACCGTGGCAAGGCGCCGTTCATCACCCGCGCGGTGGTCAACGCCAGCATCAACCAGACCTTCAGCCGAACCGTGCTGACGGGCGGCAGCTCGATCGCGACCGCAGTGATCCTGTACGCGCTTGGCGGCACAGGTATCCGTCCGTTCGCCTTCACCTTCCTGGTCGGCCTGATCGCGGGCACCTTCTCCAGCGTGGCGGTCGCCGCGACGCTGGTCTATACCCGTCGAGCGGATCCGACCGCATCCGATCGTCCCAGCGAGGCCGTCGCGGCCGCGCTTCCCGCCTGACACCGAGGGGAGACCCGCCATGAACAAGCCCTTGAAGATGCTGCTCGCCGTCGGAGTGCTCGCATTCACCGCCGCCGGCATGTACTACGCGCTGCTCGCGCCCTCGAAGCCGACCGCAGGTTCGTCCGCCAAGAGCGTGAAGGCGCAGCCCGCACCCTCCGAGCGAGATCGACTGAGCACGCCAGGCGCCAAGGTGGGCGGCGAACTGCCGGGAAGCGTGCCCGCCGGCTTCGCGCCATCGCCCGCGCTGAACGCGCCCGCCGCTCCGGCGTCGACGGCCGCCGTTGCGCCGGCGAACAACGGCGCTGCGGTGCCAGGTTTCTCGCCTGCGGCGGAACCCATGAAGTCGCTGCCGTCCGAACTTCCAGGTTTCGAACCGGCCAACACCAGTACCGCCGCCGCGACCGCCCCAGCTCCGGCACCTTCCAACACGCAGCCTGCTCCTGCGACTCCAGCGCCCGCCACGGCGGTTTCCGCGCCGGCGGCTCCAACCAAGCCTGCGTCCAGCGTTTCAGCGCCTCCGCCGCTGCCGGCCCCATCAGGTGCTGCGGCCAGTCCAGCACCGGCCGTTCCCACGGTGCAGTCGCCTGCCCCCATGTCCACGCCGCGCGTCGAGACCTACACCGTGAAGGAAGGCGACAGCATCGTGAGCATCTGGCGTGATCTCACTGGCAGCGAGCGCGGTTGGGAGCAGTTGCAGCAGGCCCAATCCAGTCTCGATCCGTCGCGTCTGAAGATCGGGCAGGTGCTCAAGGTTCCGGATTGGAAGCAACCTGCTGGTGCCAGCAAGGCGACGGCACCCGTGCGCGCACCTGCCGCGACTCCCGGCGCCTACACCGTGCAAAGCGGTGACACGCTGAGCTCGATCGCCACGAAGGTCTACGGCGACAGCAAGTTGTGGAAGCGCATCTATGACGCCAACAAGGATGCGATCGGTTCCGACCCGGGTGCGTTGAAGGTCGGCCAGTCGCTGCGGATTCCGCCCAAGACCGGCGATGCCTCCGCCACGCCTGCATCGACGCCAGCAGCGGCACCGCCAAAGCCGGCGCCAGGCAATCCGGCACCCGACGCCTCGCCCACGCCTACGCCTGCGCCAAAGCCGCAGTCGCCCTGAGCCGATCCGCGTTCAGGCCCCCGACCACCACGCAGGTGACTTCGGGGTGCTGCAGGATCCACGGGATCGCCTCGGCTGGGGACAGGTGACCGCTGGCGAGCGGCTTCTTCACGAACACCGCGCGGCCCTCGGCGCCAGCGCGCCGCACGGCTGGCAACATCGATGTCTCGCGCGGATGAAATTCCAGCATCAGCGCATCCACGCGCGCGTCGTCCAACGCAGCCATCGCGCCTTCCAGGGTCTTTGGCGAGAATCCGATCGCGCGCACCTGTCCACGCTCGCGCGCGCCCGCCAGCGCTTGCAGCGCGCTCCCGTCGCGGAGGATCGCCAGATCCGTCCCGTCGGAGTGCACCCAGACGCAGTCGACATGGGTTGTCCGCAGGCGATCGAGGCTTGCCGCGACGCTCGCGCCCACCGCGCACCCCGAGAAGTCGTAGGTGCT
>VGYX01000016.1 GCA_016872835.1 Planctomycetota bacterium | reverse complement strand
GAAAGTTCGCTGCGGTCGTAGTCCAGATCGGCGGCGTTCATCTCGCTCGCCTTCATCCGCGCGAACTTGGCCATCGCTGCCTGACCGTCCGAAGGATCGCCCGCTCCCGACACGATGTCCGACTGCGCCTTGTCCGCCTCGGTGATGCTTGCGATGGCACGCTCGGCCACCGCGTCCGACTTCACTCGGAACGCGTCCACCTCGGCGTCAAGCGCGGCGATCTGCTTCACGGAAAGATCCGGCAACGACATCACGCGCTCGATCATGCTGTCCGTCCGCTGCATCGGTCGGAAGACTTCGGGGTACTGCTGCGCCGAAATCGCGCGCCGCAGCATGCCCGCGGCGGGGGCAGGAAGCGCGTTCGCCATCGCGTCCACCTCGTCGCGCTGCGCCGCCGCAGCCTGCTTGGCGCGCTTCTGTGCCGCGGCCACGAAGTCCTGCTGGGCCTTCATGAGTTCGTTCATCTGCTCCGGATCCGGCTGCTGGCCATTCATGAGCCCCTCGGACAGCTTGGCCATGGACCGCATGAAGGACTCCGTCGACTCGAGCGATGTCTGCAGGTCCTGAATGCGCCGTTCACGCGACGCGAGAACCTGGGGCGCAAGGCTTGCACGGACTTCCGAGGGCAGCCGATCGAGGGCGGCGTCAAGGTCGAGGTCACCGGTTCGGTCGCCCGTCATCAAGGAGACCGCACGCGCCATGCCGCCCAGATCACGCAGTCGGCGGAAGTTCCAGCGCGAGCGCTGATCCGCAAGCGTGTCGCGAGGAATCGACGTGAAGGTGGCGGCGATCGAGTCGAACCAGTGGCTCTCAAGCGCCTGCTGCTCAGCGCGGTATTCGCTGGCGCGGACCATGGTCGCCAATGCCTCCTTCGGGTCTTGGCTCATGACGGAGGGCTTGAGCGCCTTCGACTCGTGCAGGGTGGAACTCGCTTCAAGCAGATCGTCCACCAGCGCGTCCCACACGGCACGCTGCTCCGCCGTGATCCCGAGCGCGTCTCGAAGCCGATTCGTCTGCGATCGCTGCAGTGGGCGCTGCTGCATGGCCATCATGGAGGCATCCTGCGCGCCAGCCGGGGCCTCGGGCGCGGCACCACCCTCGGCAGGTGCGTCGTTCATCTCGGACAGGCGTGCGGTCATGCGACGCTCCATCATGGCGCCGAGATCCGAGTCTTCGCCACCGAAGCTCGCGCGAAGGTCGTCGGGATCGGCGCTACGCATCGCCTTCATGTTCGCCTTCATCACGAAGTCATCCTCGACAAGCTCGGGCGTGCGCGTGGATTCGGCAAGGTCCTGCATCGCCTGCACGTTCAGCGCCTTCAGCGCCTCCATGCGCTCGTTCCGCGCACTCCAGTCCGTCGTGGTGCCCATCAACGCGTTCTCGATCGTCTGACGGTCGGTGATCCACGAATTCATCCGCTTGCGTGCCGAGTCATCCATGCGATCACCAATCGCCTCGACGATCGCCGCCACGGGGGCTCGTTCCGCACCCCACGTCACACCTTGCAGCATGCGGGCGCGGGCCGAGTCCACCCATGCGAAGCCGGCGTCGGCTGGAAGCGTTGATCCGATCTCGCCGATCGCCTTCAGGCGCAGCGCGATCAGCGCGTCATCCGCGGCTCGCTCGGCCTCGTCCTGATCTCCATCCTCCAGCGAGACCTGCGCGAGCTTCTGCAGCAGCGGCAGCGACTCCCGCTGCAGTCGGTCCATGCGATCCGAGAATGCGGCCGCGACCTTCGGGTCAAGATCCTTGGGTGCGCTCGGCATCTTCGCCAGCACCGGACTTGCGCGCCACCCAACGGTGGATCGGACCATCGCGCTCGCCAGGCGGCTGGCACGCTCCCGCGCAAGCGCGTCGAGTGCGCGAGACTGCTCCGGCGTGCGTGGACCGGCGCGCAACGCCCCGACAAGTCGTGCGTCGAGTTGACCGATGCGGTCATAGGCCTGACGGACCTTCGTGCGCATGACCGCCTGTTCCGCGCTTGTCGCCTGAAGCACGCGTGCGTGGCCTGACGGACCTTCTTGCGCATGACCGCCTGTTCCGCGCTTGTCGCCTGAAGCACGCGTGCGTACTCCGCCGGCCCTTCCTCCGGCTCTTCGGGAGTCTCCTCAAGCGCCGGCTCCCGCGCTGCGATCTGCTGGCGCACCGCTTCGATCGCCCCGATGCGCTTGGCGTTCACGTCCTCCAGTTCCAATCGCAATGGCCGCAGCGTGCGATCGCGAAGACGCTGCCAGTCATCCACGTAGGCGTCGAAGGCGGCGTCGAACGCGGCACGCTCTTCGGCAGGAAGCGCAGCGTCCTTCAGGGCCTTCTCGTATTGCGCGCTGGTGATCGGCTTCGGAAACTGGGCGTCCTGCAGCGAGCCGGCGTGCACCGCATGCGTGCAGCAGGCCCAAAGCAGAAGCGTGGCCAGACGTACGATGGAGGGCGCAAGGTTTCCGGTTCGCATGCAGCGCAGACTATTCCAGCCGCGCCGCCGCCGCCTGCTCAGGCGACAGCAGCGCGCGAAGTCGGCGCATCGTGCGGGCGTTCAGTTCCTCGCGGTCATAGGTGGCGTCGCCGCGACTCCGGTCGGCGCGTTGCAGCATCTGCACCTTCCGCCGCATCTGCTGTGGATCCTCGCCCGGGCCGCCCTGCAGCACGCCGGACATCGCCTTGTCGGACTTGTCGGTTCGTTCGATCGACTGCTCCGACAGCGCGTCCGAGCGCGTGCGGTACTCGTCCGCGAGCTTCGAGACCGCTTCCACGCGCGCGGTGGACAGATCAGGCAGCGCAAGCACGCGCGCCACCGCGGCGTCGACCTTCTCCTGCGAGCGGTACGCCTCGGGGTGCGTCTGTCGCCGCGCCGCGCGTCGGAGCGTCGGTGCATCTGCGGCAGACAGCGTGGTGGCGAGCGCGCGGTGGACAGATCAGGCAGCGCAAGCACGCGCGCCACCGCGGCGTCGACCTTCTCCTGCGAGCGGTACGCCTCGGGGTGCGTCTGTCGCCGCGCCGCGCGTCGGAGCGTCGGTGCATCTGCTGCAGACAGCGTGGTGGCGACAGCATCGACGGCCGCACGCTGCGACGCATCGATGCGCGCGATCGTCTCCTCAAGCGGCTTTCGAGCACGTTCGATCTGCTCCGCCTGCTTCTCGTCGATCGTGAAGTTCACCGAGGCATCCATGTTGCCGGCGTCATCCTGCTGCACCGTCGACTGCATGAAGGCCATCTGCACCTTCAGCGCGTCGTCCATCTGCGACTGGGCGGTCGCAAGTTCCGCGATCAACTGCGTGCGCCAGGCTTGCAGGGCCGCGGCGCACCGTGCGCGGCCGGCGGGCGAGAGATCCGCGGCCGCCTGATCCAGATCAAGCCGCAGTTGTCGCGAGGTGAGCAGTGTGGACATCATGAAGCCGCCACCCCGAAGCGCCCCTTGCGCCCGCGCGAGTGCGCGCCGAGATCGTTCGGTCTCGAGCGTCGCCGCATCGATGCCCGACACACCACTCTTCACGTTCGCGAACCATCCGTCCTCGATGCGCGCAAGTTCCGCACGCCGCGCCGCCTGCGCCTGTGTGAACGCGTCGGGGCTCTGGCCTGGTGCCGGCGTGGATGCGCCGAACATTCCGTTTGGCGCGGGAGCGGCCTTCATCCAGTCTCCACTCGCCTTCAGCAGGTCCTCGGCCAGCGTGTCCCAGATCGCGCGCTGCACGTCCGGCACGCCAAGTTGAACGCGCAGCCGCTCGATCTCCTGACGGCTCATCGGGCGCGGACCTCCCATGGGCCCGAACCCGACGGATCGCTCCGTGTCCTGTGCCGTCTGCACATCCGACGCGGTGACATGCATGCCTTCGGTCATCGCGCGCCCCATCGCGGCACCGGCAGCCATTGCGGCAGCGATCGCGGGATCGTTGCCGTCCACCTTGCTGTCAGGAATTCCGCTGTCGGCCGACGCACCCACGATGATCGTGGAGGACTGCATGGTGATCGTTGACCCCTCGGCAGGCATGGTGTCGGAACTTTGCATGATCACCATCGCGTTGCCGCCCATGCCCGGGTCGCCTCCATCGCCACCCGATGAGAAGACCATCATGCCTCCACCGCCGAGCGCCAGATCCTCAAGGTCCATGTCGCTTCCGTCGCCACCGATCTCAAGGCGCATGGTCGGCATTGCGAGATCCGGCATGCCTGCCGCCTCGGCGATCGCGGCAGCGCTTTCAGCGTTCAGTTTCACCGCACGGCTCGCGAGTTCCTGCAGCGCTTCGGGCGAGGGGGGTTCGGCGAGCATCGCGTCCATCCGCGCCTCATCCAGTTCGGTGCGCGCCTGTTCCCATTCGCGAATCTGCTCCAGAGCCTCCGCGTGCTTCTCGGGGTCAAGCCGCTCCCGCATGTCCATGGGCGAGGCAGAGGGGAAACCGTCCATGCCACTTCCAGACAGCGCGCGTCGCCGGAACGCCTCCAGAAACTGCGCAGCCTCAGGCGCTGGCAGCACCGTGGCGATCTCGCGCACGGCGCCGCGCTGGCTCGCCAGCAGCTTGCGGCCAAGCGCCGCGGCCTGATCGGCCATCTTCGGATCCACGCTTGCCTGCGCAAGGCGATCGATCAGCGGCGTGACGGACTGTTCCCACGCGCTCACCTTCGCTTCCACGGCGGCTCGCTGCTCGGGTGCGAGTTCCTTCACGCCCGGTACGCGCGGCAAATTCAGCGAGACGCTCCGCACCACGGCGGACGCGCGCTTGCGAGCACGCGTCTGCTCAATCCGATCGAGCTTGGACGTCTGCTCGGCGTTCAAGTCCGCGGCTCGAATGGCGTCGAACATGGTGCGCTCCGACGTGCGCATCGCCTCGAACGCGCGGCTGATCGCACGCTGCCGCGCCTCGATGGCCGCGGCGTCGTCCGGTGCCGCGTCGACCTTCGCCTGCGCGGGGCGCACGGTCTGGTCGCGCACCTCGATCCATCGATCCACGCACGCGTCGAAGGATCGCTCCATCACCGCGCGCGTGCCATCGTTGGGCTGAATCTCGCCGATCCACGCCTTCAGGTCACGGGTTCGCAGCGGCGCTGGCGGTTCGGAGGGCGGCAGAATTTGCGCAGTCACGCCGGACGCGGTGACAAGCAGCGCAATCAGGCTTGCGAGCAGGGTTCGGCCCGGACCGGCCAGATCAGTGTGAAGGCTCTGCAGCATGCGGACGTTATACCGTCTGCATGCCCCGGGGTTCCACGGACTTCAGCGCCCGTGCCGTCAGGGCGCGATCGTCACCGTGGAGTTCGGCTCGGTGAGCATCTCGTACACCATCTCCACGTCCAGCGGGCGCATGCGCACGCAGCCCATGCTCTTCTGCTGTCCGATCGATTCCAGATCGATCGTGCCGTGGATGCCGTAGCCCTCGAACCCCTTGTTGTGCGGCTCGATGCCCTTCAGGCCGATCCAGCGCTCGCCGATCGGGTTCTTCGGGTCGTTGCTCTGGAAGAACTCGCCCGTGCGAGGATTGCGCCACTCCGGATCGATCAGCTTGCTCTTGGGTCGCACGATGAAAGCACCCGTCGGCGTGGTGTTCAGTTCACCCAGGCCGATCGGGTAGCTCGCGATCATCACGCGATCGGGGCCCTCGCCCATGTACATGTTCAGTCGGTACTCGCTCTTGCGGACCTCGGCATTGAAGGCGCCCCGCGGCAGCTTGACGGACTGTCCGACCTTCAGGCCGTTCGGATTCGAGATGCCATTGATGCGCTGCACGAGTCGCCAGTCGCAATCAAGCTTCTGCGCCTTCGCGATGCGCGCCAGGCTGTCGCCCGGCTCGATCTTGTAGCCGAGCGAGTACGGGTCGCCGTTCACCACGCGGTTGCTGAACACCAGCACGGCGTTCACCTTGTTGATCGCGTCGTAGCCGCGCATGCGATCTGCGGTCGACAGGGCCGAGCCCTCGAGCAGTCGCGTGAGCTGCGCACGGGCGCGCATGGGATCACGATCCACCATCGCGATCGCCTCGTCGAGCGCCATCGTGCCAGCGGCTGGCATCGCGGGGGCACCCGCTCCGGTGCCGCCCGCATCGGATGCTGGCTGCTGATTCGTGGCCGACGCACCGATCACGCCCATCGGCGCTGACGGCACGGTGGGAGCCTTCGCGGCTTCCGACGTCGCGTCGTTTGTGGGCTGCGTCTGCGCCGCGGCCACCGCGGTGGGTGTCGCGAGCATCGCTGCAGGCTTCGAATCCGCACCACCACCGATCACCTGATCGCTTGGGAGTTCGATCGTCACCTCGCCACCCGTTGCCGCGGGCGCAGCCGGTGCCGGCGCTGGCCGTTCCGCCATCTTCACGGCACTCTCCTTCGAGGGCCCCGACGACCACGCCTTCAACGCGAAGTAGATCACCGTGCCCACCACGGCAAGACCCGCAAGCAGGGTCACCACGCGCAAGCGCGAACGCCGCGGCGACGAATTGCTCATGAAGCGACTGCGTGGACTCTGGCGTGAACTCTGGCTGGAAAGGACCATGACGACTTCTCCGGTGGTGGGCGCGGCGGGCTGACGGGGAGATTAGATCGGCGAATTGGGTTGTGCAGCCGCAACGCCGGTTTCCGACGCAAGCCACTCCACCCGGGCGTCGTGGGAGAGCGTCGGGACCTCGGGCACGCGCTGGCACCCGAAGCAGACACCCAGCGTCGCAGCCTCCCGTCGCAGCCTGGGCAGGAACCGGTCGTAGAACCCACCGCCGCGGCCAAGTCGCCGGCCAAACCGGTCGAAGGCCACGCCGGGCACCAGCGCCACGTCGATCTGCGCTGCCGGAACCAGCTCCCGGTGCCGCGGCACGGCGATGCCCATCAGGTCGATCTCCAGATCCTTCGGGTCCAGCGACGTCAAAAGGCATGGTTGGAAGAACCCGTCGCCTGTCACGACCGGCACGCACACGCGAATGCCGCGTTGCAGGGCCTCGCCAAGCAGAGGACGAACATCAATCTCGCTCGCCAGCGGAAGGAACCCAAGCACTGAACGAGCTCCAACCCAGGTGGGCCATGCACGGATCGACCGCCGGATCGCGACGGCTTCCTGGGCCCGGTTTGCGGAATCCATCGAACGCAGGGCGGTTCGAACGCGTCCCCGAAGATCGGCCTTCGTGCGCTGAATCTCGTCCATGCAGGTCCAGTTTGCCCGCCAAGAGCGTTTCCTGACAGGGCCCGGACCCCAGAACCCCGATCTTTCACTCGACCTCTCAAGCATCCGTGCTACCTTGCCGAATGGGCCTCGGAAGGGGGCCCGAACCGGCCCCTCCAAACCCCTCAGGACACCCTCGAAAGCCACCTGCCATGTGCGGAATCGTCGCCTACATCGGTCGTCGCCAGGCCAGCCCCATCCTGTTGGAGGGCCTGAAGCGCCTCGAGTACCGCGGTTACGACAGCGCCGGCGTGGCTGTCATGGAGAAGGGCAAGCTCAAAATCGCCAAGGCCGTCGGCCGCGTGCGCAATGTCGAGGACCTGATCGAGAAGAAGGGAGACTTCGACGGGACCATCGGCATCGCCCACACGCGCTGGGCCACGCACGGTGGCGTGACCGACAAGAACGCCCATCCGCACCGGGACGACACCAAGCTCGGCCACGGCATCGCGGTGATCCACAACGGCATCATCGAGAACTACGCCAGCCTGAAGACCTACCTCACCGAGAAGGGCCACACCTTCACAAGCGAGACCGACACCGAGGTGCTCGCGCACCTGATCGGTGAGCTCTATCGCGGCGACCTCGAGAAGGCCGTGCAGGCCGCGCTGCGCGAGGTGACCGGCGCCTACGCCATCGGCGTGATCTGCGAGAAGGAACCCGACGTGCTCGTGGTGGCCCGCAAGGGCAGCCCGCTCATGGTGGGCGTGGGCAAGGACGAGTATGTGGTGGCCAGCGACTCAAGCGCGATCGTGGCGCACACCACGCAGGCCTTCACGCTGGCCGACTACACCGTGGCCAAGCTCACGCGCGACAGCTTCCGCACCAGCACCGTCGACGACGTGCCGGTGGACGCGCAGGTGAAGGAACTCGAGTTCGACCTGGCCGAGATCGAGCTGGGCAACTTCGAGCACTACATGCTCAAGGAGATCCACGAGCAGCCGCGCGCGCTGCGCATGACGCTGCAGGGCCGCGTCGACACGCGCGCCGGGCAGATCGTGCTCGGCGGCGTGTCGCAGATGGCGCGGCAGCTGGCGACGGCGCGGCGTCTGGTGTTCGTGGGCCAAGGCACCGCACTGCACGCGTGCATGATCGGCACCTACCTCATGGAGGAACTCGGCAAGATCCCGAGCGACTGGGACTACGCCAGCGAGTTCCGCTACCGCAATCCGATCGTCGAGGAAGGCACCGTCGTGGTGGCGGTGAGCCAAAGCGGCGAGACCGCCGACACGCTCGCTGCGCTGCAGGAGGCAAAGAGCCGCGGCGCGCTCGCGCTGGGCATCGTGAACGTGGTGGGCAGCAGCATCTCGCGCGAGACCGATGCGGGCGTGTACCTGCGTGTGGGCCCGGAGATCGGCGTGGCCAGCACGAAGGCGTTCGTGGGCCAGGTGATGGTGGCAAGCATGCTGGCCCTGTTCGTGGGCCGACGCCGCTACCTGAGCGCGGACTACGTGAGCAACTTCCTGCAGAACCTCGAGCGTATTCCGGCCGCGATCGAGCGCACGCTGCAGTTGAGCGACCACATCAAGAAGGCGGCCGCGAAGCACATCGAGCGCGAGAACTGGCTCTTCCTGGGCCGCGGTCTGAACTGGCCGGTGGCGCTCGAGGGCGCGCTGAAGCTGAAGGAGATCAGCTACATCCACGCCGAGGGCATGCCCGCGGCCGAGATGAAGCACGGTCCGATCGCGCTGATCGACAAGGGCATGCCGGTGGTCTTCGTGGCCACGCGCAACAGCCAGTACGAGAAGGTGCTCAGCAACATCGAGGAGGTTCGCAGCCGCGGCGGCGCCGTGATCGCGGTGGCGACCGAGGGCGACGAGCACATCAAGACGCTGGCCGAGGACGTGTTCTATGTGCCCGACGTGTCCGAGATGCTGCAGCCGCTCGTGACCGTGGTGCCCCTGCAGCTGCTCGCGTACCACGCGGCGGTGATGCGTGGCAAAGACGTGGACAAGCCGCGCAACCTCGCGAAGAGCGTCACCGTCGAGTGACCGAGAACGAGGGTCGGAGGTTGTGATTGGCCAGTTGGCGTTCGTCGCTTCGCAGGTTGCTGACTCAACTTCGATGCACGCGCGTCAAACCTGCGCGCCGGTGCCGTGTTCGCGTCGACTCCCCGCCCCGAACGTGAAACTCTTGCCGGCGAAGTCCACGCGCACGGTGTCGCCCTCGGCGTAGGCGCCCTCCAGCATCCGCTTTGCGATCTCGTTCTCGAGTCGCTGTTGGATGACCCGCTTCAGCGGACGCGCGCCGAACGCCGGGTCGTAGCCCTCGTCGGCCAGGGCGTTCACGGCCGCGGGGGTGAGTTCCAGATCCAGCCCGCGTGCCTTCAGGCGCTTGCGCAGGCTGCCTACCTGGATCTCCACGATGCCCGCGAGATCCTTCTTGCGCAGCTGGTGGAAGACCACCGTCTCGTCGATGCGGTTCAGCAGTTCGGGGCGTAGATGCTTCTTCAGCAGGGTGCGAACATGCGCGGCGATCATTTCGTCGGGCTCTCCCTTCTCGGTCATCTCGAGAATCGCCTGCGCACCGATGTTGCTGGTCATCACGATGATGGTGTTGCTGAAGTCCACCGTACGGCCTTGGCCGTCGGTCAGGCGGCCGTCGTCGAGCACCTGCAGCAGCACGTTGCTCACGTCGGGGTGCGCCTTCTCCATCTCGTCGAACAGCACCACCGCGTAGGGGCGGCGTCGCACGGCCTCGGTCAGTCGGCCGCCTTCCTCGTAGCCCACATAGCCAGGAGGTGCGCCGATGAGTCGCGCCACGCTGTGCTGCTCCATGAACTCGCTCATGTCGATCCGCACCATGGCGTCCTCGGTGTCGAACAGGAATTCAGCGAGCGCCTTGCACAGCTCCGTCTTGCCCACACCGGTGGGTCCCAGGAAGAGGAAGCTTCCGATGGGGCGGTGCGACTCGCCGAGGCCAGCACGACTGCGGCGCACGGCTTCGCTTACCGCGGTGACCGCCTCCGGCTGACCGACCACGCGGTGACGCAGTTGTTCCTCCATGCGAAGCAGCTTCTCGCGCTCGCTCTCGATGAGGCGGCTCACGGGAATGCCGGTCCATTTGCCGACCACTTCCGCGATCTGCTCGCTGTCGACTTCCTCGCGTACCAGTGCCGTGCCGGTCTCGAGGCGCTTCTTCAGCGCCACCTCGGCGGACTTCAGCTTCGTCTCAAGGTCGCGCATCTCGCCGTACTGGATGCGTGCTGCCTTCTCCAGCTGGCCGGCACGCTGCGCCTGATCCAGCTCGGTCTGCTTGTGGTCCATCTCCTTCTTGCAGGCCTTGATCGCGTCGAGGTCCTTCTTCTCCACCTCCCACTGCGCGGTGAGCGAGCGATTGCGCTCCTGCAGGCCCGCGAGTTCGCCCTCGATCGCGTCGAGGCGCTTCTTGCTGTCGGGGTCCTTCTCCAGCTTCAGTGCCTCGCGCTCGATCTCGAGGCGCATCACCTCGCGGCGGATCTCGTCGATGCTGGCGGGCACGCTGTCGTTCTCCATGCGCAGGCGGCTCGCGGCCTCATCAAGCAGGTCGATCGCCTTGTCGGGCAGAAAACGGTCGGCGATGTAGCGCTGGCTCAGCGTGGCGGAGCTCACGATGGCGCCGTCCTGGATGCGCACGCCGTGGTGTGCCTCGTAGCGGGCCTTCAGGCCGCGCAGGATGGCGATGGTGTCCTCCACGCTGGGCTCGCCCACGAACACAGGCTGGAAGCGACGCTCGAAGGCGGGGTCCTTCTCGATGTGCTTGCGGTACTCGTTCAGCGTTGTGGCGCCGATGCAGCGCAGCTCGCCGCGCGAGAGCGCGGGCTTGAGCAGGTTGCCGGCGCTGGGGCTGCCTTCGGTCTGGCCGGCACCCACGATGGTGTGCAGCTCGTCGATGAACAGGATCACGCTGCCTTCGGCGGCGGCCACCTCACGCAGCACGGCCTTCAGGCGCTCCTCGAACTCGCCGCGGAACTTGGCGCCCGCGAGCAGCTGACCCACGTCGAGGGCCATGATGCGGCTTCCCTTCATGCCTTCGGGGCAGTCGCCGTTCACGATGCGAAGAGCCAGACCCTCGGCGATGGCGGTCTTGCCCACGCCTGGCTCGCCAATGAGCACCGGATTGTTCTTGCTTCGGCGGCTCAACACCTGCATGCAGCGACGGATCTCCTCGTCACGGCCGATCACCGGGTCGAGTTTGCCGTTCTGCGCGCGCTCGGTGAGGTCGATGGCGTACTTCTTCAGCGCTTCCATCGCGCCTTCGGCGTTCGGGTCGTTCACGTTGCCGACACCGCTGGCCTTGCGCAGGGCATCGATGGCACCTTGTACGCGCGCCTTCGAGAGCCCCAGCGTGCTCAGCGCTTCCTTCGCCACGGTCTTCGTGTCGACGAGCGCAAGCAGCAGATGCTCGGTGCTCACATAGGCGTCCTTCATGCGCTGCGACTCGCGTTCGGCTTCAGTCAAGACCTGCATGAAGGCCTGACCCGGCGCGGCCTGCGCGCCCTGCACCTTGGGCAGGCGGCGAAGCTCCGCTTCCACCACATCGTGTGCGCGAGCCGGGTCCACACCGCAGCGCTGCAGCAGGCTCGCGGCAAGGCCATTGCGTTCGTCGAGCATGGCGCTCAGCACGTGCAGCGGGCTCAGTTCGCCATGGCCGGCGAGGTTCGCCTTGCTCTGGGCTCCGGTGATCGCTTCCTGCACGGGCTGGGTGAATCGGTCGAGTCGCATGGGTGTCTCCTCTCGCGTTTCATTGGGCAATCCGCGTGCCATTGTGACTCCCCTGAGTCCGCGTAACAGGGGGGAGTTTGTTTCCGGACCTTTGGATCTCGCGGCACATTGTCACGTTGACACGCACCGTCCAAGCTGAACAAATCAGCGGAATGTCCGAGGAATTTGAGCGGCTCACGTTCACGCGACGTGGGCGAAGGTGCGTCATGCAAGGGGTCAACAACAACCTCCGACCCTCGTTCTCGGAGTTGGGCTGCCAAGTCAGCAGAGGGAGCGCATGGGGAATCCGTCCGGCACGACCTCGGGCCGATCGTTCAACCATCCCACGAGCCAGCGGAAGGCATCCACCAGCCGCGGTCCAGGACGGTTGAACATCTGATTGCCGTCGACCACCGCGATGGCGTTTGACCGGCCCTCCATCACGGCAGGCAGCAGGGGCCACCATCGTGTGCGCCGAAGCACCTCGAGTTCCTGCCACGCGCGGTCCAAACCGTATCCGCACGGACAGATGACCACGCGCTCTGGTGCGGCTTCGATGATCTCCTCAGGCGACAGCTGCCGACTCTTCGCGCCCGGTTCGCCGAGCGAATGCCTGCCACCTGCGGCGCGCACGAGTTCCGGCGTCCAGTGCCCACCACCGAAGGGGGGATCGCACCACTCCAAGAACAGCACCTCGGGCCCGGGCACGTAGGGATTCACGAAATCCACCGCGCTCCAGTAGCGCTCGCGCAAAGCCACCATCGCCTGTTGCGCACCGGTCTCAAGTCCAACAGCCTCACCGACGCGCAGCAGATCGTCGAACACCTCCATCAGCGAGCCCGGATTCAGGTTCACGATGCGCGGAGATGGCCTCAGGTCCGCAGCCACTCGCTGCACCGTACGCAGATCGATCGAGCACACCGCGCACAAATCCTGCGTCAGAATCACGTCAGGCTTCAGCGCGCGCAGCGCCGCCTCGTCGAGTCGGTAGAGCGCAGCACCACCATTCCCGTCCCTCAAGGCCTCGCGGACCTGCTGATCGATCTCGGTGCTGGTCGCGGCATGGGTGATCTGGCTTGTCAGGACGGGTCGATTCGTGATTTCGGCGGGGAAGTCGCACTCATGACTTCGACCCACGAGCAGGCGTGCGCCGCCGATCTCGCAGAGCAACTCCGTGGCGGAGGGCAGAAGACTCACGACGCGCATGTGCTTGATCGTATGAACTGCCGCCAGACAATTGACGTGCGCGCGGCCGCCGGAGGGCGGCCGAACTTCCCCCGTCTCACGATCTCAAAAGTAAAGGTGCCGCCGGAGGGCGGCACCAAGGAGGTACCGCACTGAAAACTGGGGATCCTAGATTTGAACTAGGACTAACTGAGTCAGAGTCAGTTGTGCTACCGTTACACTAATCCCCAAAGCGGGCGATGATTCTAGCACGATTCGGCCGGGGTCTGCCTGCGCACGAACTCGGGCCATTGCGCAAGCAGGATGCCTATCAGCATCAGTCCACAGCCCACATATTGGGCCGCGTACAGGCGCTCACCCCCCAGCCAAGCCCCGAAAATCACCGCAAAGATCCCCTCCAGGCTCAAAATCACGGCTGCGTGCGCAGGGGGTGCCGTCCGCTGGCCTACCACCTGCAACGTGAAGGCCACGCCTACGGCGACCGGGCCCAGATACAGCAATGCCCAAAGACATTCACGAATCGCGTCCGCACTCGGCAGCTGCTGAAGGTTCAGGGTGGCCACGACACCCGTGACGAGGAACTGCGCCGTGGCCAACTCGATCGCGTCGCACCGAGGCGAGAAGCTCCCGATCAGCAGCACATGCACAGCCCACGCGCCGGCACAGAGCAGGACCAGCGTGTCGCCCCACGACATGCGAAGGTCCACACCCATGCTGAGCAGGTACAACCCAGCTGCGGCAAGCCCCGCACCGGCCCAAAGTGCCGGATGGGTCCGCAAGCCCGCGAAAAGTCCAAGCACCGGCACAAACAGCACATAGAGCCCTGTGATGAATCCCGCAGCACTTGCCGTGCTGCCCGCCTCGATGCCGCGCTGCTGCAGCATGAACGCCACGAACATCACCACGCCACAGGCGATGCCTCCACCCATGACGGTGCCGAGGGGCGACCGCGCACGCGCCATTGGTCTTCGCACGATCACGATCGGAAGCAGCAGCAGTCCACCAGTCAGGAATCGCAGTGACGCGATCGAACCTGCATCCAACTTGTCCGCGATGTCCCGCTGCGCCACGAATGCCGCGCCCCAGATGACCGAAGTCAGCAGCAGCCACGCGTCCGCGCGAAGCGCACGCATGCCACCTGTCACGGGCACGCGATGTCACCCGTCGCGGAAAGCACGCGGTCCTGCGACAGTCGCAGGACCAGCTTGATTGGCAGCTTGGCACCGGGCTTGCACACGAATCCGTTGGGAATGTCGAGTGTCTGTCGATAGGTTCGAGTCACGCGGTCCCAGGTTTCCTGATTCACGCGCATGACATTCAGGTCAAGCGCTTCCTCACGGGGGTCGCCATCGCCCATGCGGATCTCCACCAGTCCGATCGTCCGTACCGAGTCACCCTCGGTATCCCGGCACTCGATGCGCAGTTCCACACGACGACGGCCCGCCGCATCGACCGTGATCCGGCTGAGAGGATGCACGCGGATCGTCGAGGGAACGAAGGGCCACTCGCTCGCGGAGGTGTCCGCGGGGGAGGAGATCGTGTCGCCGCGCGATCGCGCAGGCGGTTGGCACGCGGACAGGCATGCCGCCGCGGCGCACACGAGGATGAGCGCGGTGGAACGGCCCATCAACGCAGCATATTCGCCATGCGCGATCATCGCCCGAGGTAGCATTTCGGCATGAGCATCGCGATCCGCAAAACTGCCCTCGTTTCGTCCATGTGCGCACTTCTGTTGCAGGCCTGCAGTTCCGAGCAAGCACCAGCCAAGACCTCCGCAGCCCCCAGCGACGCCCAGCGCACCGCGATGACGCAAGGTCATGCGACGCCGCCAGCCGGCGCGCCTGGTCGTCCCGCCTACATGGATCCGCGCGCCGACGGCACCTATGTCGATGCGCAAGGCAACATCCTCACGCCGCCTCCCGTGATGCTGGGCGTGACCATGGAGCAGCCGGGTGCGGCGCTTGCGAGACACATGAGTCTCAATCCCGCGCGCAGCACGCTTCTGGTTGACGTGATCCCCGGGCTTCCGGCGGCCAAGGCCGGCGTGGAGGATCACGACGTGGTGATCGCGGTCGACGGATCCGAGGACGCGGGTCCGCACGACATTCGCCGCAAGCTGCGCGGCATGAAGGCCGGTGACACGATCACCTTCACCATCCGTCGCGGCGCCGAGTCCAAGACTGTCACGCTGCAGGCCGATGCCTGGAGGGCCGAGCACATGGTTCGCCCGATCCACGCGGGCACCTTTGCCAAGCCCGGGGTGGGTCAGGCTGCCGAGCGCCAGCCGATCCATCCGAGCTTGCAGCCCGTGATGGATCGCCTGGACCGCATCGAGCAGCAGATACAGCAGCTCGACAAGCAGTCGAACACGGGGCAGCCCCCGGCATCTTCTGGTTCGAAGTGATCGTGTGACGCCTTCGATCAGCCCACGGGCTCGATCATGCTCCACTGATCCAGATTCAGCGTGACCAGCTCGCCGTCGTCGCGGCGGAGTTCCAGCCGGTCCAGCCACACCCTGTCGTCCTTGCCGTGGGCGAACCAGCTGCCGGTCCGATCCTGACGCCAGCGCACCACGGTGCCCTCCACGCGGGTCGACCAGACGGTGTGAGTCTGCGGCATCTGCTGCGTCACGCGGACGCGGGTGCCGGGAGCGAACGCGTTGATCTCGAGTGCCATGGCAGCGGGAAATTCTAGCGGGCCGGCTGCAGCGGGGCGGGGCCGATGGAAGCGAGCACCATCCGATCCGTCCAGCCTTGGCCCCAATGCCGATCGATCGCGGCGTTGACGCTGTCCACCGTGAGTGCATCGAAGGCAGCCGCCATGTCCGCAAGCGTGCGCGCGCGACCCATGCGGAACAGGTCTCCGGCCACACTGCTTGCCCGCGCGGCCGCACTCTCGCCCTGCATGACCACGCGCGACTTCAGGCCCGTGCTGGCCCGATCGAACTCATCCGCGGTGATGCCGCCACCGAATCGCTCCAATTCGCCCTGGATGCACGCCAAGGTCTGGCCCGCGCGCTCCGGTGTGCTGCCCGCGTAGACCTGAAGCATGCCACGATCGCGGCCCAGAGAAACGCTCGCGCCCACGCTGTAGCACAGACCACGCTTCTCGCGTACCTCGGTGAACAGTCGGCTGCTCGACTCCCCACCAAGAACCATGCTGGCCAGCCGAAGCGCGTTGGAGTCCGGATCCGCGTCGACCGGTGCGGGCAACGCGATCGCCAGATGCGTCTGCGAGGAATCCTGCACCAGATGATCAACGCCACCGACGGCCGCGTCGACGACAGGCGGTTCCTGTGTGGTGCCGACCCAGGACTCCAGTGCGGGCCCCACTACACCCATCGCGGCGGTCGGCTCGACCGCACCTGCGATCACAAGAATGCTCCCGGCGGGCACGGCGCGCGCAGCCCATGAGGATCGAAGATTCGCCATCGTGGCGCGGCGAAGGCCCTGGTGCGTTCCGTAACCGGTTCGGTTGTAGGGTGCCGGAAGGAATCTTTGCGCCAAGCGCAGCATCACCAGGTGCTGCGGGTCATCCGCCAGCCCATCGAGCGCCTGCAGGGCAAGCTTCTGGACCGGCTCCAGATGTTCCGGATCCAGTCTTGGCCGAAGGATCGCGTCGGCCAGCAGGGGGAATGCGCCATGCAGACGGTTTCCCATCAGGGTGGCCGTCATCAGGATGTGGAACGGATTCGCGGTGGTGCGCCGCTCGCATCCGAGCGCGTCCAGCGTATCACTCCAGGTGCGGCTGTCTCGTGTGCCAGCGCCACGCAGGATCAACTCGCTCAGCAGCGTCGTGGCACCCTCACTGTCTGGCGCATCACCCGCCGTGCCCACCGGCACCAGCCAGCAGAGGCTTGCCGTGGACATGCCCGGAATCCGCTCGATCGCGACTTTCAGCCCATTTGTGAGGGTTTCCGTGTGGATGGCACTCATGGCTGCATTCTGCCCCGAATGCGCTGATCGAGCCATGCCTGCACCGTGTGCATGCCAGCAGGTTGAGTGCGCAACCAGAGCGCGAGCGTGAGCGCACCGCGCGCGAAGAGCGATCGATCGTGCGCCTCATGAGAAAGCGTGAGTGTTTCGCCTGGTCCCACCAGCTCAAGCACGTGATGTCCCACCACGTCACCTTCACGGATTGACCGGATCGCCTCGACCGGCAGGTCGCCCCCAGCGCGTCGAACCGTCTCGGCCAGCGCGATCGCGGTGCCCGAGGGTGCATCAAATTTTTTGGTGTGATGGGTCTCCGTCAGGCGAATCTTCCAAGCCGGTCCGAGCGCCTGCAGCGCCAAAGCGACCATGCGATGCATCGCCGCCACACCCAGCGAAGCGTTGCTGGCGACCATCACAGGCACCTGTCGCGCGCGCGACCGCAACGCCTCCATCGTGCTGTTGGAGAGGGCCGTGGTACCCACGAAGAGGGGCGCGGAACGGCGTTCTGAGGCTGCCAAGGCCACTTTTGCACCATCATCACTCGAGAAGTCGATCACCAAGTCGCCAGCGTCCGGCAGTGCGTCACCTTGATCGATGCGTGCTGCGACGAGACATGAACCATGCGCTTCGATCGCCTCGATCAACGCACGACCCATGCGACCTTGCGCACCCACGATCACCACCTGCGTGCGCTCTGTTGGGGTGTTCGGGGTCATGGAATGGGTGGATGAGGCGACTTGCAAAGTTTTTTGGTGCAGCCCCTTCACAAGACGTGCCGATAAAGGTACAAGTACCGACGGAGTCGCGTACCGTCACGCAGCGACTCCTCTCTCCGACATCCGCGTGACGTACAGAGGAGCCATCCAATGGCCAAGAAGAAGAAGGCTGCGAAGAAGAAGGCGACCAAGAAGAAGTCCCGCTGACTTCGTCAGTCGTATCGAACAGTCCCATCGGAGCCGGCCCAAGTGGCCGGCTCCGATGGTTTTTAGGGTTGATGCGCGCGGAGGGACTTCGCTACGATCACGGCCCACTTCCACGGAGCGACCATGGCCCACGTCATCGCTGAACCTTGCATCGGAACCAAGGACGCCTCGTGCGTCGAGGTCTGCCCCGTCGACTGCATCCACCCGACGAAGGGCGAAGGCACCTTCGCCGAGGCCACGCAGCTCTACATCGACCCTGACACCTGCATCGATTGCGGGCTGTGCGTGGACGAGTGCCCGGTCCGGGCCATCTTTCCGGGCGAAGACCTGCCGGAAGAGTGGAAAAAGTACATCCAGATCAACGCCGACTGGTACAAGAAGAAGGCCTGAGAGGCCTCACTCCTCGCGCTTTTCAGCCATCTTGTGAACGCCTGCGGGGGCGTCGGCCTTCTCCGTCCAGTCGTTGGCGCGCGCGCCAAGCTGCAGTTCCGACCGCATGGTCTTCCGGTAGCCCAGCTTCCGGATGATCTCGAGCACGTCGGTCCAGGTGGGGAAGGTCTTGTGGTTCACCCGCTTGAAGGCTTCGATGGCGAGCAGGAACAGGAACTGCTCCTTGTTCATCTCGCCCTCCTCGGCGCTCTTCACGAAGTCGGTCAGTCGTCGGCCGGGACCACGGCGGCGCTCAAGGTTGGTGGCCGACGGAGCGGCCAACGCTCGGCGGTCGATGCCGACACGTCGATCGACGACCTCCCCGTGACCCAAGGGGACTTGCTTCTTCGGATGGTTGGCGTCGGTGGTCATGTCGGAGGTCTCCGTGGGCGACCGGTTCATCCGGCGAGCTTCACCATTACACTCTAACAGCGGGTGGGATCGCGCCCGCGTACAAACATGAGCCAAGATCAGGATGAGCGACCCCTTCACTTGGCCTCCGGCACCCTTGGGTGGATCTGGCCGGGTCTTGGTCACCTGAAAAATGGCGATTCCAGACGAGGATGGCTGGTCATGCTGGGAGTCGTTGGTCTCTTCCTGACAGGACTGCTGGTCGGTGGGCTGGATTGCGTGGATCGAAGAGAGGACGGTCTGTGGTTCCTGGCGCAGGGCGGAGTCGGTCCGTTGGCCTTTCTGGCTGATGCCGCGAACGCCTATCTGCTGAAGTCGGGAAAGGTGGGCGAATTGCTGCCCATGACGCTTCCCAACGGAAACATGGTGCAGGTGAGCTCGCTGAAGTCGGTTGGCGTGGCGAACGACGTGGGAATCCTGTTCACGGCCATGGCTGGACTGATGAACGTGGTGGCGCTGCTGGATGCCCTTCGTGGGCCACGGGGGCCGCGCGCATGATCCTGCTCGCCTGGATTCCGCTGGTCGATCCGCTGCCCGGAGGCATCCACTGGTGGTGGGCGTGGGTGGTGCCCATGGTGATCGGAGTGAGCGTGACGTGGAAAGCCATTCGCCTGCACTCGCTGGATCGCTACTGGCCGGAGGTCTTCCGGATGAGCGGGCAACTGCTGGTGGGCATGGCGGCGCTGGCCGCGGCCCTCATGCTGCTGGTGCGGGTGGTGCTGCCGCTGCTGCCGGCCGATTGAGCCTTCGCACGCGCAGCCACCGGAGCGCACCCAGACTCGCGACGATCCAGAGAGAGGCGTCCAAGGCGAGCCCCCTGATGTCGATCCGCACGCGGCTAAGATCCTCGGAACCCAGTCGCGCGATCGCGCTCTCGATGGCGAAGCCGCTCTGATCGAGTTCCGCGGAGATCGGGAAGGATTCCTGAGGATCCAGCACGACCCACGTGCGCACGAAAGCCGGCACCGGCCAGCCGACCCCAAGCGCGGCGAAGCGGCTGTCGATCGGAAGTCCGGCAAGCGGCGGAAGCTTGGAGAGCGCCCATTCCGCCGGCGGCGGGCCATCCGCCAGAGGTTCGGTGGTGTCCGCGGGCTGGAGCGGCGTCTCACCCAGCAGCGGCGTGAGGTTCTGATTGCCGTTGATCCAGCGCACGCCGATCGCGGCATGGCGCGAGATCCACCAGGGCACGTTCCGGTCGCACATCCAGACGTCGATCTGCTCGATGCGCAGGCCGATGCACGCCTGTACCAGACCCGCCGCGAGCAGCGTGGTCAGAAGCAGTCCGCCGATGATGGCGAGGAGCGAGTCCAGAACCCAGCCCGCCGCGTGCCTCATCCCCGGACGCCCTTGCCCGGTCGCATCGACGCGTCGATCGGCTTGCCCCGTTGCTTGCCGCGCAGCCGGCCGCGCGAGGCGGCCTGCTGGTCACGCAGCTTGCGCATGGATTCCACGCGATCGCGCCGCGCTCGCTTGTCGGCGCGGGCGCGCTCGCGACGGGCCGCCTCCTTGGCCTCCGGGGAACGCACCTCGGTGCGAGAGCGCGGGGCGCGCGGTGCAACGCCCTCGGGCATCTTCGCAAGCCGTGCATCGAGGTCGCAGAGCTTCGCCAGACGGCGCCATCGATCGCCCTCGGCGGGATCCACGAAGGCGAAGGCCTCGGCGAAGCCGGCATGTCCGTGACCTGCTCGACCAAGCCGATGCACAAGGTCCTGATCCACCAGCGGCAGGTCGTAGTTCACCACGCTGCGCAGCGCAGGCACGTGCAGTCCGCGCGCGGCCACATCGGTGGCGACCAGCACGCGAAGACGACCCGATGTCACGCCCTCCAGCGCCGCCTCGCGCTGCTTCTGGGAGCGATCGCCATGCAGGCTTCCGACCGCGATGCCGTTGCGATGCAGCGCTTCCGCCACCCATCCCGCGCGCCGCCGGGTGCGCACGAACACCAGCACACCGGTGCGCCTGGTGTCCTGCAGCAGATGCAGCAGCAGCGGGGTCTTCAGGTCGTCGGCGGCGTCGAATGCCTTGGGCTCGGTGCGCGCCGCGGTCACGCGCTCGCCAAAGCGGAGCGGTTCACGCACCAGCGTGCGGGCCAGTTCCTCGACCTGCTTGGGCAAGGTCGCCGTGTAGAGCATCGTCTGCCGCTGCGTTGGGCAGCGATCGGCGATCGCCTGCACCTGCGGCAGGAAGCCCATGTCCAGCATGCGATCGGCTTCGTCCACCACCAGCGCACGCAGCCACGCCAGCGAGCATGCGTCGGCCTCCAGCAGTTCGCGCATGCGGCCCGGTGTCGCCACCAGCAGGTCCACGCCCTTGCGAAGGGCCTGCACCTGCGGCGAGATCGCCGTCTTGCCATAGGCGGCCAGCGCACGCAGCACCGTGCCACCGAAGAGCCAGTCGGCCTCGCGGGCGATCTGCTGGGCAAGTTCACGCGTGGGCGCCAGCACCACGGCGCGCAGGCGATGCATTGGATCCACGCGCCCACCCCTGGGCCGCGGCGGAGGTTCAGTGCGCAGGCGATGCGCGATCGGAAGCAGGAAGGCCAGCGTCTTGCCGCTTCCCGTGGGGGCCACGGCGACGATGTCCCGACCCTCCTGCGCGGCGGGAAGGGTTCCTTCCTGCACGGCGGTGGGTTGCACGATGCCGCGGCGCTGCAGCGCGGGCAGGAGCATGGGATCGGAACCGAGGACCTCGAATGCACTCACGCGCGCAAGCCTAGCGCGTGTCGCGAGGACCCCCCGATGGTGCGTGCCGAATCACGGCGCGGGCTTCGCCACGGGCGGCAGCTTGCCCATGCGGCGGTACTTCTCTCGGTACTTCGCGTCCAGCCGGGTCTGGTGGTTGCCAAGATCCACGCGCCGGCCATCGATGAATGCGACCAATGGTTCGCAGGTCATCTCGAGCGGCGTGCCGGAAACCAGCTGCAGCGTGGCGGCCTTGCCCGTCTCGATCGAGCCGAGCTTGCCGCCCACGCCCATGATCGTTGCGGGGTCACGCGTGATCGCACGCAATGCCACATCCGGAGGCAGCCCATAGGCCACGGCTGTCGCCGCATGATCGGGCAGATGCCGTTCGTTCGAGGGGTCGCTTCCAGTCGCGATGGCGAAGGGGATGCCCTCGGTATAAAGCCGCGCAGGAAGTCGATAGACGTCGTCGATCGAGCCAGCCGAGCGCCGCGGAAGGCGATGTGTGCCGGCGACGAGCACCGGGACGCCGTGCTTCTTCAGCAGGGGCACACACTGGTCGGCTCCCATGCCGCCCCAGATCACCGGCTTCAGGCCACGACGCACGGCCCACAGCACGGCGCTCTCGATGCTGCCGGGCGAATTCGCCGTCAGGATCACCGGCTCGCGCCCGCGGACCACCTCGACCATGTTCTGGAAGCGCAGGTCGCCCGGCGTTCCTGTGGGATCAGCCTCGTGTGCGTCGGCCCAGGCCTTCGCCTGATCGAAGAAGCGATCGATCTCCTTCATGTTCTTCTGCGCATCGCGCTTCTGGTCCTCCACGCTCTTGTCCATCCACGGGGCCGTGATGGGTTCGCTGACGGGCCACTGCACCACCAGACCCGCACGCGGCAAGATGGTCTGGTCCTCGCTGGTCCAGCCGTCCAGCCGCATCACGCTGGCGTGGCCGCTCACCACGCCACCCTGCGGAAAGAGACAGCTGGTCAGCACGCCGCCGGCGCGCGCCACCGGAATCAGGTTGCTGTCGGGATTCACCGCTACGCAGGCGCGGACTTCCGGTCGCCACGCGCCGAATTCCACGCGATCATCGGTGGCTTGCACCTGCAGCGTCTCCACGAGTCCAAGCATGCTGCCGGTGTTCACGAAGCCTGGCAGCACGGTCAGTCCTGCGCCATCGATCTTCTGGCAGTTCGCCGGGAGTGAAGCCGGATCACCCTCGCCGACCGACACGACCAATCCCTTGTCGAACACGACGTGACCGCGCGCGATCGGCACGGTGCCCGACACCGCCTGATCGATGCGCGCATTCACGATCGCGATCGGGGTGTCCTGCGGTGCCGCCGCGGGCATCTCGCTCTGCGCCAGCGCGATCGAAGCGACGAACAGGGAGAGCATGATCGCACAGGTCTTCATCGGCCCTCCTCCAGCATCAGGCGCCAGCCTTCGGCGCTTCCACCACATCCGCAGTCGCCCGGACCGATCGAGTCGGGATCGCGCCCACGGCGCACCTCGTCCAGCAGGGCGTTGCGCCGAGTCTCGAGCATGCGAGCCAGCATGCCCGGCGCGGGCTTGGATTCCTTCGCCGGCTCGGGGGGCGCCTTCAGCGCGCCGGCCTTCTCGCCCTCGGCCACCGCCAGCTCCAGCAGCTTGGCGCGGGCGGCACGGTCACGCGCACGCATCGCATCCGCCTTGGCGCGGTCGAACAGACACGCGCCCTCGATCCAGGTGCTGTCGGCCATCGCGAAGCTTGACAGCGGTTCGCGGTTCCAGATCACGAAGTCGGCGTCCTTGCCGAGCTCCAGGCTTCCCACGCGATGATCGATGCGCAGCTGCTTCGCGGGATTCAGGGTGACGAACTTCAGCGCCTCCTCAGGGGGACAGTCGCCGTATCGAACGGCCTTGGCGGCCTCCATGTTCATGCGGCGCGCCATCTCGTCGCTGTCGCTGTTGAAGCTCACCAGCACACCCACGTCGCGCATGAGCGATCCGTTGCTCGGGATCGCGTCCATGACTTCCATCTTGTAGGCCCACCAGTCACTGAAGGTGCTGGCACCCGCGCCATGTCTGGAGATCTCGTCGGCCACCTTGTAGCCCTCAAGCACGTGCTGCAGCGTGCCGATGCGGAAGCCGAACTCATCGGCAAGTCGCAGCAGCATCAGGATCTCGTCCTGACGGTAGCTGTGGCAGTGGATGAGGCGCTTGCCGACCAGGATCTCCGCGAGCGTGTCAAGCTGCAGATCGCGACGCGGCGGCATCGTGCGCGTCTTCGCGTCCGCTGGCAGCGCCTCGTAGGCTGCGCGCTCCGCCGCGTACTCGCGGGCCGCGCGGAAGTTGTCTCGCAGCAGTGCCTCGACGCCCATGCGCGTGTTCGGATAGCGGCCACGCGGGCGCACCACGTTCTCGCCCAGCGCGAACTTGATGCCACCGATCGCGCCGGGGAAGCGGAAATCGTCGGCGTTGCCGCCCCACTTCAGCCTGACCACGCTGTTCTGTCCGCCGATCGGATTTGCGCTGCCGTGCAACTGGTTCGCCACGGTCAGGCCACCCGCAAGTTCCCGATACCAGCCCTGCGCGTTTGGATCGATGCAGTCGTCAATGCGGCATTCGGCGGTGTTGTTCTTGGTCCACTCGTTCACGCCACCGTTGATGCCGGTGTGACTGTGGCAGTCGATCAGGCCGGGGGTGACATGCTTGCCGGTCGCGTCGATCACCAGCACGCCCTCGGGTGCCTTCAATCCGCGACCCACGGCCTTCACCTTGCCGCCCTCGACCAGCATGTCGCCGCCGGTCACGATGCCGTCGCTGCCGCAGGTCCAGATGGTCGCGTTGCGAACCAGCACGCTCTGCGCCTTCACGGGTGCATCGAGGCCGTACTCACCCAGCGGCACGGTGCGCGGAATGAACGCGAGCGGATCCACGGTCTTCGCAGGCTCGGGCTTGGCCGGTTCCGCGGGCTTCGCGTCGGCGGGCTTGGGTACATCGCGCTTCTCCAGCGTGAAGGCGATCTCCTTGCCGTCACCAGTCTCGGCGGTGCCCTGCACGCGATCACCCACCACCACGGCGGTGCAGCGCAGCAGGCCCTTCACGCCGAAGGCCTCGCCCTTCAGGGTGAAGCCCACGCGATCGGTGTCGAAGTCCACGCGCTCCGCGGCGAACTTCTCGGGTTCCGGCGCCTTGGGAGCGTCGGCGGGCTTCGTCGCGGCGGGGGCGCCCTGTTCCGTCTTGCCATCGGGAGTCGGTGCGGGGGCCGCGGGCGCCGGTGGTGCAGGCGGCTGCTTCTCGAACGCGATCGACTTCGCGTCGGTGTCGATGGTGCCGGTCAGTTCCACGCCATCGGCCTTCAGCGTGAAGGGACCCGAGAACGAGAACTTCACCGGCTCGTGGCCGAAGCTCGGTGTGCCGGCGACCCAGGTGGCCATGACATGCGTCTTCTCGCCGAACAGCGGACCGTCGGTGACCAGCAGGTTCGCCATGCGACCAGGCTCGATCGTGCCGGTGACCTTGGCGAGACCAAGCTGCTTCGCGGGATTCACCGTGAGGCATGCAAGCAGCCGGTCCTCGCTCAGGCCCTCGCTCATGGCGCGCCGTGCGCGCGCGGGAAGGTCGGCGCGGTTCTTCAGGCGATGCGTGCCCACGCTGCAGTCCACGCCCGCATCGAGCAGCTCCTTCAGATTCCGCGGCGCGAGTGCCCATGTGGCAAGTTCGCGCAGGCTCACCGAGTCATCCTTGCGCGGATCGGAGACGTCGGGCGTCTTGGGAAATTCAAGCGGCACCACCACGGGCACCTTGGCCGCGGTCACGTCCGCCAGCCGACGGAACTCCAGGCCCGACCCCAGCACACGCGCATCCAGCCCGAATTCACGCGCCACGCGCACGGTACGCAGCAGTTCCTCCTCGTCACCCGAATCGAACACGACCGGCTGCGAGCCCGCGATCACGCGCGCGAGCGAGGTGAGCGGCGCGCTGGCCTCGGGCGGATCGTTGCCCTGCGGGTTGGCGCTCCACACACGCTGGCATGCCGCCATCCACGACGCGTCATGCAGCGTCTGGCGCACCAGCGCCATCGCCCCCATCAGCGCGGCGGGATATCGCGAATCCTCCGCTCCATCGTCGCCCACGTGCGCGAAGGCGATCACCTGCGCGGCTTCGGGCACGATCGCCTCGGCCTTGCGATCGTCCTCGGCCAGCAGCACCACCGCAGACTGACCGCGGAAGATGCCGGTGTTCGGATGCGCCGCCGCCAGCGTGAAGCCGAGATCACGCAGTTCCTTCCGAGTGGCCGCAGGCACGGGGGGCATGTCCACCACGCGCAGCTGCGGCACCACCTTGCGGTTCCAGTGTGCGCTCGCATCGTCCGCGTGGGCGCGTGCGGCCGCGGCGCTTTCGATCACAAGCCCCGAGTCGATCAACCCGGGATAGATCGTCTTGCCACGCGCGTCGTGCACGGTCGTGCCTGCTGGACCCTTCACCTCGCCCGCCTTGCCGACCTTCGTGATCCAGCCGTTCTCAAGCAGGATTGCGCCGTCCTCGATGCGCTCGCCCGGCCTTACCACCACCGTGGCGTGTTCAATCAGGTCTCGGCGCAGATCCGCGGGACGCATGGCGACCGGAGGCGGATCCTGAGCCACGGCGACGCAGGCGAAAGCGGCAAGGGCGATGACAGGGGTGCGTCGCATGGGGCCTCCGTGGAACCGCGATCGTAAATGGAGGATGCACCCCGGGCGCGTCCTGGCCCTCGGAAAACGCGAACAGGGGCCCGAACAGAGGCCCCTGTTACGCCCTTTTTGATGTTTCCGGGCTTGTGGCGTCAGCCTGGTTCGATCTCGTCGAGCATCTTCAGCAGCGCTGCGCGCAGGCGGTCCGGGGTCTCGAACACCCCGTCGGCGATGGCGTTCCGCGCCGCCTCGACCTTGGATTGGCGCACATCGGGCATCTGGCGCAGACGGTCCAGATGCCGCGCATGCTCGGACAGTTCAATTCGGTCCTGCATCTGGGTGCGTGGGGCCCCCTGCGTGGCGGAGGCACTTGGTGCCATCGACGCCGCGTCGAGCTGGGTCCGTTGAACGGCACCCGAAAGGGGGGCGCCGGTCGGGCCAGAAATGGGATGGATTTCAGACATGAGAAACTCCGTGCCTGGCTCGGTCCACATCCATGGGTCCGAGCCCTTCGGGCAACTGGCCTTCCGCGTCCTGCGGCAAGGATTGAAATTCGGGTGGCCGCGAACAGCCGCGACCGCCGGGTAGCATCGGAAATCAAGGGTTCCGTCCTTGAACGATTTCACGCGCAACCAAAAATTTCGGAAGACCATCCAGTGCCAGCGTTTAGGGCTCGTTCGGGGGTGCTTTTTCAGCGTCCTGACGGCCTGCATGACTGCGACCGGATGGGCGCAGTCTCCCAAGCCATCGCCTCCGCCAGCCGGACAGGAGCTCATGGAGCCGGGCGACGAGGTCGACGGCAACGCGATCGAGCAGCGTGGCCGAACGGTGCCTGGCGTGGGCATTCCAGGGCGGGCAGCGAAGCCGACCAAGACCTCCGAGGCGGGTCGGGCCGCGGCGGAGCCGGCGCGTTGGGGTGTGGTGCTGGTCACCTTCGCCGACGACGGTCATCAGCAGATGGCGAAGGCCGCGTGCGAACGCATGGCGGAGACCTATCCCGCGGTCAAGGGCTGCTACGTGCGCTCCACCGATCGGGGCTCGGTGGTGTTCTTCGGCCAGTTCAACGGTCCCAAGGACGACGATGCCCGCAGTGCGCTGGAGATGGTGAAGTCGATCTCGCCCGATGGACGTGTGCGGCCTTTCGGCCGCGCCTACCTGAGCCGAGCCACGTCCTCCTCCGATCAATCACGTTCAGCCTACGACCTGCGCGCTGCGGCACGGCGCAAGCTGCCCGGCGTTGCCCCGGTCTTCACCTTCCAGGTGGCCATGTGGAGCGACTTCGACAGCAAGACGCTTGCGCAGGACGAGATCGAGCAGCGGGCTGAGGATTACTGTCGCTCGCTCCGCGGCCGCGGTGTGGAGGCCTACGTGCATCACGATCTCGACAAGCACATGAGCATCGTGACCGTCGGCGTGTTCGACAGCACTGCGTACGACCCACGCAGCACGCTCTTCAGCCCCGCGGTCGAGAAACTCTTCAAGCAGTTCCCGGTGATGCAGGTGAACGGCGAGCAATTGCTCGTGCCGCCACCGAAGGGTGCCGCGCCTGGAACGCCACCTGCGCCGCAGACCTGCGTGCTGATCGAGGTTCCCAAGTGAGCGCACCGCTGCTCGGCCAGCCCGGGGCCGTGCGCGCATTTTCGGCCGCACTCGAGCGCGATCGCCTGCATCACGCCTGGATCCTGCATGGTCCGATGGGCACCGGCAAGATGCTCGCCGCGCGCATCTTCGCCGGGTTGGTGCTGGATCCCGCCGCCACGCCTGCGCAGCGACGGACGTTCCAGGCGCCCGCGGCCACCGAGGAGTCTCGCCTGCTCGACGCCGGCACGCATCCTGACTTCACCGTGATCCGCAAGGAGCTTTCGCGTCACAGCGCCAATCGCGAACTGCGCGAGCGCAAGCAGCTCAACATTCCGCTCGACCTGCTGCGTGAGACGTTGCTGGGCGGCACCGATGGCGAGGGTCGTCACCACGACAGCGCCGCGTTCCGCACGGCGGTTCGAGGTCACGGCAAGGTGTTCGTGATCGATGAGGCGGAACTGCTCGAGGCCGAGGCGCAGAATGCGCTGCTGAAGACGCTCGAGGAACCGCCTCCGCGCACCTATCTCATGCTGCTGACCACGCGGCTTGATCGACTGCTTCCCACGATCCGAAGTCGCTGCCAGCAGGTCACGTTTGGTCCGCTCGACGCAGCGTCGATGAAGTCGTGGCTTGACGGCGGCGGCCTGTCCGCCACCGGGGCCGAGCGTGAGTGGTTGCTGCGATTCGCCGAGGGAAGCCCGGGAGCGGCCGTGGCCGCCGAACGCCGGGGATTGCACGCCTGGTGGAGTGACTTCCAGAAGGGCTTCCAGCACATGGATCAGGGCAAGTTGCCGGGTGATCTTGCCGAGCGCATGCACGAGCGCGCGAACGAACTCGCGGAATCGATCGTGAAGGAGAACGAGTACGCCAGCAAGGAAGCCGCGAATCGCCTGGGCCTGTCCATGCTCGCGCGACTCTGCGGCCTGCATCTGCGAGAGCGCCTTCGCGGCGCGTGCGATCGCGCCGTCGCCGAGGAGATCGCCGCAAGCTTGGCGTGCACCGCCTCGATCGAGCGGTTCGAGGACAACGTGCGTGGCAACGTGAACCCCAAGCTCGCGCTGGCCGCGCTGGTGGCCGAGTGGACCGACGCAAGCCGCATGGCCATGGCGCGATGAGCGCGGCACCTCTCGAGATCGAGCGCGTGTGGGTGCTGCGAGGCGCGCCCGTGTTGCCGATGGGCACTTCCATCTGGAAGATCGAGCAGGGCTACCTTCCGGAGCGCGCGAACGACGATCCGGATTTCGCCGAGGGTCGGCTTCGCCGAATCGAGCATCCCGATGGCCGCGTGGAGTGTCTGCACACCGTGAAGCGCGGAGCGGGTCTGGTGCGACAGGAGACCGAGCGATCCATTTCCGAGCAGGACTTTCAGGCGCGATGGCCACGCACGCAGGGGCGGCGTGTGCGCAAGCGCCGCCATCGCGTGCGGGAGGGCGTGCTCACATGGGAGATCGACGAGTTCCTGGATTGGCCGCTGTGGATGGCCGAGGTGGAGCTGCCGACGGCTGCGACCGAAGCCCCAATTCCCGCGTGGCTGGTGCCAGTCCTGGGCCCCGAGGTCACGCAGGACCCCCGATGGCGCAATTTCGCGCTGGCGGTGCAGGGCCCTCCGGGCGTTTCGGGCTGATTTCCGCGGTTTCCATGGCCTCTGCTACCATTCGCCCCCTCGGAGAACCCATGGCCACCACCTTCCGCTGCTCGGTCGTCACCCCCAGTTCGGTCAGCCTGACCCAGGACGCCACCTACGTGAGCTTCCAGGCTTTCGACGGTCAGAAGGGCGTGATGCCCGGCGCCAGCCCGTTCCTCACGCGGCTCGGAACCGGCTTGTTCACCCTGAACGGCCCCTCGGGCAACACCACGCTGGTGGTCGATGGCGGTTTCGCACAGATGCAGGGTGACGCGCTCACGCTGCTGGCCGATTCGGCCGTGCCCGCTGACTCGATCGATGCGAAGGCTGCCTCCGATGAACTTCAGAAGGCCAACGCCTCGGCCGTGAGCGGCGCCGGCACCACCGAGTCCGCCCGCAACGCCGCCGAGCGCGCGCAAGCGGTCGCCCACGCCAAGGTCGCCGCCGCTCGCGCTCGCGGTACCCGCAACTGATCGCCTGCATGGGCGCCACCGAACCCACCGACTCGATCGAGACCACTCCTGAACTGGAGCCGGTCGCTGGCCCACCGTGCCCCGACCAGCCGCTCACGCTGCGCATCGAGGCGGTGCTGCTGACGAACGACCGTCCGGTGACCGAGCAGAAACTCGTCGAGATGCTGGGTCTGAAGTCGACCGGCAAGGTGAAGGATGGCGCGGCCGCGCAGGTGCGTGACGCGATCGCCGAATTGAACGCCACCTACGAATCGCAGCAGCGCTCGTTCCGGGCCGAGCGCCTGGCGGGCGGCTATCAGTTGCTCACCATCCCGGCCTTCGCACCGCTGCTTGCACGAGTGCGTGGCCTGCGACAGCAGGGGCGCCTCACGCCGGCGGCCCTCGAGACGCTCGCGATCATCGCGTACCGTCAACCGATTCTCCGCAGCGAGCTTGAAGCGATTCGTGGCGTGGCGTGCGGTGAGGTGCTCAAGAGCCTGCTGGAGCGGCGACTGGTTCGCATCACCGGTCGAGCCGAGGAACTGGGTCGCCCCATGCTCTACGGCACCACGACGGAGTTCCTGAAGGTCTTCGGTCTCTCGCGGATCGAGGACCTGCCGCAGGCCAAGGAACTTCGGAACCCCAACGCGTAAAAACGACGCGAGCCTTCCGAAGAGGGCTCGCGTCGCAACGGGGAGTGGTTCACTTCTGATCGCGGTGCTCCCGGCACACGCGATCGAGGTCTCTGAAATTCAACTCGTCCGGCGACGGCGGTTGGCCAGACCACCCGCGACGACCAGCGTGGCAAAGGCACCAGGGGTCGGGACGACTTCCCAGTAGCCGGTGAACACCGCGGTGCTCTTGGCACCCAGGGTGAAGTTCATGCGGTAGCCGACAGAGGCCAGCGCCCCGGCAATGGTTCCGTTCCAGGATCCGGTACTCGCACCGAATGAGGTCGTTGCGCTGGTGGTCACATACGCGTTGTTCATCAGCGCGGATGGTGCATACGAGGTGCCGTTCACCTGGCCGGTCCAGAGGGAGCCGATGCTGGTCAGCGTCGCGTTGCTTCCCGCCGCATCCGACACAAGCGTTCCACCGAGGAGCGATGTGCCGGTAAGCGGCACACCCGACAGGCTTGGCGAGGAGGCGAGCGTAACCATGATGTCGAACGTCTTGGCGCTGCTCGTGAGGTTCTGCACGCGGAACCCGTTGGTCACGAACATGCTCTTGGGATGGACCGCGGAATCCTCTCCGACGAGGTCCCAGCTGATCATCCAGTCCATCGGGAATCCGCTGACCACGCCGCCGATGTAGCTGTAGCTGCCGGCGGTGGCGGTTGGGCTGCCATTCGAACTGCTGGTGACTGGGGCGTAGCCGCCTACGTTGGCCGTGATCGTCAGAAGCGGGCCGGCCATGGTGGTGGCTGCGGTCGCGATGGCGGCGGTGGCACTGGCCAGAACAGCGAACTTCCTCATCTCTTTTCCCTCTCCTTGTGAGCTCGACCCCCGATCATTCGGAAGGCATCGAGCAATCGATCAGACGGTCAGATTCCAGAAATCAGCGTGCAAGTGCGAACTTCAACTTCGACGCATCAAGAGTCGTTCTCGGTCCTGCGCCGACGGTGCAGACCGATCCATGGCGCCAGCAGGGCAGCACAGGCGGCGCTGGGGCCGGGTACCAAATTGAAGGTGGCGGTGTAAGCGACCTGATCACCGGCAGAGACGGTGAACTTCAGGCGGACCTCGATTTCATCGTTGGGCTTCAGGACCGATGCGATCGCCAACGGTGCGGCGGAAGAGCCGTAACTCGAATCGAACGTGGCCAGCGATCGAGCTGCTGCGGTGAGTACGAAACCACCGCCAGGGGCGTTGGCTGGCGCAAAGGACGCCACCTTTGCACCGTTGATCCAGCCCGAATACAGCTGACCAGCGGGGGCGGTGATCGATGCACCATTGCGGTTGAAATCCGTGACGACAAGCGACACGTCTCCGAACACATTGAGGTTGGTGATGGTTTCGTCGACGATGATCTTGTGCGAGAATTCCTTCTCAACGGCTGCGCCCGTGGTGTTCGTGAACACGCCCGAAAGCGTGACGAGCGCGGCTTCGGATGGTGCAGCGGCACCGAGTGCCGCAAGCCCACATCCCAGGAGCCAACTGGCTCCAAGGCCCTTTTCCTTCTCCGAAATCATGCCATCCTCCTCTTCCTCAATGCGCAAAACAACAGCGCTTGAGTCCTTTCCCTCTCTCGTCTGAACGGCACCGGCCATTCAGAACAATGTCCAAGCGTCGTGCGCCCCGACTGTGGTCGGAACGCAACTCCTCAGGTTCGAATACGGAGTGGGGGGAGGGGGTGTTGCATACCGCTCGGAAAATTCAGAAAGCCGCTTCTGGGGTCCGGAAACCGGCTCTGGGAACGGCCTCTCGGTCTGGCTGGATCCAGGCCTGAATGGCCTGCCGCATGGTCTGGGTGGAATCCGCCACTCGGACCGCCTCCTTCAGTGGCTTGATGTGACCCATGGTCTTGCCGTACCAGCTGATCCGCTTGCGCATGCAGTCCACGGCTTGCGCGGCGGGCACGTAGCGGTCCAGCAGCGCCAGGTGCCGAAGAATCACCCGGCACTTCTCGTTGAAAGATGGTTCGACCAACGGCTCGCCGGTGCGAATCTCGTGCCAGGCCTGTCGGAACAGCCATGGCGTGCGCAGGGCGCCCCGACCGATCATCACCCCGCTGCAGCCGGTCTGGCGCATGCGTTCGCGAGCGTGCTGGGGCTCGGTGATGTCGCCATTGCCGATCACGGGAACTCGCTCGACCGACGCCACCACCTCACCGATCCTGTTCCAGTCGGCCTCGCCACTGAAGAGTTGGCAGGTGAAGCGCCCATGCACGGTGACTGCCGCGATGCCTGCGCGCTCCAGATCGCGCGCGAGCTGCGGACCCACGAAGTGCTCCGGATCCCAGCCCAGGCGGATCTTCGCGGTCACGGGCACGCGGCCGTTCGAGTGCCGCTCCACGGCCTGCACGATGCGCTCCGCAAGTTTCACGGTGTCGAAGGGCTGGCAGAGCAGCAGTGAACCACCATTGCGCTTGGCGACCTTGTCCACGGGACACCCCATGTTGATGTCGATCACGCGCGCGCCGTGCTCGATCGCCCAGATGGCCGCCTCGGGCAATGGGTCGGTCCAGTTGCCGTACAGCTGCATGCCGCAGGGCTGATCCAGACCATTGGTCGAGGCGAGTTCCATGCTGCGCGGCGTGCCCCGCAGGAGCGCATGGCAATTCAGCAGATCGGTGTAGGCGATGCCCACGCCGCCCTGCTCACGACAGAGGATGCGGAACGCAAGGTCACAATGACCCGCGATCGGCGCGAGGAGCAGGGGCGTTTCAAGCGTGACCGCGCCGATGCGAAGCATGGGCGCATTGTGACACGATCCACGCCCGAGAACGAGGGTTGGAGGTAGTGCCTGGCCATACGCGGACCGCGCAGCCGATACGCGATCAGGGCGACTTCATCTCGGCGATCGACGCGTCCTCCAGCCGATAGAGCCCCAGCAGGAACACGCCCGCCTTGAATGGCTCGACCATCAGGCGGCCGCGCACCGTTCCGAAGCTGATCGTGTGCTGTGCACCCAGCTTCAGGGGCGCGGCAAGCGAGGCCTCGATGCAATCGAAAGGTGTGGGTGGCAAGCCGATGCAGCAGCCATCCCAGCGATTCTTCATGACCAGCAGTTCGCTGGTCTGCTCGCCCCAGAGCGGTGGCGCGAGATAGCCGCTCAGCTGCACCCATTGACCGTTCAGGAAGTCGATGTGCACCGGCGCGGCAAGCTTGCCGGCCGCCGCGTCGATCGTCTCGCTGGCACTGAACACCAGCGGCCACGAGATCACGAACGGGTCCTGCTCGGTGCCCGAACCGGTCACCATGAAGCGACCATCGAGTTCAATGGTGCCGTCTGGCTTTCGCTCGATGCGTGCGGATGGCGAGCGGGATTCGGCGAAGGCAGGTCCTTGAGGCCTTGGCGCCTCCGGCTTGGGTGGATTGACAAGGTCCTCTGAAGCGGGCCACACCATCGCGGCCGCACCCGCCATGAGCACGGCAACCAGCACGGCCCACAGCCACTTCATGCCGGCTCGCCCGTCAGGTGTCGCAGGATCACCTCGTGCACGGCGTGCATGGGAAGCCGCCCTTCCTGCGGCAGGAACGCTCCTTCTGCAAGCAGCACCGGCTCGAGTTCCGGCTTCAGGTCCACGCGGCCATGCGTGCCGCGGACCAGCGATGCGTCAAGCGGCGTGCACTGCAGCAGGGCGCGCATGCCAAGTCGCTTTCGAAGCATGAACCACGCGACCTTGGCCGACGTCGCCAGCGGGCCGGCATCCAGCAGCAGTTCGCACGGGTCGTAGCCGGGCTTGCGATGGATGTCGACCGTGCGTGCGTAGTCCGGGGCTTCCGAGGGCTCGGTCCACCACGGGTAGGCGAACCATGCGCCCGCCGTGGGCACCAGCACAAGGTCACCGGTGCGCGCATGATCCAGTTGCAGTTCCGCGCGTTCGGATCCCGCGAGCACGCGATCGACTGCGGGAAGCGCCGCGAGGATCTCCCGTGTCCGGGCCAGCGACGCACCATCCTGTGCGTACACATGCGCCACCTGATGATCGCAGAGCGCGAACGCGGCGCTGCCGTTCAGGTCAAGGTTCAGGCCACCGAACTCCTGGCGCACCGACAGCAGGCCGGCTTCGCGAAGCGCTCGATTCGGATGGATCACCTGATGCGCCCTCTCGATGCCGTACTCACTGCAGAGGATCAGGCGTGCACCGCGCGAGCGACACGCCGCGATCAGCGACTGCAGCACGCGATCCACCTCGCGCAGTTCGCGCCGCACGGTGGGGCCTCCGGGTCCCTCTCGCTGCAGCACGTAGTCGAGATGTGGCAGGTAGCAGATCGTGAGGGCCGGATCGTGCCAGGTCATCACACGCTGGGTGGCCTGCACGATCCACTCCGTGCTGCGGATGTCCGCGCGTGGCCCCCAGAAATTGAACAGTGGAAACGCGCCCAGTTCCGCCACGAGCCGCTCGCGCAGTCCCTCGGGCGTGGCCAGGATGTCCGCGGCCTTGCGCCCGTCGGCTGCGTACTGCGGACGTGGCGTCACCGTGACGTCCGCGCTGCTGAACATGTTGAACCAGCCGAAGAGGTTCGCCACGGACAACCCAGGAAAGCGGGCGCGCGCGGACTCCCACACCAGCGGTGCCTGAATCAGTCCACGTGACTGCCTCCAGAGCCTGGCTTCGCCGAGTTCACGATCCAGCCATCCGTTGCCGACGATGCCATGCCCTTGCGGCGAGAGCCCCGTCAGCATGGTTGCCTGCGAGGTGCATGTGACGGCCGGGAACGCAGGCTGCAGCATGTGCACACCGCCGAGCGTGCGTGCGAGATCACGCAACGTCGGTGTGTCAGCGCCAATCTGACCGGCGGAAAGCCCGGCGACGATCGCGACCACGGTGCGTTGCGCACCCGATGGATGAGGCGTGCCCATGCGTCAGCTGCCCAGGATGCGCCGCTGCATCCACAACGTGAGCAATCCGGCGCCCACGGCCACCAGGACCAGCGAGCCGCCGGCGAGCGGTGCCAACGAGGCTGCATCGATGAACGCGATCGCGGCGATCCATGCCATCACGCCATGAGGCTTTCGGTCGTCGCGCCGCAGCAGGCGAAGGCCGCGCAGCATGGTCCAGCACGCGAGGACGAGTGCAGGCACCGCCAGCATGAGCGCCGTGCGGGGAAATGGTTGCAGAACGCCAGCGAACATGAACGCAAGCGGCGCGAGTGCCGCGGCCATCAGCACGATGAACAGCACGCCGATGGGCGCCACGGGGCGCGGAGACGGGACACGAGCGGCCTCGTGTCGCGCAGCGAGCGAAATCATGGCCGTGTAGACGCCAAGCGGAATCGTGACCGCACCCACGAGTTCCCAGTCCGGCTTGTTCTGGGGTGCTGCCGCGATGGCGGAGATCACCGGCACCAGCATGCGGCATGCGGCCATGAGCAGTGGCGCCGCGACCGGATCGCGATGCAGCAGGTTGTAGGCAAGGACCATGGCAAGCAGCAGAAGCACCCAAGGCACCACGGCGCTGCCGACGGCGACCATCGCGGTCACGCCCACCGCCAGAAGTCCCATGCCAAGCGAGAGCGCACTGCGCTCCGAGACATGCCCCGACACGATGGGCCGGTCCGGTCGTTCGATCCGGTCGATCGGCTGGTCGAAGTAGTCGTTCATCACCATGCCGCCCGCGTAGAGAAGCACCGACCCCACGCCGCAGAGCGCCATGATGTTGATGTTGAGAGCCCCGAGATTCGTGGAGGTGCCGATCATCGTGCCCACCAGCGACCCCGTGAGCGCCGTCGGCGCGTTCGAGATGCGCAGCAGCCGCATCCAGGCTCCGACGCCGGCGGGAAGGGTGGGGGTGACGTCACTCATCCGCGTGCAGCGTGTGCGCCCGCCGCACATTTGGCAAGCAGGGATCTGGCATGCAGGATCTCGCGCGCAAGCCCCTCTTCGACATCACCCGCGGTCGTGTCCGGCAGCCGATCCCATGCGTAGGTCTCCACCTCCATGAAAGGTCGCTGGCCTGCGTGAAGCACGGCACGCAGGAGTGGCTCGATCGTGTCGCGTGTGGTGGCGAGTCCACCGATCTGATGCATGAAGATCGGCACGTGGAAGTGGCAGCGCCATGGGTGATCGGGTCGGGCCGCCGCGTGATCAGGAATGTCCTCGTACACGCGTGGCTGCTCCGCCGATCCGGTGACCACCTGATGCAGGAAGCGAGGCTCGTCGAAGCGGGCAAGGGCCTGCACGTTCGACTCGGAGGCGTCGCCGCGCAGGGCCGACGAGATGTGTACACGATGCACGGGCACGTGCGCCTCGACAAGCGCTGTCATCGCGGCGTCGGGCGCCTCAGCCATGACGGCAAGGTGGCATGCATCCAGACAGGCACCCACATGTCGATGCACGGGATTGGAAGCGTCGCCAGGTCGTAGGCAGTGGCGCATGAAGCCGGCAAGTTCCGACACGGTCTGGATCGCGCAGCCCGGCTCCGGCTCGATGTCCAGCGTGACATGGAGTCCGGTGGCCGACTCGATCCGGGCCAGCGCTCGTGCGACCTGCTCGATCTGCGCCGACGCAAGGCCCACGCTCGCACCACAACCCTCGGCACTGAAGCGCGGTCGCCATCCGAGCGGCAGCGTGCTGATGCTCGCATGTCGCACGCCCGGCGCGACGAGTTTCGGAAGCAGCTCGGCCACGGCAATCGTGTAGAGGGCGCGGCGCGCGTCCGCCCAGTGCGGTTCGTACACGCGCGTCTTCACCGATGCGGCACCGAAGTTGCCGTACGGGAAGGCGTTCACCGCCGCGATGTGAACACCGACATCCATCGCCGCGTCGCGCAGTCGCTCGGTCTCGGATGGCTGTTCATGCAGCTGTCGCGTGGCCTCGGCCGAGAGCCACACACCCACGGGCAGCGGCTCCGGACCGACCAGACGCGCAACCCTCGCCACCGGGCCCAGCAGGCTGCGCCTCAGTTCGTCCAGGTTGCGCCCGGGATGGACGTTCGTGCAGTAGCCGACAGGCAGCATGCGCGATCAGGGCGCCGCGGCGGGCGGCTGCGGTGGAGCCACGCGGCCCTCGGTGCCCTTCAGGACGCGCGTGAGCGTGGCATCCATCTCGTTCGGATGCCCCATCCACGCGATGTTGCCCTCGCGGTTCACGATGAACGCGAAGGGGATCGAGCTCTGCTTGGCGGCGAACATCCACGCCTTGCCCATGCTTGCGTCACCATCCCACGCGATGCGATAGCCGATCTCGTCGCCGCGCTGCTTCACGAAATCCTCGACGCCGCTCAGGCGCGGATCGACTTCGGGCGGCTTCTCGCTCAGGCCCGGCTTCGCGCCAGCTTGGCGTTCCGCCGCAGCCACACCGATGATCACCAGATCGGGATGATCGCGCTGCAGCTCGGTGAGGTGCGGAATGCCCTTGATGCAGGGGCCACACCAGGTCGCCCAGAACTCGACCACGTAGACGCGACCCTTCTCGAACTTCTCGACCGGTTCGCCCTTCACCCACTTGTCGATGGTCAGCGGGGGTGCGGCATCGCCGGGTCGAAGAGGCGCGGTCTGCGGCGCCGGCGCGTTCGGACTCAGGTCAGGCTTGGCGGCAGGGGCGGCGCCCTGCAGCAGCAGCATCGAAGCGATCGCGAGCGCGTACATCATGACTTCTCCTTCTTGGCGCGAGCAGCGGCCGCGGCATCCACGAGCCGCTTGATCATGCCATCACCAAGCGCGGGATCCTTCGTGCGCTCGGGATGCCACTGCACGCCGATGTAGAACGGTCGTCCAGCCAGCTGGATCGCCTCCAGACATCCGTCAGGGCTTCGGCCCTTCACCTCGAAGGGGCCCGCGTCACCCAGCATCTGGTGATGACTGCTTGTGATGTCTCCCTTGCCGAAGTCAGTCTCGACCGCGTGCAGCTGATTGTTCTGATGGAGCTCGCCGCCCGGAATCACGTCGGGCACGTGCTGCACGAGATGGCATCCGCGGTGCACGCCCATCATCTGCATGCCCAGGCAGATGCCGAGCACCGGCTTGTCTGGGCGCTGATCCAGCGCGGCCAGGATTCCGAACTCCCCGCTCTGGCGGTCCGGATTCATCACGTCGCTCTTGGGGTGCAGTTCCTGTCCGAACTTGCGAAGGTCGATGTCCTTGCCGCCGGTGATGATCACGCCATCGACGGCGTCGATCAGGTCGAGCGCGTCGCCTTGCTCGTGCGTGAGCAGCACGGCCACGCCGCCACAGCGATGCACCGCCTGCACGTACTGGCGGTTCACGCGGTAGCTCACGGTGCCATTGGCTTCGCTGATGTCGGTGGTGATGCCGACGATCGGTCGAGACATGCGCACAAGTGTACGGGGTGAATCGGATGAAAGTCCGCGCCAAGCCGCGAAAAGGGCGAGCGTCAGCGCCGCGCCCGAGATCGACCAACCCAGCGCGACGCTGGCCGGCATGCCGAGCTGGGGTTCGCTCACCAGGATGATCGAACCGACCACCGCCACGCCCAGCGAGCCACCGATCTGTCGAACCGTCTGCACCAGCCCGCTCGCCTGCGCGCGGTGCGCCGGTCCAGCTCGGCTCATGCTGTCCACGTTCGTCGGACTCATCACGAAGCCGATGCCGGTGCCCAGCGTCGCCATGCCGACGGCGAGCAGGGGATAACTCTGCAACAGCGCTGCGCCCGCCTGCACGAACATGCCGACGGTCGCAAGCGCGGTGCCGATGAGCGCGGGCTTGCGGATACCCACACGGTCGTACAGACGACCGGCGATGTGCACCACCACCAGCACTGGCACCAGCATCGGCAGCATGCGTACGCCCGCCTGCATGGGTTCGAAGCCCAGCACCTGCTGCAGGAAGGCGCTGCCGAAGATCACCAGCCCGTTCATCGCGAACTGCATCGCAAAGAGAATGAACGCGTCGATCAGGATGCCCCGATCGCGGAACAGTTGCAGCGCCAGCAGCGGCGACGCATGACGCAGTTCCCATCGCACGAAGATCGGCAGCAGCGTGGCGCCCGTCACCAGCGCGGTGATCACCAACGGATCCGTCCAGCCGCGTCCATGCACCTCCATCAATCCGAACACGAACGTGGGCAATCCAAGCACCAGCAGCAGCGCACCCATCGGATCGGAGCCCGTACGCGTACGGCGCACCTCATTCGGTCTTGCGATGAGCGTCATCATCAGCGACACGACCGCGACCGGCACGTTGATCCAGAAGTTCCAGGGCCAGCTGGCGTACTGGGTCAGCGCTCCGCCGATGGCGGGGCCGGCCGCCAGGAACAGCATGGGGATGCCGGCGTACACCGCCATGGCCTTGCCGCGCTCGCCCGGCGCGAAACTGCCCACCACCAGACTCGCGCTCGCGGGCTGCATCAGCGCGGCGGCGGCTCCTTGAAGCGTTCGCCACGCCACGATCGAAGTCGCTCCCGTCGCGAAACCGCACGCCACGCTTGCACCAGTGAATGCAAGCATGCCCGTCACGAACGCCGGCACCTTCCCGAACGAGTCGGCCGCGCGACCACCAAGCGCCACCAAGCTCGCCAGCGCAAGGATGTACGCGTTCACGACCCATTGCATCTGGCCCGCGGAGAGTCCAAGGTCGTGCTGGATCGCCGGAAGCGACACGCCCACCACGGTCACGTCGAGCATGATCATGCTCAGGCTGCCGGTCATGGCCAGCAGCGTCAGCCACCTGCGCGGGGCACCGTGTTCCTCGGCGTGCGACACGCCGCCATCGTAGGGGCAGCGGCTTCAGCGACCGAGGTCGGGTGCGGTCGGTCGCAGGGGCGCGTCGCTGAAGTTCGGGCTTTGGCGAAGGAACACCCGTGGATTCTCCAGCGTGATCCTGCGCACTGCGTCGGCGGTGTGACCGCGCGCGCGCATGACCGCCGCGGCCTTCGGCACGGCGAGCGGATCGCTGTGACCCCAGTCGCCGGCGCTGTTGATCCACAGGCGATCTGCGCCATGCATCTCGATGATGTCCACGGCGCGCGCGGCGGTGCACTTGGTGTCGGGATAGAGCGTCATACCCGCCCAGAAGCCCGCATCCAGCACGCTTCGTACCGTGTGCTCCTCCACATGGTCGATCAGCACACGGCCGGGTCTGAGCTTCCCCTGATTGCGGATCGCGTCCAGGATCAGTCGCGTGCCCTTGCGCTTGTCCTCCAGGTGCGGCGTGTGCACCAGCACCAGCGTGTCAAACCTCGCAGCAAGCTCCAGATGCTCCTCGAACACCGCGAGTTCGGTGCGGCTGTTGCGGTTCAGGCCGATCTCGCCGATGCCCAGCACGTTCGGCCGCTGCAGGAACTGCGGAATCAGCTGCATCACGTCGCGCGCGAAGGCGTGGTCCTCTGCCTCCTTCGGGTTGATGCAGATCCACGCATGGTGGCGAATGCCGTAGGCCGCCGCACGTCGCGGCTCGGTTTCGGTGAGTTGGCGGAAGTAGTCGTGGAAACCCTCGGGGCTTCCGCGGTCGAAGCCGGCCCAGAACGCGGGCTCCGTGATCGCCACGCAACCGGCCACCGCCATGCGGGCGTAATCGTCGGTGGTCCGGCTGACCATGTGCACATGCGGGTCGATGTACATGTCAGGCCGTCCTCGGCACGCCGCGCGCGGCCTTCCCGTCGGCATGCGCCGCCGGATCGGTGGTGGCGTCGCTCCAGTGTTCCAGGATGCGTCGCGCGCGCTCAGGTTGGCCATCGAGCGCAAGGCGCATCGCTTCGCACAGGGCGCGCACGCGATCGTCGGCCAGCGCATCCGCTGGTACACCCGGCGCAGACGCGGCACGCTGCACGCGGTCCAGAAAAGCCGCGATGTCCAGCACGCGCCCGCGCGCCTCGATGAAGCCCAGCTGGATCAGCTGTTCTCGATCAAGTGGTGGGAGTCCATCCGGCTGCATGCAGCCAGTCTACGGAGCAGCAGCAGCTGGAGCCGTTCAGACCGGATCGCCGAGCGACAGCAGCAGCACTGAGATATCGCCTGCGCCCACCACTCCGTCGAAGTCGACGTCGGCCAGGCAATCCAACAGGTTGGGGCACGGACCCACGTCGAGCAGCAGCACCGAGATGTCGCCGCCGGTGATCACGCCGTCCCCGTCCAGATCGCCGGTGCGCGTCTGCGTGCCATTGATTATCAGGTTGGCGTCGTTCATGTCACCGCCCGTGTTGCCGAGCGAATCCTTCGCAAGCACGCGGATGCGCGCCTGCGTGCTGTACAGGTCAGGCACCGTCCAGGTGTAGGTGCCGTCGTTCGTCTCGTTGGCGGCCACCGTGCTGAAGGAGGAGCCGCCGTCGGTCGAGAGCTGGATGTCCACGGAGCTGATGGCCCGAATGTGATCGCTGATCCAGTTCACCGCGACCGTTGCACCGGGATTGAAGGACTGCGCCGTGTTCAGATTCTTCACGTAAGTCACGGGGTTGTCGCCGCCCGTGCTCGTGGGCACCTGCATCATGATGCAGTGCATGGCGCCTGAAGCGCCGATGATGTTCTCGTTGGGAACCTGGATGATCGTCTTGCCCGGGCATGCGGCCTGCCACGCGGCCAGTGCCGTCGCGTTCGAGGAGGTCACCGTGGCGTTCGTGTAGCTCGGGATGAGCACGATGTTGTTGCAGATCGTGGCATTGGTGTAGGTGTAGTGCACGCCGCCCACCAGGAACGCCGGCACACGCGTCACGGTCCAGCCACGCGAGATCATGTCCGCGGCGGTCGTGTCGCAGATCACGTCCTGTGTGCTGCCGGCGTTGAGCGGCCAGTCGCTGATGATCACGCTTGTCGGTCCCACCGGAATGAACCACATGTCCACGTGTCCCGTGCCATCCACGGTGAACGGGAACTGCGTCCAGATCTGGGTGAAAAGACCGTAGTAGGACCTGAAGATGTCCTTGATCTGGGTCTCGGTCTTGCTCGGATTGTCGTTCACCGCAAGCCGCGTGCAGTAGCCGGTGCCACCTTCGGCCATGTGGTAGTTGCCGCCCGAGTGGTACAGGTCGGTGGCGTAATAGGTCATCTTCAGCTGCGAGGCCAGACCAGCGGGAATGGCGTCGTCACTGGGGCGCGAACTGTAGTAGGTGCTGTCCACGATCACGCGGCAGCCGCCCTCATGGATGAAGCGCGGGCCGTAGTCGCGCGCCCAGATGCTGTTCAGCGGCAGGGTGAAGGTGCGCACCTTCGACATGTTCACGCCGTTCGTGTTGAAACGATTCGTCATGTCGGTCTGCTGGCTGCTGCTGGTCACGACCACCCACACCTCGGTGTTCGCGGTCGTGGTGATGTGCTTGGCCATCAGCGCGATGATGTTCTTCCAGCTGCTCGTGCCGGCGTAGCCGAACAGGATCGCCTGCGAGGGGCTGTATTCAGTCGTGGCCACCAGCGGCCCGGTCGGAGGCGCAGTGAGCGCCTTGAAGCCCGCCGCGGGATTCTTGGCGGCCCATTCCACTTCCGCATCGGTCATGGTGCGGGGCAGGGCGAGCTCCTCGTCACCTGCGAAGGCGGGGGTGCAGGCAAGGCAGGCGAGTGAGGCGACGAGGGTGCGGAAGAGGTTCATGGGGTCCCGTGGGTCGAGTTGCGTAAGAATTCGAGACAACCTAGCGCCACCACGGCCGTGGACAACCAAAAACCGCCATGAAAGCCATCCGTAGCGTCAAAAGGCGCCTCCTTCGGCGCTCAGGCGACGTTCGCCAACCCCTGACAGGCCTCTTGGACCGCCCTCACGGGGACCTCATGGACTTCCCGCGACGTGCCCGGTTGCGTGATCAGTGGAACGCTGAGCTGGCCACCCAGATGCTGTCGGAACTGCTCCAGTCCCTCGATCAGCGGATCGGCCGGCTGCATCAGAGGATGAAACACGGGAAGGCCGAGCGCCCGCAGCAGCGCGACGATGCGCCCTGCGTCCAACGCCGAAAGCAGTCCGAGCGCGCGCGCAATGTGCGCATCGATCGCGATGCCGATGGCGACCGCCTGACCGTGGGGCAGTCGCCAACCGCTCAGCGCCTCCAGTCGATGCGCCGCCCAGTGTCCGTGATCAAGCGGCCGCGCCGATCCCTGCTCAAAGGGATCGCCGCCATGCAGGATGTGCGCTCGGTGCAGTTCCGCGCACCGTCGCAGGACCGGGCGCGCGGCATGCATGTCGCGCGATCGGATCCGCACGGCGTCGCGCTCCAGTGTGGCGAGCAGATCCGCATCCTTCAGCAGCGCGATCTTCACCGCCTCGCTGAAGCCGCCAAGCCAGTGCTCAAGTGGAAGCGAAGCGAGCAGGCGCTCACAGCAGATCACGGCGTGTGGCGCGGCGAAGGCGCCCAGCGCGTTCTTCTGACCGTGCGCATTCACGCCACACTTCACCCCCATCGCGCTGTCGTCCTGCGACAGCGTGGTGGTCGGCACACGGATCACCGGCACGCCTCGGTGTGCGATGGACGCACCGAATCCGACGGTGTCCAGCACGGCACCGCCACCGATCGCGATCACGCCGCCCTTGCGGCTCACGCCAAGTTCGAAGCATGTGCGCGCCACGCGTTCCGCATGCGCCAGACCGTCCTTGCACGTCTCGCCGCCTGGGATCGTCTCCACCGCGCGCAACGACACGCGATCAAGCCCGGTGTCCTTCACCACCGCGTGCAGCCGCTCGGCAAGGGCCGGCCACGCTTGCGCCACGCCGGAATCGATGAACGCCACACAGTGGCCCTCGAGCCCCCCGAGGGCCTCTTGCCAGCAAGGGTTCGAGGCATGCAACGCGTCCTCCGCCCACCACACACGATGGCGAAGCGGGACGGTCGAGACATCGGACCAGACAGTGTCCATGCGTGCTTCAGGATAGGTGCGTGGTTCTTCCAGTCGCTCGGACACCCTACGATTCAGCCATGCGCACGCCCGCGGTGTCCCTCATCCTGAAGCAGGTGGAAGCACTGTTCGAGGGGCAGACTGGCGCACCGTTGGCGCCGGCGATGCGGACACATCTGGAAAATCTCCTTGGAGACGCGGTCACGGGCTCGGTGGGCGTCAGCCGCGGCGAGCGATTTCGTCCGCACGACGTCACGGTGCTGCTGACCGACCTGCGGGGCTTCACCTCGATCTCCGAACAGCATGACGGGCCCACTCTGCTCGACATGCTCAATCGTTACCTGATCCGTATGACCGAGATCGCGGTGTCGCATGGCGGCATAATCGACAAGTTCATGGGCGACGCCGTCATGGTGCTGTTCGGCGCGCCGATCTCGCACGGCGATGACGCCTTCCGGGCCGTGCACTGTGCGGTGGACATGCAGCGCGCGCTGCTCGAGATGAACCGGGAGAATCGTGCGCGCAAGCTGCCCGAGCTGAACATGGGCATCGGCATCAACACCGGGGCCGTGATCGCGGGTCTCCTGGGTTCGGACCTGCACGCTGAGTACACCGTGATCGGTGACGAGGTGAATCTCGCCTCGCGCATTGAGGCGTACAGCTTGCGTGGCCAGGTGCTGATCAGCGACTCCACGCGGCATCTGCTGCAGGATCGCGTGCAACTCTCCGAACCGATGCCGGTGTATGTGAAAGGCAAGCGCGATCAGGTGCTGCTGTACGAGGTCCTCGGCATTCCAGGGCTCGACAAGCCCGTGCCACGGCAGGAGGTCCGCAAGAGTCCGCGCGTGGAGACGCGCATGCCCTTCGAGTACGAGCGCATCCGGAACAAGTCGGTGCTTCCGGGCGTGCTCCGCGGCACGATCCTTGACATCGGCTACAACGGTGTGCTGGCCGAGATGGCCGATCCGATCGAGGCGCACGCCGACCTGAAGATGCACATGCACTTCGCACGTGGTGGCTCAAGCGAAACCGACGTCTACGCGCGCGTGGTGCGGACCTTCCAGCGCGAAGGCCGCACGATGGCCTGCATCGAGTTCACCTCGGTCACCACGCAGGCCAACGAGAACATCCGCCGCTTCGTGCAGATGCTGCTGCAAGGTGGCGGCGACCGCTAGCGGGCGGGAACCAGCACGTCGCCGCGCTCGTCGCGCACGGCCACGCCGGCGGTGGGTCGCGTGGCCAGCGTCACCTCGGCGGTCACATCGCGTCCGTCGCGCAGCAGATCCAGTTTCACCACGGTGCCTGGCGTCTTGGTGCCGATCACGCGCATCAGCGAGGCGCGGCTCCCGATGGCAAAGCCGTCCACGCGTCGGATCACGTCGCCACGTTGAAGGCCGGCCTTGTCGGCCGGTCCGCCACCCAGCACGCTTCCGACCATCGCGCCCTGTTCACCGACAAGATCCTGCAGCATCACACCCATGTAGCCATAGCGCACGCGACCGTCCTGCACGATGTCGTCGGCCGCGCGCTTCACGATCTCCATGGGAATCGCGAAGCCCACGCCGTCGTTGCCGCCCGTGCGGCTGCCGAATGCGGTGTTCATGCCCACCACGGCGCCGTCCAGCGTGCACAGAGGGCCGCCGCTGTTGCCCGGATTGATCGCCGCATCGGTCTGCAGGTAGTTCTCGAACGTGGCAAGGCCCACCTCGTCGCGACCCTTCGCGCTGATGATGCCAGCGGTCACGGTCTGCTCCAGACCGAACGGATTGCCGAGCGCAAGCACCCAGTCGCCGACTTCCACGTCGCCGCTCTCGATCACGCGAACGGGTGCAAGGCC
>VGYX01000015.1 GCA_016872835.1 Planctomycetota bacterium | reverse complement strand
CCGCCACGGCGTCCACCTCGGCGTTCGAGAGGATGAGTGCCGCGGTCCATCGCGACAGACGCTCGGGCCACGGCAGTGCGCTGGTTCGATCGAGCATCCATGCGGCCAGCACCGCGTGCACCGACGCCTCGGCTGACAGCGCACCCACGCGCGCAAGATCGCAGGCACCCTCCTCGAGCAGCGTGGCCGGCGCGAGCCCGAGCGTCTCGATGCGTCCGATCGCCGCCGCGCGCGATTCATGCGCAAGCATGCGGCGAACCTCGTGGCCCACGCGCTCGCGGCTCACGCCGCGAAGTTCGGGCGCGTGACGGCGCACCGCCTCGCGCGTGGCAGGTTCCAGCTCGAATCCGAAACGCGCCGCGAAACGCACCGCGCGCAGCAGGCGCAGACGATCCTCCTCCAGGCGCGCATCGGCGTCGCCGATCGCGCGCAACGTGCGCGAGGCGAGATCCGTCCGCCCTCCGACATGGTCGATCACCTCGCCGGTCGCGGGCCTCATGAAGAGACCGTTGATCGTGAAGTCGCGGCGCAACGCGTCGGTGCGCTCGTCACTGAACTCCACGTGCCCGGGCCGCCGGCCGTCGGCGTACGCGCCCTCGCCCCGGAACGTGGCCACCTCGATCGTGCGACCGCCCTGCCGAACCAGCATCACGCCGAAGTGCTCGCCCACGCCGCGCGCGCCGGCATAGAGGCCGCGGATCTGGTCGGGCGTGGCGTTGGTGGCCACGTCGTAATCGGCGGGCGCATGTCCCATCAGCTCGTCGCGCACACACCCGCCCGCGAAATAGGCGGTGAACCCCGCGGACTCCAGTCGGGCCGCCACCGCGGCCGCAGCCTCGCGTGGACTCTGCCTCTCGCGTGCATGCTCAGCCACGCGCACGCTCCCGCTCGCGCAGCACGGACTGCAACCGACGCACCTCGGACTCCAGACGTCCCATGCCGTCGTCGGGCTCGGCAAGCAAGGCCTCGGCGGCGATCGGCGCGCCCACCAGCACGGACATCCCGCCCAGCGGCTTGGGCAACTTGCGCGTGGGCGGCCACACCTGGTGCGCGCCCTCGATCGCCATCGGCACCACCGGCACCTTCGTGCGCCGCACGATCAGCGCCACACCGCGCTGGAAGGTCTCGATCTCGCCGGCGCTGCAGCGACCACCCTCGGGATAGATCACGATGCATCGGCCCGCCTGCAGTTCGGCGATGGCCACGCGCATGGCCGCCATGTCGGAGCGCTCCTTCAGCGGAATCGCGCCGAACGAGGCGATGAGCCGGCCGAAGGGGCCGAACGAGAAGAGTTCGCTCTTGGCCAGATAACCCACCTGCCGATCGCGCGCGGCGATGCCGTTGAGCACCGGATCCAGATAGCTCTCGTGATTGCTCACCACGATGAACGGACCGGTGCGCGGCACAAGGTGCACGCCGTCCACGCGGACCGTCCAGAGCGTTCGGACGATCAGTTCGGCGGTGCGCTCCGCGACATCCCACCAGAAGCCCTGCATCCGCGTCTTGCCGGGCGCACGCCGGGCCAGGTCGCCACCGGTCACGGGCGGCTCGCCGCGGCAGGCACCGCCAGGCGTTCGCCCAGTCGCGCGCGCGCCAGCGCCTCCAGCCGCTCCACCACCCCATCCAGATCGAGTTCACTCGTGTCCACGCACTCGGCCCCGACGGGCACGCGCAGCGGACCCTCGCTGCGGCCGGAGTCGATCCGGTCGCGCTCCAGGATGCCCTGCAGGATCTCGCGTTCGCTGGCCGGTCGCCCTGACGCGCGCAACTGCTCCGCCCGCCGGCGCGCGCGCACATGCGGCGCGGCATCCAAGTAGATGCGAAGCGGCGCATCGGGGAACACCACGCTGCCCTGATCACGGCCCTCGGTCACCAGCCGCGGATGCGCGGCGGCGGCGGCACGCTGCGACACGACCATCTGGCGCCGTACCTCGAGACATGCGGCCACGCGCGAGACGATACCCGTCACATCGGCCTCGCGGATGCGCTCGCTCACGTCGCGGCCTCCAAGCATCATGCGCGGCGGACTACTGCACCAGTCGAATCGCGGAGGCGTTCGCTCGACCGCGGCCGCCAACACCGGACCGCCGTCCGGCGAAAGTTCCTGTTCAAGCGCCAGCAGCGCGGCGGCGCGGTACATGGCGCCGGTGTCCAGAAACTCCAGGCCCAGCCGCTGCGCCAGGCGGTGCGCGACGGAGCTCTTTCCCGTTCCTGCCGGACCATCGATCGTGATGACCAGTCCGGGACCGCTCATGCGGCCTCCTCCTCCTCGGGCTGCGCGGCCTCGGTGGCACGCAGCGCCTCGGTCAGGACCTCGCGCGCGCGGATCAGGTGCTTCACGCCATCGGTCTTGCCCGACCACTCCAGGCTGAGCATGTTGTTGAAGCCCACGGCACGCAGCGTCTCGATGCAGGTTTCCAGCGACCAGTCGGCGTGCTCGCCCTTGGCGTCGAACCCGCGGATCTCGGCGATCATCGCCTGCGCGTACGGCGCCAGACGACGAAGCATGTCGCACATCTGGCCGGACTGATGGGCATGCAGGAACGATGGAAGCGCGCCGATTCGGAACCCGCCGACCTTCTTGACGAGTTCCACCAGCGGTTCGCCCTTCTCCAGCACGCCGCCGTGCGGCTCCAGGAGGAGGTTCACCTCCCAGCGATCCATCTCGGGCAGTGCGGCACGCAGGCCCGTGGCCACGCGGTCCATCTGCGCGGACGACGAGATGTCCTTCAGCTTCAGACCCAGAAAGGCGCACCCCAGTCGGTGGGCCGCGGTGCCCAACCGACGCAAGCGCTCCATCGCGGCGGACTGCTTGGCGTCGGCGCCAACGAGGTCGAGCGGTTCCGTTTCCATCAGCATCAGACACGGGCAACCCACCCGGTCCGCGCGATCACGGATCTTGTCCAGATCCGCCGGCGGTCGGCCGGCCAGCAGGTCGGTAGGCAGGTTCAGTCCCCGAAGGTCCAGTTCCTCACGTACAAAAGCTGGAAGGTCATGCAGCGCCAGCGGGGACTTCGCTCGCGTGAGCGCACCCCGCAGCGATCCGGCCGACAAAGCAAGAAGCATTTGGGCCTGCATGGGTTGACTCGAAGATAGCACGGTGCCGATTGGCCCCTATCATCCCCGCTCCACGGAGGCCCCCATGTCCAGTCCCAGCACCTGCCGCTTTTCCGATTCGCATGAGTGGTTCCTTGCCCAAGGCCAGGAAGTCACACTGGGCATCACCCAGTTCGCCGCGAACGAGCTCACCGACGTCACCTATGTCCAGCTGAAGCCGGTGGGCACCGCCGTGAAGGCCGGCGAGACCGTCGGCGAAGTGGAGAGCGTGAAGACCACCAGCGAGATCTACGCCGCGGTCGCCGGAACGATCGCCGCTGTCAACGACGCTGCCGTGAAGGATCCGTCGCTGCTCAACAGCGATCCGTTCGGCAAGGGCTGGCTGGTGAAGCTGCAGGTGGCCGACGCCTCGCCGCTTGCGAAGTTGATGGATGCGGCCACCTACGACAGCAAGCATGCCGTCCATTGATCCCGCCGCGTCGCGCGCCTGCAGGGTGCGCGTGCGTGGGGTGCACAAGGCCTACCGCATGGGGGCCCGCGATGTGCACGCCCTGCGCGGGGTGGACCTCGACATCGAGGGCCCGGGCTTCCACGCGATCATGGGGCCCTCAGGAAGTGGCAAGAGCACGCTGCTGCACCTGCTTGCGGGCCTGGACGCAGCCGATCGGGGTGAGATCGAGGTGGGCGGCGCGTCACTGGCGGGGCTGAGCGAGCACGAGCTCACGCTGCATCGCCGCCGCCGCTCCGGCGTGGTGTTCCAGGGCTTCAATCTGCTGCCCACACTCAACGCGCTGGAGAACGTGACGCTTCCCGCCACACTGGATGGAAAGGCGCACGCGGATGCAGCACCCCGCGCCGAGGAATTGCTGCGGGAACTTGGGCTGGGCGACCGCATGGATCACCGGCCCGACGCGCTCTCGGGTGGAGAGCAGCAGCGCGTGGCGATCGCACGCGCACTGCTGCAGGAGCCACCCGTCCTGCTGGCCGACGAGCCCACCGGCAACCTGGACAGCCAGACGAGCGACCGCCTCTGGCGACTGCTCGCCGAGATCGCGGGTCAACGCAACATGCTGGTGCTGATGATCACACATGAACCTCAAGCCGCGGTGCACTGCAGTCAGGTGCATGTGCTGCAGGACGGCCGCGTGGCCGGGAGTCTCTCCGTCGATGCAATGGATCCTTCCCAGTTGGCGGTTCGCGTGGCGGACACTCTCCGCGCGTCCCGCTAGAACCGCGCTGCTGGCCACGTCCATCGCGCTCGCCACCTCGCTGGTGACGGCGGTCAGCACCGGACTGCAGACGGCGCAGACGAACCTAGAGACGCGTCTCACGCGACTCATGGGCGCGGTCGACGTGCGACTGGTGCAGCAGGCTGGCGCACCGTTCGAGGCCTCGATCGCGGAACAGGCGACGCGTTGGCCGGGTGTGAGCGGCGTGCAGGCGCGACTGACGGGCTCGATCACGCTGACCCGCGCCGATGGCGACCGCGACGAGCAGGGTCGCGTACGACGCGCCACCGCGCAGGCGCGCGGCGTGGATCCTGCCACCGACACGCGGTTCGAGGGGCTGCCGATGCGCGAAGGGCGCCGGGCGCAGGGACCTGCGGAAATCGCGCTCGATCCGATGACCGCCAAGTCGCTCGACGCGCGCCCGGGAACGCGCGTGCGCGTGGTGCGGCTTGGCAAGCCGATCGACCTGACCGTGAGCGGCGTGATGGATCGCCCGCTGCTGGGCGCGCTGCAGCGGCCGATGGTGGAACTCGATCGACGCACGCTCGCGGAGGCGAGCGGCCGTGGCAACGAGGCCACGCAGGTCGCGATCGTGCTGGCGCCGGACACCAACGCCACCGCGTGGTGCGAGATGCAGGCCTCGCGCGTGCCGGAGGGCATGCTGATTGAACCGGCCGAGATGGCTACCAGCGGCATGGACCGACAGGTGCAGGCGGGCCGCTTCGGCTTCGTGCTTGGATGCACCATCGCCATGCTCGCGGGCGCGTTCATCGTGGGTGTGGGCATGACGACCTCGGTGGCGGAACTCGATCGCGAACTCGCCACGCTGCGATGCCTGGGCGCCTCACGTGGACAACTCTTCGCGGGCCCCCTGCTTGCGGGTGCGGGACTCAGCGCCGCGTCCTCGGTACTGGGCGTGCCACTGGGATTGCTTGGTGCGTGGGGCGTGTCGCTCTGGTTCCGCGCAAGCCTGCCGCTTGGACTCGTGCCAAGCTGGGAGGGTGTCGCGCTTGCGGTGGGCTCGTCGATCGGCAGCGGCGTGCTTGGTTCGGCACTGCCCGCGTGGAACGCCTCGCAGACCAGCCCGCTGCAGGCGCTTCGGCGGCGCGGACGTGCACCGAGGGCGTGGGGCCCATGGGTCTGTCTGGCGCTCGGCATCGGCCTTGCAAGCCTTGAGGCCGGCATCGTGACGCTGGTGCAGGATCCGCAGCGACGCTTCTGGATGCATGCGATTGGAGGCTTGGCGGCCGCGCACGCGGGATGGTTCCTGCTGTGCGTGCCGTTGATGCAGTGGGTCACCGCGCTGCTTGCTTCACCGCTGACGCGTGCGCTGCGCCTGCCGCCTGGACTGCTGCGCGGCAGCGTGGCGCGAACTCCGTATCGACTGGGGCTCACCGCGGGCGCGCTCATGATGGGACTCAGCGTGCTGGTGACGACATGGAGCCACAGCGAGGGCATGCTGCGCCAGGTGCGCGAACGCGTGCGCTTCGGTGACGCCTTCGTGATGCGCCCAAGCGGCCTGACACCTTCGGACCAATCGCGACTGCGGAGCCTGCCCGGTGTTCGCACGGGCGCCGCCGTCGGCTACCTGCCGCTGCGCGTGGCAGGTGGGGCGGGCCTTGGCGTGCACGCGCTGGCTCCACCCAACGTGATCTGCGTGGGCTTTGAGCCTGATGGCTTCTTGAAGATGAATCGCCTGGAATGGATTCAGGGCACGCCCGAGACCGCGCTGCCGAAACTTCGCGCGGGCACCGGCGCGCTGGTGGCCGAGCAGTTTCTGACCGCGCGCGGGCTGGAGGTCGGCGACACGATCGAGCTGCAGGCACCGAAGTCGAAGGCCTCCTTCGAGATCGTGGGCGTGGTGTCCAGCGCGGGTCTCGACGTGGCCACGCAGGTCTTTGGCATCCGCAGCGTCTACATGGAGCACGCCATGAGCTGCGTGTTCCTGAATCTGGACACCGTCGCGCGCACCTTCGGCGTACGCGACGCCGTGCTGATGCAACTCGATCTTGGCCCCGAAGGCGGCTCGGACGATGATGAGGCGCTTGCTGCGCGCATCAGCGAAATGGTGCCGGGTGCGGTGTTCGCGAGCGGCCGAACGATCCGAGGTGCCATCGACGATGTGGGCCGACTGGTCCGGGGCGTGACCGGTGGCGTGGCCTTCTCGGCACTGCTGGTGGCGTGCCTGGGCGTGGGCAGCGTGATCGCCGCACAGGTGCAGGGACGCCGTCAGGAACTCGGCGTGCTTCGCGCCACCGGCGCAGGCCTGCGACCCCTTCTCGGGCTGGTGCTGGGCGAGGCACTGCTGCTTGGAGTCACCGCGATCATTGCGGGCACGGGCTTGGGTTGGGAACTGGCGTGGGCGGGCCGGCTGCTGTTCGAGTCACTGGCCGGCCTCCGACTTGACGCCGTGTTCCCTCTGCTGGCCTGGGCGATCGGATCCGCTCTTGTGATCGCGCTCGCCTTGGCCTCGGCCCTTCCTGCCGCACGGAAGTTGCTCTCCGAGAGTCCTCGCGCCCTGCTGACGGGTCGAGCCTGAAACCCAAACTTGGTTTCGTTGGAAATCCAGAGAACTCCACGAAGGGCTGCGCGCCCGTTTTGCGTGTTCCAAGCGTGGGGAGGTCTGAATTCGGCCATGGCTACGCCCTGGGGTCGTAGGTATTGGCTGTTGCGTGCTTCGGAAGTGGCCTGCAAAGGCCCTCAATTCGGTGAGGGACGACAGCGGCGATTCTCTTTCTTCAGGTTGGAACGGGATTCGGGCTCAACGCAGGCACAAACCGTCGCTCGTTCCCTTTCGAGCGGGTTGACGGACACTCCAAGTGACCCCGAGAAATCAACTTTCTGGGGGTCGCCTTTCATGCGGAGCAGGAAGGGCGATCCCACAGATCGACGACTCAAGGTCAGCGCCCGAAGCTCAGAAGCCCATCGCGCGGGCAAGGATCATGCCCACGCAAAGGCTCGAGGCCGCGACGAGAAACTGCTGAAACAACTTGTGCTTTTGGTGCTTCGACACGACTGTTTTCTCCCGGACCCACCTACGGAGTCCGCGAACGAGAAGGTGCGCCTTCCCGGTCGCAATGGCAAGTTTTTCAGGACCGCTTCGAGACATTCTCACGCGCGCAGGGTCCGCAAACGAACAGCGGCATCCCTTTCGAGGCCGCTGTCCAGACAACACGGATTTGGTTTGCGCGAGCGCCTCTCAGGCGCGACGGCGACGGGTCGTGACCAAGCTTGCCAGGCCGATCAGCGCCGCGGCGCTTGACGCCGGCACCACGCTGACCACCAGGCTGCAACCTGACGCGCCGGGCTGCGAGGCTGCGCAACGCCTCAAGCAGAGCGACTTCGACCACGACACCCTGAGATCAGGTCGTTGGGAGTGAACTGGGAACGAACAAGAGTGAATGGGAAGTGACCGGAGGGAAGCCGGACCCCGGGGCTCGAAGCCACGATTTCGGACCTTCGCAAGGCGACCTCCGGAGAAATTTTCAAAAGCGTGCCCCGGGGGTCGGAATTCTTGGCCCCACCCCCTCTCCGGAGGGCGCGTTCCGCAGCGCGGGACGGCTCAGGGCCAATAGAGTGGCGTCGTGACGCCGGACCGTTTCGAACTCCGCAGCCCCTTCCGGCCCATGGGCGACCAGCCTCAGGCGATCGAGCAACTGGTCCGGGGCGTCGAGACCGGCAAGACCTGGCAGACCCTGCTGGGCGCCACTGGCACCGGCAAGACCTTCACCATCGCGAACGTGATCGAGCGCACGGGCCGACCTGCGCTGGTGGTGAGCCACAACAAGACGCTTGCCGCCCAGCTCTACGAGGAGATGCGGGAGCTCTTTCCCCGCAATTCGGTCAACTACTTCGTCAGCTACTACGACTACTACCAACCCGAGGCCTACATCCCGCAGCGGGACATCTATATCGAGAAGGACGCAAGCCGCAACGACGATCTGGATCGGCTTCGACTGGCCGCCACCAGCGCCCTGCTGTCGCGACCCGACACGATCGTGGTGACCAGCGTGAGCTGCCTCTACGGCCTCGGCAGTCCCACCGAATACCGCAACCGCGTCATTCACCTGCACGTCGGACAGCGCCTTGACCGCCGCGCGTTCTTCGGCGACCTGACGGCGATGCAGTACCAGCGCAACGAGGCGGCGCCGCAGCGCGGCAACTTCCGCGTGCGCGGCGACAGCATCGAGATCTTCCCCGCCTACGAGCAGACGGCGCTGCGCATCGGGCTCTTCGGCGACGAGGTGGAGCGCATCGAGGTGATCGACGCGACCAGCGGCGAGCTGCTGAGCGAGGAGTCGAAGGCGCTCATCTTCCCGGCCGTGCACTACGTGATGCCCGAGGAGCAGCGACTGAAGGCGACGCAGCAGATCCGCGACGATCTTGACGCGCGCGTGCTGGAACTGCGAAACCAGGGCAAGTTGCTCGAGGCCCAGCGACTGCTTGGTCGCGTGAAGTACGACCTTGAGATGATCGAGGAGACGGGATTTTGCAGCGGCATCGAGAACTACAGCCGCTACTTCGACGGCCGGGCGCCCGGCGAGCGCGCCTTCTGCCTGCTCGACTACTTCCGTCACGTGCCGGAGCGCGGCGAGCGTGACTGGCTGGTGGTGATCGACGAGAGCCACGTGACTCTGCCGCAGATCCGCGGCATGTACTTCGGGGACCGAAAGCGCAAGGAGACGCTGGTCGATCACGGGTTCCGGCTGCCCGCGGCGCTTGACAACCGCCCGCTGAAGTTCGAGGAGTTCGAGTCGATCGTGCCGCAGTGCATCTTCGTGAGCGCCACGCCCGGACCCTACGAGCTTGAGCGCTGCGAAGGCGTGGTGGCCGAACAGGTCATCCGCCCGACCGGACTGGTGGATCCGCCGATCCTGCTGCAGCCGGCGCGCGATCAGGTGCCCGACCTGACCGAGCGCGCACGACAGCGCGCGGCGCTGGGCGAACGAACGCTGGTGACCGCGCTCACCAAGCGTCTGTGCGAGGACCTGACCACGCATCTGGACAAGAAGGGCCTGCGCGTGCGCTACCTGCACAGCGAGATCGAGACGCTGGATCGGCTGGAACTGCTGCGCGACCTCCGCGAGGGCGTGTTCGACGTGCTTGTGGGCGTGAACCTGCTTCGCGAGGGGCTGGATCTGCCGGAAGTGAGTCTGGTGTGCATCCTGGACGCGGACAAGCAGGGATTCCTGCGCAGCACCTCGAGCCTGATCCAGACCATGGGCCGCGCGGCACGCAACGCCAACAGCATGGCCGTGCTCTACGCCGACAAGGTCACGCCCGAGATGCAGGCCGCGATCGACGAGGTGGAGCGTCGTCGCGCGAAGCAGCTGGCCTACAACGCCACGCACGGCATCACGCCCGAGACCATTCAGAAGGCGATCCGTCGCGGCATCGAGCAGGAAGTCGCGGCGAGCCGACTGGTGCGCGAAGCCGGGGGTGTGCGCAACGAGAAGTCCTGGGATCGCGCCGAGCTGATCACGGAACTCGAACGCGAGATGCTCGCGGCCGCCGGCAATCTGGAGTTCGAGCGCGCAGCCACGCTGCGTGATCGGCTGCAGAAGGTGAAGGCGATGCCGGAGAGTGATGGGTTGGTGCAGCTGGCGTCGGATCCGCGTGACGAGCGGGGTGGCCCAAGCCGAGCCGGCATGCCTGGGACGCGCGGCAAGCGCAAGGGCAAGCCTCGCCCGCCCCGCTCCGGCACACCCTGACTCCAAAAACGACAAGGCCCCGCGGAAGGCGGGGCCGGCTGGTGTGTTGCGCGTTCAGCGCGAGAGGTGCGGCATGAACTCGCCGCGGGGCATGCGCATGCGACACACGCGCTCGCGCAGCATCGCGAGCTCCGACGCATGCGCCGACTCGCGCTCGTTGGCGCGCTCGCGCTGCGTCGTGGCGGGCCGCACGGGCGGCTCGGCGATCGCAGTGTTGTTGGTCGTGGTGTTCATGTATTGCGCCAACCGTAGTCCATCCATCGTCGGGAAGCACGCGTTCCCGACACCCGTTTCGGATGGATTCTCACGAAGTGTGCACCGTCGGTGGATTTCGGCCAACAGAATCGTTGGAATTGACCGGGTCCACGGTCTTCCCGGACCCAGTTTCGGCCTGAAACCACCCCCGGATGCGGTCGATGATCCTATAAATCGGGTTCCTTGCCCCCCGCCGCATCCAGCACCGAACGCCAGATCCGCATCGAAGGTGCCCGCGAGCACAACTTGAAGGGGATCGCCCTCACCATCCCGCGGGATCAATTGGTGGTGTTCACCGGGGTTTCCGGGAGCGGCAAGAGCAGCCTCGCCTTTGACACCATCTTTGCCGAAGGTCAGCGCAAGTACATGGAGAGCCTCTCCGCGTACGCGCGACAGTTCCTGAACCAGATGCGCAAGCCCGATGTCGAGCGCATCGACGGCCTGCCCCCCACCATCGCCATCGAGCAGCGCGGAGGCGGTCACACGCCCCGCAGCACCGTGGCCACCACCACCGAGATCTACGACTACATGCGATTGCTCTGGGCGCGCTGCGGCACGCCCACCTGCTGGCATGTGGACGAGAAGGGCCGCACCTGCGGCAAGGTGATCGAGGCGAGCAGCGCGTCGCAGATCACCGACACGCTGCTGGAGCAGTTCGCAGGCAAGCGGCTCATGCTGTGCGCGCCGGTGGTGCGCGCGCGCAAGGGCTTCCACAAGGAGGTCGCCGAGGCGCTGCAGCGGCAGGGACTCGTGCGAGCGCGCGTGGACGGCAAGGTGGTCGATCTGCGCGAGGCGCTGAAGGCCGGCGGCGAGAATCCGCTCGGCCTCGGCCGATACGAGGTGCACACGATCGAGGCGGTGATCGATCGCATCGTGCCGAGCCGTGACGATCGACAGCGTCTGGCTGAAAGCGTGGAGACGGCGCTGAAGCTCGGCGAAGGCAACTGCGTGGCGCTGGTGGAGGACGGCTCGGACTGGATCGAGCACCGCTTCAGCGAACGCTTCGCATGTCCGGATCACCCGGAGTGCGCACTGGAAGAGCTGGAGCCGCGCCTGTTCAGCTTCAACTCGCCGCAAGGCGCGTGCCCGTCGTGCGCGGGTCTGGGGCAGGTGCAGGAGTTCGACCCCGATCTGGTGGTGAACGATCCGGATCTCGGCGTGGCCGAGGGCGCGGTCGAGCCATGGCGCCGCAACGGCCGGCGCATGAACATCTACTACAGCCGGCTGCTGCGAGGCTTCTGCAAGTTCTTCAAGGTTTCACCGGAGACGCCCTTCAGCAAGTTGAATCCGCGCATCCGTCGCTACCTCATGGAAGGCATTCCCGAGGCCGAGGAGGCCGAATTCGGCGTGAGCTTCGAGGGCGTGATGCCCAACCTGAAGCGTCGCTACGAGGAGACCGAGAGCGAATTCGTGAAAGAACGACTGCTCGCCTACATGAGCAGCGCGCCGTGCCACGCGTGTGCGGGCAAGCGGCTGAAGCCCGCGGCGCTGGCGGTGAAGGTGCGCGGTGGAGATCGTGCATGCAGCGTGGCCGACACGACTGGCATGAACGTGGAGCGCGCGGCCGCCTGGTTCGGCTCGCTCAAGCTCACGAAATCGCAGTCAAAGATCGCGGAACCGATCCTGAAGGAGATCGGTGCCCGGCTTGGATTCCTGCAGAGTGTGGGTCTGGAGTACCTCACGCTCGACCGTGCGAGCGGCACGCTCTCAGGCGGCGAGGCGCAGCGCATCCGTCTGGCCACGCAGGTGGGCAGCGGTCTGGTGGGCGTGTGCTATGTGCTGGACGAGCCCACGATCGGCCTGCACCAGCGTGACAACGATCGTCTGGTGGCCACGCTGCGGCACCTGACCGACATCGGCAACACCGTGATCGTGGTGGAACACGACGAGGACACGATTCGCGCCGCGGATCACGTGGTGGACGTGGGCCCGGGCCCCGGCCGACACGGCGGCACGATCGTGACGCAGGGTTCACCTTCCGAGGTCGCGGCATTCCCGCAGAGCCTGACCGGCATGTACCTGCGCGGTGAGCGCAGCATCGAGACGCCGGCGAAGCGCCGCCCGATGACGGAGGACCGCGCGATCACCGTGAAGGGTGCGCGCGCGAACAACCTGAAGGGCATCGACGTGGCGTTCCCGCTGGGTGGGCTGGTGTGCGTGACCGGCGTCTCGGGCAGCGGCAAGAGCACGCTGGTGAACGAGATCCTGCTGAAGGCCGCGCAGCGCACCGTGAGCGGATCGAAGGCGATCCCTGCGGCGCACGACCGCGTGAACGGACTCAAGGGCATCGACCGTGTGGTCGAGGTGGACCAGAGCCCGATCGGTCGCACCCCCCGATCGAATCCTGCCACCTACACGGGCGTGTTCGACGACATCCGCAAGCTCTACGCCGCAGTGCCCGAGAGCAAGGCGCGCGGCTACGAGCCCGGCCGCTTCAGCTTCAACGTGAAGGGCGGTCGTTGCGAGGTATGCCAGGGTCAGGGCGTGAAGAAGATCGAGATGCACTTCCTGCCCGACGTGTTCGTGGCGTGCGAGTCGTGCAAGGGCACGCGCTACGCGAAAGAGACACTCGACGTGCGCTTCAAGGGGAAGAACATCGCCGAGGCCCTGGACATGACCGTGGAGGACGCGGTGGGCTTCTTCGACGCGCACCCGCGCATCCGCGACATGCTGGCGTGCGTGCGTGACGTGGGGCTTGGATACATGCAGCTGGGTCAGGCCAGCACCACGCTGTCGGGCGGCGAGGCGCAGCGCGTGAAGCTGGCGACCGAGCTCGGCAGCCGTTCGGGTGGCACGGCGCTGTACGTGCTTGACGAGCCAACCACCGGCCTGCACTTCGACGACGTGCGCAAGCTGCTCGAGGTGCTCCAGCGTCTGGCCGACGCCGGTCACACGCTCATCGTGATCGAGCACAATCTGGACGTGATCAAGTGCGCCGACTGGATCGTGGATCTCGGTCCAGAGGGTGGCGATCGTGGCGGCACGCTGCTTGCAAGCGGCACGCCGGAAGCGGTCGCCCGAGTGGCCGCAAGCCACACGGGACGCTACCTCGCCCGCATGCTGCGCCCAGCACCCGTCGCCGCGCCGAAGCGGCGCCGCTCGGCCGCGAAGGCCTGAATCCACGCGAATACACTCGCGGCCATGAAGGAAGCCGCCAGCGTGCCCGCCCTGCGTCGCGTGACGAATCCCGGCGACGCGAATCATCAGGGCACCATCTTCGGCGGCTTCATCCTGGGTGCGATCGACGAAGCGGCCTATGTGGAAGTGCGCAAGCATGGCGTGCACCGCTGGGTCACCGTGAGCATCGAGCGCGTGGAGTTCAAGGCACCGGTGCACGTCGGCGACGTGGTGAGCCTGTACACGAAGCCTGTGCATTTCGGACGCAGCAGCGTCACGGTCGAGGTGCGCGTGGTCGCGGAGCGATGGCTCGGTGGCGCGAGCGCCGAAGTGACCGCGGCCACCGTGAAGATGGTGGCGGTCGATCGCCACGGCAAGGCGATCGACTTCCGGAGCGCTCCCACGGTGGTGGAGACGGCGTGAGCGGCTTGCGCCCCCTGCGCCTGGCGTGCCTGGTGTCGGGTGGCGGGCGCAGCGTGATGAACCTGCAGGATCGGATCGAGCGCGGGGCCCTGCCTGCGTCGATCGTGGCGGTGCTGTCCACGCGGCCTGACGTCGCAGGAATCGGGCGGGCGCGGGCACGAGGCTTGCCCGTGGTGGAGATTCCGCCCGCGCCCCGAGAGACGCTCGACGACCGCGTGGACGCTGCGCTGCAGGCCTCGGGTGCCGATCTGGTGGTGCTGGCTGGCTACCTGCGACTGTTCCGGGTCGGTGCGTGGAGGGATCGCTGCATCAACATCCATCCGGCCCTCCTGCCGCATCATGGTGGCAAGGGACTCTGGGGACATCATGTGCACGAGGCGGTGCTGGCGGCGGGCGACCGCGAGAGCGGATGCACCGTGCACTGGGTCGACGGGCAGTACGACCACGGCCAGACGATCCTGCAGCGCCGATGCCCTGTGCTGCCCGACGACACGCCGGATTCGCTCGCTGCGCGGGTCTTCGCCGAGGAATTGGAGGCGCTTCCCGAGGCGATCCTGCGGATCGCGACGCGCGCCGCAAGCCCTACCCCGACCACCAGCTGACGCGTTTCAATCTTTACGAGACTTCGCGGACCACGCGTTTTGCCGTGTCGCGATTCACTTCCTTGTGAACCTTCTCCGCGAACCGTAGCCTGCGGGCAGACGCACGACGCTCCAGAGGAGGCCCTTCCATGCAGGTCAACATCACCGGCAAGCATCTTGAGATCACGCCCGCCATCGAGCAGTACATCCGCAGCAAGTACGGTCGACTCGAAAGACATTTCGACCGGGTGCTGCAGGCCGACTTCGTGCTGGAAAAGATCCGCGTGAACCACCACGCGGGCTTCCATGCGGAACTGATCCTCGACATCGAGCACCACGAGGACCTGATCTCCAATGCCAAGCATGACGACCTGTACGCGGCGATCGACGCCGTTCTTGACAGGGGCGTGCGCCAGTTGACCGATCTGAAGGATCAGTTGCGCAATCGAAAGCACTCCGGCACCGAGTCGCCGGGCTGAGTCCAAGCACCGAGGAATCCGAAACCGCCCCCATGAAGCTGAAGGAACTGATCGTCGAGAAGGCCATCGTGCCCACCCTGAAGGGTGCGAAGCGTGATGACTGCATCTCGGAACTGCTGGACGCGCTGGCCAAGGCCGGGGCGTTCAAGCCGGCGCTCAAGTCCGAGTTCCTGAAGGCGGTGGTGAAGCGCGAAAAGAAGGGAAGCACAGGCTTCGGGCATGGCGTGGCCGTGCCCCACGTGAAGACCACCGAGGTCGCGCGCTGCGTGGCGGCGGTCGGGCTGCACGTCGCTGGCATCGACTTCAATGCGCTGGATCGTCAGCCGGTGCACGCGGTCTTCCTGCTGCTCTCGCCCGAGGAGCAGCCCGAGGCGCACCTGGACGCGATGGAGAGCCTCTTCGGCACGCTGAGCCAGGAGGCCTTCCGCAAGTTCCTGAAGCAGGCCCGCACGGTGGCCGACGTGGTCACCCTGCTTGAGGAGGCCGACGCGAACCCGCCCGCCCGGTGACCGCGTGGAACAGCGTCGCACGGCCATCCGCAACAGGCTCGGCCTGCACGCCCGTCCTGCCATGACGTTCGCCAGCACGGCCGGAGGCTTCCGCTGCGACGTGCGCGTGCGGCGCGGCGACGACGCCGAGCGCGTGGATGGCAAGAGCGTGATGCAGATGCTTATGCTGGCGTGCACCCACGGCACCGAGATCGAGATCGAGTGCGAAGGCCCCGACGAGCGCGAGGCGATGGACGCGCTCATGAAGCTGATTGAGAGCAGGTTCGAGGAGGAATGAGTGACTGAGCGCGTGATCATCGCGGGTGACGGACAGATGGGCCTGGTGCTCGCAGCTGTGGCGCATGCTTCGGGCCATGAGGCGCGCATCTGGTGCCCGCTGCCCGGCGCCGCGGCGCCGCTGCAGGCTTCACGCACCTGCGCCAGACTTGCGGACTTCACGCTGCCGACGGCGGTGACCGTGACGGAGGACGCGCGCATCGCCCTGGACGGCGCCACGCTGATCGTGAGCGCGATTCCCGCGCAGTTCGCGGGCCCCACCTGGTCCCGGATCGCGGCGCATGTGCCGCGCGGCGTGGGCGTGGTGACCGTGACCAAGGGTGTCGAGGTGGGATCGATGCGAAGGCCGACCGAGGTACTGCGCGATGCGCTCCCGCAGCGGCCCATGGCGGTGCTGAGCGGCCCCACCATCGCGCATGAGCTCGCGCTGCAAAAGCCGGCCGTGATGGTGGCCGGCAGCGAGGACGCCGCGTTTGCCCAACGCGTGCAGGGCGTCTTCTCAAGACCGTGGCTGCGCATCTACACGAGCGACGACCCGCTGGGCGTGGAACTGGCCGGCGCGGCGAAGAACGTGATCGCGCTGGCCGCAGGCATGGTGGACGGTCTTGCGCTTGGCTTCAACGCCAAGAGCGCCCTGCTGGCGCGCGGCCTTGCCGAGATCGTGCGACTTGGCACCGCTTCGGGCGCGCGCGCCGAGACCTTCTTCGGCGTGGCGGGCGTGGGCGACCTGGCGACCACCTGCTTCAGCCCAGAGGGCCGGAACCGCACGCTTGGCGAGATGATCGGGCGCGGCTCAAGCCTGACCGACGCGCTCGGCGCCACGCGAAGCGTGGTTGAGGGCGTCGAGACGGCGAAGGCGCTGCGGGCACTCGGGGCTCGCACGGGCGCGCCGACGCCGATCATTGACGCCGTGTGTCGCGTGCTCTTCGAAGGCATGCCTCCGGGCGACGCCGTACGCGAACTGATGGGCCGCGTGGCGGGCGCCGAGCGCGTGGGTTGAGCCCGAACCGGGCGACGTCCGCACCGTAGCCGGGCGCCCCACAGCCCTGCTAGCCTTCAGACTCCCGTGAGAATCAACGACATGAGCAGCCTTTCAGCCAATGCCCCGTCGGCCCGACGCAACGAACGCCGCGAGCACGCGAGTGGTGGTGAACGCCTGGAGCGTCGCCTGTTCGTGGCCCTCGCCGGTGGCACCCTGCTGCTCACGAGCTGGCTGGGTGGATGGCTGGGACTGCAGCCTCAGGTCGCGCAGATCCCCGCCGCGATCGGCGCAATCATCCTGGTCACGCCGCTCGCCTTCGGCGCCCTGCAGGAGATCCGCCATGGCCGTCCCAGCAGCGACTCGCTCGCGAGCCTGGCCGTGCTGGCGGCGCTGGCGAACAACCTTTATCTGGCGGCGGGTTTTCTGGCGTTCTTCCTGTGGCTGAGCGAGCTGGTGCTCAGCCGAACGGCCTGGGGCGCCCAGCGCGCGATCCGCGATCTGATCGAGCTGACGCCGGACATCGCGCGCGTGATCGAGGCCGATGGAAGCGAGCGCGAGGTCGGGCTGGAGTCGATCCGCGTGGGCCAGGTGGTGCGCGTGCGCCCCGGCGAGAACCTGCCGGTCGACGGCAAGGTGGTGCGCGGACAGACCAGCATCAATCAGGCCAGCCTGACCGGTGAGGCCGTGCCGGTGGAAGCCGCGCCTGGAACGCCCGTCTACGCAGGCACCAGCAATCTGACCGGACAGATCGAGGTGGAAGTCTCCGCGGTGGCGAGCGAGAGCACCATCGGCAAGGTGGAGAAGCTGATCCGCGAGGCGGAGAGCGCGCGTACCCAGCGACAGGAACTCATCGAACGGCTCGCCGGCGCCTATGTGCCGGTGGTGCTGATGGTGGCATCGCTCGTGTGGTTCTTCACCAGCAAGAGCGAGTCGGCGGCGATCCGCGACCAGGCCGCCGAGCGTGCGATCACCGTGCTGGTGGTCACGTGCCCGGGCGCCCTGCTGATCGCGTATCCCACCGCGATGGTGGCCGCCTTCGCCGCGGCCGCGCGACTGGGCATCATGGTGAAGAACACGCGCACGCTTGAGAGCGCCTCGAACGTGGACACCGTGGTGCTGGACAAGACCGGCACGCTCACCACCGGCAAGTTCAGCGTGAGTCGTCTGGCCCCGGCCGACGGTGTGGATCCTGCCGCGCTGCTGCAGGCCGCCACCGACGCCGAGCAGAGCAGCAACCACCCGCTGGCCCGCAGCATTCTGGAGACGGCCGAGAAGGCGCGGATCCAGCCGCGCGCGATCGGCGAGTATCAGGAAATCCATGGTCGCGGCGTCTCGGCGCGCTCCCCCGATGGCGTGGTGCGCGCGGGCCGCGCGCAGTGGCTCGTGGAACTGCAGCCGGGCATCGCCGGGCAGGTGGAGCAGGCCAGCACGCGCATCGAGGGCATGAGCGGCGTGCACGTGATGGTGGGCGACCGCTATCTGGGCGCCGTGGGTCTGGAGGACAAGTTGCGCCGCAACGCGGCCGACGTGATCTCGCGCCTTCGCCAGCTCGGCGTACGCAAGGTCTGCATCTTCACGGGCGACCGGCTCGGCGTGGCCACGCGCGTGGGCCAGGCCGTGGGCGTGGATTCGATCGAGGCCGAGTGCCTGCCCGAGGAGAAGCACGAGGAGCTGAAGTACCTGATCAAGAAGGGACATCGCACGCTGGTGGTGGGCGACGGCATCAACGACGGCCCCATCCTGGCCAGCGCCGAGGTGGGCGTGGCCATGGGCCTTTCAGGCAGCGACATCGCGACCAACAGCGCCGGCGTGGCGCTGATGAACGACGACCTTCGCAACGTGCCCTTCCTGCTTGAACTGGCGCGCCGTGCGCGCGGCGTGATCGGCCTGAACATCGCGGCGGCGCTGCTGCTGGCGATCGTGGGCCTGGCGCTGGCGGCCACGGGCCGCATCCAGATCTGGATCACGCCCTTCTATCAGGCCGCCGCGTACATCTTCGTGATCGCGAATTCGCTGCGACTGGTCCGCTTCGGCGAGGATGTGATGGACGCTGAGGAGTTCCGGCGCCAGAGCGAAGCGAGCCGCCCGGTGAAGCCGGTGCGTCAGGCCGCGCTGGCCGGACCGAAGAGTTGAACGACGCGCTCAGCGGCGCTGCTCGCGAACGACCTCAAGGCATCGCTTCGCCTCGGCTTCGGTGATGCCATCGGGGCCGATGCGGATCGAGAGTTGCCTATTGAGCGGCATGCCGAGCACCGCCATGTAGACGGGCTTGCCTTCCAGCAGGAACACCACCGGCTTGTACATGTGATTCTCGGTCACAGCCTGCAGGGTCTGGCGGTCCCCCACGCGCACATTCAGCAGCAGCGAATCGCCGTTTCGGCCGATCGCCGCGTTCTCGACCTGCGCCGGAACCAGCACGGCCTCCGGCGCCACGATGAGCGAACCCCCGCCACGCACCGGCATCTCGCTCCAGCCATCACGCAACTTGTTGTCGGCCAGTCGAAGTTCGAATGGTCGCGCAGGTGCCACGGGGACGGCGCGCGAACCGTCGGCCTGCGGGGCCGGCGTCGACGCGGGCTGTGAAGCGCACGACACCAGCGCAACGAGCGTGATCGCGCACAGCGGTCGAGCCAGATTCATGCGATGGTGACGCCCTTGTCCAGATACACGTCCTGGATCGCGTGCAGCAGCTGCACGCCCTCGGCCATGGGCCGCTGGAAGCTCTTGCGGCCGCTGATCAGGCCCATGCCGCCGGCACGCTTGTTGATGACGGCGGTGCGCACGGCCTCGGCCATGTCGCCGGCGCCGCTGCTGGCGCCGCCCGAATTGATCAGGCCGCTGCGGCCGCCGTAGCAGTTGAGCACCTGATAGCGGCAGAGGTCGATCGGGTGATCGCTGCACAGGTCGGTGTAGATGCGCTTGTCGAACTTGCCGTAGCTGCTGCCGCCCATGTTCATGGCCTCGTAGCCGCCGTTGAGTTCGGGCTGCTTCTGCTTGATGATGTCGGCCTGGATGGTGACACCCAGATGGTTCGCCTGGCCCGTGAGGTCGGCGCTCACGTGATAGTCCTTGCCGTCCTTCTTGAAGGCGGGGTTGCGCAGGTAGCACCACAGCACGGTGGCCATGCCAAGCTGATGCGCCTCCTCGAAGGCGCGCGCCACCTCGATGATCTGGCGATCGGCGTTGTCCGAGCCGAAGTAGATGGTGGCGCCCACGGCGGCGGCGCCCAGGTTCCACGCCTCACGCACCGTGCCGAACATGATCTGGTCGAACTTGTTCGGCATGGTGAGCAGCTCGTTGTGGTTGAGCTTCACCAGGAACGGGATGCGGTGCGCGTACTTGCGGCTCACCGAGCCCAGCACGCCGAAGGTGGTGGCCACGGCGTTGCAGCCGCCCTCGATGGCCAGCTTCACGATGTTCTCGCCGTCGAAGTAGATGGGGTTCTTGGCGAAGCTGGCGCCGGCGGAGTGCTCGATGCCCTGATCGACCGGCAGGATGCTGAGGTAGCCGGTGTTCGCCAGACGGCCCGTGCCGAACATGCGCTGCAGGTTCACCAGCACCTGCGGGTTGCGGTCGGTCTGCATCCACACGCGCTCGATGAAGTCGGCGCCGGGCAGCTGAAGCAGGTTCGCGGGCACCCTCGCCTTGTGGGAAAGCAGCGAGTCGGCGTCCTTGCCGAGGAGCGAGGTGATCTGGGCGTTGGCGGCCATGGAAGTCTGTTCTCCGGGAAGCGGTGCGTGCATGCCGCAGGCGCGGCGCGCGACGATGGTACGGCAGGCCGCGTTCAGCCGCCCGCGCGCAACGTACGCTCGATCCACGCGCCACCGAGCACGCGATCGCCGTCATAGAAGACGGCGGCCTGGCCCGGGGCCACGGCGGTGACCGGTACGTCGAAGTGCACCTGCACGCGGTCGCCTTCCAGTGCGGTCACGAGAGCAGGTTCGGGCGTGCCGTGCACGCGCCACTGCACGGTGCAGGCGCGCGGCGAAGCGGGCGCGTCGATGAGCCAGTTCGCGTCCGTGGCGATCAGGCCGTGCACGGCAAGCGCCTCGCGCGGGCCCAGCGTGACGGTGTTCGCGGCCGCGTCCTTCCCGATCACGTAGAGCGGTTCCCCCACCGCCACCCCGACGCCCTTGCGCTGACCGATGGTGAAGCGCTGATGCCCGCCGTGCTCGCCGAGAATGCGCCCGGAGAGATCGAGGATCGCTCCCGGCCGCAGCGAACCCGGCTCACGCCGCTCGAGCAGGCCCGCATAGTCCTGATCGGGCACGAAGCAGATCTCCTGCGAATCGGGCTTGTCGAAGGTGGGAAGGCCGAGGTCCTTCGCCATGCGACGCGTCTCGGCCTTGGGAAGCGCGCCCACCGGGAAGCGCACCTGCGCCAGTCGATCGCGCTTGATGCCGAACAGCACCGCGCTCTGGTCCTTCGCGGCATCGAGGCCGCGGCAGAGGCTCCACGCCCCATCGCGAGGCTCGCAGCGCGCGTAGTGGCCGGTGGCCACCAGTTCGCAGCCCAGTTGCGCGGCGTGATCAAACAGGCGCCCGAACTTCAGCCAGTCGTTGCAACGCACGCAGGGGTTCGGCGTGTGCCCGGCGTGATAGGCCTGCGCGAAGTAGTCGATGATGCGGCCGAAGTCCTTCTTGAAGTTCACCACGTACAGCGTGCTGCCCAGGCGCGCGGCCACGGCGCGCGCGTCGCCGGCATCTTCCAGACTGCAGCAGCCCTGATGCCCGATCTTCAGGCCACCGCGCGGCATGGCGCAGGCCTGCTCGGCGGGCAGCGCCTCGTCGAGCGATTCACCCGGCGAACCGAGGCGCATGAACACGCCCACCACCTCGTGACCTTCGCGCTGCAGCAGCGCGGCGGCCACCGAGCTGTCGACGCCGCCGCTCATGGCGACCAGCACCTTGGGCTTTGCGGGCATGGGGAGATGGTAGGTGCGGTCACAAGTAAAGCCCCCCGGCGTGGGTGCGCCGAGGGGCTTGGGAGGAGGCCTGCCGCGCATCCGCGGCAGGAAGATGCGACATGTTGAAGTGACTCAGGCCTTGCGGCGACAGCTAGCGACCAGGGCGGCAAAGCCGATCAAGGCGGCGGCGCCGGGGGCGGGAATCACCGAGCCCGAGATGATGGTGTTGTCCAGGCCGTTGCTGCCGGTCTGGCCCGTGGAGCCATCGAACGAGATTCGAATGTACGCCGATGCCGCGCCGTTGAGCTCCGAGATGCCGCTGAACGTCGCGGCACCCCAGGTCGTGCTCGAGGAGCTTGTCCACTGACCGATGCTTCCCCAAATTCACCCCGTCCGTGCTCATGCCGATCGAGGTGTCGGCGTTGATCGCGGTGCCACGAGTGACATTGTGCTCGGTGTATCGGCCATCTTCGCCCCGGGCCGTCGCTGCTGGCCCTCCGTAGATACCGGTGGTCCGCATGTAGAAGTCACTCGATCCGTTGGTGCCATCGGGGAAGAGCGTGTCGGACCCGAAGTTGGCGACGAACGGCCTGGGCAGCGGAGTGGTGTAGGTGCCGACAGCGAGGACGCTGTCGGCTCTGATGCCTCCGTAGGTCGTGGTCTGGAAGTCCCAGGCGGCGAGAACCACGGCGCCTGCTGAACCCGACGCGGAAACGGCGGCCACGGCACTGCACAAGACAAAGAGACTGCTTCGCATCATCGCGCCCACGGCGCACTTCTTCATTGCATTGTTTCGCATCCTCGAATCCTTGGGGCCAAGCCCCGATAGAGGGCCCACATCCCATGTGGGCGAGTGACAACCTGAACCGCAGGTCAGCGGCCTTGTCCCGTGGATCGCCGAACGATGGCGAACCGATTTGACTTCGCGATGCGGGTCAGGCTCCCGGCTTGGCTCGCCAAATCGAGCTCCACATGTGACAACGAAATTCCCCCCCTTCACTCAATCCCAAATTTTGTGGCTTTCCAGGGTCTCGCAACTATGGCATTCGTGGGTTGATTTCGGACCTGTCCAGACTGTTTCGTGCGACTGCGGCCGCCACCCCACATCCAACCCCGCACTACCTTCCGGCCATGCGCATCGTGGCGGGCATGGATGAAGCCGGTTACGGCCCCCTCCTTGGGCCGCTGGTCGTCTGCTGTTGGGCCTTCGAGGTGGCCGACCCAGCCAGTGATGCCAGCGACCTGTGGAGGCGCCTGGCCACCGCCGTCTGCCGCCGCCCCAACGACAAGAAGGGCCGCATCGCGATCGACGACTCAAAGACCCTGAAGGGCGCGAAGGACGCCGCGGGCCACCCGCTGCGGCACCTTGAGCGCGGCGTGCTGTGCGCGCTGGGGGCGTTGGGCGCAGGCGACTCAGGCGTGCCGATTCACGCCAGCGAAGATGCCTTGCTGCAGGCGCTGAGTCTGGATGCCGCACCGCCGCTGCCGTGGTACGCGGCCACGCCCTGCGCCGCGCTTCCTGTCAGTCACACGCGCGACGAACTCGCGCTGGCTGCGAACCGTCTGCGGCTGGCGCTGGCGCACGCCGGCATTCGCCCGCTGCTTGCGCGCGCGGTGCTGGTGGAACCCGAAGACCTGAACCGCATCGCGGGCGCGGCGGGCAGCAAGGGCGCCGTGAATGGCTGGGCCGCCATGCGTCTTGCGTGCATGTTGCGCGCGGCGCACCCCGACGCCGACATCGATCTTGCGTGCGATCGTCACGGCGGCCGCACGCGCTACCGCGAGGAGCTGGCGCGCGCCTTCCCTGACGCCTTGGTGCGCGTGATGCAGGAGACCGAAGAGGCCAGCCATTACGAACTGCGCGAAGGCCGCGGCACGCTGCGCGTGCACTTCGAGGTGGAGGCCGACGCGCGGCACCTTCCGGTGGCGCTGTCGAGCATGACGGCCAAGTACCTGCGCGAACTTCGCATGGCGCGCCTGAACGCGTTCTTCGCGAAGTACAGGCCGGGCTTGGCCCCCACGGCGGGCTATGTGCAAGACGGGAAGCGGTTTCTGGCGGAAATCGAGCCGCTGCTGGCCCAGGTTGGCGTGGCGCGACAGACGCTGGTTCGCGCGGTTTAGGCCCAAGCGAAGGCTTTCGAAAGCCTTGACCGCCCCCCCTTCCTTTCCCTAACCTCCTCGATTCTCGGCTTTTGGCGCGATGGCTTCATCGCCGGCCGGGATTGAACCCTGCAACCGCAAGGAAAAGGCCCCGCCTCGGGGCACCGCGAGCACGCCATGGCCATTGATCTCACCAAGGTCCGCAACATCGGAATCTGCGCCCACATCGACGCCGGCAAGACCACGGTCACCGAGCGCATCCTGTTCTACACGGGCAAGATCCACAAGATGGGCGAGGTGCACGAGGGCACCGCCACCATGGACAGCCTCGAGGAAGAGCAGAAGCGCGGCATCACCATCCAGAGCGCCGCGACGACCTGCCCCTGGAACTGCAACGGCGTCGAGTACAAGGTGAACCTGATCGACACCCCGGGCCACGTGGACTTCACCATCGAGGTGGAGCGCTCGCTGCGCGTGCTCGACGGCGCGGTCGCCGTGTTCGACGGCAAGGAAGGCGTGGAAGCCCAGAGCGAGACCGTGTGGCGCCAGGCTGACCGCTATGGCGTGCCCCGTCTCTGCCTCATCAACAAGATGGACAAGATGGGCGGAGACTTCGACTACAGCTTCAACAGCATCAAGGCCCGCCTGGGCGCCAACGCCATCCCGGTGCAGTGCCCGGTGGGCAACGGCAACGACTTCAAGGGCGTGATCGACCTGATGCGCATGAAGGCGATGTACTGGGTGACCGAGGAGCAGGGCAACAACATCACCGAGGGCGAGATCCCGGCCGAGCACAAGGACAAGGCCGAGATGTACCGCGCGATGATGGTGGAGAAGATCTGCGAGCTGGACGACTCGCTGACCGAGAAGTTCCTCACCGACCCGAACACGATCACCGTGGACGAGCTCAAGAAGGCGCTGCGCAAGGGCACCATTGCCCTGAAGTGCTTCCCGGTCCTCTGCGGCAGCGCGCTGAAGTACGTGGGCGTGCAGAAGGTGCTCGACGCGGCCGTGGACTACCTGCCCTGCCCCACCGAGCGCAACGACGTGGAAGGCGTGGACCCGAAGGACTCGAAGGTCAAGATGACCCGTCCGCACAGCGACGCCGCGCCGTTCAGCGCGCTGGTGTTCAAGGTGGTCAGCGACGTGGCAGGCAACCTGACCTACCTGCGCGTCTACAGCGGCAAGCTGCAGAAGGGCATGCGCGTGCTCAACCCGGGCAACGGCAAGAAGGAGAACGTGAGCCGCCTGTACGAGATGCACGCGCAGAACCGCACCGCCTTGGACGAGACCGGCTGCGGCCAGATCGTGGCGGTCGTGGGCCTGAAGGACTCGTACACCGGCGACACGCTGTGCGATCCGGACAACCCGATCATCCTGGAGCGCATGACCTTCCCCGAGCCCGTGATCAGCATGAGCATCGAGCCGAACTCGGCCGATGACAAGAAGAAGCTGGGCGAGGCGCTCACCACCATCCGCCGCGAGGATCCGTCATTCCGCTCGAACTACAACGAGGAGACCGGCCAGACCATCATCAGCGGCATGGGCGAGCTGCACCTGGAAATCATCAAGAACAAGCTGGTGCGCGACATGAAGGTGAACGTGACCGTGGGCAAGCCCCTCGTGGCCTACCGCGAGACGATCACCGGCAGCGCGAAGGACATCCGTGGCCTGTTCAAGAAGCAGACCGGTGGCCGCGGCCAGTTCGGCGACGCCGTGGTGAGCGTGAGCCCGATCACCAAGGAGGAGGCCGAGGCGCAGGAGCTGGAGATGAAGGACGGCGTGGTGTTCGAGGACAAGATTTCGGGCGGCGTGATTCCGCGCGAGTTCATCCCGAGCGTGGAGTACGGCGTACGCCAGGCCTGCGCGAGCGGCATCCTGGGCGGCTACCCCGTGATCAACGTGAAGGTCGACCTGGTGTACGGCAGCTACCACGACGTCGACTCGAGCCAGATCGCCTTCGAGCAGGCTGGTGCGCTGGCCGTGCGCGAGGCGTGCACCCGCGCGGGCCTGTCGCTGCTCGAGCCCATCATGAAGCTCGTGGTGACGACTCCCGACGAGTTCTTCGGCAACGTGGCCGGCGACCTCGCCAGCCGCCGCGGCCAGATCGTGGACAGCGAGCAGCGCGGGGTGACGCGCCTCATCACCGCCGAGGTGCCACTGAGCGAGCTGTTCGGCTACACCACCACGCTGCGCAGCATGACCCAGGGTCGCGCGAGCAGCTCGATGGAGCCGTGCACCTACCGCATCATGCCGGACCGCCTGAAGGACGAAGTGCTGGCGAAGGCCTGAGGCTTCGAGAGTCAGGATCGATTGAAACCGCAGGGCCCGTCCGAATGGACGGGCCCTTTCCTTTGATGGCGCATACCCTCGCACCGATGTCCGCGATCGCCGCCCATGACCTCGAGCGCTTCATGCGCCTCGCCGCGCGCCTGGCCGTGCGCGGCCACGGACATGTGGAACCGAACCCCATGGTCGGGTGCGTGGTGCTGGACCGTGACGGCACGTTCGTGGGCTGGGGGTATCACCGGAAGATCGGCGGCGCGCACGCCGAGGTGGAGGCGCTGAAGCGCGCGGGCGCCAAGGCGCGCGGCGGCACGGCGATCGTGACGCTGGAGCCCTGCACGCACCACGGCCGCACGCCGCCGTGCGTGGAGGCGCTGCGCACGTCGGGTGTGGCGCGCGTGGTGTTCGGCGAGCGCGATCCGCACCCGCAGGCACAGGGCGGCGAGGCGTGGCTGCGCGGCGCGGGCATCGCGTGCGAGCAGCTCTCGCTGCCCGAGACGCGCGAACTCAACGCGCCCTTCGTGAAGCGCGTCACCACCGCGCTGCCGTGGGTGATCGCCAAGTGGGCACAGACCGTCGACGGCCGCATCGCCACGCGCAGCCATGACAGCAAGTGGATCAGTTGCGAGCGAAGCCGCGCCATGGTGCACCGCGAGCGCGGCCGCGTGGACGCCATCCTGACCGGCATCGGCACCGTGATGCGTGATGACCCCCTCCTGACTTGCCGCAGCGGCCGACCGCGCCGCAACGCCGTGCGCGTGATCGTGGACCCCGAGCTCTCCCTGCCGCTCGATCGCCAGGTGGTACGGACAGCGCGCGAGCATCGCACCGTCGTGACCACGCTTCCGAAGGCTTTCGGCGAGAAGAGCGAGCACCGTCGCGCGCTCGGCGATCTGGGCGTGGGCTGCATGAAGCAGCACAGCGACTTCAAGGGATTGCTCGAGTCGCTGCGCCGCGAGTTCGACGTGAGCAACGTGCTGGTGGAGGCGGGAGGCGGCCTCACGGGCGCGCTGCTGCGCGAGGGACTGATCGACGAGGCGTGGGTGTTCGTGGGCCCGCGCCTGCTTGCCGACGAGGAAGCCTTCGGCCCGGCGCGCGGCTTCACCACCGCGCGCATCGTGGATGGCCACGCGATGCGGTTGCTCTCGGCGCGCCGGCGCGGACCCGACGCGCTGCTGCACTACCGCTTCGGCGCGTGATCGCCGGGCTCGATAGGCATCGAAAGACTTGAGGGGAACACGCGAGCGGGGCTGTCACCCTCGCGGAGCGCCCAGCCTCCATCGGGAAGCCGCCAGAGCGTGACCTGTCGCTGTGAGCCATCGGTGCGAGAGACCTGCATGCTGCCGACCCGCCATTCGTCGCGGGGCAGGTCACCCGCGATGGCGTTGGCGCGCACCTCGCAGAGCGATCGCAGGAGTTCGCGCACGGATCGATCGTCGATCGGTTCAGGAGCGCCCTGCTCGGGAACGCGTGACCAGACGCCGAGATCGCGACGGAGATGAAGTCGTTGCCGTCCCTCGGTGTCGAGCATGCGGAGCGCCACGATGTCCTCGGCGGGCACTTCACTCACGCGCGGATCGATGAACGCTCCGGCGGGAAGCAGGACGCCCGCGAGCTGGCGAGCCTCGACCGACACCACCGGCGGCCGGCCCACCTGCCGTGCGAAGATCGCGCCCACGCCGGAGTCGGCGCCGAACTGCACGCTCTCCTCGCGCGCCTGGCCGCGCGCCGGATCCATGGTGCGGATCGCCACCTCGGCCGACGGCGCGGCAAGACCATGCACCGCGCCGTCACCCGCGTCGGCCTGCACCTGGCCGGCGTGGCGCAGACGCGCCGCGGACTGCAGGAAGGTGGCGATCGCGGCCTCGTCGGCTCGGCACGCGAACGGCTCAGTCATGCGCCAGCCGCCGGCCCCACGCTCGATCACCATCGTTCCCCCCTGCGGGCCTGGCGTCACGATGCGGATGCGATCGCTGTCCGCACCGGCGAGTTCGAAGAGACGGTCGTCGCGCAGCGATCCGACCGCAGCGGCCAGGGCCTGTCGACGAAGTTCGGGCGGACAGGGTCCAGCGACTCCCGATCGCTCCTCGCCGATCCACGCGAGACCGGCTGGATGATCCAGACCGATCCGGAAGCGCGCCAGCCTTTCCTTGCCGGAGCCAAGTTCCAGCGCGAGTTCGGATTCGGCCAGCCCTGCGTTCGCGGGCGCCTGCTGGAGGGCCATGCGATAGGCGGGCGCCACATCACTCGCCGTGGCAAGCAGCATGCGGATGGCCGCGGGATCGGATGGATGCTCGTAGGGTTCGACCTGCCGCCAGAGATCGCCGCGACGCTCGTATCGAAGCGTTCCGCGCGGCGACACCAGCGCGATCATGTCGATCCGATCCGGGGAGAGCCTCTGGAACGGCTCGCGAAACGCACGCTCCTGTGAGGCGCGCCACCATGCGCCAAGCGCGAGACTGGCCATGATCATGAGGATCGGCAGCGACCATCGACGCCACGACTTCATGCTCGCCTCCCAAGTGCACGCAGGCCCCATGGCGCGAGCAGCATGACGAGCGCCGGCAGCCACGCGACGACGAGGGCGCGACGCGCAAGGCCCGCGCCGCTCTCCTGCACACCTGCAGCGGAGGATGCATCGCCCGCCAGCCAGCGCACCACCGCGACAAACAGGTCGCGATTGCCGGGATGCGACAGCGCGCCACGCGCATCCGCCACCCCCGCGCTGGAACTGAGTGCCCACGCGACGCCGCCCGCGAGCGCGACGCGTCGATCCTCGCCCGCGGCAAGCGCCAGCACCGGCACACACTGCTCGGCACGCAGTCCCCTTCCATCGGGCACGCGATCCGTCCCCTTGGAGATCACGCGAGGATCCTCCTCGATCCACGTCGCGGAGCCCGGCTCGATGCATGCCACGGTCTCCGCCTGCCATGCGCCGGCCGAGCGCACCTCCAGCGGCATGGGCAGCGGCCACGAGACCCTTCCACGCAAGGCGCGTGACACCGGATGATCGCCGCGTACGACGCGATCCATCGTGGTGCGGAGCTGACGATCGCTCTCGGATCGCGCCGCGAGTTCCACCACCATCGCGCCGGTTCGCGCCTGCAGGCCCTGGGCTCGCAGCACATCCGCCCAAGGATCCTGCAAGCCCATCGCGGCCGCCACGCTTGGCGCGGCCAGCACGAGGACGGGCTCGCCGTCACGAAGCAGTCGCTGCGCCGCCTCGAGCAGCGCCTTCTCAGGCGCATCGGGTTCGACCGAACGACGTTCCATCGGCGGCACCACGATCCACACGCGCGTGCGCGCGTCACGCACGGACGGACGCGGAGCCTGTGCGGGATTCCACGCCTCCACGCGCATGCGGGCACCGCGCAACGCATCGGCCACAAGCGCGAAGTCGCCGCCACCCGACGTCGCCTCGAGCGGCGAACGCTGTCCCGCGTGCACGAACACCGCAGCGGCGCGCGGGGCGCCCTGCGCCGCGGCCAGCGTGGAAGCCAGCGCCTCGTCGGCCGCAAGCGTTCCCTCGACCAGACGCCATGCGGGGACCGCGGCGCATCCGTGTGCGGTCGTGACCACCACCACCGGAGGTGCTCGGAGCGCGGCCGCGACCTCGGTCAGCCGCAGTGGAGGAAGGCGATCGATCTGGTCCTGCGAAGTCCGGCACGCATCGGAGAGCGCGCCCATGCGACGGGCCGCATCGCGAAGTTCGCGTGTGCTGCCCGGACCCCCGACCGCGTCAGCTCCCTGCCGCAGCAGTTTCGCCCACACGCCGAGTTCACCGGCCAGCGCTCGACCCGCACCCTCGACATCGCCGATCGGACGCTCGGGCGACGCGGCCGCGGCGGTCTGGAACGCCTGGATCCAGGACGCGCCCTCCGCACCTGCCCGCTGAAGCGCGGCGGCCAGCGCGCCCAGATTGTTGGCGGCCAGATCCCCGGCGGCGCGCCGCGCCGCGGCCTGCTGGCACGCCCCCGCGAGTTCCGAGGAAGCGCACACGCGCTCGAGCGCACCCACCCCATCCTGGAACGCACGGCGCCACGCCTCGGACGGCTCGTGCTCGGATGCGGCGATCACCTCAAGCGCGCGCGCCGCGGAGCCCGACTGCTGCGGATCCAGCACGTCGATCTCCTCCCATGTCGTGGCCGGATCGATCGCCGCCGCGCGCCGCACGGTCTGTCGAGCCGCCGCAAGCGCGGATTCTCCCAATCCACCGGGGTGCATCAGCGTGAACCGAACCGGTCCCTTCGCCGCGCGCATCGCCTGCGCGAGCGTTTCACTCGCAGGCTGTCGAAACAGTCCATGTAGATCAAGACGCGAGGGCTGCGCCCCCGGACCTCGCAACGCGATCGCGCAGATCACGACGCTCGAGATGCCAAGCACCAGCGCAAGACAGCGCTGACGCCACGCGGCGGCGCGTTCGGAATCGCGCGCGGTGTCGGCCCACCGGGCCGCAATCCACACGAATCCGGCCCACGCACCGGCGAGCGCCAGACCGCCGCCCAGATCCACCAAGCCATCGATCGCCGACTGCGCGCGGCGGATGGGATCCATCGCGAAGCCGGCCGCGGCGATCCAAGGATCCCCGATCACCTGCAGCGAACGGGCCGCGAGCGTCCAGAGTCCCACCAGCAGCATCGCGACCGCGGTCGCCGCAAGACCGGACCGGGTGATCACGCCCGCAAGAAGGCCCACCGCACCGCCCGACGCGCCCACAAGGATCAGGCCAATCACGCCAGAGAGTGTCGCGGCCGCGTCCACCGAGCCTGCCATCGCCTCCGCGAGCGCCTGCAGCGGAAGTCCCACCGAGAGAATGGTCGCGACCACGATCATCGCGACACCCTTCGCCCACAGCACGCCGGCGGGCCGATCCGGCGCCGCAAGGATGAGATCCCACGTGCCGTGTCGCCGCTCGCTCGCGACACTCGCCGCACCGATCAGGGCGCAGGCCACCAGCACACACCATGCCGCGATCGAGATCGATGGCCCGAGATCGGCCTGCGCGGCGACGCTTCCGCTCGACACCACCAGCGGCACACCGCTCAGCAGCGCGATCGCCGCACCGATGGACCACGCCCGAACGCCTTGCAGCGAGCGGCGCACTTCACGAACGAGCGTGGCTCGCGTCGCGCTCATGCGGGCTCCTCGCCAAGGCGCCGGAAGGCCTCCTCCAGCGGGCCATGCTCGAGATCCAGCCGACGGATGGCCACACCATCACGCGCCAAGCCCTGCGCCACGCGGCCGCGCACCTCGGGCGTGACCGAGCCCTCGGCCACGATGGCTGTCCACGGAGCGTCCGGACACGCGACACGACGCGAGATCCGAAGTCCACACTCCAGCAGCGCGCTCTCGGCCCGCACCGGATCGTCCACCTCGAGTTCCAGTCGTGCGCTCACGCCAAGCGCGTGCCGCACCTCGCCGGGCGTGCCCGTGGAGATGACGCGCCCGCGATCCAGCACCACAAGACGGTCGCACAAGGCCTCGACCTCCGCCAGGACATGCGTGCTCAGCAGGACCGTCACGCGCCCCTTCAGTGATTGCAGCAGGCCTCGGAATGCGAGCACCTGCGCGGGATCGAGGCCCGCGGTCGGCTCGTCGAGCACGAGCAGCAGCGGATCGTGCGCCAAGGCCGAAGCCAGCCCCACGCGCTGACGGAAGCCTCGGCTCAGGGCGCCGCAGGCGCGATGACGCACCTCGCCCAGATCACATAGCGCAATCGCCTCATCGACCGATCGCTTCAACGGCGCACCCGACCAGCCGTGCATGCCGGCGCTCCAGGCGACGAACTGCTCCACCGTGGCGTCCGGATGCAGGGGCGCCCGCTCCGGGAGCCAGCCGATGCCCTGACGCCCGGCCTCGCGCCACACGTCAAGGCCGTTCACCCGGACGCGGCCCGCATCCGGAGGAAGCACCCCGACGACCATGCGCAACGTGGTGCTCTTGCCAGCGCCGTTGGGACCGAGAAAACCGCAGATGGAGCCCGTGGCGACATCCAGATCCACGCCATTCACGGCATTTCGGGAGCCGAATCGCTTGACCAGGCCTTCGGCTTGAAGCATGGGTCTCTCGGAGGCCGATGAGTGTACGGAACAATCGACCGCCGCACCCCTAGACTCCCCGAGCATGGCACAAGACACCCGCGAACCCGGCACCTTCGACGCAGCGACCCTGCTGCAGGAAATCGCCGACGGCATCGGGGTGGTGGACGCGTCGGGTGAGATCCTGTGGATGAGCGGACGCCTGGTCACGCAGGATCCCGAGACGCTGCGCAAGTTCGCCGACGCCGCGCGCGAGAGCCTTCGCGAGCCTTCGAACGGACGACGCACGCAGTTGAAGCGCTTCCGCGCGCAAGGCCGCAGCTTCGAGGTCACGGTGTCGGCCATGGGCCCCTCGCCCGAACGCGCGCTGGCGATCCTCGTGAACGTGTCGAATCGCCAGCGGCTGCTGGATCGCGTGGAGGCAATCGACGCGGCCGGTGCGTCGCTGCTTGACCTGGACGCCGTGATCGTGAACCCGCTGAACGTGGCGGAACGCCTGAAGCTGATCGAGGGTCGCATCGAGCATGGATTCCGCGACCTCTTCGGCGCTGCGAACTTCGAGGTCCGACTGCTCGATCGCAAGAGCCGCGTGCTGGAACTCGTGATTCATCGCGGCATCGAGCCGCTGCCCATCGGGAAGCAGATGAAGGCGGAGCCGGAAGGCCACGGCATCACGGGATGGGTCGCGACGACCGGCGAGAGCGTGCTCTGCCGCGATCCGCAGCATGACACGCGTTACATGCCCGGCCTGCCGGGATGCCGCAGCGCTCTCACCGCGCCGCTGCTGCTGCATGACCGAGTGGTCGGCACCGCGAATCTGGAGAGCGGCGATCCACGCGCCTTCGAGGAGGAGGATCGCCTCCTGCTCGAGCTCTACGGTCGCTACATCGCGATGGCGCTCAACATCCTCGACATGCTGATCGTGGAGCGCTACACCACGAACCAGCGCGTGAGTGGCAGCGTGCGCGAGGAGATCGCGGTCCCCGTGCGCAACGTGCGCGAATCGGTCGACGCGCTCAAGGCGCTCGTGGCCGACAGCCCCGCGACGGAGACGCTGAAGCGGCTGGACACGCACCTCGGCACGCTGGAATCCAGGATCCAGGCGGCGTCCGAAGGCTTCCGTGGCGTGCTTGGCGTGGACCGCGTGGAGAGGGGCTCGGGCGAAGCGGGACTGCTCGTGGGCCGACGCGTGCTGGTGGCCGACGACGAGGCGGGCATCCGCGAGGCGATCCTGACGATCCTGGGCCAGCATGGCGCGAAGGTCTCGATCTTCGCCACGGGAGGCGAGGCGCTGCAGGCGCTTGCCGACGCGAAGGCGAAGGGTGAACCCTTCGAAATGGTGCTGTCCGACGTGCGCATGCCCGATCGCAACGGATACGAGATCTTCCGCGCCGCGAAGGACTGCGATCCCGACATGCCGGTGATCCTGATGACGGGCTTCGGCTACGACCCGCACCACAGCATCGTGCGATCCAGCCAGGAGGGCCTGCACTGCTTCCTCTTCAAGCCCTTTCAGGCGCAGCAACTGCTGGACGAGGTGCGCAAGGCGCTCACGGAGCCGCCGCCGACACCCGCCGCGTGACGCGCCTCAGGCGCGGTCCGCGACGAGCACGCGATCGAGGCCTTCGTGATCCCGATCGACCGACACGAAGCGCAACCCCTCGCACGACTCGACCAGACGACGCGCACTCGCACCCTGCGACGCCGCGATCTCCACCAGCAGGCGCCCACCTGAGCGCAGCCATCGTGCCGCGCCGCGAACGAGCGGTTCCACCACGCGCAGTCCGTCGGGGCCGCCGCGCAGGGCCGTGGGCGGTTCATGGTCGCGCACATTGGGGGCGCAGGCCGCGAACTCCGCGTCGGAGATGTAGGGCGGATTCGCCAGCAGCAGATCGAAGGTGCCTGCCTCGTCCGCGTGCAGCGGCGCATGCAGATCACCGACCCGAAATTCGATTCGATCACGCACGCCATGCCGCTCGGCGTTTCGAACGGCGAGATCCACCGCAGCGGGCACCAGATCGGTGGCGACCACGCGTGCATCCACCGGTGTCACGGGCGGCTCCATCGTGCCGCGACGCGGCGTGACGAGCGCGGCGACCACGCTGACGGCCACGCAGCCTGAACCGGTGCACAGGTCCAGCGCGCGCACCGCACCCGCCTGCGCGCGCGCCCACGCCACGGCGAGCTCGACCAGCGTCTCGGTCGCGGGCCGTGGAATCAAGGTGCTTCGATCCACGAAGAACGGGCGGGCATGGAACCATGTCTCCCCCACCAGGTACTGCACCGGCTCCTGCTGCCCTGCGCGCTTCACCAGTTCGCGAAGCCGGGCCAGTTCCGTGAGCGACGCCGGACGATCCACCTCCATGTAGAGACGCGTGCGTTCGCAACCCAGCACATGACCAAGCAGCAGTTCCGCACAGACGCGCGGAGCGTCCACCGAACGCTCCGTCAGGAAACCGGTGATCCATGGCAGCAGACGACGCGTGGTCCAGGGGCCTTCTGTCCTCGCGGCGTCCGCTCTTGGCATGCGTTCAGTCTAGGTTCAGTCCACGCGAGGCTTCGCATGGACAACGGTTTCCGCACCCGTCCGCATGCGCAAAACGGCTATCATCGCCGCCCCGAAGGAGGACCTGAAAACCGATGTCCGAAGTGCTCTCCATCCTTGATCGTGTCGCAGGCGTGGCTCGAAACAGCGGATGTTTCGGCGACGTCGATCTTCGTGGAGCCGCACTCCGGTGCGCCGCCAAAGCGGCCGCCGCCGAGGCGTGGTACTCGGTGCAGCACGAGGCGGGTGGCTGGTGCGTGAGCCTCTCGACCGCGGATCGCTGGCTCAGCGAGAGCATCGAGACCGATCTCCTGCACTTCGGTGACCCGATCGAGGAACTCATCGAGGAGGAACTCGTCGAGCTGGGGGGCCACGGTTCGGTGCCCCCGCCGAAGCACTTCCGCGCCGACGATCGCAGCTACGTGTTCGTGAGCCGCGTGCCCGACGCCGACGGCGACGCGAATCACGTCGCGGGACTGGTCGGCAAGTGGCTGCTGGCGTACGAGGCCGCCTTCCGCAATCTGGGCGACATGAGCGGAGCCGACGAGGAATAGCGTGCCGCGCAAGGTCCTCATGCTGGGCTGGGAATTCCCCCCGTTCATCTCGGGAGGACTTGGCACGGCGTGCTTTGGCCTGACGAGGGCGCTCGATCGCCGCGAGTGCGACGTGACCTTCGTGCTGCCCAAGCATGTCGACTCGGGATTCGCGAGTCACGTGAACCTGGTCAGCCCCGCGTCCACTCTGGCACATCCATCACTTCCACCTCCCGAGGCCGTGTGCAAGGTCCGCGAAGCGTACCTCACCGGGCCTTTGCCGCGCGCCGCGGAGGTCCTGGAAATGATCCAGCGCAACCTGCACCGCGTGACCACGCTCGGCCTTCCCATGACGGCGCCAGCGCCCTATAGCAGCTCATTGCCGCACACGCTGGTGCGTCTGGCGCTCGAGAGCGCCACCGTGCGCCGCGTGCTGAGGCTTCCCGATCACATTCCAGCCGAGCTTCGAACCCAGTTGCTCATCGAGATCGCCGTGCAGGAGGCGGTGCCCGAGTCCGCGGGCCGGGGCGCGGAAATGTTCCACGCACGCACCAGCGACTATGGTGGAGACCTGATCGCCGAGAGCGAACGCTATGCGCGCTTCTGCGTGGCGGCGGCTCGCGACCTGCAGTTCGACGTGATCCACGCGCATGACTGGCTGACCTATCCGGCCGGTCTGGCATTGGCGCGCATGAGCGGCAAGCCGCTGGTGGTGCACGTACACAGCACCGAGTTCGACCGCAGCGGCGAGCACGTGAACCAGCCGCTCTACAACATCGAACGCCGTGGGATGCATGGCGCCGTGCGCGTGATCACGGTGAGCATGCTCACGCGCAACCTGTGCGTGAACCGCTACGGCGTGAACCCCGACAAGATCGACGTGGTCTACAACGGCGTCGATCTGGACCCAAGGGCCGCGGGCATAGAGCCGATCAAGCAGAGCGAGAAGGTGGTGCTCTACTTTGGCCGCATCACCATGCAGAAGGGCCCGGAGTACTTCATCGCGGCGGCCAAGCGCGTGCTCGACGTGATGGACGGCGTGAAGTTCGTGGTGGCCGGCAACGGCGACCAGGCGCAGCGCATGATCGAGATGGCCGCGGCGATGGGCATCGGCAACAAGGTGCTGTTCACCGGCTTCCTGCGCGGCAAGGACATCCAGAAGGTGTTCGGCATCGCCGACCTGTACGTGATGCCCAGCGTGAGCGAGCCCTTCGGCATCGCGCCACTGGAGGCGATGGGACACAAGGTGCCGGTGATCATCAGCCGTCAGAGCGGCGTGGGCGAGATCCTGACCAACGTGCTGAAGTGCGACTTCTGGGATGTCGACGACATGGCCAACAAGATCGTGGCCGTGCTGCGCCACCCCCCGCTGCAGCGCACGCTGCGCGACAGCGGCTACTTCGAGGTGCGCGGCATCACGTGGGATGGCGCCGCGGCGAAGGTCGAGTCGGTCTACGACCGCGCGATGGCGGCAGTGAATCGGCGCTAGGACGCGCGGGGAGGGTTGATTCCAAGGGCTCGCTGCATGGTGCCCCGATGAGGAACCGCGGGGGACACCACACTAGAATCGCCTGTCCCATGGGCTTCTTCTCCAAGCGCAAGAACGGCGTCGCGACCGCGGCAGCCCCGACCACTTCCGTCGACCCGTCGCTGGAGGCGCTGATCCACGCGAAGGGCCTCGACCTGCTCAACCGTGCGCGCAACAACGCCAAGGGCATGCTGAGCGCGGCGTTCTGGTCCGACAAGCTCATGGAGTGGAGCATGAAGGACGAGGCCTTCAAGGTGCAACTCTTCCGCTTCGTGGACGCCTTCCCCATGCTGAAGACGCCCGACGCCGTGCACGAGCATCTGGTCGACTACCTGACGCAGCCGGGCGTGAAGGCGCCACCGGGACTCGATCTCGGCCTGAAGGCGGGCGGCCTGGCGAAGGGCCTGATGACGAAGACGGTGAGCGGCCAGATCACCGGCATGGCGGGCAAGTTCATCGCCGGCACCGACGCCGCGAGCGCGCTGCCCATGCTTCGCAAGATGTGGGACGAAGGTCTCGCCTTCAGCGTGGACCTGCTCGGCGAGGCCTGCGTGAGCGACGAGGAAGCCGCGGCGTACCAGAAGAAGTACCTCGACCTGATCCAGAACCTGCCGTCGCAGGTTGCCAGCTGGCCCGCGAACGCGCGCCTGGAGAGCGACCATCTCGGCGCCATCCCGCGCGTGAACGTGAGCATCAAGATCAGCTCGCTGCACGCGCGCACCGATCCGATCGACACCGAAGGCTCGATCCGCGGGCTCATGAACGGCCTGCGGCCCATCCTTCGCGCGGCGCACGAGCGCGGCGTGCTGATCAACTTCGACATGGAGCAGTTCGCGCTGAAGGACCTCACCCTCGAGCTCTTCATGCGCTGCTGCGAGGAGATCCCCTTCATTGCGGGTCTGGCCATGCAGGCCTATCTGAAGAGCGGCGACGACGACGCGCGCCGCATCGTGGAGTGGAGCAGGCGCACCGGCCGTGTGGTGACCGTGCGACTCGTGAAGGGCGCCTACTGGGACTACGAGACCATCCACGCCGAGCAGCAGGGCTGGCCCTGCCCCGTGTGGCCGAAGAAGGCGCTCACCGACGCGTGCTTCGAGCGCATGCAGCGCATCTTCCTGGAGAGCACGCCGAAACGCGCCGGTGAGGGCGGCGTGAAGCTGGCGCTCGGCAGTCACAACGCGCGAAGCATCGCGGCCACGCTGGCCACCGCCGAGCGACTGGGCCTGCCGCCGAGCGCGGTCGAGCTGCAGATGCTGCACGGCATGGCCGACCAGCTCAAGGGCGCGGCGGCCGAACTGGGCCTGCGCGTGCGCGAGTACGTGCCGGTGGGCGAGATGATTCCTGGCATGGCGTACCTGGTGCGCCGCCTGCTCGAGAACACGAGCAACGAGAGCTGGCTGAAGGCAGGCTTCATGGACAACGCCGACGCGTCGGCGCTGCTCGCGAGCCCGCACATGGCGACCACTCCGAGCGACGCGGCCGGCGTCGCCGAGCGCCACCGACTGAGCGTGGCACACCCCGAGGTGGGTGACGGCAAGCCGTTCTTCACCGAGCCGATGCGTGACTTCTCCAAGTCGCCCACGCGCGAGACCTATGCGAAGGCCGTCGCTGCCGCGCGCATGCCGACCGTGTCGAACGACGGCACCGTGCACCAGGCGCGCGACGCCGTCACGCTGCTCTCGAAGAGCTTCGCAAGCTGGCGCGAGGTGCCCGTGACCGAACGCGCCCTCGTGCTCGTGAAGGCCGCCGCCGCCATGCGTGCGCGCCGCGACGAGCTGAGCGCCGTGATCATCCGAGAGAGCGGCAAGACCTGGCGCGAGGCCGACGGCGACGTGTGCGAGGCGATCGACTTCTGCGAGTACTACGCACGCGAGGCCGCGCCGCTGTTCGAGCGCCGTCGACTGGGCCGCTTCGTGGGCGAGCTCGACGAGGTCATGCACGAGCCGCGCGGCGTGTGCGTGGTGATCAGCCCGTGGAACTTCCCGCTGGCGATCTGCTGCGGCATGACCGTCGCGGCGCTCGTGACCGGCAACACCGTGCTGGTGAAACCTGCGGAACAGACCCCCGCGATCGCGAAGATGCTGTGCGAGATCCTGTGGGCGGCGGGCGCTCCGCGTGACGCGCTCGCCTTCCTGCCGGGTCAGGGCGAAACCGTGGGCGCGGCGCTGGTGCGAGATCCACGCGTGGCGCTGGTGGCCTTCACCGGCAGCAAGGCCGTGGGCCTCGACATCGTGAAGGCCTGCGCCGAGGTGGCCGACGGCCAGCACTTCGTGAAGCATGTCGTGTGCGAGATGGGCGGCAAGAACGCCGTCATCATCGACGCAAGCGCCGATCTGGACGAGGCGGTGCTGGCGGTTCGCCAGAGCGCCTTTGGCTTCAGCGGCCAGAAGTGCTCCGCATGCAGCCGCGTGATCGTGGTGGAGAGCGCGCACGACCAGTTCCTGCACCGCATCGTGGAAGCCACGCGCTGCCTGACCGTGGGCGACCCCACGCTTCCCGGCACCGACATCGGCCCGGTGATCGACGCCGAGGCCGCCGCGCGCATCCGCAGCTTCATCGAGATCGGCGCGAAGGAGGGCAAGCTCGAACTGCAGCTGCCGGTGCCGGAAGGCCTTGAGGCCAGGGTCGGCAAGCCGTACGTGGGCCCCACCATCATCAGCGGCATCCGCGCCGAACATCGCCTGGCCAATGACGAGATCTTCGGCCCGGTGCTTGCGGTGATCAAGGTGAAGGACTTCGATGAGGCGCTGGCTGTGGCCAACGGCACCGCCTACAAGCTCACCGGCGGCATCTTCAGCCGCAAGCCGGCGCATCTTGAACGCGCCAAGCGCGAGTTCCGTGTGGGCAACCTGTATCTCAACCGCGGCATCACGGGCGCACTGGTGGGCCGACAGCCCTTCGGTGGCTTCGGCATGAGCGGCCTTGGAAGCAAGGCGGGCGGTGCCGGGTATCTCGAGCACTTCGTGGTGCCTCGCGCGCTGTGCGAGAACACCATGCGCCGTGGCTTCGCGCCTGGGCTCGAGTGACCATACGGCGCAGTGCGCGCCGATCGCTCAGCGCACCGCCGCCGCTCCGGCGCCCGCTGCAGCGAGTGATCCGCACGCGCCGCGAAAGCGGTCGAGCAGCCGGTAGCCGATCGCCTCAGCCACGTGCTCCGGGCGGATGCCGCCGCTGCCCTCCAGATCCGCCACCGTCCGCGCGACTCGGCGCACCTTGTCGAATGCCCGAGCGCTGAGACCGAGTTCCGCCATCGCCTGTCGCAGGAGGTCGCGTGATGCCGCATCCAGCGGAGCCGCCGCATCGAGCGCAGCACCCGACAGCGCCGCATTCGAGATCTCCCCCTGCCGCCGGCGACTGCGCTCGCGTGCCTCGAGCACCCGCGACCGAAGCGACGCGGTGGTCTCGACGGGCTTGCGTGCCACCAGCGCATCGAATGGAACCGCGGCCACCTCGACATGCAGATCGATGCGATCGATCACCGGGCCGCTGAGACGCTCGAGATAGCGGTCCATCGCGCTGGATCCACCCACGCGCAGATCACCGCGCGCCGTCGGATTCATCGCCGCCACCAGCAGCGCACGTGCGGGAAACTTCGCCGCCCCACGCGCCCGACTGACCGTCACGAAGCCGTCCTCGAGCGGCTCACGCAGCGCCTCGAGCACGCTGCGCGGAAACTCGGCCACCTCATCGAGAAACAGCACGCCGCCATGCGCCAGGCTCACTTCGCCCGGCCTCGGCACGCTTCCACCACCGACCATCGCGGCGGCGCTCGCAGTGTGATGCGGACATCGCACGGGCCGGCGCACAAGCAGCCCCCCGCCCGGCGGCAGCGATCCGGCGCAGGAGTGGATGCGAGTGGCTTCCATCCGCTCGGTCAGGCTCATGGGAGGCAGGAGGCCAGGCAGTGCGCGCGCCATGAGGGTTTTGCCACTGCCCGCGGGACCGATCATCAGCAGGTTGTGCATGCCCGCAGCGGCCACGCACATCGCCCGTCGTGCCCCCATCTGGCCACGAACGCGCTCGAAGTCGACGTCGGGCTCGGGATCGGCGATGGTCGCCGCAAGGGCACCCGCCGTGACACCCGCGTCGGTGCCCCCGAGAACCCCGAGCGCCTGCTGCAGCGACTCCACACCGACCGCCTGCACGCCCTCGACCGCGCCGGCTTCAGCCAGATTCTCCCGCGCGACCATCACGCGCTGGAATCCAGCCTCGCGTGCCAGGATGGCAAGACAGATTGCGCCCCGCACCGGTCGCACGCGACCATCCAGAGCCAGTTCGCCCGCGATCAACCACCGATCCAGTCCATCCGCGCTGCCCCGACCGCGTCGGAGCGCGCCACCAGCCACGAGCACCGACAGCGCCATGGGCAGGTCGAACGCGGGCCCCTCCTTCCGCAGGTCCGCGGGGGCGAGATTGATCGTGATGCGTCCACCCGGCCACGCGAATCCGGCGTTGGCCACCGCGGTCTGCACGCGATCGATGGCCTCGCGCACCGCGACATCCGGTAACCCAACCAGCGTGGTGCGCGGAAGTCCCTGCCCGCTGAGATCGACCTCGACCTCGCACGGCACTGCCTCGATGCCACGCAACGCGAATCCATGCACGCGAACGCTCATGCGGACATCCTGCATACGGCCGAGACCGTCGATCGCGATCGATGCCTTTTTTCCTGCCGATTCGGCAGCACATGCGCGGCTTGCGGCAAGACATGCGGCCGCGTGGACTTGCGCGAATCCAGGGACCTGCATCTGGATCGCTCCCGACAGCATGCCAAGCCTTGCCCAACCCGGTCCCCCTCCTATCGTTCTGCGCAACATGCGACACAGCTTCATCGCCTCCTGGAACAACCTGAAGACTGCCCTGCTTCTCGGTGGCCTCTTCGCTCTCTTTGTGGCCGTTGGCTCGCTTTGGGGCCGCGACGGCATGGTCTTTGCCGCGATCCTTGGCGTCCTCACCAATCTGGGCGCGTGGTGGTTCAGCGATCGGATCGCGATCGCCGCCATGCAGGGCCAAGCGGTCGACGAATCCACGGCGCCGCAACTTGTGCGCATGGTGCGAGACCTCGCCGAGTGCGCCCAGTTGCCGATGCCACGTGTGTTCATCTGCCCGCATGACGCGCCGAACGCCTTCGCCACTGGCCGAAGCCCCCGGCATGCCGCGGTGGCCGTCACGCAGGGCGCGCTGCGCCTGCTGGACGAGCGAGAACTGCGCGGCGTGATGGCCCACGAACTCGCGCATGTACGCAACCGCGACACGCTGATCAGTTCGGTGGCCGCCACGATCGCCGGCGTTTTCAGCACCGTCGCACAGTGGGCCTTCCTGTTCGGCGGCTCGCGTGATCGCGAGGGTGGTCATCCGCTTGCAGGCCTGCTGGTCATCCTGCTCTCGGCGATCGCGGCCGCCCTGCTGAAGGCCATGATCAGCCGAAGTCGCGAATTCGTGGCCGACGCGGACGGCGCCGCGATCGCGGGCTCGCCTGACGGCCTCATCAGCGCCCTGCAACGCCTCGATGCGGCCGCGGCGCGCATCCCGATGCACAATCCGCACCCCAACATGAACAACATGTTCATCGTGGAACCCTTCGTGGGCGAGACCCTGACGCGAATGTTCGCCAGCCACCCGCCCACCGAAGCGCGTGTGCGCGCGCTGCAAACCGGTGCCGTGGCCTGACACACCGCGGAATGCGTCGTTGGTACAAGTAGACTCGCGGGATGCCCCGCGTGATTCTGGCCTGCGATCCTGGTGAGCGACGCGACGCCGTGCAGGCCTCGCTGGTGGCGGCCGCCATGCAGGTCACGCTTTCCGGTCACGCCGAAGACGCCGCGCATCTGGCGCGTTCCCTGCATGCGGACGCGCTGGTGCTGCTCGATGCACCCGGCTGCGACGCGCTTGTGATCACGCAAACACTCCGTCACGACACCGCGCTGCATGCCTGCATGATCGTGACCGTGGCACTGCGCGACCGGCACGCGGCACTGATGCGTGCGGGCGCGGATCACGCGATGGGTTCGGGCACCACCGCCGACGAGGTGGCCGAGGCCGTCCTCGGCCGACTGCAACGACGGGACCAGCTGCTCGATGTCGGCGCCGCCGACGCGCGCCGTCGCTCCGCCGACAGCATGGTCGAGGCGATCGCCGGTCGCGGCTCGCTTCGAGGCGTGATCGCGCTGCGCGTGGAACGGATGCCGGAACTAGCCGCCGCGCTGGGCAACGACGGCGCGCTCATGCTTCGCGGACAGCTGCGGGAACGACTCGCGCCGCTGCTGCCGCGCGGCAGCGAGCTCACCATGATCGACGAAGGCGCGATCGCGGCGTTGGACTCCGCGACCGCGTCCATTCCGGACATGGCGGAGAGCCTGCTACGCGAGGCGCGGCAGGCACTGCGCGCAAATGGTCGCGAACTGCGGCTGCGCGTGCATGCGGGCTACATCGAGTGCAAGGACTCGGCCGTGCTCGACGCGCCCACCGCACTGCGCCGCGCCGAGGCGGCAGCCCGCGAGGCTCGTCATCAGGGCCTGTCTGCTCCGCACGCCTGGTGCGACGAACTCGGCGCCCGGCTGCTGGGCGACGTGGAACTCGCCAGTGCAATGCGCCAAGCCGTGGAACAGGCCGATTTCCGGCTGGTGTTCCAGCCGCAGGTGCGCATGGATCGCGCGGAACCCTTCGGCGTCGAGGCGCTGATCCGCTGGAACCTGCCGGGTGGCGTGAGCGTGCCCCCGAACCAGTTCGTGGCGCTCGCCGAGGAGAGCGGCCTGATCGAGGACATCGGCGCGTGGAGCCTGCGTGAAGCGTGCCGCACGGCTGTCGCGTGGGGGGAACAGGGTCTGAGCCTCCGCGTGGCCGTGAACATCGCGCCGCGTCAGGCGATGCAACCGCGCTTCGCCGAGACGGTGCGTCAGGCGCTTGCCGAGAGCGGATTCGCGGGCGACCGGCTGCTGCTGGAACTGACCGAGGCCGCCGTGCTGCGTGGCGCCAAGACGCTCTCACGATCGCTGGAGACGATCCGATCGCTCGGCGTACAGGTGGCGGTCGACGACTTCGGTGCGGGTCTGGCCACGCTGGCCGGCCTTCGCGGCCTTCCGATCAGCGAGATCAAGATCGACCGCAGCTTCGTGCGACCCTTGCCCGGCCTGCCCGAGGACCGTCTCGCGGTGGAGACGATCCTGCGGCTGGCGCAGCAGATGCAGCTTCGCACGCTGGCCGTGGGCGTGGAGAACGCGGCGCAGTGGGCGTGGTTGAAGGAACAGGGCTGCGACGCCGCGCAGGGCTGGCTGATCGGCAAGCCGGTGGAGGGAGCGGAACTCCCGGGCGCGATCGGCGCCTTGCGGCGCGCGCGCGGCCAGTTCGCCGTCGACGCGGCGACCGCCTGATCAGCGATCGATCCCGGCCAGATCCAGGAAGAAGGCCTGCTCGCGTGCGACCTGGGCGAGCCGCTCGAAGCGACCGCTCTTGCCGCCGTGCCCCGCCGCCATGTTCACGTGGAGCAGCAGCGGATTCGAGTCGGTCTTCAGCCGGCGCAGTCGCGCCACGTACTTCGCGGGCTCGAAATAGCCCACCTGCGAATCCCACACGCCGGTGGTGACCAGCATCGCCGGATAGGCCTTCGCCTGCAGATTGTCGTAGGGCGAGTACGACAGGATGTAGGCGTAGGCCTCCTTCGACTCGATCGGGTTGCCCCACTGCGTCCACTCGTTCGTGGTCAACGGAATCGAGGCGTCGAGCATGGTGGTCAGCGCGTCCACGAATGGCACGTGCACACCCAGGCCCCTGTAACGATCGCCCGCCATGTTGGCCACGGCACCCATGAGCAGACCGCCCGCCGAGCCTCCGGACGCGAAGACGCGCTTCGGGTCGGCCCACTTCTCGCGCACCAGGAAGTCCGTCGCATCCACGAAGTCGTTGAAGGTGTTCCTCTTGTTCAGGAGGCGTCCGTCCTCGTACCAGTCCTGCCCCAGATCGGCACCACCGCGCACATGCGCCGTCGCCAGGGCGAAACCGCGGTCCATGAGCGAGACGCCCGCAAGGTCGAAGGCCGCGTCACTCGGGTAGCCATACGAGCCGTATCCCTCGATCAGGATCGGGCGACTGCCGTCCCGCTTCCAGGCGTCCTTGCGCCAGCTGATCGAGACCGGAATGCGCTTCCCGTCACGGCTGGGCGCCCACTGACGGATGGTCTCGTACTGGTTGCGGTCGTAGCCCAGCACGGGCTGCACCTTGCGCACCGTCTGCTCGCCGCTGGCCAGATTCACGTCGATCACCGTGCGCGGCGTGATCATGCTGGTGAAACCCACGCGCACGAATGGATTCGACGGATCGGGGTTGTCTCCCAGCGCCATGCTGTACGCGCTCTCCTGCACCGGCACCACGCGCCCGAGTCCACCGCTCCACGGAATCACGCGCACGCGCGGGTTGGCGTCGGCGCGTTCGGACACGGCGATGCCCTGCTTGAACAGCGCGAATCCGTCCACGGCCGCGTCGGTGCGATGCGCCACCACGTCCTTCCAGGCGGCCACGTTCGAGAAGGCCTCCTCGGGAACGAGCGCCAGCCGGAAATTGCGGGCCTGCTGGTTGGTCCGGATCACCCACTTTCCATCCAGGTGATCGGCGTAGTTGCGCACGCCTGCCACCTTGGGCAAGGCGATCACGGGCTTCGCCGACGGATCCGCCAGCGGCACCAGGCGCAGCTCGTTCTCGTTGTAGCCCTCGGTCTGGATCGTGAGCCACGCGCGCGAGGCGGTCGCGTCGATGCGCGTGGTGAGCGTCTTATCGGGTTCGTCGAAGACGATCGTGTCCTGCGAGACCGGCGTGCCGAGTTCGTGCCGACAAACTGGGCCACTCTGAAGCAGCTGCGGATCCTGCCGCAGATAGAACAGCGTGCGTCCGTCGTTGGCCCACACGACCGACTCCAGCGCGCCGGGCACGCGATCCACGATCTCGCCACTGCGAAGATCCCTCACCAGCAGTTCGTGCGTCCGGCGCCCTTGCGTGTCCTGCGTCCACGCCACCAGGTTTCCGTCGGGACTCACCACAACCGCACTCACGCGGAAGTAGTCGTGGCCCTTCGCGAGCTCGTTCGCGTCGATCATCACGCGTTCGGGCGCGGCGCGCTCGGGACCCGACGCGCCCCCCTGCCTGCGCATGTACACCGGATGCTCCTGTCCCGTGCGGTAGGTGACCCAGTACCACCAACCGCGGTCGTGCTGCGGCGCCGTGCTGTCATCCTCCTGGATGCGCGCGCGGATCTCCTTCACCAGCGCGTCCTGCAGCGGCTGCAGGCGCGCAAGCATCGCCTCGGTGTAGGCCTGCTCCGCACGCAGGTGGTTCATCACCTCGGCGCGCTTCGCCTTCGGGTGATCGTCGCGAAGCCAGTAGTACTCGTCCATCCGCTCCCCATGGGGACTCTTGACCACGAAAACTTCCTGGCGCGCCACCGGAGGCGTGGGATTGCCCTGCGCGTCGCGTTGCACCGGCGGCAGCGTGTCGGAGGCAGTACCGGATCCGGCGACGCATCCAGCGTTCAGGCAGGCCATGAGGACGATCCAGAACAAGTTTCGATGGGTTCGCATGAGGCCGAGGGAGGCTATCCGGGTGCCCGCGCGTTGTGAGATGGCGCCTGATCGACGATGGCTGCCGCTTCTTTCAGGGCCACCTGTTCGGGGGGCCGATGGCCTCGACGGTCGACCCTACGGAACTCGTCGAGGCGCGAATCGCGTCCTGCGCGAGCCGCGAGCGCGAAATCGCCGGATCAGCGACGCAAAAGACGAAGCGGGCCGCCCCGTTCGGAGCGGCCCGCGTGTGATTCACGATGTCGTCCGCGATCAGGCGCTGAAGCTGCTGCCGCAGCCGCAGGTGGTGGTCGCGTTCGGGTTGTTGAACACGAAGCCGCGGCCCATGATCTCGTCCTTGAAGTCGATCGTTGTGCCATTCAGGTACAGGTAGCTCTTCGGATCGCAGATCACCTGCACGGTGAAGGTCTCGGCATGGGCTGTGGCCACGCCGCCTTGCTCACCGGTGGCCTGCGCGGCCTTCGGGTCGGCCCGGCGGGCGTAGGTGAAGCTCCAGACCTCGTCGGTCTCCTTCTGCACCTCGGTCAGGTCGAGCAGGTAGCTGAAGCCGCTGCAGCCTCCACCCTTCACGCCCACGCGCAGACGCACCTTCGCGGCGTCCAGGCCCTGCTGGCGGATGATGGCGTCGATCTCACGGGCGGCGGTCTCGGTGACGTTCACGGGCATGATGGGTCTCCCTCTTGAATCAGTGGGCGTTGGCGGCGGCGCCGGTCGCGGCGTTGGTGGCGACGCCGTTCTTCTTCTTCCAATCGTCGATCGCGGTGCGGATCGAGTCCTCGGCCAGCACGCTGCAGTGGATCTTCACCGGCGGCAGGCTGAGCTCCTCGACGATCTGCGTGTTCTTGATGGTCAGGGCCTCGTCCACGGTCTTGCCCTTGATCCACTCGGTGGCCAGGCTGCTGCTGGCGATGGCGCTGCCGCAGCCAAAGCACTTGAACTTGGCGTCCTCGATGACGCCGTTGGCGCTCACCTTGATCTGCAACTGCATCACGTCGCCGCACTCAGGCGCGCCGACGATGCCGACGCCCACGTCGGTGCGCGTCTGCACGTCCTTGCTGGTGCCGAAGCTGCCGACGTTGCGGGGATTCTGGTAGTGGTCGATGACCTTGTCGCTGTAAGCCATGTGTTCGTCCTTGGGTTCTCGGGAATCAGTGGGTCTGCCACTGGATCTTGCTGATGTCGATGCCTTCCTTGTGAAGGTCGTAGAGCGGGCTCATGGTGCGCAGGTGCTCCACGGCCTTCGCGATCTTCTCGATCACGTAGTCCACTTCCTCCTCGGTGGTCCAGCGGCCCAGCGACAGGCGCAGGCTGCTGTGCGCAAGCTCGTCGCCCACGCCCAGGCTCTTGAGCACGTAGCTGGGCTCCAGGCTGGCGCTGGTGCAGGCGCTGCCGCTCGAGCAGGCGATGTCCTTGATGCCCATGAGCAGGCTCTCGCCCTCCACGAAGCCGAAGCTGATGTTGCAGATGTGCGGCAGACGCTTCTCGGCGTGCCCGTTCACCTGCGTGACCTCGATGCGCTTCGACAGCTCGCCCTCGAGCTTGCGCCGCAGCTTGAGCAGGCGCTCGCCGTCGCGGTCCATCTCGGTCTTGCACAGCTCGCACGCCTTGCCGAAGCCCACGATGCCGGTCACGTTCAGCGTGCCACTGCGCATGCCGCGCTCGTGGCCGCCGCCGTCGATCGTCGCCTCGAGCCGCACGCGCGGCTTGCGGCGCCTCACGTAGAGCGCTCCCACGCCCTTGGGGCCGTAGATCTTGTGGCCGCTCCAGCTGAGCAGGTCGATGTGGTCGCGCTCGACATCGGTCGGCATCTTGCCCACCCACTGCGTGGCGTCGGTGTGGAAGATCACGTCGCGCTCATGGCAGAGCTTGCCGATCTCGGGCACCTCGTTGATGGTGCCGATCTCGTTGTTGGCCCACATGATGCTGACCAGGATGGTGTCCGGACGCATCGCGGCCTTCACCTGCGCGGCGGTGATCACGCCATCAGCCTTCGGCTCAAGGAAGGTGACCTCGAAGCCTTCGCGCTGCAGACGCTTGCACGGATCGAGCACGGCCTTGTGCTCGTGCACCGCCGTGATGATGTGGCCGCGGTTCGGCTGGCCTTCCGGCGCCTTCGCGTACATGTGCGCGGCACCCTTGATGGCCAGGTTGTTGCCCTCGGTGGCGCCGCTCGTCCAGATGATCTCCTTCGCGGTGGCGCCGATCAGCGCGGCGGCCTGCTCGCGGGCGTGCTCCACGCCCTCCTCCGCGACCCAGCCGAACGAGTGGTTGCGGCTCGAGCTGTTGCCATAGTTCTCTGTGAAGAAGGGCAGCATCGCTTCGACCACGCGCGGGTCGCAGCGCGTGGTGGCGGCGTTGTCCATGTAAACGGGAGTCGTGGCAGCCATGCGGTTCCTTTGGGGCAAGAAAGGAGCGGACAGTTCGGCGAGTATAGGCGGGAATTTCCTGCCAAGGAGGCGTTGTCCGCGATTTCGGAAGTCACGGTCCGTGAGGGTGTCCGTACGCGATCGCGCACCGGTTTTCAGGGTCGAACGAGGCGCTTCAGGGCGTCCGGATCGCGCGCGAGCACTGCGCGTCATCGACGCAGGCATTCGCGCAGGCGTCGATCAAGCCGCGGTCTCTCCACATGTCGAGCCACCAGGTTCCTCAGCGGCCGACCTCGCTAGCCTCTCCCGGCCATGAGGCTTGTGGAGCGCAGCGATGCACTGACGTCCTTCCATGGCTGTGCCTTGGTGCCGACGATGGGCGCGCTGCACGAGGGTCATGCGTCACTGATTCGCCGCGCAGCCGCGGTTCCGGATGGCAGGCCGACCGTGGCGACGATCTTCGTGAACCCCACGCAGTTCGGACCGCGCGAGGACTTCGCGAAGTACCCGCGCACGCTGGAGGCGGACCTGCGACTGGCCGAGGCCGCCGGAGCGGACGCCGTGTTCCTGCCCGACGTCGCCACGATCTACCCGGGGGGCCTCGACACCGCGCGTCGCGAGGCCGATGCATGGACGCTGCCCGCGATCGCCACTGAGCCGCGCCTCGAGGATGCCGCAAGACCGGGGCATTTCGGTGGCGTGTGTCAGGTCGTGGCGCGCCTGTTCGAGCTCTGCAAGCCGGCCACGGCTCACTTCGGACAGAAGGATTACCAGCAACTCCGCGTGATCACAGAGATGGTGCGCTGCGGCGGCGGTCGCTGGGGGTCGCTTCGCATTTCGGCCGATCCCACCGTGCGAGAACCCGACGGCCTCGCCATGAGCAGCCGCAACCGCTATCTCTCGGCCGAGCGACGCGACACCGCGCTGGGGGTCTATCGCGCGCTGCAGATGGCGATGAGCGCGCAGCGGCCCGCCACCGCGGAGGCGCTGATGCACGAGACGCTGGAGCAGCATGGCTTCGAGGTGGACTACGCCGTGGTGCGTGACGCGCACACGCTGATGCCCGTCACTGGCCTGGAGACCCCCTGCCGCGCGCTTGTGGCCGCCCGCCTGCCTGAGGTCCGCCTGATCGACAACATGGCGATGCCGGTCTGGCGGTGATCCGCGAGACTGCGGGTATCCTGCAGAATCCGCATTCCGGGACTTGAATCGACCCAGGAGTCTTCCGCCATGCTGCGAGCCACCATCGTCGTCCTTGTCGCCTGCCTTCTTGGTGCCGGCGATGGAAAGCCCGAGTCCAAGTGGCTGGACACGCGCATTCCAGCGAAGGTTCGGGAGCGCATGACGACGTTGATCGGGCAGACCGTGCCGCAACCGCCTGCGGGCCTGAAGTGGCTCGGTGAGGAGCAGCCTGCACTTGGGCCTGGAAAGGTCGTGGTGATCCAGTCGATCGGCGCGACCGGCGGCAAGGCGCTGCTGGAGAAGATCCGCAAGTCGCTGCCGGAGAACGTGCTGCTGGTCGCCGTACACAGTTCGAAGAAAGCGGACCGAGTGGAGAAGGACTTTGCGCAGAAGCGACCATGCCCGGTCGCGATCGACTCGGATGGCTTGTGGGCCGCCGCGTTGGACCTGCCAGAAGCTCCGACGAACGTCGTGGTGGACACGGCCGGCAAGATCCGGTTCGTCTGCCTGCGCACGGAGTCGCTGAAGCAGGCGGTGGCGATGGCGACGGAGCAACCCGAGTTGCCGTCGGACGCCGGCACGGCCGTTCCCAGCCCGGTGCCACCTCCCGTCGTGAACACCCCTTTCCCCGTTCCCTCCGGCCCCGTGCAGTACGCGATGGACCGACGCGGCCAGAAGATGCCCGAACTCACCGTCGAGGAATGGATCACCAAGCGCCCCGAAGCGCCCAAGGACAAGCTGCTGGTGCTCGACTTCTGGGCCACATGGTGCGGGCCCTGCGTGGCGAGCATTCCGCACATGAACCAGCTTGCCACCAAGTTCGACGACATCGCCTTGTTCGTCGGCGTGAGCGATGAGCCGAGCGACGCCTTCGCAAAGGGGCTGACGAAGATCAAGAAGACGTCGAAGGACTTCAGGTACTCGCTCGCGCTCGCGCCATCACGCGCCATGTCGAACTACTTCGCCATTCAGGGCATTCCCCACTGCGTGATCATCTCGAGTGACGGCATCGTGCGCTGGCAGGGCATGCCAAGCCAGCTCGACGAAAGCACCTTCCGGCAGTACGCCGATGCGCAGCGCACACTGAACGCCTCGAAGCCCACGGCTCCGGAGGCGAAGCCCGGCGGCACGCCCCGAAAGTACTGAGCGCAGCCGTCAGGCTTGCCGCCGCACGACTTCTTCGGCCAGATCGCGGAGCAGATCGCGCGCGGGACCAGCAGGCACCGCGTCGAGTGCAACCTTCGCGGCATCCACGAGCGACTGTGCGGTGGCCTTCGCCTCGTCCAGGCAACCACTGCGGCGCAGGCGCTCAAGCAGTGCTGTTCCGTCGCGACGATGAATGATCTGCAGGACCTCGCTGCGCTCCCATGGGCTGGCGCCGCGCAGCAGCAGGATCACGGGAAGCGTGGCCTTGCCCTTCTCGAGATCGCGGCCAAGCGTCTTGCCGACCACGGCCTCCTCGCCCGCCAGATCCAGCACATCGTCCTGAATCTGGAAGGCGCAGCCGGTGCGCTCACCGTAGAGGCTGAGCGCCGCCTGCACCTCGTCCGCGGCGCCCGAGAGCCGCGCGCCAAGCGAGCAGCAGGTCGCCACCAGCGCGGCCGTCTTGCGGCGCACGATCTCCATGTAGGTCTTCTCGTCGAGCGTCGGATCCTCGCGGCGGCTGAGCTGCAGCAACTCGCCCTCGCAGAGTATGTTGGTGGTCTCGCCGAACAGCACGTTGATCGCCGGATCGCCGACCAGAGAGCAGAGATGGAACGAGTTCGAGATGAGCCAGTCACCTAGCATGACCGCTGTCTCGTTGCCGCGCAGGCTGTTGACCGTGCGGCCGCGGCGACGGGTGTCAGCCTCGTCCAGCACGTCGTCGTGCACCAGCGTGGCCATGTGGATCATCTCGGCCACGGCGGCGCTGATGCGATGCGCCTTCTTCAAGGGCGCGCCGTCGCGGGCCCCCACCGCCGCCATCCCACTCAACAGCAGCAGCGTGGGACGCAGCATCTTTCCGCGGTAGCGCTCGACATGCTGCGCCAGCTCGTTCACGGCGGGCACATCGCTGCGCAGCTGCTGCGCGAAGGTCGCCTCGACGTCACGGAGTCCACCCATGATGGCAGCGGCCAGCGCGGGATCTCGGGTCACGGGGGCCAAAATCGAGGGGGGGACCATGGAGCGACTCTAGCGGGGCTCCCGGATCATTTCTCGGCGGCGATGTAGGCGATCCAGCCGGCGCAGGCCTCGCCCACCGTGGTGCGTCGGAAGATACCGTCACCCTCGCCGGAGGCGTGGTCGGTGCCCTCCCAGTAGACGTGGGTGCGGCGGAAACCCGCCTCATCCAGGCATTCCCGGATTTCTGGGATGGTCCACAGCCGCCAGTCGTAGGTGAAGGCCTTGCGGACCTTCGTGCCGTCCGGAAACACGAAGTGGATGTGGTTCAGCACGTCGCCGGAGACCGGGTCGTAGCGCTCCGTGTGCCACTGGTAGGTGAATCCGTCGAAGTCGCGCTCCTCGGTCTGCTCGCTGAAACTCCCGTGGCCGCCGTAGCAGTCGAGGAACATCACGCCATCGCGCTTGAGCTGGCTGCGCGCGTGCTTGAAGTAGGCGACAAGCTGCTCCCGCTTCTTGAACAGGAAGTAGCTGAAGTTGAAGGCGGCGATCACGTCGACCGGCTGGCTGCGCGCGGTGCACACGTCACCGATGCGGATGTCGAGGCGCTTGCGCTGCGCGGCGGTGAGCTCGGTGGCGCGGCGCGACTGGCCCCATGCCACGGTGGGCCGGTGCAGGTCGAAGCCGATCGCCCGATTGGCGGCGCGACGCTTCACCCAAGTGCCGCTGAGGAAGTGCGTGCCGCAGAAGTCCTCGCGCAGGGTCACGGGGGTGCGCCCACGGATCGACCGGAAGACACGGTCGATGAACGCGCTCTCCTCGTCCGGACTCTGGACGCTCGACTCGTAGAGTTCGTGCCGATCGCTGGTCGCGGCGGTGCGCCAGCCCTTCGCGGACTTGGTGCCGCGTCGCTTTGCAGGTTTTGCAGTGGCCATGGGGGTCGAGAAATCTACTTCGGCGGCCGGTTTCGTGCCGCCAGCGCGCTGGCGAGGGCGACCCGCGCGATGTGCCCGATCAGCATGAGCGATCCGACCAGCAGGACCACGCCGATGGCGACCGCCACGAATCCCTGCTGCGTGGCAAGTTCCACCAGATCCTTCGCACCCTGCGTGGCCGCAAGATGGCTCACGATCACGGCGGCGAGCGTGCGCGGCGCCATGCCAAGCACCGTGCCGATCAGGAAGATGGGGAACCGCACACCCGCGCCCGCCATCGCCAGATTGCTGATGCTGAAGGGGCAGCTTGGCGAGAGTCGCAGCAGGCCCACGATCAGCGCCGTGCGGGCGGGCTTCTCCTCCACAAGCGCGTGGCGGATCACCGCGGCCTTGGGCCAGTGGTCGATCCACGCCTGCACCTGACCGCCGCGGCCGGCGAGCCGGCTGAGCGCGAAGCCGAGCGTGCTGCCGCCGAGGTAGCCGGCCACGCAGACAGGAAAGCCGACGAACGGTCCGAAGATCCAACCCGCCGCGATGCTGGGCGCGTAGGTGGGCAGCAATCCCGCGCCGCAGCAGAGCGCGTAGCCCAGCGCGAAGATCGCCGGGCCCTTGAATCCGTCCGCTCGGAACCAGTCGGTGAGCGGCGCGATCTGGCTGAGCAGGTAGAAGCCCGCGAACGGGGGCAGCAACACCCACAGCGCAAGCAGCACGCCCGCGCCATAGACGCCGGGCGGCGGCTTCATCTGGGGCGCGTGGGCGCCGCCCTGCGATTCCTGCGGCGATGACAACGGATCAGGCCGGCACCGGCACGCGCGCGTCCATGTGCCGCAGGATCTCGGTGGCGAACTCGCTGCACTTCACCTTCTTCGCACCCTCCATCAGGCGGTGGAAGTCGTAGGTGACGGTCTTGGCGCCGATCGCGCCGTCCATGCCGGCGATGATCAGGTCGGCCGCCTCATTCCAGCCCATGTAGCGCAGCATCATCTCGCCGCTCAGGATCACGCTGCCGGGGTTCACCTGGTCGAGGTTCGCGTACTTCGGCGCGGTGCCGTGCGTGGCCTCGAAGATGGCGTGACCGGTGTCGTAGTTGATGTTCGCGCCCGGCGCGATGCCGATGCCACCCACCTGCGCCGCCAGCGCGTCGCTGAGGTAGTCGCCGTTCAGGTTCATGGTGGCGATCACGTCAAAGTCCTTCGCTCGCGTCATCACCTGCTGCAGCGTGATGTCGGCGATGGAATCCTTGATGAGCAGTTTGCCCTTCCACTTGCCTTCGCCGTGGCTTGGCCACAGCTTCAGCGCGGTCTCGACCTCGGACACGATCTTCGTCCGCTGCTCGGGCGTCATCATGTCGAAGCCCGGATCGATCATGCGCGCGTTGGCCTCGGCGGCGAGGTCCTTGTTGGCCTCCTTGTTGCCCAAGATCCAGGTCTCGCGCTCGCTCACGGTGTCGGCGCGGAACTCGCGCGCGGCGAGGGCGTAGCCCCAGTCCTTGAATGCGCCTTCCGTGAACTTCATGATGTTGCCCTTGTGCACCAGCGTGAGGCTCTTGCGGCCCTCGCGCAACGCGTAGGCGATGGCGGCGCGGATGAGGCGCTCGCTGCCTTCCTTCGAGACGGGCTTCAGGCCGATGCCGCTGGTCGCCGGGAAGCGGATCTTGCCGAACTCCTTCGGGAAGGCCTCCTTGAAGAGGTCCATGAACTTCTTCGCCTCGGGCGAGCCTTCCTTGAACTCGATGCCCGCGTAGATGTCCTCGCAGTTCTCGCGGAAGATCACCATGTTGCAGTCGCCAGGCTTCTTCACCGGGCTGGGCACGCCGTTGAACCAGCGCACGGGACGCAGGCAGACGTAGAGGTCCAGGATCTGGCGCAGCGCCACGTTGAGCGAGCGGATGCCGCCGCCCACCGGCGTGGTGAGCGGGCCCTTGATGCCGACCAGCATGTCGCGGAAGGCCTGCAGCGTCTCCTCGGGCAGCCAGTTGCCGGTCTTGTTGAACGCCTTTTCGCCGGCGAGCACCTCGTGCCAGTGGATGCGGCGCTTGCCGCCATAGGCCTTCTCGACCGCGCCATCGAGCACGCGCACGCTGGCATTCCAGATGTCGGGGCCGGTGCCGTCACCCTCGATGAACGGAACGATGGGCTCGTCGGGGACCTGCAGGCCGGACTTGGACATGGTGATGCGAGATGCCATGGATCGATCTCCTTCTTCTGCTTTCAAGCGAGTGGAATTGGAGGGGCAAGTGTAACCCCGCCCCGCGTCAGACCCGCGCGTCGGAGGGGCTTCCCTTGGGCTGATCCGGCTCCGGTGGAGGCTCGAACGGCGGCTCGGAAGCGGGCTTCTTCGCCGGTACGGGAGCTGGTTCGGTCGTGGGTTCAGGCGCGCGCGAGGGTTCCGGCGGTGGCTCGAACGGCGGCGGTGTCGGCGCGGGCTCGGGTGCAGGCGCGGGCTCGGGCGCAGGCGCGGGCTCGGGAGCGGGCGCGGGCGCGGGGGCGGGGGCGGGGTCGGGGGCGGGCGCGGGCGCGGGGGAGGGGGGGGGCTCG
>VGYX01000014.1 GCA_016872835.1 Planctomycetota bacterium | reverse complement strand
TCGGTCGCGGGCAGGCTGCGCTCGAACACCTTGCCGAGCTCCTCGCGGTGATGGATGAACCCGAGATCGTGCAGCAGCAGCTTCAGGATGTCGCGGTGCCCCGGGAAGCGCATCGTCTTGTAGTTCAGGTTGCGCACCTTGCCCTTCAGCGTCTCGCCCAGCGTGCCCAGGCCGCCTGAGGTGTTGAACGCCTCGAGCTCGAGCCCGTCGATCATCATGTGCTCGAGCTGCTCGAGCGGCGGCACGGTCACGAACTCGCCGTTCTCGACCGCCTCGCACGGCTGGCAGTACTCGTTGATCAGGCCCGCCGTGCTCCAGGTCAGGTTGTACTTCATCGCGTTGCTTGGGAAGCGCGGCAGCGCGCCCACGCGCAGCTTCAGGTCGTGGATGCGGTCGAAGCCCTGCGCCAGATGCCAGCCCGCGATCGTGATGAAGCCTGGCGCCAGGCCGCACTGCGGAATGAACGCCGTCTTCGCGCCCTGCGCAAGCTGCATCACCTTCTTGGTGACCGCGACATCCTCCGTCAGGTCGAGGTAGTGCACGCCCGCCGCCTTCGCGCGCTCCGCGATGAGCGGGTTGCAGTGGAAGGGGGCGCAGCTGATCACGGCCCACTGGCCCGCGAGCACGCGGTCCATCGCTTTCGCGTCGTCGAACGCCGCCTGCTCGCAGTGCACGCCCGGCACGTGCCGGCGCACCCACTCCAGGCCCGACGCATGCGCGTCGACGCTGGTCACGGCGTAGTCGCCGCTGCGCTGCAGCAGGTGGGCGCACATGCGGCCGATCTTGCCGGCTCCGAGGATGACGACCTTCTTCATGCGATGGCTCCTGTGATAGAGGGTCGGGAAGTATGCCCGATCCGGCTCAATCCGGCAGCCGGTCCAGCTCCGCGCCGACCGCGTCCATGAGTTCCTGCACGGTCTTGGGCCCGAAGTCGAAACGCAGCCCCGCGGCCGCGAAGAGCTCCGGCAGCGGACGGCTTCCACCCAGCGTGAGCGCCTATGCCCGATCCGGCTCAATCCGGCAGCCGGTCCAGCTCCGCGCCGACCGCGTCCATGAGTTCCTGCACGGTCTTGGGCCCGAAGTCGAAACGCAGCCCCGCGGCCGCGAAGAGCTCCGGCAGCGGACGGCTTCCACCCAGCGTGAGCGCCTTCTTGTAGGCCGCGATCGCGCCGGCCTCGCTCCGGCGGCTGGCCAGCCACAGCTGTAGCGCGCCGAGTTGCGCGATGCCGTACTCGATGTAGTAGAAGGGCAGGCCGAACAGGTGCAGCTGGCGCTGCCACATGCTGGCTCGGTTGGCCTCAAGGCCTGTCCAGTCCACCTGGCCACCGAAGCGCGCATCGAGATCCAGCCACGCCTTCGCGCGCTCGGCGCGCGTGTGGGTGGGGTGCAGGTAGACCCAGTGCTGGAACGCGTCGATCTGCGCGATCCATGGCAGCATGCTGATTACGCCCTCCAGCAGCTCGCGGCGTGCGCGATCCGCGTCCGGCTTGCTGAAGAACTCCTCCAGATAGGGCAGCGTGAGCAGCTCCTGACTCATGCTCGCCACCTCGGCGAACTCCATCGGGCTGCCGCGATAGGCGAGGATCGGATCTTCCTTGCTCAGCAGGCTGTGGAAGGCATGTCCTGCCTCGTGCACCATGGTGGTCAGGTCTCGGTGCATGCCCGCCGCGTTCATGAAGATGAACGGCTTGCGCGAGAGCTGGCGCTGATACTGGTAGCCGCCCGGCGCCTTGCCCTTGCGGCTGTCGAGGTCGAGGCAGCCGCCGCCACGCATGCTGTCGAACATGGTCGCCAACTCGCTGTCCATGCGGTGATAGACCTTGCTGGTGCGCTCGACCATCTGGTCGGCGTTCTCGAAGGGTCGCAGCGGATTGCGGCCTTTCACGTCCACCTTCAGGTCCCATGGGCGCAGACCGGACAGGCCGAGCGCCTTCGCGCGACGCTCGTGCATGCGGCGGGCCAGCGGCACGCAGGTGCGCTCCACGGCCTCGTGGAAGGTGGCGCAGTGCGCCGGCGTGTAGTCGAAGCGCTGCAGCCGGTCATGCTGGAAGTCGCGGAAATTCCCGTAGCCGGCGTTGGTGGCGGTCTGCGCGCGCAGCTTCACCAGCTCGTCATAAATGCCGTCGATCACCTCGACATCCTGCAGGCGTCGCTCGGCCACCGCACGCCAGCTCGCCTCGCGACGTGTGCGGTCGGTCTCCTCGAGGAACCGGGCCATCTGCGGAAGCGTGCGCTCGGCACCATCGAACTGCACGGTCATGGCTCCATTGATCTCGCTGTAGCGCTGGTCAAGCTTGGTGATCTCGGTCTGGATCGCAACGTTCTCCTCGCGGAACAGCTTCACTTCGCGCTCGAGCGAACGCAGCAGCGTTCCGTAGCGCGCCTGATCGAGAGCCTTCGCGTGCGGACTCTCGACGATCTTGCGATCAAGCTCGAAGCCCACCTTCTTCAGCTGCGGGTCGACGTCCTCGACGAACTTCAGGAAGCGGGCCTTGATGTCCATGTCGTCGGTGTGACAGGTCATGGCGATGTACAGGTTCGCCTCGGCCTCGCCGGTGGCCGCATCAAGCTCGCTGCGGTCCACGATCAGCTTTTCCAGGCAGTTCGGGCACTTCAGCGGGCGGTCGAGCAGCTTTCGGTAGAGCGGCTCGAGCTGCGGCCATTGCGTGGCGTCGAGCAAAGCGGGAATGAAGCGGAACGCGGATGGGGCGGCGGGGGTGGCGGTGCTCATGCATGCTCTCCGGGAGAGGGTGAAGCGTAGCCACGGACCCCGGCCCGACGCTACCGTTGGAGCCATGCAACCCGCGGTTCAGGCCCTCGCGCCCGCCAAACTGAATCTTGCGCTTTCCGTGGGAAAGCCCGATGCAACCGGCATGCACCCGATCAGCAGCTGGATGGTCACGGTGGACCTGCATGATGAACTCGAGATCGAGGCGCGCGACGAGGGATCGCTCTCGATCTACGCGATCGTGTGGCACCCCGAGGCGCACCGGCGTACGGACATCGACTGGTCCATCACGAAGGATCTGGCGGTGCGTGCGCATCAGCGACTGGAGGCGCATGTGAGCCGCAAGCTGCCGGTCCGACTGCACCTTCAGAAGCGAATTCCCGTGGGTGGCGGTCTTGGTGGAGGCAGCAGCAACGCGGCGGCGATGCTGCGTGGCCTGAACGAACTGTTCGCGTTGCGCCTCTCCGAAGAGACGCTTGCGGAGATCGCGCGACCGCTTGGCAGCGACGTGCCATTCCTGGTTCGCGGCGGCAGCGCGGTGGTGGAAGGTCTTGGCGAGCGGCTCTCGCACATGCCGATTCCCGTGGACACACATGTGGTGCTGCTGCTCCCGGAAGCCGCATGCCCCACGGGTCCTGTGTACAAGGCCTTCGACGCACTGCGCCCCGACGCATCGTTGCAGGAAGTGCGTGTGCGCGACATGGCGCAGCGTGCAAGCGCGCCCGGTGTGGATGAGCCGTTCAACGATCTGGCCGAGCCCGCGATGGAGGTGGCGCCGCGACTTCGCGGAGAGCGCGAGGAGATCGAGGACCTGATCGGCCGGCCTGTGCACGTTTCGGGCTCGGGCAGCACGCTGTTCTTCCTTGTCAATGGCCCTGTGGAGGCGGAGCTTCTGGCGGGGGCCGTGCGTCAGCGCATGGGAATTCCGGCCATTCCCGTGCAGGCGATTCCCACGCCGGCGCCCTCGTGGATCCGCCGGCCCGCGACCTAGACTTGCGCCGTGCTGTGGCAGCCCGAACTTCCCGAGCGGTATCGCGTCCTGACCGAGGATGAGCTCGGCGCGGCGATCACCGCGCGCCGCAAGGAACTCGGCTCGCGACTGCTGATCCTGGGCCATCACTACCAGCGCGACGAGGTCATCCGCCACGCCGACCTGATCGGCGACTCGCTGAAGCTCAGCCGAATGGCCGCCGCCGAAGCGCCGCGCCGCGGTGCACGCTTCATCGTGTTCTGCGGCGTGCACTTCATGGCCGAGACGGCCGATGTGCTCACGCCCGACGATGTGCAGGTGATCCTGCCCGACCTGTCGGCCGGTTGCAGCATGGCTGACATGGCCGCCTACGACGACGCGCTCACCGCATGGGAGGAGATCACCGCCGCGCATGTGGGCTCGAAGGTGCGCGTGGTGCCGATCACGTACGTGAACTCAAGCGCCGCGGTGAAGGCCTTCGTGGGAGAACGCGGTGGCGCCTGCTGCACCAGCGGCAATGCGCGCGAGGTGTTCGAGTGGGCCATGCAGGGCGGCAGCGCGCCTCTGAAGTCCGGCGAGCGCGTGCAGGTGCTGTTCATGCCGGACCAGCACCTTGGCCGCAACACCGCGCGTCTGCGCGGGCTCAAGAGCGAAGTCGACGCCGAGCGCGGCGCGGGCATGGCCGACATGGCGGTGTGGAATCCGCGTAAGCCGCGCGGCGGTTTGCCGATGGAGACGATCCGCGAGGCGACGGTGCTGCTCTGGGCCGGCCACTGCAGCGTGCACAAGCTCTTCCGCCCCGAGCATGTGGCGCAGGCGCGGCATCGTGACCCGAGCACCTGCGTGATCGTGCATCCTGAGTGCTGTCAGGAAGTGGTGGAACTGGCCGACGAGGTGGGCAGCACCGAGTTCATCATCGAGCGTCTGCAGGCCGCGAAGCCCGGCAGCAGCTGGACGATCGGCACCGAGGTGCATCTGGTCGAGCGCGTGTGTCGCGAGGCGGGCTTGCGTGACGTGCAGGCCCGCATCCTGAGCGATTGCCAGTGCCTCTGCACCACGATGGTGCGCATCGATCAGAAGCATCTGCTGTGGACGCTGGACAATCTCGCCGAAGGTCGCGTGGTGAACCGCATCCAGGTGCATCCCGATGCGGCGCGGCTGGCGCGCAAGTCGCTCGAGCGCATGCTGGCGCTTCGACCGCCGGCGCCCGCAGCCACGATGGTGGACTGAACCATGCATGACGCGATGAAAGCGCGGACAGGCCGGAAGTGGCTTCGCATCGGACTCATCGCGGGCGGCGGGCTGGTGCTCATGCTGGCGCTGCTGGTCGCGTTCGCGCCTGCGATCGCCGCCTCCGGCTTCGGCCGCGGAATCGCCGAGGCGCGCATCGCCGATGCGGTGAAGGGTTCGGCGCGCATCGGTTCGATGTCGCTTGGCTGGTTCGGCACGCAGGAGATCCGCGGACTCGAGATCCGCGATGGCAAGAACCAGGCCGAGGTGAAGCTGGATGCGACGCTCGACAACGGTCTGTTCGACCTGCTGGTTGGAAGCGTGGACGCACTGCGCGTGTCGCTCAACGGATCGCTGCAGGCCCAGATGCTGCCCGGCGGAGGCACGAGCCTCTCGAATTTCACGTCCGGCCCTTCGTCTGCGGCAGCGCCAGCGCCAACGGCGAAGCCCGTGGCGAAGAGCGGTGGCAAGGCGGGTGGCGTGGCAGGCCTGCCGTGGCCGGTTCGATTGTCGATTGGATCGTTCGACGCGGTGATGACCGATGCGAACGGTGTCGCCTTCGCCATGCGCGGCCTGAAGGGCACGTTGGCGCTCGGGCCTGCGGAGCCGCTCGTCATCGACCTGTCCGCCACCACGCAAGTGGCCGATCAGGCCGGAGCGCTCTCGGTGAAGGGCTCGTTGGACCACTTCATGGATGCCTCGGGCGCGCTTGATCCGGGCGAACTCACGGGCGAGATCGACGCGAGCGTTTCAGGATGGTTGCTCGCCGCCGCCGGGCTTGACGCGCACGTGCAGGGTGCCGCGCTTCGGGTGCAGGCGCCGGCGGGGCAGTCGATCGGACTTGCGCTAAACGCGGCGATTCAGTTGGCCGGCGGTTCCATGTCGGCGCAGGCGCAGTTGAGCGCGACGCGACCGGCCGCGGGTGCGGACATCGTGGCGTGGGCGAGCGATCCGCGCACGTGGATTGGGCAGGCTGCGGTGAGGAATGTTCCCACTGCGGCGCTGCAACGTTTCCTGCAGGGCACGCCGCTTGTGCTTGCACGCGACGTCGGACCCACGGTGGACCTGTCGCTGCAGACTGGCGAGGGCGCCGGCGTGAACCTTTCGCTCGTCTCGCAGCGCGTGCAGGCGACGGCGCGAGCCTCGGTCGACGCCGCGACCGGCGCCATGCAAGGCGACGGCATTTCGTTGCAGGCCACGCTGGACCCGGCACTGCTGGCACAGTTCGGCACCACCGTCGACGCGCCTCTGCAAGTCTCGGCCAGTGTGCCAAGCCTTCGCACACCAGCCATTCCGGCCGGGGGATCGATGGCCCTTTCCGCGATCTCGATCGAAGCCTCGATGCAGGTGCAGCCCTTCCAGATGTTGGGCGTGGCACCCGAGCCCATTCAGGTCGGTGCACTCACGCTCGCCGCGAAGGGGGCGCCCCTTGGGACGCAGGTCGATCTGTCGCTGCAGGGATCCGTGCAGCAGGCGCCGATCGATCTGAAGGGGCAGATCACGGGACTTGGTGTCACGCTGTCACCTGCGGCGGCGCAGTTCCGCGGCACGATCGCGGCGGGACCGCTCGATCCGGCCGTGTTGCCTGGTCTTCCTGCAGAGGTTCGCGGTTGGATCGCGAAGGCGCAGCCTGGTGCCAGCACGCTGCGGGCCAGCATGACAGGATCCATGCAGCAGGGCGCCGCGCAGGCGCAACTGGACACCGCGCTTGGCAGCATGAGTGTGAAGCCCACCTGGGATGCATCCAGCGTCACCGTGGACAAGATGGAGGCGACCCTGAAGCTTGCACCCGCGCTGGTCGGGGAAATCGCCGCGGGCCAACTCGCCGTCGCTTCGCCCGTGCAGGTGCAGCTTGGTGCGGGGCCGGTGCGCGTGGCACGCGCGGGCGGCGTGAAGTTCGAGCCGATTCCGGTGCGCGTGCAGGTGCCGGGTGTGGAGTGCACGAAGGTGCAGGGTGTCGCGGGTCCGCTGTCCATGCAGAGTGTCGTGATCGAGGGAGCCGTTGATCCGGATGGACCGACGCTCTTCGATGGCAGGCTGTCACTGGCTGGTGCAAGCGCGGCGTCGCTGGACGGAGTCGGCGCGGTGCGACTGCGTGGTGCGGCCGTGACGGCGAATCTTGCGAGTGACCTGAAGACGATCTCGCTGACCGCGAAACTGGATGAGGTCGTGTGTCCCGCGGTGTCTGGGCTTTCTGGCGCGGTCGCCGTGCGTCCCGTGCAACTGTCGATGAAGGGGACCACCGACTTCGGCCCAGGCACCACCGCATCGTTCGAGGCCGCGGCTCATGACGCGACCGGCGCGATCGCGACGGTGCGCGGCAATTACGAACCGCAGGCCGCGGGTTGGCGCGCCAGCGTGCAGTCCGACGATGTGGACATGCGCCGCGCGCTCGGATTGCTGGGGCAGGGTGACGCGCTGCCGGATTGGGTGGGCAAGCAGGGGTCGCGATCCTTCGCGGCCAATGTCGCGAGTGGTGCGGGCGGCATCAGCTTCGGCGTGAACGCTGCGCTGGACCCGATCGAAGTGCAGGCGCAGGGTTCGCGCACCGCCACGGGCACGCTGGCGCTCACCAAGGGATCGCTGAAGGCCAAGCTTCCGGACTCGGTGAGCAAGTCGCTCGCTCGGCAGTGGGGCATGGTGATCACGGCATGCGACCCGATGCAGGTGTCGGTCACGGTGAATGCACTCACACTTCCGTCGGACGCGACCGGCGCGGTCCAGCCTTTCGCACCCGGCGCCGACATGGACCTTGTCGCGCGCATCGCGCCGTGGCGTGTGACCGCAGAGGGCTCGCCCACGCTCGCGTTTGGAGCGAACGAGCTGGTGCTGAGGTCGAAGGGTGGGACCGGGGCCAGCGTGAAGTTGACCGGCTCGCTCGGCGCCGAGGGCACGCCGGCCGCACCGCTGGACATCTCGGTGCAGACGGCGCAGTTGCTCGATGCGCAGGGCCGCTTCGCACCGGGCAAGGGCAGCCTGAGCATCGTCGCGCGCGCGAAGGATTTCCCGACGGGTCTGGCGGATCGGTTGAGCGGCATGGAGGGCTCACTGGTCGACATGTTGGGGCCATCGTTCACGGTGGATCTGTCCGGCCGCACCGGCACCATGCGCGAGGACTTCCTCAAGGCCACGTTCACAAGTCCCACCCTGATCGTGCAGGCTCCGGTGGTGCGTCTGGGTGGTGGCGTGCTGTCGATTACACCCGACGCGCCGATGACGGCGGAGCTTCGGCCCGATGAGCGGTTCCGCGAGCGCATCATGAAGCCGCTCAACCCGATCTTCGTGGACATCGAGACCACGCAGCCGATCCGCGCCTCGCTGCAGTCGCTGCAGATGCCGCTGCCGGTCGAGGTACGCGCAGTGCAGGCTGCGCTGTCGATCGACATCGGTGAGGTGGGCGTGCGCAAGAGCAGCCAGTTCCTCGCGCTGCTGGACTATGTCGTCGCCTCGCCGCAGAAGACGATCCCCGTCAAGTTCATGCCGCTTCCGGTGAAACTGGCCAACGGTCTGCTGACCTACCGGGACTTCCAGATGTTCATCGGCAAGCTGAACAAGGACACCTGGCAGTACCCGATCTACGGTGAGGCGCAGATCAATCTTGCTTCCGTGCCACCATACGCGGACTTCATCGACATCCGTTACCCGTATTCGGCGATTGCCAGCACGGCGGGCAAGATCAAGGGTGCGCGTGCCGGCCTTGCCAAGGTGGATCAGTGGCTCGCGCAAGTTCCCGGCGCGAAGAACCTGATCGAGTCGGTGCAGCAGAAGGTTCGCTATTCGGGACCGCTCAGTGGCGGCGAGCTGCAGATGGAGTTCTTCCCGATCCACCTGCCCGACGGTGTGGGCGGCAAGGTGCTTGACGAGTTTCAGAAGGGCATCGGCGGCGCGTTGAACGATATCTTCGGCACCAAGAAGTGATTCCGAGAACGAGGGTCAGCGGTTGTCGTTGACCACTTCGGACGATGGTCAATCACAACCTCCGGCCCTGTTACGCGGACTCACATTGGCTTCTCGGCGACCGTCTCGTCGTACACCTGCAGCAACTTCGACTTGTCGAAGATCAGCTCGTTGCGCGTCAGGCCTGTCACCTCGTAGTGCGGTGTGAGCTCGATCGCGTCGCACGGGCACGCCTCTTCGCACATGCCGCAGTAGATGCAGCGCAGCTCGTCGATGTCGAACTGCTTCGGGTACTTCTCGCGGTCCTCCCACGGACTCGCATCGGCCACGATGTGAATGCAGTTCGCCGGGCATGCGGTGGCGCACATGAAGCACGCCACGCAGCGCACGCGACCGTCCTCGTCCTTGTTCAGGCGATGCACGCCGCGGAAATAAGGCTTGAATTGCCCGCCCTCCTCGACTGGCCGGTCGTCGCGCTTCTGCTCGGGATATTGCACCACCCAGATGTTCTTCTTGTTCGAGCCGTTGCGGCCGAAGTTCTCGAAGGCGTGGCGTAGTGTGGTGCCGAGGCCCTTGAACACCTCGGGGATGAACAGGCTCTCCCTGCGGTTGAGCGGGCTGATCGACACGTCCACGATCTCGTCGTCACGGATGGGCATGGTCAAACCGATGCTAGCGGGGTCGGGTAGGTTCGGTCCCATGCATCCCGACCAAGGCCCCAAGCCAACCCAACGCGAGCGCGAAGAGGTCCGCATGGGCTTCCGGATGATGGGAATCGGTTTTGAGGCGGTTTCCCAGGTGGCCGCCGGATTGCTGCTGGGCTGGCTCTGGGACAAGTGGCGTGGAAGCGAGACAGGCGTGGTCGTGGGCGGAGCGATCGGTGTGTTGGTCGGGGTGGTTTCCCTCGTCAAGAGCACGTGGAAGCTCAACGCCGAACTGGACCGGAACGCCGCGCGCCGCCGGAAGGGAGGCCCCTTGTGAGCGACATGAACGCCGTGCCATCCGCTGCGGGAAAGCTGCCCCCGGAAACCCCGATCGCGATGCCTGCCGGACTGATCTTTGGAACCTGGGCCGGTACCTCTGCGCTCTGCGCCGGCGCCGCGTTCGCGATGTCGCCTCTCGGACTCCTGAAGCCAGAAGTCTCTGTCTCCGCGACACTTGGATCCATCCTTGTCTCGTGCATCATGCTGCTTGGCCTGCTCGCCATGGCCCCATGGGCGGCGCGAACCCCCTCGTCCTGGAGCAGCCGCTGGCTCGCAGCCACCGTGATTCGCTTCGTAACGACGCCGTTTCTGGCCCTGTTGCTATACTCTTTTCCCCCTTCGGCGGAGGGTTTCCTCCTGTCCGTAGCCGGTACCTACCTCGTCTCGCTGGCGGTCGAAGCCGCGGTGGTCGCGAAGTCGGTCCTTGCTGCGGCGGCGGCCTTCGAGCGAAGGTAAGCACCTCGTACCCTCCCTAGACCAGCCCATGAACTTCCTTCTTGCCAGCGGTGACAACCCCCTCGGCCATGTGGTGGACAGGAACATCACGGCGGAGTGGGCCAAGCTCCCCGAGTCCGCGAGCGCTTGGCGTCTCACGCAGGATTCGGGCGTGCCCGTGAGCTGTCTGGTGATCATCGTCAGCGGCATTCTGGTCACTTGGCTGCTCTGGCGCGCGGCGAAGGCGATCGAGACGGGCCCCTCAAGCCAAGGCATCAATCGCTTTGTCACGAAGGGCCGCCTTGGTCAGTTCGTCGAGGCGATCGTGGTCGCGCTGCGCGACCAGATGCTCAACCCGATGATGGGCGAGAAGCAGACGAGGCGCTATCTGCCGTTCCTGCTCAGCATGTTCTTCTTCCTGCTGGTGGTGAACCTGTTCGGCCTGATGCCCTTCGCGGACATCCAGCACATGCTGAAGAATCAGCTGGGCGGCCCGCACATGGAGGAGTACATCCTCTTCGGCGGCACCGCGACCGCGAACCTGATGGTCACCGGCGGCCTCGCGACCATCAGCTTCGTGGTGATCCAGATCCACTCGATCCGCGAGCTGGGCGTGGGCGGATGGCTCGAGCACCTCTGCGGCGGACACGAACTCGTCGCGGGCCCCAAGGGCCTGTGGCTCGTGGTGCCGATCATCTTCGTGGTCGAGTTCCTCGGCCTGTTCATCAAGCCTGCAGCGCTCGCGATTCGTCTCTTCGCCAACATGGTCGGCGGCCACACCCTCATGGCCACGCTGCTCATGTTCGGCGCCATGGCCGCGAAGGCCGGACTCGCGAACTGGGCGGTGGGCACCATCACCGTCGCCAGCGGTGCCTTCGCGCTCATCATCTTCTTCCTCGAGGTGTTCGTCGCCTTCCTGCAGGCGTTCATCTTCATGTTCCTCACCGCGGTGTTCATCAGCACGATGAGCCACCACGACGACGAGCATGCGCACGAGCATGACGAGGCCCACGGCCACCCTGCGGAGGCCGCGCACTGAACGAATCCGGCCGCGGGCGTCCGCGGCGGAACGAACCTGCGGCGCGTGCCGCACTGACCGACTCTTTCAGGAGACCAGACCCATGAAGACCATGAAGCTCGCTCTCGTCGCCGCCTTCGGCGCCTGCATGCTCGCCTCGAACCCCGCCCTCGCCGCGGATGGCGCGACCGCCGCGACCAGCGGTGGTGGCAGCCTCGCCGGTCTCGGCGCTGGCCTCGCCGCCGGTCTCGCCGTGCTCGGCGCGGGCTTGGGCATCGGTCGCATCGGCGGCAGCGCGGTCGAGAGCATCGCCCGCCAGCCCGAGATGACCGGTCGCATCTTCGTGAACATGATCCTCACCGCGGCGCTCGTCGAGGGCGTGGCGCTCTTCGCGGTGGTGGTCGGTCTGCTCGGCTTCAACAAGGCCTGAGCGGCAGCGTGACTGAACGGGCCTCCTCGGCGCAGTGCCGGGGAGGCCTCTCCCTCCCTCCTGTGCGGAGAAGCCCATGTCCGTGACCCTCGCTTCCATCGTGACCCTCGCCTCCGAGGGCGCCTCGCCGGAACTGATCAAGGTCGACTCGCTGCCCGCGATCACCGCGGTCGTGGTGTTCCTGGTGGCGTTCACCGTGCTCGCCACCGTGGTGTGGCCGAAGATCACCAAGGGCCTCGACGAGCGCAACGAGAAGATCCTGTCCGAGATCCGCGCCGCCGAAGCCGCGCAGGCGAAGGCGAAGGCCGCGCAGGCCGAGTTCGAGAAGCGACTCGAGGAAGCCCGCGCCGAGGCCGACCGCACCGTGCGTGCGGCGCGTGCCGAGGCCGAGCGTCAGGCCGAGGAACTTCGCGCGCGCGCCGCGAAGGAACTGGAAGACATGAAGAACCGTGCCACGCAGGAGCTCGAGGGCGCCAAGCGCGCGGCCCTGAGCGAGATCCACGCGATGGCGGCGGGCCTGGCCACCACCGTGGCGGGCAAGATCCTGAAGCGCGAGATCCAGGCGGGCGACCAGAGGCGCCTTGTCGAGGAAAGCCTGAGCGAGCTCAGCGCCCGCTGAGCGAAGCCGCGAGACCACCATGCCCACCCAGGTCGACGACGTCGCGAAGGTCTACGCCACCAGCCTGCTTGAGCTCGCGCTCAAGCAGGGCGCCGACGCGCCGGCTGGCATCGGTGAGGAGCTCGACGCGCTGTGCGAGGCCGCGCGCGCCGACGCGCGTTTCCGTGAATTCCTGGCGAGCCCCATGCTGGATCGCGCCGAACGCGAGGCGAGCCTGCAGCGCATCCTGAAGGGCAACGCGAGCGACCTGCTCGTGAAGTTCGTGATGGTGCTGAACCGCAAGGGCCGCCTTGGTCACCTGCTCGAGATCGGCGACGCCTTCGACCAGCTGCTGCAGGAGCGATTCGGCAAGGTCGAGGTGGACGTGTACACCGTGGGCGGCGGCCAGCTGTCCGACGAGGTCGTCGGCGCCGTGAAGGCGCGCGTGAAGAGCGCCTTCGGCAAGGAAGCGGTGCTGCACAGCTACGCCGACACAAGCATGATCGGTGGCATCAAGCTGCGCATCGGTGACCAGCTCATCGACGGCAGCGTGGCCACGCGCCTGCGCCGCATGCGTGCCGCCATGCTCGACGCCGCGCGCGCTGATCTGGCCGCGAAGCCCGAACGATTCATCGACGGGGGCCGCTGAGGCCGCCCATCCCCGACCTTTCAAGGAACCCAACGGAGCAGTCCCATGAAGATCAAGACCGACGAGATCACGTCCGTCATCAAGAAGGAAATCGAGCAGTTCAGCCAGAAGCTGGAAGTCTCGGAAGTCGGCCAGGTGGTCGAGGTCGGCGACGGCATCGCCCGCGTCTACGGCCTGAGCAAGGTGATGGCCGGTGAGCTGCTCGAGTTCGACGCCGAAGGTGGCGTGATCACGGGCCAGGTCATGAATCTCGAGACCGACATGGTCGGCGCCGTGCTCTTCGGCGAGGCCACGCGCGTGCGCGAGGGCGACACCGTGCGCAGCACCGGCCGCCTGCTGGAAGTTCCCGCGGGCCCCGAGATGCTCGGCCGCGTCGTGGACCCGCTGGGCAACGCCATCGACGGCGGCCCGGCGATCAAGGCCAGCGCCAGCATGAAGGTGGACATCGTGGCGCCCGGCATCAAGGAGCGTCAGCCGGTGAAGGAGCCGCTGCAGTTCGGCATCAAGGCCGTCGACAGCATGATCCCCGTAGGCCGCGGCCAGCGCGAGCTGGTCATCGGCGACCGCAAGACCGGCAAGACCGCCGTCTGCATCGACGCGATCATCAACCAGAAGAAGTACTGGGGCACCCCTGACGCGGTGGTCTGCGTCTACGTCGCCGTCGGCCAGAAGGAGTCGACGATCGCCGGCGTGGTGGACACGCTGAAGAAGAACGGCGCCATGGAGTACACGATCGTGGTGGCAGCAGGCGCCGGCACCAGCGCGCCGATGCAGTACATCGCGCCGTACGCCGGCTGCGCCATGGGCGAGTACTTCATGTGGCAGGGCAAGGACGGCAAGACGCCGAAGCACGTGCTCTGCGTGTACGACGACCTGTCGAAGCAGGCTGTGGCATACCGCGAGCTCTCGCTGCTGCTGCGCCGCCCGCCGGGTCGCGAGGCGTACCCTGGCGACGTGTTCTATCTGCACAGCCGTCTGCTCGAGCGTGCCACGAAGCTCAGCAACGAGAACGGCGGCGGCTCGCTCACCGCGCTGCCGATCATCGAGACGCAGGAAGGTGACGTGTCGGCCTACATCCCGACGAACGTCATCTCCATCACCGACGGCCAGATCTACCTGCAGCCCGAGCTCTTCGCCGCCGGCGTGCGTCCCGCCATCAACGTGGGCATCTCGGTGAGCCGCGTGGGTGGCAACGCGCAGATCAAGGCCATGAAGGAAGTGGCCGGCTCGCTGCGACTCGATCTGGCGAGCTTCCGTGAGCTCGAGGCGTTCGCGCAGCTTGGCACCGAGCTCGACCCCGCAAGCCAGCGCCAGCTTGATCGTGGTGGGCGCATGGTGGAGCTGCTCAAGCAGGGCCAGTACGTGCCCTTCGACGTGATCGATCAGTGCATCAGCATCTTCGCCGGCAGCAAGGGCATCTTGGATGACGTGCCGGTGGCGGCGGTGCCGAAGTTCGAGCGCGAGTTGCTCGAGAGCTTCCGCGGCCCGAACAAGGCGCTGCGTGACCAGCTGGCCGACAAGAAGTCCTTCAAGGGCATCGAGGACCAGTTCCTTGCGGCGCTGAAGGCCTTCAAGGCCGCGTTCCGCGCGAACTGAATTCCAACCACGAAACACCCGAACCCGCAGGCTTACCCCTGCGGGCTTTTCATCTGGTCACGAGGGTCACTCGCCGATGTCCTCGGCCCACAGATCCGGCTTCTCGCGCTTCATGCGTTCCATCAGCGCGATGCAGCGCGGATCCTGCAGCACGCGCACCTGCATGCCCTTCTGGGCCATCCAGTCCTCGCCGCCCAAGAAGGTCTTGTTCTCGCCGATGATCACGCGCGGAATCTTGAACAGCACCGCTGTGCCGGTGCACATGGGGCAGGGGCTCAGTGTGCTGATCAGCGTGCAGCGGCTCCAGTCGCGCCGCCGTCCCGCGTTGCGGATGCAGTCCACCTCGGCGTGCGCGGTCGGGTCGCCATGCTGCACGCGCCGGTTGTGACCGACCGCCACGATCACGCCGCGTTCGTCGAGCAACGAGCTGCCGATCGGGATGCCACCCTCGCGCCAGCCCTTCTCGGCTTGGGCGATCGCGGCATCGAGACCGGCGTTCATCTGCGCGTCAGTCAGCGGGGGAAGGGGCTTGCTCATGCCGGGGTCATCGGCGTCCAAGGGCTCCACTGGGCAAAAAGTGGCCCGCCCGCGGCTTGTGGCACGCGGGCGGGCGCGTTCGGTCAGGCTGCGCAGGGCGCTGCCCGGGGCTCACCGCTCAGCGGTGCCACCCCTTCGAATTCGTGGATTGCTTCACTGGAACACCTCCTTCGGGAGAGCGCTCATCCCGGCTGTTGCGGGGCACTTCGGCCCGCCGCCAGGCTTCACACCGCCGCGGCGAACCACGGCGCACATCGCCCGGTCGCGTTCCGCGCGGCCGGTCGTCCGGGCGTGCCCGGGTCTGTTCGCGTCGCGTTCGACGGGGCAGACTCGGGTCGATTTCCGGATACCGCAGGATTCGTCAAACCCGCCCGCTTTGCAAACCGCAGCCCATCAGGAAGGCGTAGATTTTCACTTTCCATGAAGCGGATCATGGTTTTCGGATCCATCTCCTACGACCGCACCCTGCACCTGCCTCGCCTGCCCGAGGCCGGCCGCGGGGTCATGGCCACGTCGGTCACCCAGAGCGTGGGGGGGAAGGGCGCCAATGTCTCGGTCGCGGCAGCCCGAGCTGGCGCCCGGGTGCAGCTGGTTTCGGGGGTCGGCCGTGACGGCGATCGCGCCATCCACGCCCTGGTCGACGCCGGCGTCGACGTGACCCGCGTGGAGCGCGATCCGACCACCGACACCGCCGAGGTGATCATTCACCTGGCCACCGACCAGAGCGAGTTCGGCATCACCGTGCCGGGCGCGGATCGGGTCGTTCCGATCGCCGCGATGAATGACGCGATCGCGCAGTGTCGCGGAGGTCACATCGGCTATCTCGACGGCATGATCAATGACGGCGCGCACATCATCCGCACGATGGCGCGTCGGGGCGCGCCGCTCGTGATCAATCCTTCGCCGGTGCATCCGGATGTCGCGGAGTGGCCGATGGAGCAGGCTTCGGTGATCGTGCTGAATCAGGGCGAGGCGCGCACCCTGACTGGCGAGACCGATGAACATGCGCAGTTGGAGGCGATGCACCGACGCTATTCAGGCCCGTCCGTGGTGCTCACCATGGGCCCGCGCGGCGCGTGGTTCAGCCATCGTCAGCGTCGGGCGCACATCCCGACCGTCGAGGTGCAGGCGGTCGATTCGACGGCGGCCGGTGACACCTTCGCGGGGTACCTGCTTGCTGGTCTGGCCTCCGGCGAGCCACCGGAGCAGGCGATGCAACATGCGGCGCGTGCGGCGGCGCTCTGCGTCACCCGGCATGGCAGCCTGTCGAGCATTCCCCGTCGTGACGAGCTCGACTGAGTCACGCCGCGTGGCGGCTCACGTGACCGGCGAGGCGATGTAGCCGATCCGATACCGGCGACCCGAGCCGCCCTTGCGGCCCTTCACGATGATCTCCATCATGCGGTCGGACAGTTTCTGCATCTCCGCGGCGCTCTTCTCGTCGAGTCGCGTAATCTCGAAGAGCGACGTGATGAAGCTGGGCTGCTCCAGGTTCGCGGCACCCTTGCGCGCGTGCATCGCGCGGCCGTAGTCGCGGATCGCCGCGCGCATCATGGCGCTGCACAGCTTGATGTCGTCCTTCACGCCCGCGCCGGTCTGCGGATCGCACATCGGCATGCCGCTCTCGCGGTTCAGGTCGTAGATGCGGCCCCAGCGACGCCCGGCCTTGCGCTGACCCGCGCGGATCAGGATGCCGGCGTCGGCCATCACCTCCAGGTGCCGGTACAGGCCCGCGGCGCCGCGGCCACCCGCCGCCGCCAGCTCGGACACCGAGCAGGGCGCCAGCTGCTCCAGAAGCAGATAGAGCTCGTAGCGCACGGCGCTGCACATAGCCCTCCATTGCTTCGGGCTCCAGAGTTTCTGTGGCTCGGGGGTCTTGCTCATGGCAACCGTGTCGGGCGAATGTAAGCCAGTCCATGGTCACAGCGCCACACCACGGTGGTGCGCACGAGCATTCTCAAATGCACGAATTTGCGAACCGTCTCAACGCGCCATGGGCGCGGACATGACCGAGATCTGGAAACGATCGCCCTTGCGCATGCGCCGGCCTCGCTGGACGAGCTTGTAGAGCGCGCGCATCAGGCGCTTGACCTCCGCCTGCGCCTTCGCGTCAAGCCAGGTCCGCTCGAACATCGAGGTGCATCGAAGCTTCGCGAGATCCTGCGCCGCGCCGCGCTGGGCCAGCACGCCGCGCAGATACGCGCGGCCGGCGGGGCGACTCAGTGCCAGCACCAGCTCGCCATGCTCGCGCAGTCCGCGCCCGGTCGGAGCGTGGAAGTGCTCCAGACCACAGGCAGGACCGAGGTCATACAGCGACGTCCAGCGACGCCCCACCGGCTTGCGCCCCGCCTCGCGCAACAATCCGGCGCGGGTCAGGGTCTGCACATGCCGGTACAGGCTTGCGGGCCGGCACTCCATCGATGCCGCGAGCTCGGCGATCGAGCAGGGCGCCAGCGCCTCCATGGCGACGATGATTTCCAGCCGCCTTGGATGCCGAAATGCGGCCCAGTGTGCGGCGGCGAGCAGGCGTCGCTTCGGGGCGGGCATGGTCGCGGATGGTAGGAGCCCGGCACCGGCGCGTCCGTACGCCATGGGCCCTGATACCACTTGACAGCCAGTACTGTGCATATTATAGTACTAGACATCATGCCATCCGACCTGCAGGACAAGATCCTGAAAGACCTCAGCAACGGCACTGCCTGGCTGGTCGTGCTGGCCATCGTGGCCGGCAGCGACGAGCCGGCGCACGGCTACGAGATCGGCCGTCGTCTGGCCGACGAGGCTCCGGAGGGGCTTTCCTTCAAGCAGGGCACGCTCTACCCCATGCTTCGCACGATGGAAGCCGAGGGTCTGGTGCGCAGCACGCTGGTGCCAAGCACCGAAGGTCCCGCGCGAAAGTGCTTCACGATCACCGCGGAGGGTCGTCGCGTGCTGGTGGTCTGGGTGGATGCATGGAAGCGCACCGGCCGCTGGATGAACCGAATCATTGGAGGCATCGATGGCAACCGCTGACCCCGTCGCCGAGTACCTGTCGCAACTGCAGCGTGCATTGATCGGCGTGGACGCGGCCGTCGCGCATGACGCGCTGGTCGACGCCGAGGCGCACCTGCGTGCGGCGATCAAGGCCGGCAAGTCGCCCGCGGCCGCGATCGAGGCGTTCGGCCCGGCGGCCGACTTCGCGCGCGCCTACGCCGGCGCACCGGCGCCCGATCATCACGCCGCGACCGAGGTTGCCGGATCGACCCATCCGGCGGCTTCGGTCGCGAGTGGCCCTGACGCGTCGAGCGGAGCGCTTGCGGCGCTTTCACGAATTCCGCTGGTCGGCGTGTGGTTCCATCCGCGAGCATGGTCAAGCCTGTTCTATTTCCTTGCACCGTGCTTCCTGATCTCGCTGGCCACGTTCGTGTGGGTGGTCTGCGTGGGGTCGCTCGCGTTGGGCACGCTGCCGATCCTGATCGGCCTGCCGCTCGCCGTCTTCCTGCTGGGTTCCGTGCGTGTGATCGCCTTGGCCGAAGGCAAGGTGGTCGAGTTTCTCCTGGGCGTGCGCATGCCGCACCGCGTGCAGCCGGTGCAGGTGCTCACGCCGATCGGCGGCGTGGCGGAGGTCGGCTTCTGGCAGCGCATCGGCTGCTGGTTGACCGATGTGCGCAGCTGGCTGTCGCTCGCGTGGGCGCTCGGCAACTTCTTTGTGGCGACGGGGCTGTTCTGCATTTTCGTGGTGCTGGGGGCTCTCGTGCTCGTGATGGTGGCAGTACCGCTCGCGCAGGCGGCGGGGATGACGGACATTCGTGTGGATGGCGAATGGAGGGATGTCCAGTTCCTGTGGGAACGCGTCACCCCCGATGCCGATGGTCACGTGCGCATTTCGGCCGTCACGAGCGTGCTCTCGATCGTGCTCGGCATGGCTCTCGCCACGGCCACGCTCTGGCTGGCGCTCGGTGCCGGCTGGGTCTACGCGCAGGTGGTGAAGGCGATCCAGGTCACGCGTCCGCAGGCGGTGGCGCGGCGTTTCACCGTGATTTCGTGACGACGTGATATTTCTTGAATCAAGTAAAATGCAAAAACTGCTCTTCCAAGTGATTCATCATGGCCAAGCGCTTTGATCGTCGGACCGTCAGCCTCGCCGTCAACCTGCTCGTCGCGACCGTCTGCATGTCGCTCGTCGCCGAGCGCGACGCCGAAGGGTGTGTTCGGATGCAGGTCGTCTTCCGGTCGCGTGAGCCGGCCGCCATGACGGTGGTGCCGAATGCGTCACCGGAGGGTGCGAGCGTGGTGCTCCGCGCGGCGAATCTTGACGGCATCGAGGTCGACACGATCAATGGCTCGATCACGAGCGGTGCGTTCGCTGGCCAGGCGAAGGTTGGAACCAGCAACGGCTCGGTCGAGGCCGGCATTCCATCGGCCAAGGTGGTCAGCGCAAGTCGCGGCGAGGCAACCGTGACCATCGGCGACGGTACAAAGGCGAAAGCCACGATCGACACCAGCAATGGCCGCGTGACCATCCATTCCGTGAACAAGTGAGGAATCCACAGATGCTCGAGATCCGCGACCTGCTGAAGATCTATCCCGGCCCCGTCACCGCGCTGAAGGGCGTCTCGCTGGACATTCCGAACGGACTCTTCGGCCTGCTCGGCCCCAACGGTGCGGGCAAGAGCACGCTCATGACCATCGTGGCGGGCCTGCTGCAGCCGACCGCGGGAAGCGTGACGCTGGACGGAGCGGACATCGTGGGTGATCCCTCGGTCGTGCGACGCTCGCTCGGCTACCTGCCGCAGGAGTTCGGCTTCTACCCCGAGCTCACGGGCCTGAAGATGCTCATGCTCATGCTGAAGCTGAAGGGCGTGCATGCGCCGCAGGGTCAGCGCAAGCTTGCCGAGGAACTGCTGGAGCGCGTGAATCTGGCGCATGCGGCGAAGCGGAAGGTGGGCGGCTATTCGGGCGGCATGCGCCAGCGCCTCGGCTTGGCGCAGGCCGTTGCGGGCTCGCCGCGCCTGATCATCGTGGACGAGCCCACCGCAGGCCTCGACCCCGAGGAGCGCCATCGCTTCTATCGACTGCTCGCCGAGCTCGGCAAGGATCGCATCGTGGTGCTCAGCACCCACATCGTGGAGGACGTCGCCACCCTGTGTCCGCGCATGGCGATCATCCGCGGCGGCACCGTGATGGCGCACACCACGCCAAGCGCCGCGCGCGAGAGCATGGAGGGTCGTGTGTACGAGGGCTTCGTGCGCGACGAGGATCTGTCCACCTTCGCCGCGTCGAACCGCGTGCTCAGCGCGATCCTGGTCGAGGGCGTCACGAACCGCGTTCGCGTGAGCGTGGAGCAGGGGGGCACGGCACCGGCAGGCTTCCGTTCCGTCTCGGCCACGCTTGAGGACGCCTACATGAACTCGATCCGTGGTCCGCTTGCCGCGGCGGGAGCGGTGGCTTGAACCTCTCGCGCACGCTTGGCATCGCGATGGTGGATCTGCGCACGGCGTGGCGCAGGCCGCTGTGGGTCGTGCTCGCGCTTCTGTTGCTGTTCTTCGCTTTCGGTTTCGTGGCCGGCGGCGTGCGCGTGCAGGCCGGTGACGTGACCGCCGGCGGCAAGCAGGCCTGGCTCAACTCGCAGTTCAACGCGGCGTTCATCGACGCGGCCGTCCTGGGCCTGTTCCTGCCGTTCTTCGCGGCGATCGCTGCGGGCCTTCCGCTGCTGCAGGACGTGGATCGCAAGGTCGACCGTGTGCTGCTGGGCACGCGTCTCACCGCGCTCGAGTACGTCACCGGGCGCTTTCTTGGCGCCGTGCTGCCGCTGCTCGTGATCGTCGGCCTGTGGATCCTGATGCAGGCGGCGTTCTTCGAGCTGTGGCCCGTGGACAATCCCGAGAAGGATCGTGGCCCCTTCGCGCTGTGGAACTACGTCTGGCCGGCGGTGATCTTCAGCATGCCGTTGCTGCTCCCGCTGGCCGGTGGAAGCATGTTGCTGGGCGCGTGGAGCCGTGCGCCGATCCTGGTGTTCCTGCTTCCGCTGGTGATCCTGATCGGCGGCGCGCTCTTCCTGTGGAGCTGGAGTCCGGAGTGGCTGCCGTACTGGGTGAACCGGCTCCTGATGGCGCTCGACCCGTCCGGCAACCGTTGGCTCAGCGAGACCTGGCTGAAGGCCGACCGCGGCGTGGACTTCTACAACACACAGCCGATGGTGATGGACGCGGCGTTTGCGCTGAGCCGTCTGGCATGGTGCGTCGCGGGTCTGTTGGCCGTTCCCCTCACCGCACGAACGCTGTTCCGTCGCGCGCGAAGTTCAGCCGAGCGGCGCCTGAGCCCGAAGGCCGCGCAGACGATCGCCGCCTCGCAGGCCGTCGCCGCGTCGGCGCTGCCGTCGGCGCCACGCATCCGGCTGGTCGACATGCGCATGGTCACGCAGAGCCCGCGCATGCTGGCTGGCCTGTGGACCGTGCTGCGCAACGAGCTCCGGATCCTCCTGCGAAGCCCGGGTGTGTGGCTCTTTGCGCCACTGATCATCCTGCAGGTGGTTGGCAGCAGCCTTGTCAGCACCGCGTGGCTCGGCACGGAGCGTCTGGCCACCACGGGCTCGCTGGCCACCAGCGCCTTCAACACGCTCACGCTGCTGCTGATCTTCCTCACGCTCTTCTACACGGTGGAGAGCCTGGTGCGCGAGGAGCGTCTGGGATTCTCGAACCTGCTGCGAAGCAGCGCAGTGACCACGCCCAGCCTGTTGATCGGCAAGATCCTGGCGAACGCCGGTCTCGCGCTGGTGCTGATGGCCGCCACGGTGCTGGCCTGCGTCATCGTGCTGGTGGTGCAGGTCGTGCGCACCGGCATCTGGCCGCCGTTCGAGTTCACGCGATTCGTGCAGCTGTGGGGACTGGTGCTCACGCCCACCATCATCGTGTGGTGCTCGTTCGTGGCGCTGGTGCAGGGGGTGGTGCGCAACCGCTACGCCACCTACGCGATCGGTCTCGTCACGTTGATCGCCACGGGCTTCGCGCAGCAGTTCGGCTACCTCACATGGGTCGGCAACTGGCACATGTGGAGCACGCTCCTGTGGAGCGATCTGGACCGGCTGGAGTTCCTCCGACCCTCGATCGTGGCGAACCGGCTGTTCGTGCTGTCGCTCGCCGCGCTGTTCCTGGTGGGCGCGTTGGCCGTGCATCCGCGGCGGCATGTCGACTGGCAGCGCGTGGTCGATCGAATCGCGCCCAAGCCGATCCTGCGAGCCATCCTGCGTGTCTCGCCGCTGCTTGCGGTGGTGATCGGTCTTGGCATCTACAACTGGATTCAGGCCCGCACCGGATTCCAGGGCACGATCGTCGAGCGGCAGGGACGCGACTACTGGAAGCGCAACGTCGCCAGCTTTCCGGCCGACATGCCGCTGCCCGCGCTTGCCAAGGTCACCGGCGGCGTGGACATCGATCCGTTCGATCGCAGCCTGCGCGTGCAGGGCACCTACGTGATCCGCAACCCGCACGCCACGCCGATGGTGCAGATTCCGCTCACGCAAGGGGAGCACTACCGCAATCTGAAGTGGACGCTCGACGGCAAGCCGATGGAGCCCATGAAGAAAGACGCGCTCGACGCGCCGCCCACGGTCGAGGACCGAGCGGGCCTGTGGGTCTTCACGCCGGCCAAGCCGCTTGCGACCGGCGAAACCTGCACGATCGGTTTCTCGTTCGACGGCGTCTTCCCTTCGGGATGGACCCGAAACGGTGGCGGCACCGACGAGTTCATCCTGCCCTCGGGCGTGGTGCTCACCAGCTTCAGCACCAGCTTCATGCCGGCCATCGGCTTCCAGGAAGGTGTGGGCGTGGACGATCGCAACGCCACCGACCCGAAGGAGCCGCTGCCCGACGACTGGAAGAAGCTGACCGATCCGGCCTTCGGCAGCGCCTGGGGTTTCGACGTGACGATGCAGGTCACGGGTCCCGAGGACTGGACGCTGAACTGCGTGGGCATTCCCGGCGAGCCGCTGGTGAAGGACGGCCGCAAGACCGTCATCTGGACCACCGACGTGCCGGTGCGCTTCTTCAACATCGCGGGCGGGCCGCTGGAGCGCCTGGACGGCACTGGCAGCAGCATCTTCCACAGCCCGCGGCACCCGTGGAACCTGAAGACCATGAGCGAGGCGCTCGACGCCAGTCGCGAGTTCTACGGCAAGTGGTTCGGCGAGTATCCGCGCCGAGATCTGCGGCTGACCGAGTTCCCGGGTCTGGCGGGCTACGCGCAGGGCTTCCCCGGCAACATCACCTTCAGCGAGTCGATCGGTTTCCTCACCAAGCCCGGTGCCGCCGACGACGTCGATCTGGTCTTCTACGTCACCGCGCACGAGGCCGGGCACCAGTGGTGGGGCAACATGCTGATGCCTGGCAAGGGCCTGGGCGGAAACATTCTCAGCGAGGGCCTGGCCAACTTCAGTGCGCTGCTGCTCACCGTCGAGAAGCGCGGCGACGAGCAGCGCCAGCGCATGCTGCGACAGTGGGAGGACGACTACGCCAACGGCCGCAGCGCCGACAGCGAGCGCCCGATGGTGCGCATCTCGGGCACGCGCCCTGGCGACCAGACCGTCACCTACGACAAGGGGGGATGGGTCTTCTTCATGATGATGCAGGTGATGGGCCGCGACGCCATGTTGGACGGCCTGAAGGATTTCATCCGCACCTATCAGGATGGACCCGACTATCCGCTGCTGCAGGATCTGGTGGCGCTGATGCGACGCCACGCGAAGGACCTGCCCGCCTACGACGCCTTCACCCGTCAATGGTTCGAGCAGGTGGTGCTGCCCGAGTTCAAGCTGTGGGACATGAAGGTGACCAAGCCCGCCGAAGGGCAGTGGATCGTGGAGGGCACGCTTGAGAACGCCGGCACCGGCACCGTGTCGGTCGAGGTCGCGGCGGTGGGCGCGGATCCCGCCGATGCGAAGCTGACGAAGGCCCCGAACGCCCGTGCGACCGTCTCGATCGGTGCCGGAGAACGGAAGCCCTTCCGGATCACGTGTCCATTCGAGCCGGTGAAGGCGCAGGTCGATCCCGACGTGCACATGCTGCAGGTGCGACGAAAGTTGGCTGAAACCAAGCTTCCGAAGGCCTGAAACCCCGCTCTGGGGGGCATTTCTGTTCGTCGCAGGGGCCGCTGGCCGATGCAAACGGCCTATGGCACGGAACTCCGCCAAGGCTGTCACACGCCCCACCGATGGGGAACTCCCGCCCGCAACCTTCGCTCGTCGCGCGACTTGGGTCGCGTTGGCCGGCCTCTGGGTCTTCCTGTTCCTGACCCTGGGGACCTTCTCGAGCGCGGACTGGCCAAGCCATGCCGTGGCCGTGCATGCCGACCCGCCATCGAACCTGATGGGTCGGCTTGGCGCGGTGATCGCCTACTGGACCTATCTGGGCGTTGGCTACGGCGTGTGGCTCCCCATGCTGGCGGCGGCGCTCGCCCTTGCGACCACCGCGAGCGGGCGAGCGGTGACGCATCCTGCGATCCGCGCGTTCGGCGCGGTCGTGATGATGCTCTCCTTCAGTTCGGTGCACGCGGCATGGGCGCGTGGCATCGGCGTGCTGCCTGGCGCCGAGGCGGGCCTGATCCCGCACTGGATCGCGAATGAACTCTCGCTTCGCTTCAGTCCGGCGCTGACCGGTCTGGTGCTGCTGATCTCGTTCGCGCTCGGCGCGATCATCTGCATGGACGAGGTCGTCTTCGCGCTGCCGCGGCACATCGCGCGCGCGTGGCAGGCCACCGAACCGATCCGCGCCCAGGACTGGAAGGGCATGCTCGACAAGTTGCGCATCCGCGCCCGGCCCGAGGTGAAGCCCGCGACGGCGGCGGCTCGTTCCTCCGGCGGCGCCACGGCGGTCGCCGAGTTGCCCGACACCGAGAGCGAGCCGGAACTCGCCGACGAGGTCGACATCGCCGACGCCTCCGAGCACGAGGAAGAGGAGGCGGTCGAGGAAGAGGAGGAGATCGTCGACGAAAGCGACGACTGGGACGACGCCGAGGCCGATGCCGAGGCGGCGCTCGAGGACGCGGAGGAGGACGGTGACGAGGAAGAGTTCCCCGAGACCGAAGCCACCCAGGAGGCCGCCACCGAGGCGGAACCCCAGGCTGCCGCGCGTCCGCAGCTTTCCGACGAGGAACTGAAGGCCCGCATCGCGAAGCTGCCGCTGCGCATGGCCAGCGCGCAGAAGACCGTCGCTCGCGACGAGGACATTCCCCGCGAGGTCGACTACACGGGCTACACCTTCCCGGGTCTCGACCTCCTCGAGAACCCCGAGGGCAACTGGTCGGAGCAGATCGAGGACTACGTGCGCGAGCAGGCCGCCCGCCTGACCGCCACGCTGCGCCACTACGCGATCGAGGGCGAGGTCACGGGCATCGAGACCGGCCCGGTGGTCACGCTCTACTCGGTCGAGCTGGCGCCCGGCACGCGCGTGGCGCGGCTGCAGGCGATCGACGACGACATCGCGCGCGCGCTCGGCGCCCCGAACATCCGCATCATCTCGAACATGGTCGGCCGCACCGCGGTCGGCATCGAGGTGCCCAACAAGCAGAAGGAGAAGGTGCGGCTCAAGGAGCTCATGAGCGGCGGCCACGCGAAGAGCATGATCCTGCCGATGTTCCTGGGCAAGGACAGCGCGGGCGAGCCGCTCGTGATCGATCTGGCGAAGATGCCGCACATGCTGATCGCCGGCACCACCGGCAGCGGCAAGAGCGTGTGCATGAACACGATCATCCTGGGCTGGATGTACACCAAGCGCCCGGACGAGCTGAAGCTCTGCCTGGTCGACCCCAAGATGGTCGAGATGAGCCAGTTCAGCGACATTCCGCACCTGATGTGCCCCGTGGTGACCGAGATGGCGAAGGCCGCGGGCATCCTGGAATGGGCCGTGGACAAGATGGAGGAGCGCTACGAGCAGCTGAAGAAGGCCGGCGTGCGCGACATCACCGGCTACAACGGCCTCGGCGAGGAGGAGCTCTACGCCCGCCTGCAGCCCGCGACCGATCTGGAGAAGGCGCGCATCCCGAAGAAGCTGCCGTACATGGTCTTCGTGATCGACGAGCTCGCCGACCTCATGATGACCAACAAGGAGGTCGAGCAGTCGATCGTGCGCATCGCGCAGAAGGCACGCGCGGTCGGCATCCACCTGGTGCTCGCCACGCAGCGTCCGCAGGCGAACGTGGTCACGGGCCTCATCAAGAGCAACATGCCGTGCCGCGTGAGCTTCAAGGTGGCCAGCGGCATGGACAGCCGCATCGTGCTCGACGACAAGGGCGCCGAGCTGCTGCTCGGTCAGGGCGACATGCTGGTGCGCACGCCAAGCAGCAGCGAACTGCGCCGTGCGCAGGGCACGCTGGTCACCGACGGCGAGACCCGCAACGTGGCCAAGTTCCTGAAGGACATCGCCGAGCCAAGCTTCGAGCGCCAGCTCGTCGCGATCCGCGGCACCAAGGCGGCCGGTGGCGAGGAGCCGGACGGTGGCTGCGCCGCGACCGACGGCGGCGAGCGCGACCCGATGTTCGAGAAGGCCGTCGAGATCATGATCGAGTCGGGCCGCGGCAGCGTGAGCCTGCTGCAGCGACGTCTTGCGATCGGCTACGGTCGCGCGAGTCGTCTTGTCGATCAGATGGGTGCCGCCGGCATCCTGAGCGACCACAAGGGCAGTGTGGCGCGCGAGGTACTCATCAGTCTCGACGACTGGCGGCGCATGAAGACCATGGTCGAGTCGGGCGATAGCGCGACCGAGGGCAGTGACTTGCAGTACGTCGAGGATGAGAGCGACGGGGGTGTGCCCGACGAGATGGACGGCGAGTACCGGCAGTGACCCGCACCTGACAGCAGTGCGCGCGGGAAGATCCTGCTTGGCGCGGGTACATTCCGACTCCATGCCACGTGAAGTTCGAAGCGCTGCAGGGGAAGCCTCTGCCGCCGACCACGCCCTCGACTTGGCGCAACCCGGCGTTCCGGAACTGCTGCAGAACCAGCGAGCGTTGAGTGTCTGGGAGGTGTTGCGACGCAATCGCCGCGCCGCCACCCGCAGCGAGGTGGCGCAGCATCTGGGCCTCTCCGAACCAGATACGCAGAAGGACATCGACCTGCTCTCCGGGTTCGGCTTGGTGGAGCGTGTGCCGGCCTCGCGACATCTGCGCGCCGGCGGCTACCGCGTCACCTGCGCCAGCATCGTGGTGCTGATCGATCCGAAGGACGCCCGTTACCAGCCGCTTGTCTCCAACGTTCTGGAGCAGGTCTCCGAGCGCAGCATCGAGACCATACGGCGGCAGAACCGATCAACCGAGACCGTCCTCCGCAAGCGCATCAAGCGCGCCTTCAGCTGGCTGCACGTGAACGACCAGGAGTTCGAGCAGGTCCGCATGATGCTGCGCAGCTTCGACGCGCTCATCAGGCGCATCGAGGCGCGCCAGCTCCGCAATCCTTCGCCACCGACCGAGTATCCGAATCTTCATCTGGCGCTGTGCGTGACCCCGCTCGATGGCGAGGTGCCGCCCTCGCCGCCGCTCAAAATCACCAGCCGCGAGCAGCTGGAGCGCAACCGCGGCGTCCAGAGCGCGCAGGGAATGGAACAGCTCAGCCCCCGCGAGCGCGAGGTGATCATGCTGCTGCTGGGCGGCCGCACCGAGAAGGAAGCCGCGGAGTCGCTCGGACTCTCTCCGGGCACCGTGCGCACCCATGTGGTGCATGCCTATGACAAGCTCGGCGTGAAGCGGCGCAGCGAGCTCAGCGCGCGAGTGCTCGGTCTGTCGAATTGAGAAAGGACCCCCGATGAAGTTCCTGCTGATCGATCAGGTGCTGGATCGCACGCCAACCTCGATCGTGGCGATCAAGAACGTGACCGCCGCCGAGGAGTACTTGGGTGACCACTTCCCGGGCTTCCCGGTGCTGCCGGGCGTCTTCATGCTCGAGGCCCTCACCCAGGCTGCGCGGGAACTGCTGAAGGATCGTGGTCAGCGGCTCGTGCTCGGGCAGGTGAAGGCCCTGCGATATGGCAGTTTCGTGCGGCCCGGCGAGGCGCTGAAGGTCGAGGTGACCTTGGACAAGACGAATGATGACGGCAGCTTCACCATGAAGGGTCAGGCCAGCGTGGTGCGGGTCGACGGCACAGGCGAGACAGCGGTGAGCGGACGCTTTACAATGCGCCCCGCCCGCATCCCAGCCACGGCAGCCGCCGGGGCGTGAAGCGGGTCCGCGGCCCAAGGAACGGGCCGGGGCACCCAGAACGGAGATCCCAGTGGCATTCAATCGTCAGCAGATCGAGGAAGGCGTCAGCGAGGTCCTGCAGGAGGCGCTCGGCGTCGACGCCGAGGATGTGAAGCCCGAGGCCACGCTCACGGGCGACCTTGGCGCCGAGAGCATCGACTTCCTGGATATCCAGTTCCGCATGGAAAAGCGCTTCTCCACCCCCGAGAAGCCCTTCAAAATCGAGCAGGGTGAGCTGTTCCCCGAAAACATGCTGCAGGATCCGGCGATGGTGCAGAACGGCAAGGTGACCGACGCCGGCATGGCGTTGCTGCGCCAGAAGCTGCCGCATATCGACTTCAGTTCCTTCGACGGCGATCGCAACGTGAAGAGCCTCAGCGAGGTCTTCACGGTGAAGAGCCTGTGCGACTTCCTCGAGCGCAAGCTCGCCAAGTGAGCCCGTACGGCGCCACGTGCGCCACAAGGATCCCACGATGCGCTGGATGTGGATCGACACCGTGGTCGCCTACGAGCCCGGCCGCCGCATGGTGGCCGTGAAGAACGTCTCGTTGGCCGAGGAGCACCTGCATGACCACTTCCCGGATCAGCCGGTGATGCCGGCCAGCCTGATGGTCGAGGGCATGGCGCAGACCGCTGGCATCCTGGTGGGCAGCACGCGCGGCTTCAAGGAGAAGGTGATCCTTGCCAAGATCGGGAATGTCACGCTGGATTCCGAGGTGGTGCCGGGTCAGTGCATCCGCTACGACGCGGTGATCGAGCGCATGGACGACGCCGGTGCGAGCACGCGCGGCACGATCGAGCGGTTGGACCATCGCACGGGCTCGTGGGAGCGCATCGGCACCACCGAGATCGTGTTCAGCCACATCGACCAGAATCGCGGCGGACTGGCCTTCCCCGAGGAGAACTTCGTCTTCGGCGAGAACTTCCGCACGCTGCTGCGCGGCGCGGGGCTGGACCGGTTCATGGCCCAAGCGAAGGCCTGAACGCGGGCCTCGGGCCTGCCGCAAGAACCAAAAACGAGATGCCCCGCTTCGAGGAGGCACCATCGAAGCGGGGCTTCTGCAGGAGTCGCCGCGGTGTCGGCCGCGGACACCTGCAACATGCCTTGCGACGGCCGATGGGCAATGGTCCCTCGTCGAATTCCGCTACCTTCCACAGATCGCGGGAGCCATAACGAAGGGCGACCTCTCATGTCCCACCTGGCCATCTACACCGGAAGCTTCGACCCGATCACCCTTGGGCACCTGGACGTGCTCGACCGCAGCCGTGCGCTGTTCGACAAAGTGATCCTGGCGATCGGCATCAACCCGAACAAGCCGCCCCTGTTCTCGATCGAGGAGCGCAAGCGCCACGCCGAGACGCTCGTCGCCCGCCTGCTGCGGGAACGCCCGCAGGGTGCCAGGGTGCGGGTGGAGGCCTATCAGGGCCTGACCATCGATTTTGCGCGAAAAGTGGGGGCGGCGGCCATCGTTCGAGGCATCCGGAACGTGACCGACCTGGCGAGCGAGTGCCAGCTGGCGATCACCAACCGTCAGGTGGCGGGGGTCGAGACGGTCTTCATCGTGACGGGCGAGAACTTCGCCTATGTGTCCAGCAGCCTGATCAAGCAGATCGCGGCCTTTGGGGGCGACCTGAAGCGACTGGACACCCTCGTGCCGCCCGAAGTGATCGCGGCCCTTGAAGAGAAGCAACAGGATCCCCGGAATCCGCTGGGACGCATGGCCATCGACGGAGCGGCGGACTGACCCATGGCCGCGCGCGTGCGCGTCATCTCGATCGGGGCCATGAGCGCCCATCCGAGTTGGGGCGAGAAGGGCGATGTGCGCCCGGCACACGCCACCACCACGCTGATCGAGTCAGGCAAGGCGTGGATCCTGGTGGATCCGTCGCTGCCCGCGCAGGCGCTCGTGCCTCGTCTGGCCGAACGCAGCGGCAAGACACCGAAGGACATCACGCACGTCTTCCTGACCAGCTTCCATCCGATGCGTCGACGCGGCATCGGCGCGTTCCCGGAGGCCACGGTGCTGGTCGGCGCGGCCGAGATCGCCGGGGTGCGCGCGCAATTGCGCGAGCGGTTGGAGCAGGCACGTCAGCACGACGACGAGGATCTGCTTCGCATGCTGCGTGAGGAACTCACCATGCTCGAGTCCTGCGAGGAAGCGCCCGATCGGCTTGCCGAGGGTGTCGACCTCTTTCCGCTGCCGGGCGTCTCACCGGGCAGTGCGGGGATTCTGGTGCCGAATCCGGGCTCCACGCTGCTGATCGCGGGTGACGCCGTGGCCACGGTCGAGCATCTGGAGGAGGGCAAGGTGATCGCGCCATGCTTCGACGTGCAGCAGGCCCGCGAGAGCCTGTCCGAGGCCGTCGAGATCGCCGACCTGATCGTGCCCGGCCGCGACAATCTGTGCGCGAATCCCGTCCGGCGCTTCTGAGTCAGCCCCTCGGGATTCCCGGTGTCGGCGGCTAAACTTGCCGACCATGTCCAATCCGGAAAGCCGTTCCGCAGCCACCACGCTTCGCACACTGCTTCGGCAGGTTCGCGAGGGCCAGCGCATGGCCTGCCTGACCTGCTACGACGCCACCACGGCCCGGTGGCTCGACCGCGCGGGAGTGGAGGTGCTGCTGGTCGGCGACTCGGCGGCCGAGGTGATCCTGGGGCTTCCCGGCACCATCCACGCGCCGCTTGAGTTCATGATCACGCTCACCGCGGCGGTCAAGCGCGGCGCCCCGGGCCGTGTGGTCATGGCCGACATGCCCTTCATGAGCTATCAGGCCAGCGAGGATGACGCACTGCGCAACGCGGCGCGCTTCATGACCGAGGGCATGGCCGACTGCGTGAAGGTTGAGGTCGACCGCAGTTGGGCGCCGCTCGTTTTGCGCATGGCGCGTGCGGGCATTCCCGTGGTCGCGCACATCGGATGCCGTCCGCAGCAATCGAAGATGCACGGCGGCACGTTCGCCGTGGGCAAGACCGCCGAGCAGGCGATCCAGGTGATCCATGACGCCGCGGCGCTCGAGGCTGCGGGCGCCACCATGCTGCTGCTCGAGGCGTGTCCCTCCGAGGTCGCGGCCAAGGTGGTGGAGCGCGCCACGATTCCGGTGATCGGCATTGGCGCAGGAAACGCCTGTCACGGACAGGTGCTCGTGCTGCAGGATCTGCTCGGCATGAGTGCTTGGCAGCCGGCGTTCGCCACGCCCGCCGCGCAGTTGGGAGAGGCCACACGCGAGGCCGCCGTGGCTTGGTGCGAGCGGGTGCGGCAGGGCCGCATCGAGAGCGCGTTCCGCATGGCCGACGGCGAGGGCGCCCGGCTGGAGGCGCTGCTGACCGGCGCTGCGCATGCGAAGGCTTGAGCATCTCGGCCCCGCGCTTGCCACGCTGGCCGCGGCTGGTGTGCTGCTGCTGCTCGCGCCCTCGGCCATCCGTCAGTATCAGCGCGAGACGATGATCCGCCGCGCCGCCGACGCGGAACGACGCCTTGAGCGGGGCACGGTGCTGGATCAACTCTCGCAGGCCACGCGCGACATCGCCGACGTGGTCGAGCCCAGCGTGGTGCATGTGAGCATGACGGGCTCGATTCGCGGTGCGTCGGGCTCGCGCGCGTACCGCAACACGGGCAGTGGCTGGATCTACGACACGCAAGGGCACATCGTGACCAATGCGCACGTGATCGACGGGGCGCAGCGCATCGAGGTGCAGTTGGCGGGCGGCGACCGTGCCGATGCGCGCCTGGTGGGACAGGATCTGCGCACCGACATCGCGGTGCTCGAGGTTTCGGTGTCAGGGCTGCAGCCTGCACGCCGATCGACCGAGGATCCGCGTCAGGGTGACATGGTCTTCGCGTTCGGAAGTCCCTTCGACTTCCGCTTCAGCATGTCCAGCGGCATCGTGTCGGGCCTGGAGCGCACCACCGACCTGCAGGACATCGACTACGAGAACTTCATCCAGACCGACGCCGCGATCAATCCCGGCAACTCCGGTGGTCCGCTCACCGACACGCGAGGCTTCGTGGTCGGCATGAGCACGGCGATCGCCACCGGCTCCGGACGCGGCAACGCGCTTGGGCAGGGACAGTTCGCGGGCATTGGTCTGGCGATCCCGATCTCGATGATCGAGAATGTGGTGGACCAGATCATCACGCGGGGCGAGGCGGAGAAGGGATTCCTGGGCGTGCGCGGCGTGGATGTGGTCGACCTGCGCAACGGACGCGTGCGCGCGCCGGCACTTCTGTCCGCCGTCGAGTCATGGACGGGCGATGGGGCCGTCGTGGATTTCGTCTCGCCCGGCAGCCCGGCCGAGGCGGCGGGTGTGCAGGTGGGCGACGTGATCGTCACCATCGGTGGCCAGCGGGTTGCCAGCGCCGCCCGGATGCGCACGCTCATCGCCAATCATCGCCCTGGTGATCGCGTGAAGGTGCAGGTCTGGCGTCTCCAGCCGGGTGCCACGCACGAGGGCGAGGTGGTGGATCTCGAGGTCCAGATGGCGCGGCTCGATCCGGAAACCAACATGGAGGAGTTTGCCGCCGCGCTTCGTGCCGTCGGATTCACGCGCCTGCTCACGCTCACGGAGGCTGAAGCACGCGTGCGCAGCATGGAATTCCGCCGTGGCGTGCTGGTCGAGGCGGTGGATCCCGATGCCTTGATCGCCGCCGAGGCGCCGGCGGGCTCCGTGATCGTCGAGGCGTTCGGCGGAAGCGTGGCGACCGTCGATGACCTGTACCTGCGGATCTCGCGCGGCCTGCCGGAGAGTGCACGACGACTCGAGATCCCCCTCACGATCGTGCTGCCCACGGGTGCACGAACGCAACTGGTGATCCCGTTGCCGCGTCGGGTGCGATAGGCCTCGACTAGGATCCTCTCCATGTCCTCCCAGCCACTGCTTGAGGTGCGCGGCCTGCAGACCTGGTTCCCGATCCGTCGGGGCCTGCTGCAGCGCATCACGGGTCATGTGAAGGCGGTCGATGGCGTGGATTTCGCGCTGGGCAAGGGCGAGACGCTCGGGCTGGTGGGCGAGTCGGGCTGTGGCAAGACCACCGTGGGCCGCTCGATCCTTCGACTCATCGAGCCGACCGGCGGCGAGATCCTGTTCGAGGGACGCGACGTGCGTCGCATGGGCGGCGAGGAACTGCGCCTGCTGCGCCGACGCATGCAGATCATCTTCCAGGATCCGGGTGGCAGCCTGAACCCTCGCATGCGCGTGGGTCGCATTGTGGGTGAGCCGCTCGAGGTGCACGGCATCGCCAAGGGCGACGCGCTGCGGGACATGGTGGAGAAGCTGCTTGAGCGCTGCGGCTTGTGGAAGGCCGCAGCCGACCGCTATCCGCACGAGTTCAGCGGTGGGCAGCGGCAGCGCATCGGCATCGCGCGCGCGCTGGCGCTGAATCCCTCGCTGATCGTGTGTGACGAGCCCACGAGCGCGCTCGACGTGAGCATCCAGAGCCAGATCCTGAACCTGCTGAAGGAACTGCAGGCCGAGTTCGGCCTGAGCTACCTGTTCATCAGCCACGACATGGCCGTGATCCACCACATCTGCGACCGGGTCGCCGTGATGTACGACGGCAAGATCGTGGAGGCGGGCACGCGAGACGAGATCATCCGTTCGCCCAAGCATCCCTACACGCAGCGGCTGCTGGCGGCCGTGCCCGAGGCGGATCCGCGTCGGCCCCGACGCGCGCTGGCGCTCGCCGACGGCGCCCGAATGTGATGCGCATCACGGGCCGCACCATCGTCGTGTTCGTGGCCGCGGTGGGGGTGTTCTCGTTCCTCTTCGGATGGATGATCACCCGCGAGGTGCGAGGCACGGCGCTGAGGACCGATGCGCGAATCGAGGCGCTGGCGGGAGCGATCGAGGCCTACGCGTCCGCGCACGGTGGCGACATGCCCACGTCGGAGGCGCAGTTGCGTGCGGGTGTCCCGGGGGCCGTGGTGGCGTCGCCGGAGTTCGAGGCGGGGCTCAAGTTCCTGCAGGTGCAGTGGCCGCCGAACGGCGATCATGCGCCGATCCTTGGCGCCAACGGTCTGCCCACGGGCATCGGCACGGTGCCCCGCGTGAATGGGCGGCTCCGCTCGCTGGCTCGCGGTTCCCCCGCGAATCAGGCCGTGCAAGCCGCGCCCGCCGCGCCATAATGGGTGCGATGTCCCAGCCCACCTGCCCGAATGAGTCCATCGTGAGCGAGGCGCCGATTCAGCACATCAAGCACGAGGGACCGATGGTCGACCTGATGCAGGGTGACGCGCGCTGGCAGATTCCGGTACACGAGCACGGCTTCATTGCGCTGGTCGATGTCATGCCCCGGCTGGTGCCGCAGGGCCAGACCGCCGATGCCGCGATCGTGCAGGCTGCGCGCGTCAGCTACGGCGCCGGCACGAAGCAGGTGAGCGAGGACCGCACGCTGGTGCGCTACCTGCTGCGCCACCGCCACACCACCCCATTCGAGATGGTGGAACTCAAGTTCCACGTGGCCATGCCGATGTTCGTGGCGCGCCAGTGGATCCGGCATCGCACCGCCAACGTCAACGAGTACTCGGCACGCTATTCGATCGTTCCGGACCGCTTCTACCGCCCCACGGTCGAGGGCGTGCGCAAGCAGAGCACGGTGAATCGACAGGGTGGCGACGAGGCGATCGATGCGGGCACGGCCGAGCAGTTCCTGACGCTGCTCGACAAGGCCGAGGCGAACTATCGCGAGTACCTCTCGCTCACCGAACGCGGCGTGGCGCGCGAGCTGGCGCGTGCGGCGCTACCGGTGAGCGTCTACACCGAGTGGTACTGGAAGTGCGACCTGCACAACACGCTGCGCTTCCTGTCGCTGCGCATGGAATCGCACGCGCAGCAGGAAATCCAGGACTTCGCACGCGCCATGTACCGGCTGATCCAGCCCCTTGCGCCGGCCACCTGCGAGGCCTTCGTGGACTACGACTTCGACTCCATGCATCTCTCGCGACTGGAGATCGACGCGATCCGCTCAGGCCAGCCGCTCGGTTCGCAGAACAAGCGCGAACAGGCGGAGTTCGAGGCCAAGAAGACCCGGCTGGGGCTCTGAGTCGATGGCGTTCGAGCGTCGGACCTCGCCCGAGGGCGTCGTGTGGCTGCGGTCCGCGCTGCTCGCTTCCGAGGGCATTCCACATGGCTTCAGCACGCGCCTGGGTGGTGAGAGCCTGGCACCCTTTGACTCGCTGAATATGGGTCTGGCTGATGCGCCCGGTGAACCTGATGCTTGGGATCGTGTGGAGCGCAACTGGGCGCGACTGCTTCGGGCCACCGGACTCGAGGGTCGCGAGCTTGTGCGACTCCGCCAAGTCCACGGAAGTGTGGTGCGTGACGCGGATCTCGAGATGGATGTCGCACGCTCCGCTCCACCATTCGCGGATGGCGATGCGATCGTCACGGCGGACGCGGCGCAGGTCGTGTCGGTGCGCATCGCGGATTGCGGGCCGGTGCTTCTGGCGGATCCGACCGCCGGACTTGTGGCGGCCGTACATGCGGGATGGCGGGGGCTCTGTGCCTGCATCGTGGAACGAGCCGTGGATCACATGCTGGCGCGGGGCGCGCAGATCCGTCGTGTGGTGGTCGCGATCGGGCCGTGCATCGGTCCGGCGGCGTTCGAGGTTGGCGATGACGTGAGGGCGGCCATGGAGGTGGTGGGCCTTGGGCAATGCGTGGAGCCCGGCCCCGGGGGCGTGAGGTGGCGGGCGGACCTTCCCGGGGCGATCCGCGCACAGCTGGTCCGGCGAGGGGTCCGTGATGATCGGATCGATCTTGACGATCGGTGCACCGCATCAACGGGCGACTTGTTCAGCTACCGCCGCGAGGGCCCCAGAAGTGGCCGAATGGCTGCTCTTATTGGACTTTGACTCGTTCGTGCGTCCTTGGGCGCACGGGTGAAAAGTGTCAATTGCGGGAATCCGGTGACGCTGTTGCTTGCAGAGCCATGCTTTTGGGTGTCTATTGCAGGCGTGCCGGGCGAACGCTGTTCACCCGGATACGACAATGAGGCGTGGACGAGGGCTGCCACCGTTTCCAGACGGTGGCGGTTGTTTTTGGGGAACTTTCAGAGTGTGGTCAGAGCGGGTCGATATCTTTCCGGACTCGTTCCGGTCCGCGCCCCGAATTCAACAAGTCGGTATCCCCATGACCGCCGCGACGGCCCCTGTTCACACGGAACTCCTCTCCCGCATCGAGCAGTGCCAGGCGCGCGTCGGCGTGATCGGCCTCGGCTATGTGGGATTGCCTCTCGCGCATGCGCTGCATCAGGGCGGGTTGCCTGTCATTGGATTCGACATCGACCCCGGCAAGCCGAAGGCGATCAAGGCGGGCAAGAACTACCTGCAGCACCTCGGCGACAGCATGGTCACCGATTTGCGCGACAGCAAGCGCTTCGAGGCCACCACCGACTTTGGTCGCCTTGGCGAGTGCGACGTGATCATCGTCGCCGTACCGACACCGCTGGGTCGCCACCACGAGCCGGACATCGGTTTCATCCTCTCCACCGCCGAATCGATCGGCAAGACGCTGCGGAAGGGTCAGCTCATCATCCTTGAAAGCACGACCTACCCCGGCACCACGCGTGACGACATGATGCCCGCGATCTTCAAGGCCGCTGGCGAAAACGGCAAGGGCCTGAAACTCGGCGTGGACGTGTTCGGTGCCTTCAGCCCCGAGCGCGAAGATCCGGGCCGCAAGAGCCACAACACGCGCACGATCCCGAAGCTGTGTGGTGGCCTGGACGCAGCGAGTACGGAACTCGCATGCGCCGTCTACCGCAAGGGCATCGCTGAGGTGGTGCCGGTCTCCACCGCCGAGGTGGCCGAGGCAGCGAAGATCCTCGAGAACACCTTTCGTGCGGTGAACATCGCGTTGGTAAATGAGCTCAAGGCCATCTTGGAGCCCATGAAGATCGATGTGTGGGAAGTGATCCGCGCCGCAGCAACCAAGCCCTTTGGCTACATGCCGTTCTTTCCGGGGCCTGGGCTGGGCGGTCACTGCATCCCGATCGACCCCTTCTATCTCACGTGGAAGGCGCGCGAGCATGGGGTCTTCACCCGCTTCATCGAACTGGCGGGCGAGATCAACACCAACATGCCGCATTACGTGGTGGATCGTGTGGCGGAGCACCTGAACAACCACGGCAAGGCCGTGAAGAACAGCAAGGTGCTTGTGCTCGGCCTGGCCTACAAGGCGGACATCGACGACGTGCGCGAGAGCCCCAGCTTCGAACTGATCGAGCTGTTGATGCACCGCGGCGCCAAGGTGGAGTACAGCGACCCGCACTGTGCGGAAACCAAGACCGTCCGCTCGCACGATCTGCGCATGAAGTCGGTGCCGGTCACGGCTGAGAGCCTGAAGCAGTTCGACCTGGTGCTCGTCTCGACGGCGCACTCGGCCTTCGACTGGGACATGATCGCCAAGCACTCGAAGCTCATCGTGGACACCCGCGACGCGATGCGCAGGCATCATGGCGAACTGGGTAATCGACTGAAGCTCGCCTGATGACGGGGCACCCTCGTGCAGCCTGAGTCCGCGGCGCCGACCGTGGGCTGGGCTGCTGCGTGGGGTGAGCGCAACTATCGGCTGTACGCCTGCGGCATGCTGCTGGCTGGGGTCGGCATGACGATGCTGCAGACCGCCGTCCTGTGGGACGTGTGGGATCGAACCCGTTCCGCGTGGGATCTGGGGCTGGTGGGGCTTGCGCGCGCATTGCCGGTCGTCGCGCTTGCGCTTCCAGCGGGTGTGCTGGTCGACCGGGTACGCAGGCACCGTCTGCTCGCGGTCACGCAGGTGGGTTTCGCGATCGTCGCTGGCCTGTTGGCGCTGGCCAGTCTGCTGGGTGCGCCATTGTGGGTCGTGTACGGCACGCTCGTGTTCAGCGGCTGCGTGCGCGCCTTCAACATGCCCACACGGCAAAGCCTGCTTCCCTCCCTCGTGCCGACGGAGCGATTCCAGAACGCGATCACCTGGAACAGCGCGATCTTCCAGGCGTGCGCGATCGGTGGTCCGATTCTCGCCGGCGCCGTGCTGAAGTTCACGGGGCACGCATGGGCTGTCTTCGCGGCCGCGGGCATCGGATGTCTGGTGTTCGCGGTGATGGCGTCGCTGCTCCAGCCACGCGCCGCGATCGCACCACCGCCGAATCACTCGCCGGGGGGCATGTTCGCGGGTGCGGCGCACATCTGGCGCGAGCGCACGATCCTGGGCGCGATCTCGCTGGACCTGCTCGCCGTCCTCTTCGGTGGCGCGACCGCGTTGCTGCCGATCTTCGCCACCGACATCCTGAACACCGACGCATTCGGCCTTGGCCTGCTGAAGAGCGCGCCGTACGTGGGTGCATTGGTCATCGCCGGGGTTCTCGCCATTCGTCCCGAGATCCGTCGTGCGGGACCAGTCCTGCTGATGTGCGTCGCGCTGTTCGGCGTCACCATGATCGCGTTCGGACTCAGCCAGTCCTTCTGGCTCAGCATGGCCATGCTGGCGCTTGGTGGCGCCGTGGACAACGTCAGTGTGGTGATTCGGCACGTGCTGGTGCAGACGCGCACACCCGATCACCTGCGCGGACGCGTGACCGCCGTGAACAGCGTCTTCATCGAGTGCAGCAACGAGCTCGGTGGCTTCGAGAGCGGCCTGGTCGCGACATGGATGGGGCCGATCTTCAGCGTGGTGAGCGGCGGCATCGGCACGCTCGTGATCACGGGACTGGTGGCGTGGCGATTGCCCGAGTTGCGGCGCCTCGGACGACTGGTCGAGACGCCGGCTGACGTGCTCTACTCCGAGGCGGAAGAGAAGTCGGACGAGTGACTCAGGCCCGAAGACCCTGACCCTGCGCGATGGCCGACACCTCGGCATGTCGGAAGCACGACAGCAGATGCTCGTTCACGCATCCCACCGCCTGCATGTAGGCATGGCAGATCACGGGCCCGCAGAACGAGAAGCCTTCCTGCTTCAGGCGCTTGGAGAGGGCGCGGCTCTCGGGACTTTCGGCTGGTAACTCGCTGCGGCTGCGGAGTCTGCGCGTCTTCACGACACGGCCGGTGGGTTCCCACACAAGGTCGCGGAAGGCGTGCCGGCCTCCGCGGTCCATGACCGTGCACCAGGCCTGCGCGTTGGCGATGGCGGACCGCACCTTCGCGCCACTGCGGATGATGCGCTCGTCGCACATGAGTCGAGCGACGTCGCGCGCGCCGTAGCGCGCCACGCGCTGCGGATCGAGGCCGTCGAATGCGGCCAGGATGCCGGCGCGACGCCGCAGGATCGTGATCCAGGAAAGTCCGGCTTGGAACCCATCCAGCACCAACTTCACGAAGAGTTCACGGTCGTCGCGAAGTGGCACGCCCCACTCGTGATCGTGGTAGGCCACGTACAGGGGGTCGCTGCCGCACCACCAGCAGCGTCTGGGGATCTTTCGGGCGTGTGGTGCGCGCACGGCTGGAAAGGTACCCCGCATCCCATCGGGTGATTTCGGCGAAGATGTCTCTTCCCATGATCCGTGTCGCGCTGGCCATGCTGACTCACGACAAGGCGAAGTATGTCGCCCTCGTCGCCGGCATCGCCTTCGCCAGTCTGCTCATCAGCCAGCAGGCGGCGATCTTCTGGAGCGCGCTGCGAAGCAGCACCTATGGTGTGCAGTCGGCCAGCGCCGCCGACCTCTGGGTGATGAAGCCCAACGTGGAGATCCTGGATCTTGCCGATCCCATGAAGGAGGGCGTGGTCAATCAGGTGCGCTCCGTGGCCGGGGTGCAGTGGGCCGTGCCCTACTACCAGGCGCTTGGCATGGTGCGCACCCGACAGGGCTCCTTCCGACCGGTGCTCGTGATCGGGGTTGACGACGCCACGCTGATCGGCGCGCCGGCTGCGCGCATGGTGGCCGGTGACGTGCGCGCGCTTGAGCAGCCCAACGCGGTCATCTTTGACGTGAGCGGCTATCAGCAGAACTTCCCGGATCTGCCGGTGGAGATCGGTCAGGAGGTCGAGATCGGTCACACGCGCGCGGTGGTGGGTGGCTTCTGCAAGGCGCCGCCCGCATGGGGTGGGCAGACCGTCGTCTACACCACCCGCTCGCTGGCAGTGCAGATGAGCCGGGAAACCGAGAACACCGTCAGCTTCGTGCTGGCGAAGGCGGAGGAGGGAACCGATCCCGAGCAGGTGGCGGCGCGCATCGAGAAGGAGACCGGCCTGAAGGCACGCAGTAGCCGAGGCTTCAGCGCGGAGATCATCGAGTGGATGCTGCGCTTCTCCGGCGTGGCCGAGTTCTTCGGCGTCACGATCCTCATGGGCGTGGTCATCGGCGTGGCGATCGTGGGCCAGACGTTCTATCTCTTCAGCGTGGAGAACGTGAAGCAGTTCGCCACCCTGAAGGCGATCGGCGTGGGAAATCGCAGCGTGCTGGGCATGATCTTCCTGCAGGCCTCGCTGGTGGCAGTGATCGGGTTCTCGCTTGGCGTGGGCGTCGCCAGCCTGTTCTTCGCCTACTTCGGGCCCGGCACGGGTGGCCTGCGCGGCATGAACATGCCGGTCGCGGTTTTCATCGGTACCGGGGTCTTCATCTATCTCATGGTGGTCGCGAGCTGCTTCCTCTCGATCCGTCGTGTGCTCACCGCCGATCCGGCGATCGTGTTCAGGAACTGATCCATGGCCTCCACCCGCGAAGGCGTGCACTGCGAGCAACTCGAACGATCGTTCGATTCGGCGGGCGTGCGTCAGCAGGTGCTGAAGGGCCTCCGCTTCGACGCCGAGCCTGGTCAGCTCACCATGCTGATCGGCCCATCGGGCTGCGGCAAGACCACGCTCATCTCGATCATCGCCGGTCTGCTCGGTGCCGATGCAGGCCATCTGCGCGTGCTCGGGCAGGAGCTGCTCAGCTTGGACGCGCAGCAACTGCTTGACTTCCGCCTTCGTCGTATCGGCTTCGTGTTCCAGCAGTACAACCTGATCTGGGGGCTTTCCGCGGCGGAAAACGTGGCGGTACCGCTGGTGGCCGCTGGTGTGCAGTGGCCGCAGGCGCTGGAGCGTGCACGCGCGATGCTTGGCCAGCTTGGGCTGGGCGAGCAGACCCACAAGTTGCCGCGACAACTCAGCAGCGGACAGCAGCAGCGCGTCGCGATCGCGCGCGCGCTTGTGCACGATCCGGACCTGCTGCTGTGCGATGAGCCCACGGCGGCACTCGACGCACGCAGCGGCCATCAGGTCATGGAACTGCTGCGATCGATCGCCGTGCGTCCCGGCCGGGTGGTGATCGTGGTCAGCCACGACCAGCGCGTGTTCAGCTTCGCCGACCGCATCGCCGAGATGGACGATGGCCTGGTGGTTCGCGTCGAGGATCGCGCCGTCGCTCCAAGTGCCTACCCTATGGAGTCTTCCCGATGATCCGCCGCCTCCTTCCGCTGCTCGCCGCCCTGTCGCTCGGCTTCGCCGTGGCCGTCACGTGGCTGCTCACGCCCAGCAGCGCGGTCACCGCGCCGCCGAACAAGCCTGCGCGCAGCACGCTGCATGAAGGCCGAATCGCTGGACTCGGGATCATCGAACCACGCAGTGAGCTTGTCGCCGTCGCGTCGCCCACGCAGGGCATCGTGGACGAGGTGATGGTCAAGCCCGGTGATCTGGTGAAGGAGGGGCAGGCGCTCCTCACCTTGGAGCGGGCGGAACGCCAAGCTGAGGTCGAGGCACGTCAGGCGGCGCTGCAGCTCGAGGAGAGCAGGCTCGTACGGCTCGAGGCGCAGCCGCGTTCCGAGGACATTCCACCGCTGGAGGCGCGCGTCCGCAGCGCCGAGGTCGAGGCGCAGCGCACGCAGGGAACATTCGAGCGTGTGAAGGCGGCGCGCGATGCTGGTGCCGCCAGCATGGAGGATCTTGAGCAGCGCCGATTTGCGATGCTAGCCGCGCAGGCCACGCTGGAGCAGGTTCGTGCGGAGCTTGCGCGCATCAAGAGCGGTGCGTGGAAGGCAGATCTGGATGTGGCGCGCCGCGAGGTCGACGCCGCGCGCGCGGCACTCGCGAAGGCCCGCACCGATCTGGACCGGCTCACGGTGCGAGCACCGATGGACGGCACGGTGCTGAAGGTTGAGGTGCAGGCGGGCGAATTCGCCACGGCCGGCCATCTGGACAGCCCCATGGTCACGTTGGGGGATGCCGGCCCCATGCATGTCCGCGCCGAGATCGACGAGGACGATGCCGCACGCGTGCGTCCGGGAGCCTCGGCTGAGGCCTTCACGCGCGGGCGTGACCCGGTGCGTCTGGCGCTGAAGTTCGTACGCATCGAGCCGAGCGTCCGGCCCAAGACCACGCTGCGTGGTGTGGTGACGGAGCGCGTGGACACGCGCGTGCTGATGGTGGTGTACGAGATCGAGAAGGCGGAGGCGCCGGTCTATGTGGGCCAGCAAGTCGACGTGTTCATCGATGGCGCGCAGGCAGGCGAGGCGCCTGCTCAGCCCTGATCGGGCGCACGCAGGTCGCTCGCCGCGGCCAGCACCTCGTCCAGATTCGCCGCCACGACATCGGCCCGAGCGGCCACGGGCTCACGCCGTACCACCTCGGTCAGGCAGACGAAGCGCTCACACGCGCCATGTTCGCGAACCTGCCAGTCGGTGATGCCATCGCCCACCATCACGCGCGGGCGCGGCACGCCTGCCGCGCGGATCGCATGCGCCTTGCCTGCGTCGATGGCGCAGGGTGACGCCGCGGGATCGATCTCCAGCAGGCCATCCGCTCGTGCTCGAAGGCGATTCGCGATCACGCGGTCGCGGCGCAGGCCCACAGCTTCCGCCACCGGGTCGATCCACTCGTGGAATCCGCCGCTGACGATCCAGACGCGCTCGCGCATCGAGCGCAGCTGTCCCATGCCGCGCGCGAAACTCGGCGTCAGGTTGTCCACCAGCCGCTGCACGAGTTTCGGCAACATGTCCGGCTGGATCGCCAGCAGGCTCATGCGTCTACGAAGACTCTCGTCGATCGCAAGGCGGCCCTCCATGCCCAGATTGGTGATCTCCCGGATCGCCCCAAGCAACGTGTCGCGGTCCGCGCGGCCCGCCAGCGCGATCTCGGCCAGCTCGTCCAGCGCCTCCACACGCACGAATGTGCTGTCGAAGTCGAAGATCCAGTTGGCAGTGTCACTCATGCGGGCGCCTTCAGATCTCGGAACATGAACCATGCCGCACCCACCAGGCACAGGCCGGCCCACACGAAGTTCATCGAGATTTTTTCCCGTATGTACAGCACGGCGAAGGCCGCGAAGACCGCCATGGTGATCACTTCCTGCATCACTTTCAGCTGCTGCAGCGACCAGCCTGCCTGCTGGAATCCGATGCGGTTCGCGGGCACCTGCAGGGTGTACTCCAGCAGGGCGACCCCCCAGGAGACCAGGATCGCGATCCAGAGTGGGCTGGACTTCAGGTCACGCAGGTGCCCGTACCAGGCGTAGGTCATGAACAGGTTCGATCCAACGAGGAGCAGAGGTGTCCAGAGCCGTTCCATCTCAAGAGAGTAGGGGCGAGAGATTCCTGGGAGGCTCCAGAAAGCAGAAGGCCCCCCGAACATCGGGGGGCCTTCACAGTCATCCAAACGTGTGCGGCGAAGTCCGGCTCAGTGAGCCCTGTCCTTCTGGAACACCCACACGATCACGAACAGGGCAATCAGGCCGACGAGGCCGTTGCTGCCAAGCTGCGTGATGAAGTTCATCAGGTTGGTGGTGACGCTGTTGAAGAACGGCACGTTATTGCCAAACAGGATCTGCACCATCACACCCACCGCCACGAACAGGACGGCGACATCCACGAACTCGCGAATCCAACCCTTCACGACCTTGAAGCTATCCATTCGCTGATCTCCGTTGCGGGATCCTTCCCGCGTTTGAGGCGTGCCTCGGCTCCGCCGGGCGGCGGGGCAGGCGATCCACCGTGGATCCACCGCACAAACCTTTGTCGGCAGGAATGGCCAGAAAATCCCACTAAATTCGATGGCCTCAAACTTCGACAGCCGGATTTTCAGCCCAAAACGGGTATTTTGCCCCAAAATGGCTCAAAATCCACGGTGAATTCAAGGCTGCGCGAGTGCGCGGTACGCGCCGGCCTCGTGCTGCTCGACCTGCGCAAGCAGCCTGCGAGGCAGTTCGCGCCAGGGTTCGCGAGCCGCAGCCTCGCGAAGCAGGCGGGTCGCTTCGGCACGATCGCCACGCTCAAGCGCTGCCATGCCGAGAAGGAGCCAGCTGTCGCAGCGGCCGGGCTGGCACTGGGTGAGTGCGCGCCCTGCCTTGGACATGCGCGTCACGTCGCCGATGCGCATCGCAGCGAACCGGAGGATCGCCGCGTTGCGGCCGGCGGTATCGACCTGCTCACACAGGCCAAGCATCACATCGCGGGCGTCGCGGTGCTGGCCGTGGGCGTGATCATGACGTCGGTGATGCCACGCTTCGCACCGCTCTTCAAGATGCGGGGCGATGCGCTGCCGACGCCGACCAAGGTGCTGCTGTGGCTCTCGGAGTTCATCCGCACGGGCTGGATGCTGTAGGTGCCGGGCGTCATCGCCCTGGGTTTTGGCGCCTGGGCATGGATGCGGAGCGAGATGGGTCGCCGCACGATGGACCAGGGCTCGCTGTCTTGGCCGATCGTCGGCATAGGCGTGATCGTCGGCGGCATCGCCAGCGCCATGCTGCTGCCGATCTTCAACATGTCCAAGATGATGCACGGTCACTGCGGTGGTGCATCCTCACGCGACGCCATGGGCGTGGACCGAACACGCAACGACCTGCGCCCGGCGTCCTCTTCAGGCGCCAGGCACGGTTCGATCACCGGTCCGCGACGCGCCATCCCGCATAAGGGACGCGAAGCCCGATGCGTCACCGGTCGCCACCGCATGCATGACACGATCCACCGCGGTGCGGAGCCGTTCCAGCGCCGCAAAGGAGTGCGGATTGCGCGACTGGATCTCGAAGTAGACGTCGGGACTCTCACGCACCACGTTCGCGGCGAGCCGTTCCAGCGCGCCGAAGGTCGTGCTGCGCACAGGGTGCTCGTGCTCGGGAAGCGCCAGCGCGAAGGCGATGGCCGTCGCATGCGCCAGCGACAGGAGGTCGGCCATGTGACGGTCGTGTGCCTCGAGCGGCATTCGGACGAGCCGGGCAGTCGTCGGTTGGAAGAGTCGTTCCACCGCGTCGAGCGCAGCGGCGTCGCCCGTGTCGCACAGCACCACGTCGGCGTCGCGCAGCAGCGCGATCGACGGGCCGAACATCGGATGGATCGACGCCACGTGCGCGCCAGCCGCCTGCAGCCTGCGAATCGCCGGAATCAGCGGTGTCTTGATGCTGGCGATGTCGGCGATCACGCTGGTAGGGGGACGAGCGGTCCACTCCATGTACAGCTGTGCCGTCGCGGCAGGTGGGGTGCAGCACAGCACGAGGTCCGCCTTTGCCAGCGCGGCACGACCCTGGGCCTGCGATTCCGCGGTCGCCGCGCTGTCGAGCGAGGCAACGCGAAAACCGCCTGCGGACAGGAACTGCTGCATCCAGCGTCCCATGCGTCCTTCGCCGCCCACCACGACCACAGATTGTCCCGCCCCCGCCGCACTGAAGCGGATGCTGTCCTGATCCTGCGCGTTCACCGAGGCGCGGATCAGACGGGCCAGCAGGTCCTCGGCGATCGACGGATCAAGCCCACGTTCCTGCGCCGTGGCCCGGGCCCGCTCCAGAACCGCGCGTTCCTGTGCGTAATCGACCGTGGCGATGCCGACGCGGCGCTTGATCTCGCCGACCTCGCGGGCCAGACGCTGCCGTTCGGCGGCCAATCCGAGAATCTGCCCGTCCATCTCGCGGATTCGCCGGCGGACGTCGTCAAGGTTTTCCTCGGCCATGGCACCGACGAGTGTAAAGTCTGACGAAGGAGCGACCCATGTCCGGACCGTTCGCAGACCGCGTCGAGATGCAGAACCGCCTGTTCGCGGAACTTTCCGCGCTGTTCGCCCGCGAAGTGCCCATGTACGACCGCAGCCTGCTGGTCAACCGGGCGTGCAACCGCACCGTGTGCGAACTGGCAGGAAAGTTGCATGTCGGATTCGCGATCAGCGAGGCGCAGCTCGACCGGACCAGCGGCGAGCGACACGGTGCGATCCGCATCGGCCGTCCCGACGAGTACCGCTGGATCGGTCGGTTCTTCGGCTGCTTCGCGATGGAGCCGCACAACTTCTACGACATGACCGCGGTGGGCTCCAAGAGCCAGCCGATCATCGCCACCGCCTTCCGCTCCGTCGTGCGTCCCGAGCATCGCGTGTTCACCTCGCTCCTGATGACGGACTACTTCGATCCGCAGACCCGCGAGCGCATCGAGTCGCTGCTGGCCACGCGTCAGGTGTTCTCGGAGCGGGCGAAGGAGCTGATCGAGCGCTGTGAGCGACAGGACGGTCTTGCGCGCGAGGACTTCGAGGCGCTCATCGGCGAGGCGACCGGTCGCATCTTCCGCTGGACTGGCCGTGCGCGCGATCACGCGCTCTACGAGCACCTCTGCCGGACCGGGTTCAAGATCGCGGCGGACATCGCCTGCTTCGAGTCGCACCACCTGAATCACCTCACGCCCAACACGTTCTGTCTGGATCTCTATGTGGCATCGATGAAGCGGTGTCTCGGGGAACTGGATGAGCCGGAGTTCCGTTCCCGCGCCACGCTCGTGATGGCGCGCCTATGCAAGACGGCCGATCGCGACTGGCTGCGCCTGCATTTCAAGCATCTGAGCCATGCCGAGATCGACTCGTACCAGTCGGGTGTGGTCGCGACGGCGGACATCGGCCGCTGGGTCGACGCGCTGGTCGGCACCTTCCGCGGCGAACCCTTCCAGCTGGCCAGGCTCAAGCACGCCGGTTTCAAGGACTCCACCGAGGGTCCGAGCGAGGACACGCCCATCCTGCTTCGCCAGGACGCCTACAAGGCGCTCACCGAGCCGGTGCAGTTCCGCCAGTCGGATGGCTCGATCGTGGACACGGTGCACACCGCGCGCTTCGGCGAGATCGAGGAGCGCGGCTACGCGACCACGCCGAAGGGACGCACGCTGTACGACGACTGCCTGATACAGGCCGAAGCCATGCGTGAGCGCGATCCATCGCTTCCTGCACGCGACTTCGCGGCCTACGAGGCCGCGTACGCGACACCCTTCGCGCCGTTTCCGAAGACGCTGCCCGCGCTGCTTGCCCAAGCGCTCGTGTTCGGCCGCTACGCGGTCACGCCGAAGGGGGTGGCGGCGCGAGGCACGCTGAAGAGCGCGGACATCACCGAGTTGCTGCACGCGGGCATGCTTCAGGTCGAGGGCCTTCGATACGAGGACTTCCTGCCCGTGAGCGCCGCCGGCATCTTCGCCAGCAACCTGAATCAGTACGGAACCCAGTCGACCGCCGCCGTGAAGCCCACGTATTCGCAGACGCAGTTGGAGGCGATCTTGGGCAAGCCGATCGTGGATGCAACGGTGGTCTACCGGGGCATGGATGCGGCGTCGCTGCTGGCCGCGCTGCAGATGTTGGGTGTGCTGGAGATGGTGCCCGCGGAATGCCGCCAGGCGTGGGAAGAGGCCGTCGCGGCCTGCCGCTCACAGACCGGTGACGCATCCGACTGCTGATCTCCGAGTATGCGCAGGAAGGGCTGGGTGTGGCTGCGGTTGGTCCCACTGTGGCAGGAGATCTGGCGGCAACTCAATGGTTTCCCGCCCGTCGTCGCCGACGTGGAACCTGGCAAGAAGTCCTGAGCCACGCCCGCCGGCTTGCCGAGCAGGCCGATCGCGGGCGTATATTGCCGATCGTGCCAGAAAGGCCACCCCATTCGGCAGGACGCCGCGCCGCAAGCAGCATCGCGCTTGCGCTGATGGTGTCGGCGGCATGCCGGCAACGATCCGATCTGTGGGATGACGGCTTGGCCGACGCGGAGCGGAAGATCGACGCCGCCGTCGCCGACAGTGCCGCGCAGCCGTCGCGGCCCGTTTCCACGGACGACCCGAACTCCATGGTCGCGCGACTCAAGGCGCTTGGCCGCCGGAATGATGACGAGCAGGCGGCGGCCATCCGTCGGGGCATCGACAGCGCGGTCGAGTCGCAGGCGATGCAGGCCGAGGCGCGCGGGGAGCAGGAGCAGATCGACGGCCCCGGCCCTGGCATCGAACGCATCTGGGGCCTTCCGGATCTTGCCGCGATGGCGCTCGATGCGAATCCGTCCACGCGCGAGTCGTGGCATCGTGCGCGCGCCGCCGCCGCTCGTGAGCAGAAGGTGCTCGCCGCGTACGGTCCGCAGATCGGGGTCGAGGTGGGCATGAGCTACTCGCAGGAGCCGTTCCTGTCGCAGACGCCAGAGCCGCTTCCCGATCGTGAAGCGCTGTTCTCGCCACAGGTGTACGCGTCATGGCTGTTGCTCGACTTCGGCCGCCGCGACGCCGACACCGATCGCTCGCGCGCGGAACTCGCCGCGGCCAACATGTCGCACGACCGCACGATCCAGCGCACCGTGTTCGCCGTGCAGAAGTCGTACTTCAGGCTCGAAGGCGCCCTTGGCCTGCGGACCGCGGCCGAGCAGGACGTGATCGCCGCACGCAGCGTGCTGAAGGCGACCGAAGCGCGCCTGGCCCTCGGTCTTGCCACGCGGCCCGACATGCTGGTCGCGCGGCAGGCCTATGCCGAAGCGCTCTATCAGCTGGAAAAGCGCCGCAGCGGCGTGCTGCTCGCCGAGGGCGACCTTCGCACCAGTGTGGGCATTCCGGCGAGTGTCGCGCTGCCGATCGATCCCACGCCCGAGACGGAGGTGCCCGAGATCCTCACTGCCGGTATCGATGGCATCATCGATCAGGCGCTTGCGCGTCGACCCGATCTCGCCGCCGCCGTGCTCGAGGTTCGTGCGCGAGAGGCCGAGATGCGTCGCGCGCAGGCCGACTACCTGCCCGAGGTGGTGGCGCGCGGCACCGCCGGCGAGAACTGGCTCAACTTCGACACGCCCGGATTTTCCATCGAGGGGCAGGGCTGGGGCTTCGCCGGCTCCGCGTATGTCGGTGGTCGGTGGTTGCTCTTCGATGATGGTGCGCGCGACGCCGCCCTCGCCGAGGCGACCGCGAACCGCGCGGCGGCCAGCGCGAAGCTCGCGAAGGCGCGCCTGGACGCCGCCGACGAGGTCTGGCGCGCCTACTACACCCTGCAGAGCGATCGCGCGCAATACGACGCCGCCAAGGCGCAACTGGTCGCCTCGATCGACGCCTTCGAGTCGGTGAAGAAGGCCTACGAGCTCGGGCTCACCACGCTGCCCGAACTGCTCGATGCCGAGCGCGACCTGTCGCTCGCGCGTGCACAGCGCATCGAGAGCCGTTCAAGCCTGCTTTCGTCGAGCGCCGCGCTGCTCTTCGCCTCGGGCGGCGGCCCGGGCGAGGTTCGCTGACCGTCACTTCGTGGGAAGCAGCGTCGGACCTGAACCCGACGCGGGGAACGGGCCGGCGGCCTTGCCGAACGGCGAGCCGATCAGGCCCAGTTGCTCAAGGATCGGATCGCGCCCTTCGGTCTTTACGATCGCCGTCACCGTTCCGCCCATGCGATAGGGGTACTTCGGGTCGAAGGGTTCCATGGTGATGCGCACGGGGAAGCGCTGCGCAAGGCGCACCCAGTTCAGGGTCGGCTTCACATCCGGCAGCGTCTGCTGTGTGGCACCGTTGGGCTGATAGAGCGCCCAGCCGATGCCCTGCACCGTGCCGCGGAAGCGATGGCCCGGATACGCGTAGATGTAGACCGCCACTTCCTGTCCCACGCGGATCTGCTCGATCTCGGTCTCGAGGAAATTCGCCATCACCCACCACTCGGTGTTCTGCACGATCGAGAAGAGGTTGTCGCCCACCTTCACGAAGGCGCCCACATTCGTGTTCAGGTTGGTCACCCAGCCGTCGATCGGCGCGAGCACCTCGCAGTACTGCAGGTTCAGGCGCGCCTCGTCGATCTCCACCTTCGCCGCCGCCACGCGCGCGTTCACGTCACCGACCTGTGCAAGCGCATTGCGCGACCGTTTCACTTCGGCCTCGGCACTCACCACCGCGGCCTGTGCGGCGATCAACGCCGCGTCGGCGTTGGCCACCGCCGCCTCGGCCGCCGCCACGTTCGCCTTGGCGGCCTGCAGATCGCTTTCGGCAAGCGCCACACGATCGGCTGTCACGAACTGCTGCTCAAGCAGCGGCTTGATGCGCCCGAGATAGTCGGCCGCATAGTCGGCGCGCGCCTGCGCCGCCTTCACGTCGGCCTTGCGGCGCACGATGTCGGCCTGCGACTTCGCCACGTCGGCGTTGCTGGTGGCCACGTGGGCTTCGGCCACCTGCACCGCGTCGTTCAGCGCGCGCACCTCGAAGTCGACGAGTGCCAGGTTCGCCTCGGCTCGCGCCATCGCGACCTCGTACGGCCGTGGGTCGATGCGATACAGCACCTCGCCCGTCTTCACGAACTGGTTGTCGCGGATGGGCAGTTCCACGATCTGCCCGTACACCCGTGGTGCCATGCCGATCGTGTTCGCGCGCAGATAGGCGTCGTCGGTGCGCGGATAGCGCTGCAGCTGGTTCCACACCACGAACAGGCTGAGCAGTGCAGCCGCGAACGACGCGTAGCTCACGACGCGCCCCAGTCGCTGGCGACGCGGGTCGCTGTCCTTGCGGATCTCGATGGGTGTGACGGCACTCATGGGTCAGTATCGGAACACCACGATCCACACCGCGCAGGTGAAGACGACGGCCAGGCTCAGGTACACGGCGGGCCGCGCGACGAGATGGCGATCGATGCCCGAGCGCACGAGCAGGGTTCGCGCTCCTACGGTGGCCGCGATGCCGAACACGCCGGCCGTGATCCATGCGGGCACGAGCGCGCCATCGATGTCGAGGTTGGGATTGCATCCCGCGAGCGCCAGCACGCCGGCCGCCGCGCCAAGGCCGCGTCGCAGCGCTTCGATCGATTGCATGGGGCCGCGGGCTCGCATCACGATTCGGCGGCGAGCATAGCTGCGCGGCGGGCGTCGTCGTCACGGAAACTGTCCTGCACGGTCACGCTCTCAAGCTTGCCATCCAGCCAGATGAAGCCGAAGCGTGCGAGGCGCTCGGCCCGGTCGATGGTCTGCGCAAGCATCAGGATCGCGTCGCGTCGATAGGCGAGGCGTGCCACATCCTCGTCGCTGCAGCCCGCCTCTTGGGCCGCCACCCGAGTCTCGTGAGGCGAAGGAAGGGCGACGGTTGCCCCTTCGATGGCTTGTGGGTTCACGAACGATCGTGCGAGGCGATCCAGCCGTTCCGCCTGTGCCTGAAGGGCCCTGTCGAGTGCCTCGGTCGCCTGCGCTGGAAGCGGATGATCATGGAAGCGTCCGACGGCCATCGCGCGCGCCAAGAGCAGGGTGCGCTGCTGTTCCGCCAGCGTCTGCAGCACCGGCTTGAAGATGACGCTCGCCGCGCGGCGTTCGAACATGTAGGCCTCGCGCAGGTCGGCCGTGTTGGCGAGGTTCCCGCTTGCAAGATGGCTCGCGCGCCGCCACGCGTCGAGATCGCCGGGCTTCACGGGCAGCATCGACGCCGTGCGTGAAAGCTCGGCGAGCCGCCTCCAGCCGTCCGCGATCGATCGCATGAGCGCCGCACGCGCGCTCGCGGTGGCGAACAGCCAGATCATCAGGGTCACCGACAGGCCCGACACCATCACGCTTCCAACGCGCTCGATGGCGGGCGTCACCGAGTCGGCGGGCTGGGGGTCCACCACGATCGCGGTGATCCATGCCGCGGCGATCATGAGGCCCGCGTAGTTGGTGCGGGGACTTCCCACAAACACCCACGCGGAAATCGCCGTCAGCGTCCCGAGGATCGCCACGTACGAACCGAGCGACTGCAGGCCGCCCGCGAAGAGCACCATCGCGAGCATCGCGAGCACGCCGCCGAGCAGGGTGCCCAGAAACCGCAGCGCGCCGCGCCGTCCAGTCCCTCCGATCGTGGACTGCATCACGAAGGCCGCACCGATCGCGGACGGGCCCGCTTCGGTGGGAAGGTAGAACGCCGTCACCAGCATCGCGACGCCCAGCCCCAAGGCCGCCGCCGCCGCGCTGGTCGCTGCCGCCGGATCGAACTTCGCGAGCGCCGCGCTCAATGTGGGCGCGCGGCCCGTGGGGGCGGCCGGGGCGAATCCGAGTGGAAGGGCCAGCGCCGTGGTGCCGAAGTTCGCCGGCAACGGCCGGTCCGTGAGCGAACTTCGCAGCGTGCCGCCCACGCGGCGTGCGAAGCCGGCCATCGAGAGCGTGATGTCATCGACCGAGGCGGTGCCCTCGCGGATCACGCGATCACCCTCCTCGATCAGACCCTCGGCTTCGCGCGCCAGCTCGTCCAGTTCGGGTATCGAGTCGCCCGGCCGTGCCCAATGGCGCTCGAAACTCAATCCACGGAGACGGTCGAAGAGATCCGCCATGCGCACCGCAATGCGCGCCGCAACCTCGCGTGGCCCTGCGGCATCGCCCGCCTCGTGCGCCAGCCCCGCGAGATGCACCGTGACCGAGTCGGACACGCTCGCGATGCGCGTGAGCGGTGCGAGTTCGGGAAAGTTCGCCCGCGGCTCCACGAACGTTCGAATCGCGTCGGTCAGCACCGCGATATGCACGAGCACCGCCTCGTCCATGGGCGGGGGCTCGGCGCCGATCGGTTCGCCTCGTCGGCAGCGCTGCGCAAGCGCGCGCAACTTCGTCGCCGAGTCGGCGAGCAGGCCGTCCACCGCCTGTCGTGCGCGCAGTGATTCCGCGCCCGGAAGAATGAGCACGGACGCCGCGTACGAAAGCACCACGCCCGTCGACACGCCGAGCGCGCTGATCAGCGCGGCCTGCTCGAAGTGCGCGGGATCGGTCAGCGGCTTCGAGAAGAGCGGGCCAAGCGTCCAGATCGCCACGCGCAGGCCGCTGCTTCCCACGGGCAGCACGCGCGCGAGATACATCACGCACCAGATCAGCAGCAGGATCCCCAGGAACAGCACCGGCTGCGACTGCGGCACGCTCATGACCAGCACGATCGCCGCACCCGAGCACAGGAAACTGACGAGCACGCGCCGCCACAGCAGACCGAGCGAGTGCGCGGTGCCGGGCGTGCTCTCGGTCATCGCGGTCACGGGGCACATCACGAACGACGGATCCGCCACCATCGCTGCCAGCACCACACCCGTCATCACGGCCACGGTCGCGCGGATGGTCGCCTGCACGCGCCCAGGCATCGGGCGCAGCTCGTTCAGGAACACCTGCACCAGCGATCGCAGCTGAAGCACCTGTTCGGCGCCGGGCGCATGCGTGGTGGCGGTCACGTGGCTCACGCCCGTATCATCGCACACTGCGCCGATTTCGTACCCTTCCCACGCCATGCCCATCAAGCGCGCCCGTGCCGTGAAGTCCTCGAAGCCCGCTGCCGCCGTCGTTCCCGCAGGGTTCGATCCGGACGCCGCCGCGACCGGTGACGGCCTCTTCGGACTCGACACCACGCCCGAACATGCCAGCGTGGTGGTGATGCCGATCCCGTTCGACGCCACGACCAGCTATCGCCCCGGCACCGCGGCCGGTCCTGCACATGTGCTGCAGGCGAGCATGCAGGTCGACCTCGAGGACATCCAGTTCGGACCGATCTGGAAGGCGGGCGTGGCGATACTGCCCGTTCCCAAGTCGATCGCGTCGCTCTCGAAGAGGGCCCGCGCCGCCGCGGAACCGATCATCCGTGCGGGCGGCGCCACGCCCGGCGACAGGAGCCACGCTCGCGCGCTCGCCACCGTGAACGCCGCGAGCGAGCGCGTGCACGAGCATGTGCGTCGCGAGACGCGTGGCATTCTCGATCGCGGCGCCATTCCGGCACTGCTCGGCGGCGATCATGCGAGCCCGTTCGGGCTGATCGAGGAACTCTCGAAGCGGCACCCCGGCCTCGGCATCCTGCAGATCGATGCGCATGCCGATCTTCGCGAGACCTACGAGGGCTTCACCTGGAGCCATGCGAGCATCTTCCACAATGTGATGACGCGCCTGCCGAAGGTCGGCAAGCTCGTGCAGGTCGGCATTCGCGATGTCGGCTCGCGCGAAGTGGCCTTCGCGAAGCAGTCCAAGGGTCGCGTGCAGACCTTCTACGACCAGCGCCTGCGCGACATGCAGTTCGGCGGCGCGACCTGGACCGCAGTCTGCAAGCGCATCATCGCCGCGCTGCCCAAGCAGGTCTACATCTCGTTCGACATCGACGGCCTGACCAGCGAGCACTGCCCGCACACCGGCACACCCGTGCCCGGCGGCCTGACCTTCCCCGAGATCTGCCATCTGCTCGAGCTGCTCGCGCACAGCGGCAAGCGCGTCGTGGGCTTCGACCTCTGCGAGGTGGCACCGGGCGCCAGGGGTGACGAGTGGAACGGCACGGTCGGTGCGCGCGTGCTCTACAAGCTGCTCGGCTGCACGCTGCGCAGTCAGCGGATCGCCTGACGATGACCTCGGGTCACCTGCAAGCGGGGTCAGCGAGGGAATGGCGCAGGGTCGTCGCGGAGAGCTTTCGGCTGCTCTGCAAGGATCCGGGGCGAACCACGGGTGCGGTGCCCGCCCAATGAGGATGCTCCGTCGCATCACGCTCGCGGACTGGCCCGCGCAGGATCGCTCCACGCTGTGCGGTGCGGCGCTGGTGATCGTCCTGCTGGCGGTGGAGCATGCCACGGTGCGCCGCTGGGGATTCATCAGCCTGGCGGTGCCGCAGGCATTTCATGCCAGTGCCGGTGCCGAGGTTATGCTGCGGCAGGTACCCGACATCGTTGGGCTCTTCTCCGTTCTCGCCGTTGGGGCATTCGGGCCGCAGTTCAGTGCGTCGCGCCTCATGTCGATCACCGCCGTCACGGCGTTCGTCGGTGCCTTGTTCATGCTGTTTGCGCCATCATATGGCTGGCTCATCCTGGGTTTGAGCCTGCTGAGCGTGGGGCGCAGTGTGGTGGGGGTCGCGGCCTTCGCCGCGATCGGAGCCACGATCAAGGATCAATCTCGCCGCATATCCGCCTTCGCCATAATTGGGGGGGCGGCGCCGGCCGCGTCCATCATATGCCCGGTGCTGGCGGGGGCCATGCTGGGTGTGGGCGGCTGGCGAAAGATCGGCATTCTTTGGATGGTGAGTGCGCTCGTGCTCGCCCTTGCGGGCTGGCTCATGCGACGCCCCACCCATGAACCGCAGATCGTCGAACGCAGAGAGCCATGGACGCCGATCCTTGGCGGCATCACGCTGGTCGGCATGGTGTGGTCGTTGCGGGCAATCACCTCGTATGGTCATGGTTCGTTCGTGACGATGGTCTGGATCGCCGGCACGCTTGCCGCCGCATCGGCATGTTTCATGCTCACGCGCGTTCTCTCGAATCCAACCATCGATGGACGCACGCTGCGTGTGCCAGGATTGATCCCGACCCTCTTGATCACGATGATCGGCCACTGCGGTGAGCTCTGGTTCTATGTCGCGGCCTTCGCACGCTTCGTGCATCAACTCTCGGCGCTGCAGGTCACGCTGACCATGATTGTCCCGCAGTTGGCAGGTCTCGGCGGCGCGTGCCTGGCGAGCTGGCTGATTCGTCGAGCCGGCCTTCGCAGCACCGGAACGCTGCTACTCGCCCTCTACAGCGGCACCATGTTCCTCTCCTGCACGACGAACCTCACCAATCCGCTCTGGATCGTCATGGCGATCCTGTGCGTCGCCGCCGTCGCGGAGATCGGCGTCAGCGTCTGTCTTTCGCAGGCCATCATGTCGTGCGCACCGCCGGGCAAGGATCGTATCGTCTCCTCGTATCGCATGGCGGCCAACGGGGTCGGCAATGCGCTCGCGCTCCTGCTGGTGGCCTCCTCGGTCGGTCGCACCATGAGCGTGTCGATGCGTCAGGCCGAAGACCGCCACGTGGCGTCCGCCATGGAAGAGGCGCTTGTCGAGGCCATCAGGGACAACGTTCCAACGACCCAGATCGGGCGCGACCTTGAACTGAGCGAGGCGCAACTGCAGGACCTGCGAGGCGTGCGTCGTGACGTCATCGTGGATGGTTTCCGCGCACACGGCCTGGTGAGCGGCTCCGTGCTTGCGGTCGCGGCTGTCGGATTCTGGGTGGTGGGGCGGCGTGACAAGCGGGCCGAGATCGCGGCGGGCTAGACCGGGCTTCCCCGCCAACCTCCAAAAAGCCGCCCCCAAAAACGCGTCAGGCCGAAGGCGTTGGCCTCCGGCCTGCTGCAGTGGGCGATGGGGGACTCGAACCCTCGACCTCACGGGTGTGATCCGTGCGCTCTAGCCAGCTGAGCTAATCGCCCGTCGGGAGGAAGATTGTAACGGGGCCCCGTGGAAAAGCCACGCAGCCCTTACGGCACCCGGCCCGTCGAGCGAGGGGGGCGTCGGCTCGGCCGTCGTCAGGCCTTGTCGGCGTTTTCGGTCTGCCCGCGCGCCACCGAATTGGGGTCGCCGCTGGGCAACTTGGCGCTGGGATCGCCACTTTCCCGGTTTTCCGGGGTCGCCGCGTTGGAAACCTCATTGAGGCCCTTCTTGAACTCGGTCACGCTGCGACCCACGCTGCGGGCCACATCCGGAAGTCGCCGACCGAAGATCAGGAGGGCGATGAAGACCAGAATCAGCCACTCCCAGCCGTGGGGCATGCCGAGGGCGATCAGACCGATCGGGGTCAGGAATGGGGCCATGGAGAACATAGTAGCCGAATCGGCCCCGCGGCCACGAAACCGTTGTAATTTCCCGGCCATGCAAGGATGCAGCCTCCGGCCCATGCGGGCCCTCGCGTTTCTGGTCCCGTTCGCCCTGAGCGCCGTTCTCTCGGGCTGCAAGTCCGACGAGAAGGTCGAGCCTGCGCCGGACTACGCGCGGCAGCTCGGCCCTGGTGAGTGTGCGCTTCGAAAACTTGATCCCGGTGAGTGGCCTGACGTGGGTGCCGCGTGGCGCGTGCGTGATCCGAACCTCACCACGGCGGTTGGTCGCAGCGTGAGCTGGTTCGGCGCGGCGAGCAGCAAGACGTTCTTCCCGTTCATGCAGGTGTGCACGTGGGATCAGGCGGCGGCCAGCACGGTCGCGTTCCAGCAGCTGCTGCAGGACAGCAAGGACGAGGCGAGTTTCGTCGGCGCGCTGCGCCAGCAGTTCGACGTCTGGCAGACCGTCGGCTGGAACGGCAAGGGTGTCGTGCTCTTCACCGGCTACTACAGCCCCGAGTTCAAGGGCAGTCGCACGCAGTCCGCGGAGTTCAAGTACCCGCTCCACAAGCGTCCCGCGGATCTGGTGACCGACCCCGTCACCGGCGAACCGAAGGGCCGCAAGATGAAGGACGGCACCACGCAGTCGTGGCCATCGCGCAAGGAACTCGAGGAGTCGCAGGCCTTCAAGGGTTCCGAGCTCATCTGGCTCCAGTCGCCGATGGACGTCTACATCGCGCAGGTCAACGGCAGCGCCAAGATCATCCTGCCCGACGGCAGCACGACCTATGTCGGCTACGCAGGCAAGACCGACCGCCCGTACTACGGTCTGGGCAAGGCCTGCGTGGAGGAAGGACTGATCCCGAAGGACAAGCTCTCGCTCAGCGCGATCGTGGCGCTCTACCAGCGGGAACCCGCGAAGATCCAGCAACTCATGTGGAAGAACGAGAGTTTCGTGTTCTTCACGGACTATGACGGCGAGAAGTGGCCGAGCGGTTCGCTGGGCTTCAAGGTCACCGAGAAGACATCGCTCGCCACCGACAAGAAGGTCTATCCGCGCGGCGGCGTGGTGCTGGTGGACACGCAGTCGATCGACTTCGGCGGCAAGAAGCAGCGCTTCCTGAAGTACATGCTTGATCAGGACACGGGCGGCGCTATTCAGGCGCCCGGCCGCGCCGACATCTACATGGGCGTGGGTCCGGCGGCCGAGATCCTCGCCGGCGGTCAGCTCTCCGAGGGCACCATGTACTACCTCTTCCTCAAGCCTGAATTCGCGAGCCAGTATCCGCTACCCGCGAAGAAGGGTGCCAAGGAGCCCGCCGCCAAGGCGCCTGCGCCCAAGCAGCAGGGTCTGAAGCCCAAGGCCGACCCGAACGACGCGAACAAGTGATTCGCGACTGAATCGAAAGGCATGCGCGGCGCGTCCGACCTCGGGCGCGCCGCCTTCGTTTCCGGAGTGAATGCGTCAGTGACGGAAGTGACGCACGCCGCTGATCAGCAGCGTGGCGCCCCGCTCGCGGCAGAGGGTTTCGGTGTCGGCATCGCGCTTGCTTCCGCCTGGATGCACCAGACATCCCACGCCTGCGTCGATCAGCGTGCGAGGACCGTCATCGAACGGGAAGAACGCGTCACTTGCCGCCACGGGCACGATCTTGCCCGCGGCCTTCAGTCGAGCGCTCGCCTTGTCCACGGCGTGCCGACAGGCCGCCACGCGATCCATCTGGCCTGCGCCTGCGCCCCACAGCGAGCCACCACCGCCGATGCACACCGCGTTGCTCTTCAGATGCTTGCTCACCACGGCCAGGAATGCCGCGTCCGCGCGCATCGCATCGGTGGGTTCGGGACCCGCCGAGTGCTGGAACGTCGCGCCGTTCACGGGCACATCGTCCGCTTCCTGCACCAGCAGGCCGCCCGGCACGCTGCGAAGAAGCCGGTGCGCCTTCGCCGCGGCCGTCGAGCGGGCGCCCGTCGCGATCAGTCGCACATTCTTCCAGCGATTCGCCAGGGTGGCGATCGCCGCATCGTCGAACGCCTCGGCCACCACGACCTCCAGGAACCGGTCGGGCTTCGCGATGCGGTCCGCGATCGCGGCATCCACGCGTCCCGCGATCGCCACGATTCCGCCGTAGGCCGCAAGCGGATCGCCCGCATAGGCGCGGTCGAACGCCTCGGCCACATCGGCGCCGATCGCCGCGCCGCATGGATTCGTGTGCTTGATCACGCAGGCCGCCGCCACCGCGCCGGGCAGCGCACGCAGATCCGTCACCAATTCCAGCGCGGCACCGGCATCCAGGATGTTGTTGTAGGAGAGGGGCTTGCCCTCGACCACGCGCGCGTCGACTACGCCTGGCTCGGCTGTGCCGGCGTCGCGGTACACCGCCGCGCGCTGGTGCGGGTTCTCGCCGTAACGCAGGCTGCTCACGCGCGTGAATCGAAGTTCCAGCGTCTCGGGGAACAACTCGCCCGGTCCCTGCATCCATGCCGCGATCGTCGCGTCGTAGCGAGCGGTGTGGGCGAAGGCCTCGGCCGCCAACTCGCGACGCAGGGCCCCGTCGATGCGGCCCTCGCCACGGCGCAGCGCCTCGATCACGCGGTCGTACTGGCCTGGATCCGTGACCACCGCCACGGATTCATGATTCTTCGCCGCACTGCGAATCATGGCGGGGCCGCCGATGTCGATCTGCTCGATGCATTCCTCGAACGAGGCACCCGGCCTGGCGATCGTTGCGGCAAAGGGATAGAGGTTCACGCACAGCAGTTCGATCGGAACGATGCCGTGTGCCTGCATCGCGTGTACATGCTCGGGCAGGCTCATGCGCCCCAGCAGGCCGCCATGCACCTTTGGATGCAGCGTCTTCACGCGTCCATCCAGCATCTCCGGGAAACCGGTGACCTGATCGATCGGCGTCACGCGCAGGCCAGCGTCGGCAAGCACCTTCGCCGTGCCGCCGGTCGAGACCAGCTCGAAATCAAGCGCCTCAAGCGCCCAGGCGAACGGAACCAGATCCCGCTTGTCGCTGACCGAGAGGAGCGCGCGGTGCTTCGCCACAACGGACATGATGCGATCAGGTCCTCGAAGGATCCGCGGATGGTTCGGGCGTCGGCTCGTCCGCCGTGCCCGCGGTCACTTCGTCCGAGGAGGGCGACGTGACCTCGGTCTTGATGGCCTCGGCACGCTGCTCAGTCTCGACGGCCGATGGCGCCGGTGTGCTTCGCGGCGCGCTGATGGGCGCACATCGCTGCACACGCCCGTCGCTCGACATCAGATACAGGTCGCCGTGAAGGGCTGCGCTCGCCTGCACCCCATGGACCCCTGGTAGCGCACGCGATTCACGGACGATGCCGGTTGCGTCATCGACGAGGCTCAAGGTGCTCGTGGCCTGATCCCACACCACTACGCCCTCATCCAGACGCGTGATTGGATTCCCGGAAACCTTGGACATCCACTTCGGCTCACGAGTCAGACCGCCTTGGTTTCCAGCGTCCAAGGCCACCAGCCCAAGGTCAGGAACCTGCAGCATCACCAGATTTCCGGCAAGCAGGGGCGGATTCTCAAGTGGCGATTCGCAGAACCACTTCCACTTCGTCCGCCCCTTCTGCACATCGATGCATCGCAGGTATTGGTCGCGGCAGGCCACGAACAGCAGATCGCCGTCGGTCGCGGGCGTCGCCACAATGCCACCTGGCAACTCGACCATCCACACGCGATTTCGGTTCAGACTCGAGAAACTCGAGATTTGGCCAGCGGTGCTGCAGGCGACGATCATGTCCCCCGCAAGGACGGGCTTGGCTTGAATCGACCCCTTCAGCTGGTGCGCCTGCTCCTCGAAGGCGAAGGTGTGTACGGCCGAGACACGCGTCTCCTTTTGAACCTTGTCGCCGGGCTTGATCTCCACGCGTGAGGGAACCTGCTCGTCCCGGAATCCCATCCACACGAGGTGTCCTGCGAGACTGCCGAAGATCAAGTCCGTGCCACTTCGGATGGACGGGGTCACCGGGATGTGCTGGTAGCGGGTCCGGCCGAGTTCGGAGCCGCTGCGGGCATCCAGCATCAGGCATGTGGTGTCACCAAGGCCGACGGCCACCGCACGGCCCGAGGTCGCCGCCATGTTGACGTCAAGAAGTTGCTTCCCTGACTTCGCCTGCACGCTGGCCGACTGCCAACGAAGATCGCCCGATGCGGCATCCACCTTCAGGATGACGCCCTCGTCGTCCCACGCGAAGAGCGACGCATCCGCCGCGCCTGGCTGGGCCGCCTCAAAGCGCATGCCTACCAGCGATCCGCCAGCAAGAAGAGGCAACCGGCTCTGCCATCCGGGTTGATAGCCAAGCGCGCGAGATCCTGCGGCGTCGAGCAGCCGGGATGCGGGCGTCGAGGGCGCGCTCGAACCCTGCGCCCATGCTGAAACGCCGGTCTGCAGCACAGCCAAGGCGCTCCAGAGGGCGATGCGCAGGCAGGTCCGTACGAGAGCCGAGTGGGGTCGCATGGGACGGGGAAAATACCCGAATGCACGGGCCACGGCGTGAAGTCCGACGCGTGTGCAGGTACAAAAAGAAACCAGCCGCACCCTTTCTGGATTGCGGCTGGCCTCCCTTTCCCTCAACCTTTCCTGCACGTCTGGTGTCTCGAAGCTTGGTTTTGGGCTTGCGCCCAAAGAGCTTGTGAGAGGTTCCCTTTCCCTCGCAATCTCTCAATCTGAGTCGAGGTCCCTTTTCCTCACCTCAGACGACCGTAACTGCTTGCTTCAAGATCTCAGCCGTGCCATCAGAACGGGAGTTCCCGTTCACCGTCCTGACGTGTTCATGTTCGCATATGTCCGGGCCGGTGTTGCGTGAAGGGCAAACCGTTTTTGAAGATTTTCCACTGCGCACATCGGAGCACACCGAAAAGAGGCGTTTCTGAACCAAAAACGAGGTTCAGCCCCTTGGGAAGCGCCATTCGCGCCCAGGCTCGTAACCCATCAGGGCGTAGAGCTCCTTGCGCGTCTGCATGCTTCCAAGGAGTTCACGCGCGCTTCCATCCGTGCGCAACTGCGCCAGACCTCGCGCCACGCTGCCCATGGCCACGCGCATCATCGTGAGCGGGTGGATCACGATCCGGTAGCCCAGCTCCTCGAAGCGCTGCACGGTGATGTCCGGCGTCTTGCCGAACTCCGTCATGTTGGCAAGCAGGGGACCGGGGCAGGCCTTCGCGAAATCCGCGAACTCCTGTTCGCTCTGCAAGCCCTCGGGGAAGATGGCGTCGGCACCTGAGGCGCGATACGCGTTCGCCCGCTTCACGGCGTCCTCGAAACCCGTCACGTGTCGAGCGTCGGTGCGCGCGATGATCACGAACTCCTTCGACAGCCGACTCGCGGCCATGGTGCGGACCTTCGCCTCCATGTCGGCGCACGGGATCAGATCCTTGCCGTCCAGATGCCCGCAGCGCTTCGGGAAGATCTGATCCTCCACATGCAGGGCCGCGGCGCCGGCGCGCTCATAAGCCACGATGGTGCGCGCACAGGCCTCGACCTCGCCGTAGCCAGTGTCCGCGTCAGCGATGACGGGCAGACCGCTGGCGTCGGCGATCTCGCGGATCGTGCGGCACACTTCGGTCATGGTGAGCAGGCCGATGTCGGGAAATCCGGCCACATTGGCGGTGGCGCCTCCTGAAACATAGACCGCCTCGAAGCCGGCTTCGCGCACCGCGCGGGCCACCAGCGCGTTGAAGGCACCGGGCGCATGCACCACGCCACGGGTCATCGCGTCTCGCAGGCGTCGTCCGGGGTGGATGGTGTTCATCGCACGCCCTCCTTCAGGAAGATGTAGGGACCCTTCGTTGCGCCCCAGACCTGCTTGCCCTGCGCGTCATAGCCGCGATCCCAGCTGGTCAGTCGATCGACTTCCAACGTGACCTCGCTGGAGGCGTATTGTGCGCCACGCAGCGAACTTTCGCATGCTTCGGGTCGCGTGCCACCGCTCCACTGCGCCGGCCCGCTGCGTTTCAGATCGACCGAGCAGCCCTCGCGTGGCACCAGCAGCGATGGCTCCAGCGCGTTCAGACGCTCAGGCTTGGACCATGCGCCTGCGAAAGCCAGCGGATCACCGGGAAGTTCGAACACCATGCTGCGTACACCTTCGCCGTGCGGAACCACCTTGTAGATGCGCTGGCGGTAGGGCTTGTCGGCCGCGTCAGCCATGGCCTGTTCCACGTAGATCCAACGGCCATCGCGTCGTTCGGGCCAGATCAGCGCCATGTGGAGCGTGACATGCTTGTAGTCGGCGGGTGAATCGGTCGCTTGCTTGGCACTGGAATAGGTCCCGACCATCCATGTCGCGACCTGCTCCACGGCTTGGCTTCTCGCGGGCTCTGCCGGCAAGGGACCCTGATTGATGGTGCCGCAGGAGGCCAGAACTCCCGCAAAAGCCGCTGCAATCGCTCGTTGATGCATGGGTGGCGATGCTAGCATCCCACGCTTCCGATCCCCGTTTCAGGAGAGCCGCATGAGCGCCGCACCAGCCAAGCCCCAGGACACGCGAGGTCTCGCCGGACAGACCGTCGGCGAAACGTCGATCTGCGCCGTCACGCAGACACAGCTCATGTATCGCGGCTACGAGATCGCGGATCTGGCCGAACACGCCAGTTTCGAGGAGGTGGCATTTCTTCTCCTGGTGGGGCACAAGCCGTCCGTCGCCGAGCTGGCCGCCTTCAAGACGGAAGTCGCCGGTCTGCGTGCGATTCCCGCCAGTGTGCGCGATGCCGTGGCCAAGATCGCGAAGGACGCACCGGATGCGCACCCCATGAGCGTGCTGCGCACGGGCGTGAGCATGCTGTCGCACCTGGATCCAGAGTGCGAGGATAACTCGCCCACGGCCGAGCTTCGCAAGAGCAAGCGGCTGCTGGCGCAGATTCCCACCCTGATCGGCGCCTGCCAGCGTGGTCGCGAGGGCAAGCCGGTGCTTGCGCCCGATGCCTCGCTGGATCATGCCGCCAACCTGCTGTGGCTCATCACGGGCAAGAAGCCTGATGCGCTTGAGGCGCGTGTGATGGATGTCAGCCTCACGCTGTACGCCGAGCATGACTTCAACGCCAGCACCTTCAGTTGCCGCGTGATCGCCAGCACCGAGACCGACATGCACAGCGCGGTCTGCGGCGGCATTGGCGCGCTGAAGGGTCCGCTGCACGGCGGTGCCAACGAGATGGCGATGGAGATGCTGAAGCAGATCGACGGCGATTGCGCCGGTGGCAAGATGAGCGTGGACGCCTGGATGCAGCGGGCCTATGCCGAGAAGCGCAAGCTGATGGGCTTTGGTCACCGCGTGTACAAGAACGGCGATCACCGTGCGCCCATCCTGCGTGGGTGGGGCCTGAAGCTCGCCGATCGCATGGGCGCCGATGCGCGCAAGTGGTTCGACCTGGGCGATCAGGTGCAGGCGATCATGCTGCGCGACAAGAACATTCACCCCAACGTGGACTTCCCCTGCGGCATGACCTATTTCGTGATGGGCATCCCGGTGCCGCAGTACACGCCGATCTTCGTGGCGGCACGCATCACGGGCTGGTGTGCGCACATCATGGAGCAGCACCAGAACAACCGCATCATCCGGCCGCTTGCCGACTACACCGGACTGGCGCTTCGCCACTGGTGATCGCCGCGTCGGAACAGTCTCCGATTGACCAGAAATGACAAGGGCGAGGCTCCCCCTCAGGAGCCCCGCCCTTGCGTGCTGGTACGAGCCGTGCCCTCCGCGGCCCGTATGTCCTTGCCCGCGTTTCATGCGCGGGCCGATAGATTCGACGCTTTTCCATCGTCGAAGTTCCATCGGACGTGTTCGGATCGGTATGCGGTCCCAGATCCGTTCCCTGAGTCGCATCGGGCTCCCTCAAGCCGGATGCGGGGCGCCTGACGACATCCCCTCAGATGCCGCCCACGCAGGATCCCGGCCGCACGCTCTCGCGGTCGAGATCCACGATCCAAGTCAGATACCCGTACGCCGCCGACTGGTGAGCAATCCAGCCAGTCCCACGAGCGCGGCTGCGCCAGGGGCGGGAACCGCGAAAGTCAGCGTGTAGTTGAAGCGACCGGCAGTGCCGGTCGCGCCGGTGAAGGTCGTGGTGCCGTTCTGCTTGCCGGCGATCGCGAACTTCAGGGTCATGGTCTTCACGGCGTTATCAGCAAGACCCGTCACATCGATCGTGTAACGACCGATCATCCAGTGGTTGTTCAGGCTCTGGCCCACCGTGATGCCGTTGCCAGCGATGTTCGTGATCGCCTTGGCCGTGTTGATCGAGCTCGTGTCGCCGTTGTAGTAGCCAGAGCGGGCGAAAGGATTGGTGCTGGTGTTGGCGCCATTACCGGGGTACCAACCCGGTCCACCCGTGCCAGTGACGTTGTTGATCGACGAGCCGCTGCCCGAACCCCAGTTGGTGTCGAGCTGCATGTTCAATGTGCTCGCGGCACTGGCCTGAGCACGATTGCCGCAGGTGACGAAGCTATCCCACGCGCTCTGGGCGGCGCTGGGCAGCCAAGCGCTGTTGGCGCCACCGTTGCTCTGCACGAAGGCATCACCCTGGTTCATGGTGAACGCGCTGGTGTAGGCGGTCACACCGAAGGTGCTGGCGATGATGTCGGCGGCGTTGTTGCCCTTGATGTAGACATCAAGCACCGAGTAGAAGCGCGCGCTGGCGCCCTCGCCGTCCTTCAAGATGTAGCTGTCGCCAAACAGCGTGCCAGGGGTGACGGTGGCAAAAGCCGTGGCCGAAACGGCCAGAGCGGACAGCGAAGCGATGCGGGAAACGGACATGGAGGAACTCCTCTTCGGAATGTGAGGTGAAATGTCGCCGCGTGCATCGCCGAGGACTCTCGGCCCCGGAAATTGCGATTCACGCGACAGGGAAAGCGCCGGGGCCACGATGGCCCGGTCGCAAGCGGAAGTCTGGAAAGGGAGGGACCCGGGCATCGCCCGAATCCCTCCCTGTGTGGCGGAGCCGCAGTTCCCCTGGACCGTTCCCTTTGGTCCATGTGCGGTTCGACGCCACGATCCCGTCAGGGTCGTTCCATGCATCGCCGAGCGGCCGGTTCCCAACGGCCGGTTCGGACGATTCGAGCTGTGAAGTTCGATGCGCATGGTTCTTGCCTGATGAGGGACGAAGCTTGTGTGTGTTGGGGGGAAACGAAGTGACGTGGCGGCCACATGGCCGCAGGGGGAACTCGGGAACCGGAGCGTGGATTTGGAAGGGGGGATTCGCCCGACGCTCGCGCGATGCGCGTGCCTGGGCGCCCTTTGTCCACTCGCCGTTGGCCAGTCAGTCCATCGGTCGTCGGCACCTGGCCTTGTGTCGTCGACATGCACACTCTGTCACGGATCTGTACCTAGTCAAGAAATGCTGTGCAAATTTGTCTAGTCAATCCTCGCGGCGCCGCGTTTCATTGCATGACCGCAGGACAGCGACTCCACTTCGTGGATTCATCTCGCCCGCGAGCGTTTTCCCTTGCATCGGAACCGGCCGCCTGACCATCTGGGCATGCGTCGTGCGGCCTGGGTCGTTGCAGGCGACCGCCGAGCTTCGGCGATGCCGTGCAGGACCGTGTGGGAAGCTGGTTGGAGAGGTGCACCCGCCGGCGCGCGAGGCGCCAACCCTGGGAAGGGCCGCGACGATCCGGGAAGACCGGCGCGATCAAGCAAGTTGAAGAGGGGTGTCAGTCACCCTATCGCCGTTGCCAAATGGCACAGCGCCCTTTGCAGCCACTCCGACCGTAAGTCTTATAACCTTTGGGAACCCTTTTCTTGACTCGCTCGACCGGCTTTCGGGGAACGCGGCCAGCCGGTGAATGGCCAACGCTAATCTGCAGCAAATTCCCGCTAAATCAACAAAATTGACCGTGGAAAAAGAGAAAACCGCCCCGGATGTTCCGGGGCGGCTTGTTCTGCTGATCCGTCAAGACATTTAGGCAGTCGTTCAGGTGCGCGGGCGGCGTCGAATCAGCAATCCAGCCAGTCCCACGAGTGCGGCTGCGCCAGGGGCGGGAACCGCGAAAGTCAGCGTGTAGTTGAAGCGACCGGCAGTGCCGGTCGCGCCGGTGAAGGTCGTGGTGCCGTTCTGCTTGCCGGCGATCGCGAACTTCAGGGTCATGG
>VGYX01000013.1 GCA_016872835.1 Planctomycetota bacterium | reverse complement strand
TGCACTGGCAGCAGGCCGCGCTGGCCGAGAACGCGCGCCTGATCGGTGATCGCGCCTCGGAACTGCTCGATCGCATCGGCAAGTTCGCCGAGCATCTGCAGGGGATCGGCAAGGGTCTCGAGACGGCCGTGAAGAGCTACAACCAGTCGGTGGGCTCGTTCAACACGCGCCTGCTGCCGGGCGCGAAGGCGGCGGCGGAACTGACCCATCGGGCGGAGGCACTGCCCGAGGACGTCCGGGCCGTGGAGGCTGCGCCGCGGGCCGATGTGGCGCGGCTCGGGCAGGACTGAGTTCGCGGCACGCCCACCTCAGGCGTGCTTGGTCCGCTTCCCGCGCTTTTCGGGCACGGTCTTGCCCTCGATCTCGGCCAGATACTTCCGCGTCGCGGCTGGCAGCACGGTCCACATCTTCAGGCAGAACACCAGACCCAGGATGCCGAAGGGCAGCAGCACCATGGGCCAGTACGACCAGCTCACGCTCGCCGCCTTGCCGATCACGAACGACTGCAGCGCGCTGCCCGCGTAGGCGAAGGCGTCGGCGATGCCGGTGGCGGTGGCCGCAGCCTTCTTGCCGCCGAAGTCCGCCGTCGCGGTGCCCGACATGATCGAGTGCACGCCGATCACCGACATCATGATGGTGACGGCGCAGACGCCCACCACGATGGCGCGCATGCCAAGCAGGCTTGACATCCAGCCGCCCTCGGCCAGGTCCGCGGGCGGCACGGGCTTCCCGGCACTCGCTGCAGGCAGGAACTGCAGGCACAGGAATCCGATCATCAGCGCCGAACACACGATCATGATGCCTTCCATCAGGCCTGCCGACGGTGCGCGGCGCGACTGGAAGATCTTGTCGCTGATCAGGCCGGCCGCGAAGCCGCCCGTGATGCCCGTCACGCAGCCCCAGAATCCCCAGTGGTCGGTGATGTGCTGCACGCCAAGGCCGGTCTCCTTGGCGAAGGTCTGGTACCACTGCATCACGCCATTGCGCAGCACGCCGCTGGTCAGTTCCACCACGCCGATCATCAGCACGATGCGGTTCGTGAAGACCTTCTTGATCACCTCGAAGTAGCCGTACGTGCGATCATGGCCGTCGTCGCTCGACACGTCGTGCGTGTCCAGCGGTTCAAAGCCCGCCTGATCCGGGGTGTCCTTCAGCATGATCACGTCGATCAGCGCCCAGATGATCATGATGAGCGAGGGAATCACGAAGATCAGCCACAGCGCGGGAATGGTGCGGCCATCCAGCGCAAAGAAGTAGTTCAGCACCTCGCGGACCAGGCCTGGATTCTCGGGCTGCTTCACGGCCACGGCGTTGGCGATCGCGCCGCCCCAGTCGAAGGCGAAGTACACGCCCAGCGAGATCAGCGTGCCGAAGATCGCGCCGAAGGTGCCGCGCTCGCGCACATGGAACCAGAAGCTCTTGATCTTGATGGTGCTGACTGCACCGAAGCTCTGGAACAGCATGTTCATGCCGTAGAGCACCGAGAAGGCGAACACCAGGTTCGTCTTCAGCTGGCCGTTCAGGTAGAGGTAGAGCACGCCGGCCATCAGCGCGTTCATCAGCGCTGAGCCGATCGCACCGATCAGGATGCCTCGCTTGCCGCCCATGCGGTCCACCAGCGGGCCATTGACGGCGAGCGCGCAGGCGTACACCGTGAAGCCCACGCCTGTGATGAACCCGAAGTCCTCCTTGCTCATCAAGTCGCCCAACGCGTTCTTGGCGACGGTCAGGTTGTAGCGGCCCATGTAGAGGAACGCGTAGGTCATGCCCAGCGGGAACCAGTTCAGGAACCGCCGCCACATGAACTTCCGCGTGTGCTTCAGCGGGTTCGTGCGGAAGTAGATGACGATGATGTAGGCGAGTGCGAGGGAGACGAGGGTGAGGGTCATGGGGGACTCTTCGTCCGATGCGTGATCAAGCCCATGGGGGGAAGAGCAGAACGCCCGCGATCGCGCAGCAGCGCGGCGAGCATAACGCGGGACCGTTTGCGGGGTGGGTCAGTTCGGGAACGCGATCCAGACGTAGAAGTCGCCGCCTGGGCAGGGCGGCATCGGTGAGGCGAGGAATTCGACCGTGCCGTCCTCGAACACGCGGTAGGGGCCGCGTGGGCTCCACGCGAACACCGAAGCCATGCATGGAACGCTACCGCGAACGGTGAGGTTGCTGCCTTGTGCCGGCACGTTGCTCGGCAAGCGAGAGCCGGGGCCGCCCGGGTTCGAGTCGAGGAACATGCCGACACAGCGGCCGTGGTTGGATCCAGAACGACTGGCGATCATCAGGCCAGCGAGTGCCGTCAGGCTGAGGAGTGCGATGGCGAATCGGATCTTCGTGCGGTTCATGGGCGGTGTCCTTTCGGTGGTTCCGTCCAGACCGCTACCCGGGGCCCGACCGGAATCAGCTCTCGTGTCCGGAGGGTACGAAGACGATCGTGAGTTCGGTGTCGGGGCCTTGCGTCGCCTGCAGCCAACTGCGGGCTTCAAGAAGGCTCGAATAGGAAGCGGCCACGCCGGGCGTGCGGGGGTCGATGATGCACCAGGTTCCTTGGATTTCCATGCATGCAGAATGCACCGTTTCCATGGACACATTTGAGACACAGGCGCCTTCGCCACCAATCGGTCTCGCGAGGCTGCGTCAGATCGCGAGGGATCTGGCTGCCTTTCGCCTTGCGACCCCGACGGCCCATTGAGAAGATCGATGAACGAACACGACATCCGGGAAACCATCGAACGGCTGCTTGGGCAGAATCAGGGTGCGCTCTGCAGCGCCTCGCAGAGCGCGCAGCGCAACAAGAACGGTGACGCCGCCCTCCTCGCGCTCGCAGAAGCGGCGCGCGCCGACATCGAGGCGGCCGCAAACTCCGCAAAGGGCGATCATGGCGCTGCGCGCTGACGAGATCTGCCTTCCGCGAACTAGTCCGCTCGGCGCGGCGACGCTGGATGCGCTGGCTGACTTCGACTTGATCGTGATCATCGGGTCGACGAGTCAGCGGCGTGTGTCACCGCCGCGGTGTGCGTCCCGCTCGGCCTGCAGCTTCGCGTCCGCCAGACTCATGTCCGGGGCCGCGGCAGCGCGGTAGTGCGCGGCGCGGGTGGACATCGCCTTCCAGAGCCTTTCGGAGCCCGCCGCGCTCTTGTCGACGGCCATCGAGTACTCCACCTGCACGCCCACGGTTTCGCCGTCGCGGATCGCTTCCTCGTCGGCGCTCAGGAACACGAACTGCCACCCCGCGTCGCGTCGCTGCTTGATCATCTGTCGCACCTTCTCGCCGGTGAACTCGCGGCTGGCGTTCTCGTGTCCGTCCGTCACGATCACGAACACGATCTTCTGCGGGCGCTGGTCCGCGGCCATCGCGTCCAGTCGGCCGGCCAGATCGTTGATGCCGCGACCGATCGCGTCGAACAGTGGCGTGGTGGCCCGGGGCACGTAGGTGGCCTCGGTGAGCGGCGCGATCATGCCGATCGGCGTGAAGCTGTGCAGTACCTCGTACGGATCCTGGCTGTCGAACTGCACCAGCGTGAAGGTGGCCGGCGAGGGCTGCGCCTGCTGCTCGCGGAGGAACCCGTTGAAGCCTCCGATCGTGTCCTGACGGATGGATTCCATGCTGCCCGTGCGGTCCAGGATGACGGAAAAGTGCGTGCGATCGCCGTTGGTGGTGACCATGCAGATACCCCTTTCAGGTTGTGGTGAAGAGAACGTGGAAGCGGAGGCGGGGACCCCGGTGGCCCGGCGCCTTGCGTGACGCGGTCGTTTCGAGCGAAGTGAGCGGCGGCCACAGTAGGCCGCGTGAAATCGGAAAGTCAAGCGGCGCGGTTCGGCTGGACCGGGCCGGCAGGGGGCTTCCCCGTAGGGGAAGGATTCTGATCGGAAATCTTGAACTGCAGCGTCTCAAGGATTGGACTGGCCATGATCATGACTATCGCACGCCGATCCAGACACATTTCGGACACGACTGTTGCACGATGGTGTTGATCCATCGCAATCGACCCGCTCAACGAAGTGATGGGCTGAAAGCCAGGCCGGTTACGCGCCAAACGCAAAGACCCGCGCGGGCGTGCGCGGGTCTTCGATGGATCGTGCGTTTCGCGCGGAGGCGCGAGCCTCGATCTCACTCGCTCGCGCGGAGGCGCGAGCCTCGATCTCACTCGCTCGCGCGGAGGCGCGAGCCTCGATCTCACTCGCTCGCGCGGAGGCGCGAGCCTCGATCTCACTCGCTCGCGCGGAGGCGCGAGCCTCAATCAGTGCCGAAGGGCGGACTCGAACCGCCAACCTGAGCGTTATGAATGCTCCGCTCTAAACCGGTTGAGCTACTTCGGCGTGAAGGCGCAATTCTAGCGCGGATGCCGGTGGGTATGCCACCCGTGGACAGGCGGCCTGTTCACGCCGTGGCGCAGGCCGCCGGCGCATGCAGCCAACGCGCGATCAACGGATCACGCGCCGCATCGGGGTGCTTGCGCGCAAGGGCGGCCGCCACAAGCCCCATGAACAGCGGCTGCGGATGCAGTGGGCGGCTGGTGAGCTCCGGATGGAACTGCGCGGCGATGAAGCAGGGGTGGTCGCCCACCGCGAGCTCCAGCACCTGCATGATCGGCTGCGTCGGATGCTTGCCGCTGAAGTGCAGGCCGGCGCTCGTGAGCCGGTCGATGAACGCGGGCTCGACCTCGTAACGGTGGCGGAAGCGCTCGCGCACCTTCGTGGCGCCGTAGAGCTGCGCGGCGAAGGTCTCGGCTTCAAGCGCGACGTCTTGGCCACCGAGTCGCATGGTGCCGCCCACGATGCCCTCCAGCTTCTTCTGATCGGGCAGCTCGCTGATCACGGCATTCGGCGTGGCTGGGTCGAACTCGGTGCTGTTGGCGTCGGCCAGGCCCAGCACATTGCGCGCGTACTCGATCACCGCCATCTGGAATCCAAGGCAGATGCCCAGGAAGGGAAGCTTGGTGGTGCGCGCATGCTCGACGCAGCGGATCTTGCCCTCGACGCCGCGCTGGCCGAAGCCGCCCGGCACGATGATCCCGTCCATGTCGCGCAGGGTGTCGCGCACCTTGGCGGCGCTGTCGAGCGCGCTGGTGTCGAGCCAGTGCAGCTCCACGGCCGCGTTCAGGTGGATGCCGCAGTGCTCGATCGCCTTGTCGATGCTGGCGTACGCGTCGCGCAGGCTCGCGTACTTGCCCATCACGCCGATCTTCACGCGGCGGCTGCGCGGGCTGGCGAGCTTCGCGCTGAAGTCGTTCCATGCGCGGCGCGCGATGTCCTCGCGGGTCACGTCGACGCGGTCGTGCAGGCCCAGGATCGAGAGGATCTCGCGATCGAGCCCGCTGGTGCGCATGGCGTCGGGAATCACGTAGATGCTCTCGCGATCGTGCATGCTGAAGATGCGCTTCATCGGCACGTTGCTGAACATGCCGATCTTCTGCATGACCTTCTCGTTCACCGGATTGGTGGCGCGGCAGGCGATCACGTGCGGCTGCACGCCGCTCTCCATGAGGCGCTTGATGCCGAGCTGCGCGGCCTTGCTCTTCTGCTCGCCCAGCGTGGCCGGCTCCAGGATGTAGGTGAGCGCCACGAAGCAGGTGCTCTCGGGGCCTTCCTCGAAGGCGAGTTCGCGCAGCGCCTCGATGTAGAAGCCGTTCTCGTAGTCGCCGGCGGTGCCGCCGACCTCCACGAAGACCACGTCGGCGGGGGCGCCGTTGGGGCCGCCGGTCATCGCGAGTTGCCGCAGCTTCAGCTTCACCGTGCCCGTGACATGCGGGATCATCTGCACGTCACGACCCAGGAAGCCGCCGCGTCGCTCCCGGTCCAGGATCTCGCTGTAGATCTGTCCCGCGGTGATGAAGTTCTTGCGCGAGAGGTCCTGATCGAGGATGCGCTCGTAGGTGCCGAGATCCATGTCGGTCTCGAGGCCATCCGAGAGCACGAACACCTCGCCGTGACGGAACGGATTCAGCGTGCCACTGTCGACGTTCAGGTAGCCCTCCATCTTGATGGGGGCGACCGCGAGTCCCTTGTCCTGCAGCAGCTTGGCGAGGCTCGAGTTGAAGATGCCCTTGCCCAGCCCGCTCATGACCGTGCCGATCACCACCACGTACTTGGTGCGGCCCTTCTGATAGCCGGGCGGCGCGGGGCTGAACCACTCGCGCTGCTCGTCGCTGGCCGAAAACTGGGCAAGAAACCCGTTCTCGCCTGAGTCGGGGGGGGTTTGGCTTCCTTTGGAGGGCACGCTTGATCGTACCAAGGGGGGATTGCGGTTCAAGATCCGCCGGGACGACTTTCAAAGATCGCGAGGCCGTTGGTCGGTTGGACTGTACGAATCCGGAACTTCCCGCGAGGATGCCACCCATGCAAAGCCTGACCGCCGCGTTCCTGAGCTGTCTTGCCACCTTTTCAGCCGTGGGTGGAGCTGATACCGAGGACTACGGCTGCGAGTGTCTCGCGCACCGGCTTGAGGCCTTCCAGCCCGCGCGGCGCACGGATCGCCCAGGACGCTGGGTGGAGCCCGGCAAGGGGAAGTTCGATCCCGCGACGGGCGCGGACTTCCGGCACTGGCCGCCCGATCGCCTGGTGGACTACCTGAAGATCCGCGTGGAGCTGAGGGTGCCGGATCTTGCGGTGCGCAAGGCGGAGGCCGTGGCCACGCTCACGGTGCGGCCGATCGCCTCGCCGGTCGAGTCGCTGTCGCTGAACGCGGAGCAGCTGAAGGTCTCGAGGGTGACCGTGGGGGGGCGGGCCGTCGAGCACTCGAGCGACGGACATGTGCTGGGGCTGCGCTTCGAGCCGCCGCTGCCGGTGGGGTCCGACAGCGACATTCGCGTGGAGTACGCGATCGAGGATCCGCAGATGGGCCTGACGTTCGCGCCGGCCTATCCCGATCGCCCGGGCTATCCGGCCGAGATGCACACGCAGGGGCAGAGCGAGTTCAACCGCGGATGGTTCCCGTGCCACGACTTCCCGAACGAGCGACAGAGCACCGAACTGGTGGTGGACGTGCCCGAGGGTGTGATGGTCAGCGGCAACGGTCGACTCGTCAGCAAGAAGACCGAGGGTGGTCGCACCGTGTGGAACTGGCTGCAGGAGAAGCCGCACGTGGCCTACCTGGTCAGCATGGTGGCGGGTGACTTCGCGGTGGTGCCGATCGAGAGCAAGCGCAGCGGCGTGCCCATGCATGTCTGGGTTCCGAAGGACCGTACGGGCGATGTGGCGCGCACCTACGGCCGCACCGACGAGATGATGGTGCTGTTCGAGGAGGTGTTCGGCCAGAAGTACCCATGGGACCGCTATGACCAGCTGGTGGTGCGCGACTTCGGCTCGGGCGGCATGGAGAACACCAGCGCGACCACCATGCACCCGGGGGCGATCCTGGACGAGATCGCCGCGGCCGACGACGACATGGAGGGCCTGATCAGCCATGAGCTGTGTCATCAGTGGACGGGTGACCTGATCACCTGCAAGAGCTGGGCGCACATCTGGCTGAACGAGGGCTGGGCCACCTACGGCACGAACCTGTGGTGGCAGCGTCGCGACGGTGACGCGGGCTACTTCGACGCGATGCTGGACTCCAACGGCGTGGCCGGCGGCGACAGCACCGAGGGACCGGTGGGTATGGTGAGCCCGATCTACGGCAACGCGAGCGAGACCTTCGGTCGCGCACCGAATCCGTATCCCAAGGGCGCGAGCATTCTGCACATGCTGCGAGAGAAGCTGGGCGACGAGATCTTCTTCAAGGGTGTGCGCACGTACTTCGAGAAGTACAAGTTCGATGTCGTGGAGACGGACGACTTCCGCAAGGAACTCGAGGCCGCGAGCGGTCTGGGCCTGGAGGGCTTCTTCGACCAGTGGTGCATGCGTCCGGGGTGCCCGAACATCTCGGTGAAGGCGGTCTATGACACGGCGAGCCGCACGCTCACGCTGAGCGCCGAGCAGACGCAGAAGATCGACGAGCGCACGCCGGCGTTCGCGGTGGACACGCCCGTGGTGGTCAAGACCGCCGAGGGCGTGAAGGCCCACGACTGGAGCTGGCGCACGAAGTCGGACACGCTGGAGCTGAAGCTCGACGGGCCGCCGGATTGGGTCGCGTTCGATCCACGTCTGGCCACGCTGAAGACGCTGAAGCAGGAGATGCCCGTGGAGTGGATGCGAGCGTTGGCGAAGGATGGTCCGACCACGGCGTCGCGCCGCCAGGCCGTGCAGTTCCTGCGCGGCAACGCGACGCCCGACACGGTGGCCGTGCTTGAGGCGATCGCGAACGATCCTGCGGCGCGTCGGCGCCTGCGTCAGGAGTGCGTGGACGCGATCGCGGACTTCCAGTGCGATGCGGGTCGCGCGGCCATCGCGCGCATGATGGAGAAGCCCCCGGAACTGCCGCGCGTGTTCGCGGGCGTGTGCGGCGCGGTCACGCAGCTTGGGGACAATCCCAAGGCGATCGCGTGGCTGGTGAAGACGCTGCAGGAGCAGAAGAGCTACGCCGTGCGCGCGGCGTGCATCAACGCGCTCGGCAAGCTGGAGGCCAAGGATCAGGTGGACCTGCTGCTGAAGATGGTCGACGAGCCGAGCCGGCAGCAAGAGATCCAGAGCGCGGCGTTGCGTGTCCTGGCGGGCTGGAACGACGCGAAGGCGATCGAGCCGGCGCTGAAGGCGGCTGCGCTCGGGAATTTCGACCGCGCGCGCCCGGCGGCGATGGACGCGCTGTCGAAGATCTGTCCGAAGGAGGAGGACAATGCCACGCGCAAGCAGGTGATCGAGCGACTGGTCGCGTGGATGGACGATCCGGAAGGGCGCGCGCGCAACGCGGCGTGTGAGGCGCTGGCGAACCTGAAGGCGAAGCAGGCGCTGGACCGACTCGACGCGATCGCGCGCAGCGATCCGAGCCCAGAGCGACGCGATCGCGCGACCGAATGGGCCAAGCGCATCCGCGGGTGAAAACGAGGGTCAGAGAGAGGTCGTTGTTGCCCTCTGCGTGCAAAGGGGCAACAACGACCTCTGACCCTCTAACGCGGACGTTGGAGGGCCGCGAGCTGCTCCGGCGTGTCCACGCCGTGGAAGCGTGCCTCGCCGATCGCCACCGCGATGTCGTAGCCGTTCTCAAGCACGCGCAGCTGCTCCAGCTGCTCCGTGCGCTCGAGCGGCGTGCTGGGCATCAGCACGAAGGTGGGCAGGAACGGGCGCCGATACACGTAGAGCCCGACATGCTTGAGCGGCTTCACGCCGTCCGCCGCGCCGTCTCGGTTGAACGGCACGAGCGCGCGGCTGAAATACAGCGCGCGACCGTTCGCCCCGACCACCGCCTTCACGATGTTCGGATTCGCCGGATCCTCGCCTGGCATGAACGGGCTCGCGACCGTGGCCACCGGCACCTCGCGCCCGGCGCGGTCCAGCGCGTCCACCGCCAGCTCGATCAGGCGCGGCTCGATGCGAGGCTCGTCACCCTGCACGTTCACCACGAGTTCGCAATGCAGCGTCGAGGTCACCTCGGCGATCCGGCTTGTCCCATTCGGGTGATCCGCCCGCGTCATCACCGCCTCGAACCCCGCGTCGCGCGCCGCCTTCGCGATGCGTTCGTCGTCCACCGCCGCGATCACGCGCTGCACGCAGCGAGCCTCGCTGGCGCGGCGCAGTGCATGCACGATGACGGGCGTGCCCTCGAGCAACGCCAGCGCCTTGCCCGGGAAGCGCGTGCTTCCCCAGCGTGCCGGTACCACCGCGATGACGCGCTCGCCGCCCGCGGGAGCAGGGGCCATCAGCCTGCGATCTCCTTCACGAGCGCGTCAACCTGCTTGCGGCGCTCGCGGATGTCGCGATATGCGATGTTCTTGCGCAGGATGTAGGAGCAGATCTCGGCGGCGTCACGCGCGGCCTGCGCGTTGCGCTCGCCCTTCGCCTGCTCCATGAGGCTGACCATGAGGTCGTACTTGATGTCGAGCTCGCGTTCGGGGTTGCCCGCGTCGAGCACGCGGACGGCCTCCTTGAACTCGTCGACGGCCTCGCTGTGCCAACCCTGCGCGGCGAAGCACTTGCCCAGCATGTGCGCGGCCATGACGCGGTACTTCGCCTCGTCCTTGGCCTGCTGGAAGCAGGGCATGGCATCCTCGAAGCGGCCCAGCTCGAAGCGGATGCGACCCACCTCGGCCTTCAGGCCGCAATCGGTGGGGTACTTCTCCATGCGTTCGGCGTACTCCGCGCCCTCGAGCTCCAGATTCGCGTCGCGCGCGGCCTTCGATGCGGCCTGCGCGGCGGCGTCGGTGGGATTGGCGGTCGCCTTCTCCTGCGCGGCGCGCACGGTGCGTCGGCTCTGCGCGATTCGGATGTCGCCCGCGGCGATGCGGAAGCGGTATTCGCCCAGGCGCTTGAAGCCATCCATGTAGATGTCGTGCGCCTGATCCTCGCCCTCGGATGTCTGCTTCTTGCGAAGCAGCGAGGCGTACTTCTGCACGTGCTCAGGAACTTCGGGGCGCTCCTCGTAGTCCTTCTTGGCGCGCTCCAGATTCCGTGCCTCGACGTCGGCGGTGCCGGCGACCGCATCCTGATCGGTGAGCTGCTTCTGCTTCTCCGCGTCCTTGATGTTGGCGCGGAAGCCGCCTTCCTGACCAGCGGTCTTGTTGTAGCCACCTTGCTGGATCGCGCGCGCTGCAGTGAGCTGCTTGAGCTCCTGAATCAACGCGCCGTCGGATGGATCCATCGCGACCGCCGCCTCGCCGCACGCGAAGGCCTCGTTCCAGGCGTTGACTGCCGAGAAGAGGTCCTTGCCGAGCACCCAGTCCTTCTTGTTCGGCTTCTTCTTCTGATGCCCCCGCAGCAGGTTGAGCACGCGTGGCGAGAGCCACTGGCCCAGCTCCTCGAGCTTGAGCTTGCCTGCGAACTCCAGCAGCTTCATGGCCGCAGAGAGGTTGTTCAGGTCCTTCATCCAGATGAACTCGGCCGCGGCAAGCTTGGCGAAGTTGCCGCTGCCGTCATCGACGTCCCTGAGTTCCTTGCCGGTGGCGGGCTTGCCACCGCTCTGGAGGTACTGCACGGCCGACTCGAACATGGCGTTGTGCGCCGCCATGTTGCCCGGGTCCAGCTTGATCGCGTTGGCGAACAGCTGCAGCGCGTACTCGTTGTTGCCGGTCCTGGCGATCGCTCCCGCGTGCTGCAGGAACTTCGCCGACTTCTCGGGCTGCGGCTGCTGCGGTGCGCCCTTCACGGGCTTCTCCGCGGCACCCTCACCGGAGGGCTGGGCACCGTCTGCGTTCTTTTTCCACGGGAAGATCATGTGTTTCCGCCGCTGCGCGGTGAAGTAGGGAAAGGTATGGGCATATCCGCAGCCGGTCAACGCACGGACGCAGCCTTCCGGCCATCGGACTACGATTTCGGGATGGCCCGCAAGCGGCAGATCGTCCTGTATCCGGATCCCGTGCTGCGACGGCGCGCCAAGTCCGTCGAGCGGGTCGACGACTCGATCCGCGACCTGGTGCGCGAGATGTTCGAGATCATGGATGAGGAGGAGGGCATCGGTCTGGCGGCGCCGCAGGTGGGCGAAAGCCTGCGCATCTTCGTGACCGGTCCGCATGCCGACGGCACGCATCCGCACATGACCTACATCAATCCGGTGTTGAGCGGTTTCGACGGCGAGTTGCAGGCGCACGACGAGGGCTGCCTGAGCCTTCCCGGCATCCGCGGCGAGATCCGCCGCCAGCCGCATGCGGTGATCGAGGCCCTGGATGTGGAGGGCAAGCCCTTCCGCATGGAGAGCGGCGACTTCATCGCGCGCGTGTGGCAGCACGAGTTCGACCATCTCGAGGGCATCCTGATCATCGACCGCATGACCGCGCTGGACCGTCTGCGCGTGCGTCGCGCGGTGAAGGAGTTGGAGTCGGGTGGCTGACGCGGCACGCGGCGTGGCGTTTCTGGGAAGCGGCTCGCTGGGCGTGCCCACGCTTGAGGCGCTGCATGCGTCGGGACTGCTGCGCGTGGTGGTGAGCCAGCCCGATCGCCCTGCTGGCCGCGGTTTGAAGCTGGTGCCCACGCCCGTGTCCGAGTGGGCGCTTGCCAAGGGTGTGCAACTTGTCCGCACCGAGGACGCGAATCAGGGCGAGGCGTTTGAGGCGATCCGCGGCGCCGGAGGCCCGCTGGTGGTGGTGGCGTTCGGACAGAAGCTTGGGCCGGCGTTGCGTGCGGGCCGCTTGAGCGTGAACCTGCATCCGTCGGCGCTGCCGCGGTGGCGTGGCGCGGCTCCGATTCAGCGCGCGATGCTTGCGGGCGAGTCTCGGATCGGCGTGTGCGCGATCGCGGTGGCCGATCGAATGGATGCGGGAACGATCCTCGATTCCTTCGAAACCGAGTTGGGTTCGCAGGAGACGGCGGGTGAGGTGCTTGATCGCGTGTCGCGTGAATCGGTTCCGATGATGCTGCGAGTGGTGGATCGGCTGCTGCGGGGGCAGGGTGATGGCCTTGCGCAGGATGAGTCGCATTCCTGTCGCGCGGCGAAGCTCTCGAAGGTCGATGCAAGCGTGAGCCTTGATCAGTCGGCGGATCGCGTTCGCCTGCGGGTGAACGGCCTCCAGCCATGGCCAGGGTGTCTGGTGCGCGTGGCAGGACAGGATCTGCGCTGGCTTCGCGTGGGTCCGGCCGAGGGTGCTGGTGCACCCGGAACGCTGCTGGCGGATGGTGCGGTGGCGTGTGCGCCGGGCGCCGTGCGTCCGATCGAGGTGCAGCCGCCCGGTGGCAAGGCGATGGCGTGGGCGGACTGGCTTCGAGGCCGGCGGATCGATCCGGGTGTGCGCGTCGAGAGCGCATTCCCGTCGCCGGATGTCACATGAGCCAGGGACTTCGCGCCGACGATCTGGACTATCCGTTCGACGAGCGCTGCATCGCGGCGCAACCGGCCGAACCACGCGACAGCGCGCGCATGATGGTGATCGAGCGCGCGAGTGATCGCGTGCATCACCTGCATGTCCGGGACATCGGCGCCTGGCTGCACGCCGGGGACACGCTGTTCGTGAACCGCACGCGCGTGGTGCACGCGCGCCTGGTGCTTCGCCGCGAGCGAGACGGCCGGCTCTTCGAGGGACTGCTTGCCGCGCCCGTGGGAACGGGTCACTGGCTGCTGCTGGCGCGTGGTGCGAAGAAGCTTCATGCGGGTGAGCGCCTTGCGATGATGGGTGAGGATGGCGCGCCTGCCGAGGCCGTGACCTGCGTGGAGAAGACGCGCGAGGGGTGGGTGGTCGCGTTCGATGACGGCGTGGACGCGCACGCCGCGATCGAGCGTGCGGGCCGCACGCCTGTGCCGCCCTACATCCTGAAGGCTCGCGGCGACTCCGCACGTCCCGACGCGTTCGACCGCGAGCGCTACCAGACCGTCTACGCGAGCGACTCGCGCATGCACTCGGTGGCGGCGCCCACGGCGGGCCTGCACTTCACGCCGGATCTGCTGGCGCGGCTTGCGGCCGCGGGGGTGCGCCGCGCCGAGGTCACGCTGGAGGTCGGGATGGGCACCTTCAAGCCCGTCGAGACGGAGTGGCTGGCGCAGCACGCGATGCATCGCGAGCGCTTTGAGGTGCCGATGGAAACGCTTGCGAATCTGCACGATCGTGAACGGAAGGGGCGGCGCGTGGTCGTGGGCACCACCACCGTGCGGGCGCTTGAAAGCCTGCCCGATCCGCTTCCGGAGCGACTCTGGCGCGACGAGGCCAGCCTGATGATCCAGCCGGGCTTCCGCTTCCGTCACGTCGACGCCCTGATGACGAACTTCCATCTGCCGCGCAGCACGCTGCTGGCACTGGTCGGCGCGTTCGTGGGGCTGGATCGCCTGAAGTCGCTCTACGCGCTTGCGCAACGCGAGGGCTATCGCTTCTATTCCTATGGCGACTGCATGCTGATCGTGTAGGTACATTTTCCGCATGCGGCTCTCCCAACTGCTTGCACTGGTTCCGAGCGTGAGGCAGGAGGGGTCTGGCGACGCGGACGTCACGAACATCGCGGACGACAGCCGGAAGGTGACGGCGGGCACGCTGTTCGTGGCACGCGGCGGCGCGAAGGCCGATGGTGGCGCCTTCATCGCCGACGCGATCGCCAAGGGTGCGGTGGCGGTGGTCGCGGCGTCTGGCACCGTGGTGCCCTCGGGCACGCCAGCGCTCCGGGCGGATCAGCCCGCGCTCGCCGCGGCGGAACTGGCGCACGCCTTCCACGGCTTTCCGGCGCGCAGCCTGAGCGCGGCGGCGGTCACCGGCACGAACGGCAAGACCACGATCGCCTTCCTTCTGCAGCAGTGCATGGCGCAGGCGGGCAGGAAGTTCGGCCTGATCGGAACCGTGCAGATCGACGATGGCGCGCGCACCGTCACCAGCGAGCTCACCACCCCGGGTGCGATCGAGCTGGCGGCCTTGCTTGCGCGCATGCGTGACAACGGATGCATGGGCGTGAGCATGGAGACCAGCAGCCATGCGCTGGACCAGGGCCGTGTGGTCGGCATCGACTTCGGCGTGGGCATCTTCACGAACCTGAGCGGCGATCACCTGGACTATCACGGCACGATGGAGAACTACGCCGCGGCGAAGGCGAAACTGTTCGAGGGACTCGCGCCTGGCGCGACCGCGATCGTGAACGCCGATGATCCGGCCTATGCGCGCATGGTGCGCGACTGCCGCGCGCGGATCCTGCGCTGCGGTTTCGCGGGTGGCGAGTCGCTCGACGCGCAGGTGAGCGTGCTGGAGGCGAAGCTCGGCTCCATGCGCGTGCGACTGGAAGGCCCATGGGGGCAGGTGTCCGCGCGACTGCCGATGATGGGCCGTCACAACTGCATGAACGCGCTGCAGGCGGTGGCGGGGGCGTGGGCGCTGGGCGTGGAGCGCGCGGCGCTCGAAGGCGCCATGTCGCGGGCCAGCGCGCCACCCGGCCGTCTCGAGCCTGTGACCGATCCCGACGCACCCTTCGCGGTGATGGTGGACTACGCGCACACCGACGACGCGCTGCTGAACGTGCTGCGAGCCGTTCGTCCGGCCCTGCCGCAGGAGGGTCGCTTGATCGTGGTCTTCGGTTGCGGCGGCGATCGCGACCGCACGAAGCGACCGCGCATGGCGCGCGTGGCGAGCGAGTTCGCCGACTGCATCGTGATCACCAGCGACAATCCGCGCACCGAGGATCCTGCGGCGATCATCCGCGAGATCGAGGCGGGCGTACCGCCGCATCGGGCGGATCGCGTGCGCAGCGTGGTCGATCGCCGCGAGGCGATTCACGCAGCCGTGCAGATGGCACGGCCCGGTGACGCGGTGGTGATCGCTGGCAAGGGTCACGAGGACTATCAGATCGTCGGAGCGGCGAAGCGCCCCTTCGACGACCGGCTGGTCGCGCGTGAGGCGCTCCAGTCCGTGGGAGCCTTGGCGTGAACTGGCTCACGCCGCAGGAGATCGCCGAGATCACCGGGGGTCGATGGCTCGATGCGCCGCCGCAGGCGGTCACGGGCGTCGGCACCGACACGCGCGAGGATCTCTCGGGCCGACTCTTCGTGGCGCTGAAGGGCGATCGCTTCGACGCGCATGACTTCCTGAAGGCCGCCGCCGAGCGGGGTGCCGCCGCGGCACTGGTGCACCGCGAGGTTCCGGGCCATGGTCTGCCGCGCCTTCTGGTGAAGGACACGCTGGTGGCGGTGCAGGCGATGGCCGCCGCGTGGCGCGCGCGCATGCCCAGCGCCTGGTGCATCGCCATCACGGGCAGCGCCGGCAAGACCACCACGCGCCGGCTGGTGGAGGGTGCCTGCGCCGCTATCGGCCCGACCCACGCCAGTCCGAAGAGCTTCAACAACCACCTGGGCGTGCCGCTCACGCTGCTTGCGGCCCCTGCCGACTCGCGCTTCCTGGTCATCGAGATCGGCATGAACCACCCCGGCGAGATCGAACCGCTCTCGCGCATGGCGGCGCCGCGCGTGGCGATGGTCATGAACGCGGGCACCGCGCATCTGGGCGGGCTTGGCTCGCGCGAGGCGATCGCGCGCGAGAAGTGCACGATCGCGCGAGGCCTGCAGCCGGCGGGCCTGTTCGTGGTGCATGGCGATCAGGACCACCTTCTGCATGAGGCGTTCCGCGAGAACCTGCCCTCGGGCGGCCGCATCCACGCCTTCGGCACGCGCGGCCTGTGCGCCTTCCGTCTGCGCGGCCGGGTGCAGCGCGCGGATGGCTCGCAGGAGATCCGCATCGACACGCCGCTGGGGGAGCGAACCTTCACCATCCGCCTTCCGGGCGCGCACAACGCCATGAACGCCGTGGGGGTGGTGGCGGCGCTGGCCAGTCTGGGGCTGCCGGTGGAGAAGGTGTTCGAGGGCATGTCCGCCGTGGAACCGGCCGACATGCGGCTGGTGCGGGCCGATCATGGCGGCATCGCCGTCTTCAACGACGCGTACAACGCCAACCCCGACTCGGTGCTGGCAGCCGTGCGAACCTTCGCCGAACTGGCACCCGCGGGCGCGCGCCGCGTGGTGGCGCTTGGGGACATGCTGGAACTGGGCGAGGAAGGCCCGGCGCTGCACGCCATGGTGGGGCGCGAACTGGCCACGGCCTTCGCCGGCGGTCCGCCCGACCTGTGCATCACGTGTGGGCAACTGACCCGGCATCTGGCCGTGGGGCTGCGTGCGACGGCGCCGGATGCCCGCATGGAAAGCAGCGCCGATCTTGCCGCCGACGCCTCCCGGCTTGCTGCGCTGCTGAAGCCCGGCGACGCGCTGCTTGTGAAGGGGTCGCGCGGCAGCGGCATGGAGCGACTGGTCGCCGCAATTTCCTCCGCACAGGAAGCGAAGAAGAGCGCCTTCGCGGGCCGATGAACTGCCCGGCGCACCGGCATGCTCTTCAACCTGGTCGAACTCTTCCAGAACTGGCTCGACGAGCGCGGCCTCTACGCGGTCGTGCAGGTCATGTATCAGCTGGAGTTTCGGGCCTTCCTGGCGGTGATCCTGAGCTTCGTGCTGGTGCGGGTGGCGGGGCCGACGGTGATCGGCTGGCTGCGGCAACGCAAGGTCGGTGACAACCCCGAATTCCACAACCTGACCCTGAACGAGCTGATGAAGGAGAAGGCCGCCACGCCCACGATGGGCGGCATCCTGATCATCGGATCGATCACGCTGACCAGTCTGCTGCTGGCCGACCTGTGGCACAGCATGCCCGCCAAGGTGGCCATGGTGGTGATGGTCATGCTGGCCATCCTGGGCAGCTTCGACGACTGGCTCAAGCTCAACGCCGCGCGTCGACAGCCGGGCAGCCGCGACGGCCTGCTGCCATGGGAGAAGCTGCTCTTCCAGATCGGCATCGGTGCCGTGGCGGGGTGGTTCCTGTATCGCCACGCGCAGAGCGTGGACGCGGTGGTGCTGAACCTGCCGTTCCAGCGCACCTATCCGCCCACACCTGTGCTCGAGAACTTCACGCAGCCGGCGGTGGCGTCGAACGTGATCATCCTTGGGGGGTTCTGGTTCACCTTCATCGCGTGCATGTTCGTGATGGGCACAAGCAACGCGGTGAACCTGACCGACGGCATGGACGGACTCGCCACCGGACTCGCGATCATCGCGGGCATCATGGCGATGGTGGTCGTGGGCATCGCCTCGAGTCCGCGCTTCAGCTACTTCCTGCTGGTGCCGCATGTGCCCGAGGCGCGCGAGCTCATGGTGATCGCGGGCGCGATGGCGGGCGCGTGCATCGGATTCCTCTGGTTCAACTGCCAGCCAGCCAGCGTGTTCATGGGTGACACCGGCAGTCTGGCGCTGGGCGGCCTGCTCGCGGTGATCTTCGTGTCGGTGCGGCAGGAGTTCCTGCTGGTCGTGGTGGGAGGCGTCTTCTACTTGGAGGCGCTCAGCGTGGCGCTGCAGGTGGGCACCTTCAAGATCACGCGCAAGCTGACTGGCACGGGTCGTCGCGTGCTGCGATGCGCGCCGATCCACCATCACTTCCAGCTGGGTGGCTGGAAGGAGACGCAGACCGTCGCGCGGTTCTGGCTGCTGGGCGTGCTGTGCGCGATGGCCGCGCTGGTGCTGCTGAAGCTGCGCTAGCCCCCCAAAAGCAAAGGGGCCCCGGCGCGTGGCAAGGGCCCATGAATCCTTGAGCTGTGATCCCGAAATCAGCCGCCCGCTCAGGCCTTGCGGCGACGAGCGATCAGGCCCGCCAAGCCCACCAGCGCCGCGGCGCCCGGGGCCGGCACGGCACCCGGGGTGATCGTGAGCTTGAAGTTGTCGTAGTACTGGGTCAGGGTGCCGCTGTTGGAGTTGGCGGCGTAGAACCCGAAGTAGGTCGTCACGCTGCCGTTCAGCGCCGGCCCGCCCGTGGCCGTTCCTACAACCCGGTTGAAATCGGCGGCGCGGAGGGTGCCTGCGGCGGTCTGGTCCGTCCAGGACGAGCGCACCCCGGTGATGTAGAGAAAGCTGACCCACACGGTGGAACCCTGCCGGAGGGCCAGCCCGACAGCCTGACCCTGGCCGAACGACCCGGCGCCCTTCAGCACCGACAGGCCGAAGTCGAACGAGGCGCCCTCGAGCGGCCCCGTGACGGCGGTGTCGTTGATCACCAGACCGCCGGTGCCGGCGCCGGAAACCGTGGTGATCTGGATGCGCGCGCCTGGGTTACCTCCAGTCTCCAGACGGCTGGTGGTGGTGGTGCCGAAGTTCGACAGGGTGGCCGTCCCGAAGTCGCCATCGGTCAGCAGCACCGAAGCGGAGGCGGGCAGGGAGACGACCAGAGCGGTCAGGACGAGGAAGCGTTGGAATGGCATCAGAGGGACTTCGGGGGAAACTCGCAAGCGGGCCACGCACGGCCAATCCGGGGTGTCCTCACCAGTATAACAGAGAATCGCCGAGGTGATCCCTCACGAAATCAAGGTTTTTCCTGAAGCTCGCGCGTCAGACGTTGAACAGGAAGTGCACCACGTCGCCGTCCTGCATGACGTAGCCGCGGCCTTCGCTGCGCAGCTTGCCCGCCTCGCGGATCGCCTTCTCGCTGCCGAGCGCCTCGAGGTCCTTCACCAGATAGCACTCCGCGCGGATGAAGCCCTTCTCGAAGTCGGTGTGGATCACGCCGGCGGCCTGCGGGGCGGTGTCGCCCTTGCGGATCGTCCAGGCGCGGATCTCCTTCGGGCCCGCGGTGAAGTAGCTCTGCAGGCCCAGCAGGTCGTAGGCGGCGCGGGCGACCGTGGCGAGCGCCGGCTCCTTCATGCCCAGGCTCTCCAGCATCTCCTTGCGGTCGCTCTCCGAGAGCTCCGCCAGTTCGCTCTCGATCTTCGCGCAGACCACCACCACGCCGCCGCCCTCGGCCTTGGCGCGCTCGCGCACCTTCATCACCATCGGGCCCTTTCCCTCAAGGTCGCTCTCGTTCACGTTCGCCACGTAGAGCACGGGCTTGGCGGTGATCAGGCCGAGGCCGCGGCCCATGGCCAGTTCCTCGGGGGTCCAGGTGCCGCCGCGCAGGGGCTTGCCGTCGCGCAGGAAGGCGAACGCCTTCTCGAGATAGGCCACCTTCGCGATCGCCTCCTTGTCGCCGCTGCGCGCCACACGCTGCTGCTTCTCCAGGTTCGCTTCCACGCCCTGCAGGTCGGCCAGCGCCAGCTCGGTGTCGATCGTCTCGATGTCCCGGATCGGATCCGGGCCGCCGTCGACGTGCATCACGTCGGGGTCCTCGAAGCAGCGCACGACATGAAGGATCGCGTCCACCTCGCGGATGTGGCTCAGGAACTTGTTGCCAAGGCCCTCACCTTCGCTCGCGCCGCGCACGAGGCCCGCGATGTCCACGATACGAACGCTCGCCGGCAGGATCTTCTCGCTCTTGATCCGCTGGGAGATCGACGCCAGACGCCCGTCGGGCACGCTCACCACGCCGACATTGGGCTCGATCGTGCAGAACGGATAGTTCGCGGCGGCGATGCCCGCGCTGGTGAGCGCGTTGAACAGGGTGCTCTTGCCGACGTTGGGAAGACCGACGATGCCGCATTCCATGGGTGTGTGCTCCGTTGCGCGCGTGCTGCGCGGGATCGGGAATCCTAGCGGCGATCGTGATGGCCCACGCGATACGATCGCGCCATGGTCGCCACCGCCAACGCCGCGGCCCTGCGGGCGCGCCGCAGGCTCGGGTTCCTCGCCGTCGTGGCGATGGGGGCGGTCGCGGTGCTCTCGGTGCGTCTGTGGGCACTGACCGTGTGGCAGGGGGAGCACTATCTGGAGAAGGCGGAGTCGCGCCTGGACACGGCGGACTGGCTGCCGACGATCCGAGGCCGGATCCTGGACCGTCAGGGTCGGGTGCTGGCCCAGGACGTGCCGGCGTGGGACGTGGCCATCCACTACAAGGTGATCGACGGCACGTGGGCACGCGAACGGGCGCAGCGTGCCGCGCGGTCGAGTCTTGGGCGCTCGTTGTGGGCGCGCGTGACCCGCGACGCGCGACAGGGGGTGATCTCGCTTCGCCTGCCCGAGGCGGAGGCCGAGCTCGACGGGGTGCTTGACGAGGTCGCGCGCCTCTGCGAAGTGCCGCGCGAGCGTCTCGACGCTGAGATGGCGCACGTGCGCGAGCGCGTGGAGCGGCTGGTGGAGCGACGACGCGCGCAGGCCGATGAGGGAAAGCGTCTGAAGCCCATCTCGGAGCAGCAATCGAGCCATGTGGTGGTGCGGCACGTGCCCGATGCGGTCGCCTTCGCGTTGCGCAAGCTCGCCGACGAGTGTCCGGGCACCGTCGAGGTGGTCGACGGCACGCGCCGCGTGCACCCCTGGAGTGCTGCGGACGTGCGGCTGGACACCGGCACGCTGCCGATGCCGCTCCGTCGCAGTGGCAGCGTGACGGTGCATGTGCCGGGCGTGCTGGATTCCGTGGTCGGCGAGGTGCGCGACGCGGTGTGGGCCGAGGACAAGCAGCGGCGCCCTTTCGTGCTCGAGGATGGCACGGTCGATCTTGGTGGCTACAGCGAGTCGATTCCCGACAGCATCGGTTCGTCCGGGCTTGAGGCGGCCTACGAGGACTGGCTGCGAGGCCGGCGAGGGCAGGTGCGCCAGCGTCGCGACACCGAGGAGGTGGAGCGAACGGACCCGGTGCCGGGCAAGGACCTGCGGCTCACGATCGACGCGGAACTGCAGGCTCGAGTGCAGGCGATCCTGAATCCGCGGTTCGGCCTGACCCGCGTGCAGCCCTGGCAACATGGCGGCAAGGAGACGCTGCCCGACGGCACCAAGCTGGCCAGCGCGGCGGTGGTGATCGAGGTCGAGACGGGCGACGTGCTTGCGCTTGCAAGCTGGCCCTCGCGCGATGATGGCGCGGAGCTCACGCCCGCCGAGCGCAGCCGCCTGCAGCCCGGCCTGAATCGCGCGGCCGAGGCGGTCTATCCGCCGGGATCGATCGTGAAGCCGCTGATCTACGCGGGCGCCGTGGCCGCGGGGCGACTGGGCGCGGCCGCCGCGATCGCGTGCAACGGCCACTTCTATCCCGAGTTCAAGGATCGCGCGCGCTGCTGGATCTGGCGGCCCGAGCACGACATGTCCACGCACTCGTCGATCGTGGGTGGACCGCTGTCGATCGAGGCCGCGCTGAGTCGAAGCTGCAACATCTACTTCTTCAGCGTGGCGCAGAAGATGGGCCTGCGCGGCGTGGTGGAGTGGTATCGCGAACTTGGGCTTGGCCGCACGCTTGGCACGGGCCTGCAGGGGCCGCTGCCCGCCGATCGCCGCGGCGACGCCGGCGAGAGCGCCGGCATCGTTCCCAACGACGAGGACATGAAGAAGCTGGAGGCTCGGCGTGACGCGTTCACGACGATCATCCTGGGCATCGGTCAGGGACCGGTGGCGTGGACGCCGCTGCAGGCCGCGAACGCCTTCGCCACGCTGGCGCGCGGAGGATTGCTGATGGACGCACGTGTGGTGCGGGACGACGCGGCCCTTCCGCCGGATCGTCGGACGGGCTCGCTGGAGATTCCCGCCGAGGCGCGCCGACGCGCGTTGGAGGGATTGCGGCAGGCCATCGAGTCGAATCACGGCACGGGACACCATGTGCGCTACGGCGACGGCACGCGTGAGGCGATCTTCGACCTGCCCGGCGTGCGTGTGATGGGAAAGACCGGAACCGCGCAGGCGCCGCCAATGGTCTGGGACGAGGACGGCGACGGCACGCGCGAGCGTTCGATCCGCGGACTGGATCACGCCTGGTTCACCGGCCTGGTGAGCGATCGGGGCGACAGCGAGCCGCGCTACGCGGTGGCCGTGCTGGTGGAGTATGGCGGCAGTGGCGGCAAGACCGCAGGTCCCGTGGCGGAGCAGGTGGTGCAGGCGCTCCTGGACGAGGGGTATCTGGGCTCGGAGCGCGCGGACGCGCAGAAGAGCCGTGGCCGCACGCGCGCGCGCTTCGACAAGGGCAGTGGCGAGCCGGATCCGCCGGAGCGCGAGGATCCGGAATGATGACCACCTTCACGCGCGGCGCGATGCAGCCACTTGGTGAGGGCGTGGAGATCGGCCGTCGCGGCGTGATGGCGTGGGTGCTGAATGCGGGCTGGGTGCCGCTGCTCGCGGCGGCGCTGCTCACGCTCGAGGGCGTGCTGGCCATCGACACCACCGTACCGAGCCTTGCGCGGCGTCAGGCGATCTTCGGCGTGTTCGGCTTCCTGTGCGCCGCCGCCATGATGCTGCCGGGTTCCCGCACGCTGACGCGCGTGGCGTGGCCGCTCTACCTGATCAGCTTGGTGCTCCTGATCTTCGTGCTGATCCCCGGCACGCCCGAGTGGCTGGTGCGGCCCAAGAACGGCGCGCGTCGCTGGATCAGTCTGGGACTGTTCGAGTTCCAGCCCAGTGAGATCGCCAAGATCGCCGTGGTGCTCGCGCTCTCGCAGTGGCTTCGGGCGCGATCGCTGCGACGCTTCGGGGCCTTCCTGATGCCGTTCCTGCTGGCCGCGCCACCGATGCTGCTGATCCTGATCGAGCCCGACCTCGGCACGGCGCTCATGTTCGCGCCCGCCGTGATCGCCATGGCCATCGCCGCGGGCGCAAGGCTGCTGCACATCAGCCTGCTGGTGGGCGTGGTCGCGCTTGGCGCGCCGCTGAGCTATCCGTTCCTGAAGCCGCATCAGCGCGATCGCGTGGACGCGCTGATGGCGCAGATCCGGGGCGACGACTCGTTCGTGGGGGACATCGGATTCCAGGGCGATCGAGCCATGACGCTCGCCGGAAGCGGCGGACTCTTCGGCGTGGGCCGCGAGCGCGCGCAGGCGCTCGTGCATTTCAATCGCCTGCCCGAGGAGCACAACGACATGATCTTCGCGGTGATCTGCTGCCGATGGGGCTTCTTCGGCGGCGTGGTCACGTGGGGGCTCGGGCTGCTCTACGCGTTCGGTGCGCTGCTGGTCGCCAGCGGCGCGCGCGAGCCCTTCTCGCGGTTCGCGGCCACGGGGATCGCGGGCACCTTCATCGCGCAACTGGTCCTCAACACGGGCATGACCTTGGGCGTGATGCCGGTCACGGGCGTCACGCTGCCATTCATCAGCTATGGTGGCAGCAGCCTTGTGGCGCTGTGGATCGGCACGGGCCTTCTGTGCAACTTCGCCATGCGTCGTGCCCGCGGCGTGGAACGACTGGGAGCCGTCGCATGAACCGAGCCGGCAGGCCGACCCCCGCATTCTTCGAGGTGCTCGCCGCCCAGCACGTCGAGCTGGAGCCCGGCGATCTGGAAAAGTTGCAGACGCATCTGGAGGCGCTGCTTGAGGCGAACGAGCGCTTCAACTTGACCGCCGTGCGTGATCCCGCCGAGGCGTGGGTTCGACATGTCGCGGACAGTCTTTCGTTGGTGCCGTTCGTGGCCGAGTGTGGCGCGAAGTCGATCGTGGATCTTGGAAGCGGCGGGGGATTCCCGGGCATTCCGCTTGCGATCGCCATGCCGGATGTGCAGGTGATGCTGGTCGACAGCGTGGGCAAGAAGGTTCGCTACCTCGAGGAGGTCGTGCAGCGGCTCGCGCTCACGAATGTCACCGTGCGGCAGACGCGCGCCGAGGAACTGGCGGAGTGGAAGGGCGGATTGCGCGAGAGCTTCGATGCCGTTGTGTGCCGCGCGGTCGGTGGCCTGGCCACGCTCGTCGAACTGGCGCTTCCGCTCGTCAAGGTGGATGGCCTGTTGCTGGCGATCAAGGGCGAGAAGGCCCCGGACGAGATCGAGGAAGCCGCGCGCGCGCTGAAGGAACTGCAGGGCGAGGTCGCTGCGACCGAGCGCACGCCCACCGGCACCATCGTGGCGGTGCGCAAGATGGCCAGAACGGTCCGGCTCTATCCGCGTGATCAGGGGCTGCCCGCCCGCAAGCCGCTGGGATTCAAGACCGAATCCGGAGACTGATTCCGCGGACTTTCGGTCCGTGCGAAAATCCGCGATTTTTCTCGCACACCGGGCGTGCATCGGGTTCAATACGCACCATGAGCACCGCCTCCGCCCTTGCGTCGCCCTCCGTCGCCAGCCCGACCGTCGCGCCCGCCGAGGCCGCGCGACTGGTGGAGCGTGGCGAGGCCTTCATCGTGGATCTCCGCGAGCCTGACGAGCATCGCCGTGAGCATGTCGCCGGCGCGGCGCTGTTCCCCAGTTCCGTCTTCTCGGTGAGCGGCTTCCCCTCGCCCGACCGCGTTCGCCAGACGCTGGTGATGTGCCGCTCCGGAAGCCGCGCCCGCAAGGTGGCCGAGGCGCTGTGGGCCGCCGGTCGCACCGACGTGCGCGTGATCGAGGGCGGCATCGTCGGATGGTTCAAGGCGGGCCTGCCGGCCGAACGCAACGCATCGGCGCCGCTGCCGCTCATGCGACAGGTGATGATCACGGTGGGAGCGATGCTGCTTGGCCTGACCGCGCTTGCAGTGTTCGTGAGCCCGTGGTTCCTCGCCGCGATCGGCGCCGTGGCTGCGGGACTCCTCTTCGCAGGACTCACCGGCATCTGCGCGCTGGCGACCATGCTCTCGAAGATGCCGTGGAACCGTGCGCCGCTGGCTTCGGCGCCGAAGGCGTGCGCCCCAAGCGGCGGCGCCTGCTGCAACTGAATCGGCGTTCAGCCGCCGACCGCGGCGGAGCCCGTGGGCAGCGCGGTCGGCAGGCCAGCCTTGCGCCAACCCTCGAAGCCACCCGCCACGTTGGTCACGTTGAACCCCTCGCGCTCAAGCAACGCGGTGGCCGCGGCACTTCGACCACCCAGCGCGCAATGCACCAGGATCGGACGGTCGCGCGGCAATTCCTGCAGTCGCTTGGCGAGCCGCGTGTAGGGAATGTTCGTGGAGCCCTGAAGCGCGGCCGTGGCATGCTCGCTCGCGCCACGCACGTCCAGCACGAAGGCCTTCGTGCGCAGGTCGTTCGCCTCCTGCGGCGCGCACTCCTTCGAACGCACGAGCCCCGGCACCTTCGCGATGTCCTCGGGCGTGATGAAGTGCTCGATGCGGTCGTGGCCGATGCGCACCAGATCACGCACGATGTGCGGCACACGCGCCGCGTCCGCGACCAGCAGGATCGGGGCCTCGGGATCCGCGTAGGAGCCCACGATCATCGGCAGCATCTTGCCGGGGGGCGCCTGCAGCGCACCACGCAGGTGACCATCGCGGAACGCGGCCCACGCGCGCGTGTCGATGATGGTGGTGCCGGCTGCCACCGCCACCTCGGGCCCGACGCGCCGTGGTTCGGGCAGGCGCGGCATGAGCGGCACCCCATCACGGTTCAACGCCTTCATGCGCCCGAAGTACGCGGGCGGCTCGGGCTGGCCCGCCAGGATGTCCTCCACGAAGCGCTTCTCGCTTCCCACCAGCTTCAGCGCGTGGCTGTTGGCCTTCTCGTAGCCCACGGTCGACTGCGGAATCGCGCCCAGCGCCTTGCCGCATGCGCTGCCTGCGCCGTGCGCGGGCCACACCTGGATCGAGTCCGCGAGCTTCACGAATCGGCTTGCGCTGCGCCAGAGGGCGTGCGCGCTCGGTTCGGCGATGCCCGCCATGCCGGCCGCGCTCTCCAGCAGATCGGGGCGCCCAAGGTCGCCCACGAACACGAAGTCGCCGGTGATCATGCCGATGGGCGCGCTTGCGCCACCACCGACATCGGTCACCAGATAGCTCATGTGCTCGGGCGTGTGGCCCGGCGTGTGCACGGCCTGAAAGAGGATGTTGCCCACCTTGAAGGTGTCGCCGTCGTTCAGCAGCGTGTGGGCGTAGGGGCCGACCCATCGCGACTGCCAATCCTCGCCGCCCAGGCCACTCACGTAGACCTGTGCAGCGATCCGCGCCGCCAGTTCCCGCGCGCCGCTGAGGAAGTCCGCGTGGATATGCGTCTCGGCCACGGCCACGATCCGCAGTCCCTCGCGCGCGGCGAGCTCGATGTACTGGTCCACGTCACGTTCGGGATCGAACACGATCGCCTCGCCGGTGCGCTGGCAGCCGATCAGGTAGGCGTACTGGGCGAGCGTCGAGTCGTTGATCTGTCGGAGGAGCATGTCTCGTTTTCCGATAGCCCAGACGAACTCGCTTGCGCGGTGGTGCGATTCCAGAAGTTTTGTCGACCGCCCGCGCCGGGCGCGGGTGCCCCGGCCCGGCTACGAAGACTCTCGTGCCTTGTCAGCCCCTGGTGCACGACCGACCTGATCGGCCGTACGGTCGACGAAGCCTCGCAGGAACGTGACGAGGGACTGTGCGTCGTTGAAATTCGAGCACCAGCCGAACGAGGCACGCAGCACTTGGATGCCGAAGCGCTCGAACAGTTCGTCGCGTGCGCTCTTGGATCCATCGTTCGCGCACCGTTCGAGCACGCCCCGGATGTCGGCGGCCTGCAGGCCGAAGGCTGACTCGCCTGCCCCCGGGTTGCAGAAGCAACCGCCCATGCGCAGCGAAATGCCGGCCTTGCTCGCCAGCGCCGCGGCTGCCGACACGTCGATCACCTTGCCGTCCGGATCGAGCAGGGAGAAGGGCACCGTGCCACCACGCAGGTTCGCGTCCTTCGGGCCATGCACCCGAACGAGCGGGGCGCCGTTGGCGTGGCGAAGCGTGGGCAGCGTCTCGAGCAGCCAGCCGGTCAGGCAGGCCACCCGCGTGTGGATCGTCTCGACGCCGACCTCGTCCATCAGCTGCAGGCCGAACGTCACGGCCGGAATCGACAGGTAGTCGATGGTGCCGTCCTCGAATCCCGCAATGTCGCGGCGCATCACGTGCGTGCGCGCGACCACCGACGACAGCTCGACGGTGCCTCCGGAGAACCACGGTCGATGCATGCGCGCGAGTGACTCCTTGCGCACAAGCAGGCATCCGACGCCGGTCGGGTAGCCGAACATCTTGTAGAAGGAGATGCTCACGAAATCGGGCTTCCAGCGGGACAGGTCGAGCCGGTTGCTTGGCACGAACGCCGCCGCGTCGAGCAGCACGTCCCAGCCCGCCGCGTGGGCCTGATCGATCAGTTCAAGCGGGTGCCTCACGCCCGAGAAGTTGCTCTGGGCCGGGTACGCGAGCAGGTTGCGCACGCCCGGGCGCGCCTGCGCGAGTTGCGCAGCGAGCGCGGTCTCGTCAAGGCGCAGGTCCTCCCGGCGCAGCGGGATGTAGTCGACCTCGGCCTTGTCGGCGCGCGCGAATTCGCCGATGCCGAGCACCGAGTTGTGGTTGCAGGTGCTGAGCAGCAGCCGGCTCCCGGGCGTGAACGGATAGCTCTCGCCCACGATCCGCAGCGCGCCCGTGGCGTTCGGAGTGAAGATCACCTCGTACTCGTCGTGTGGCGCGCGGAAGAAGTCGAGAATCGCGGTGCGGGTGGCCTCCACCTGGTTCGTCGAGGCCTGCGAGCTGGGGTTCTCGGAGTGGGGGTTGCCGTAGATGTGTTGCGTCAGATCGCGCTGGTGCTGCGTGACCTGCCGCAGCGCATAGAGGTTTCCGCCGGTGTAATCGAGGTACACCTGGTGGGTCTCGTCGAGGCGCGCGAAGTCGGTGGCGCGAAGCTGGTCGAGCACGGCGGTGGACTTCCATGCCGGAAAGCGGCGTAGAAAGTCCGCTTCGGCTTCGCTCATCGCCGGCGCCACCGCCATCAACATGAGCATGAAAACGGACGCGAGGAGGCAGGTGAAACTTCGCATCGACATATCCATCGTAAGTTAGCAAGTGCCAGGTGTGAGTCAACCCGTGAATTCGTGCCGGATGGTCCGCGCCCATCGCTAGCCTTGGCGCGTGGCGCTGCATGCCGAAGCCATCCTGAGCGACACCGGACCGCTGGCGCGTCGCCTGCCGGGCTTCGAGTTCCGTCCGCAACAGCTGCAGATGGCGCAACTGGTCGAGGAGACGCTGGAGCGCAAGGGGCGCCTGATGGTCGAGGCGGGCACGGGCGTGGGCAAGAGCTTCGCGTACCTGATTCCCGCGATTCGCCGGATCGTGGAGCGTCGCGAGCGCGTGGTGGTGGTCACGCAGACGATCAGCCTGCAGGAGCAGATCCTCGAGAAGGACATTCCGCTGCTGCGTGCCGTGGCCGCCGACGAGTTCAGCGCCGTGCTGGTGAAGGGTCGCGGCAACTACCTGAGTCTTCGTCGTCTGCGCCTCGCCAGCCAGCGGCAGGATCGACTCTTCCCCGACGAGGAGGAGCGTCACGCGCTGCACCAGCTTGAGGACTGGGCCATGGAGACGCGCGACGGATCGCTGTCGTCGCTGCCCGTGCAGCCACCGTCGCCCGTGTGGGAGCAGGCGCAGAGCGACGCGCACAACTGCATGGGGCGTCGATGTCCGACCTACGAGAAGTGCTTCTATCAGGCGTCACGCCGGCGCATGGAGAACGCCGACCTGCTGGTGTGCAACCACGCGCTCTTCTTCAGCGATCTGTCGCTGCGCGCGCGGGGACGCGGATTCCTGCCCGACTATCAGCACGTGATCCTGGACGAGGCGCACGAGATCGAGGACATCGCGAGCGAGCATTTCGGGCTGAAGCTCTCGGAGGCGGCGGTGCGCCACCTGCTGCGCGCGCTGCTGGCGAACGGTGGCCGCGGTTTCCTGCCGCACCTGCGCGTGCGTTCTGGCGCCGAGGCGCGCGTGGACACCGCGTTGCGCCAGGTCGAGGCGTGCGAGCACGCGATGGAGGGTCTCGCGCTCGATCTGCATCGATTCGCGTCTTCGGGCGGCGAGGCCTCCGGCGAGCGACGGCTCGCGGGTCCGGACACGGTCGCCGACGGCCTGAGCGATCCGATGCGCGCGCTTGCGGGCACGCTTCGTCTGCTGAAGGAGGACGTCACGGAGGAGGCCGACGCCCTCGAGTTGAACGCCTACGCCGAGCGCGCAGACGCTTTCGCGGCCAGCGCCGAGGCGCTGATCACGCAGTCACTGCCGGGATGCGTGTACTGGGTCGAGTCGCGCGCGCGTGGCAAGAGCCGCGGCCGACCCGCCATGACCGTGGCCGCCGCCGCGGTGGACGTGGCGCCGATCCTGCGCGAGCATCTCTTCTCCAAGCCGGTCTCGGTCACGCTGACCAGCGCCACGCTGGCGACGGGCCGCGGCGACTTCGCGCTGGTGGCCCGCCGACTCGGCTGCGACGACGCGCGCACCGCCCAGCTGGGAAGTCCCTTCGACTTCGCGCGGCAGGTGCGGCTGCTGGTCGATCGCAGCATGCCCGAGCCCACGCACGCGCACTACGAGCAGGCGCTCGCTGAACGGATCCTGTGGCAGGTGCGCGCGACCGATGGAGGCGCCTTCGTGCTCTTCACCAGCGCGGCCACGATGGAGCGTGTCGCGCGTCGCGTGGAGGCCGATCTGGCGCGCGATGACCATCCCTTCTTCGTGCAGAACCGGGGCATGCAGCGGTCCATCATGGTGCAGCGCTTCATGGAGGATCCGCGCAGCGTGCTCTTCGGCGTGACCAGCTTCTGGCAGGGTGTCGACGTGCGCGGCGAGGCGCTTCGCAACGTGATCATCACGCGACTACCCTTCGAGAGCCCGGACCGGCCGCTGGTGAAGGCGCGCAGCGAACGCGTGCAGGCCGACGGCGGCGATCCGTTCCGGCAGGACTCGCTGCCGCGAGCGATCCTCCGATTCCGTCAGGGATTCGGGCGCCTGATCCGCAGCAGCACGGATCGCGGTCAGGTGGTGGTGCTGGATGCGCGCATCGCCACGAAGGCCTATGGGCGCGCGTTCCTTGAGGCGCTGCCCGAAGGCGTGGAGCCACGCTGGCTCGACGACGCGATCGATCCGCCCTCGCCGGATGAGTGAGACTCAGCCGCGGATGATCTTCGGCTTCGTGAAGGTGCCGCCAAGCACCTTCGAGCTCGGCGCCTTCATCCAGTCGTCCAGCAGTGCCGCGTAGACGCCGCGGAAATCCTGCGTGAACTTCAGGTCGCCGTCATCCAGATCGGTCAGGCTCGGGTGCGTGCCATGCACGCCGGCCTTCACCGGCGTGCCGATCAGGAAGCAGGGGGCGGCGGTGCCGTGGTCCGTTCCGCCGCTGGCGTTCTGCTTCACGCGACGCCCGAATTCGCTGAAGACCAGCGTGATCACGCGCTGATCATTGTCCTGCGCCTTGAGTTCCTTCTGGAAGGCCGCCAACGCGTCCCCCACCTGCTGCAGGTTTCGCGCATGCGTCCCGAGCTGCCCGGCATGCGTGTCGAAGCCGCTGCTTGTGGCGTAGAACACCCGCGTCTGCATATCGGCACCGATCATCGCGGCGATCATGCGGAGCTGGCGCGCCAGATCGCTCGCTGGCCACGGCGCCTTCATGGGTCGCGACACCGCCTCGCGGATGCGATCGCTGCTCACCTGCGCGTCAAGTGCGGTGCGCATGAGGAACGCAGCCTGACTGCGCTCCGGTACGTCGGGCAGCACGCCGGCACGATTGGTCTCCTCATAGGCCTTCTCCATGCTCCGGTCCACCTCGGTGCCCATCCAGCGGAACAGGTCGGCGCTCTCGAAGCTCACCGGATTCTGGATCTTTCCAAGCATCGCCAACGGCGCGGTGCGACCGATGCAGATGGCACCATCCTGCAGAGGCGTGCCATTGCACGTGTTGTCGAAGTAGCGTCCGATCCAGCCATCGCCCTTGCCACCCGGACGCGCGGTGTGCCAGATGTCCATGCTGGTGAAGTGGCTTCGGTTGGGATTCGGGTAGCCCACGCCCTGCAGCACGGCGAGTTGTCCGCCGTCGTAGAGCTCCTTGAAGCCGCGCAGCGAGGGATGCAGACCGATGCCGATCTTGCGGTCCAGTTCAAGCGCCACGCCCGCTTGACCACTGGCGGCCGCGCCGGGAGCCTGAATGCCGATGCTCGGGCGTGCGTTGAAGTAGTCGGCGCTGCCGTAGGGCACCACAGTGTTCAGGCCGTCATTGCCGCCACCCAGTTGCACGATCACCAGGATTCGCTTGTCGGGCACGCCGGCAAGGCCCGGATTGCGCGCGGCCTGCGACACCATGCCAAGTGCGGTGTCCTGAATGAACGCGGGAATGGTGCTTGCGAGGCTGGCCAGCGCCATGCCATTGCGGATGAAGATCCGTCGTGAGAAGGCGGTGCAGGGATCGATCATGGGGCCTCCTTCAGCACAGTTGGTACTCCGGCAGCGCGGTGATAAGGCAGAGTGCCTCGATCACCCCCTCGTTCGACTCCAGTGAGAGCTTGCGCGCATCCATGCACTGCATGATTGCACGCACGCGCTCCGGCAGCGCCGAGTTTGCCAGTGAGCAGCGCAACAGCCAGGTCACGCCATCGGCGGAGGGCACCGAGCCATCGGTCTTGCGTGCGCCGTCGACCAGATGGCGCGCATCGAAGCCCTGTTCACTGCTTTCCCATTCCTGCATGCGCGGGCTTCGACCCGTCAGGAGGTACACGAGCAGGTTCTGGCGCGTGAACAGCGTGCTGGTGTTGATCCAGCTGCGACCACCATCCCAGCCCTTCACGTTGGGGGGCTGCAGCAGGTTCTGCCCCATCAGGTCCGCGGCACTGTTCAGCACGCTGAGCTCGCGCACGGGCGTGTGGAACTGGCGCACGGCCTGCACGATCAGTTGCACCGGGCTCTTGATGATCGCGGCGCGGTTGGCAGGGTGGTGGAAATGCCCGCTCATGAACACGGCCCGGAGCACGGGCTTCAGTTCTGCCTTTGAATCCACCAGCAGCTTCGACATGCCCTTCACGAACGCCTTCTGGTCGGGCGCCAGCTCACCGGGCGCGTCGTTCACCAGGAATCGGTAGAGCTTGGTGCAGATGAACTCCGGGCACTCCTTGCGCGCCAGGATCAGATCGACGAAGCGGTCCGCGTCGATCGCGCCGCCGAAGCCCAGGATGGTCTTGTGGCCGCCGTCGTGCTGGTCGATCAGGAACACACCCTCGTCGTCCTTGAAGGTCAGGCCGGTCAGCGCGCGCGCGCCCTCCTTGATGTCCTGCTCGGTGTAGCCGCGGCCCTCGCCCAGCGTGAAGAGCTCCATGAGCTCGCGCGCCAGATTCTCGTTGGGCTTGCCCTTGCGGTTCTCGTCGTTGTCGAGGTATTTGATCATCGCGGGGTCGCGCACCACGGCGCGGACCATCTGCGCGAAGTTGCCCGTGGCGAAGCGGCGGAACATCTGGTTCTGCTGGTACATGTGCCAGCTGTCCTCGATGGTCCGGTACCCCGTGGAGAAGTGCCCGTGCCAGAAGAGCGTCATCTTCTCCTCAAGCGGTCGCGGCGACTCGATCATCCGTTTCAGCCACCACTTCTGCACCTGGCGGAACTGCTCACGATCGTCGGACTGTCGACGGTTGCGTTCGCGGTCGAACCTTTGCAGCGTGGCCTCGTCGTTGGAGCGGCGGGCCTGAATCTGCGTGCGGCGCTCCTCGTCGGTCGGCGGGCGGATGATGTCCTTGTCGAACTCGTCGGTGCCCGAATCCGTGTAGGTCAGCGGCTCGTACTTCACCAAGCGATCCACGGCCTTGGCGAGTCCGAGTCCAGCCAGTGCCTGCACCTGCTGCGGAGTTCCGCCGAAACCTGCCCGATTCAAGAGGTGACGCGCACAGTCGGCGTCGAACTTGGAGTCGGGAAGGGGCTTGAGTTCGGCTGGTAGCGGCATGGTCGCTCTCGACGGCTCCTCAACGGGAGTCCGCAGAAGCTATTTCCTCGGTTGCCGCAGTCTTGCGGTTGTTCCACAGCGAGGCAAGCATGAGCAGGGCCACCGCGACGGTCAGCAGCGGCACGCGCGCACCGATCATGCCGAATTCAGCGAGAAAACCGGCCCCGGCAATGGCCAGTACCACCACGAGCGGGGGTACTCGCCTGAGACCGAGAAGCAACATGGCGGGGAAGAGCACCCCATACAGCCCAAGCCATCGCACATAGGTCGCCTCGCCAGGGACGGGTCCGAATGACGGCGACAGCACGTCGGCCATCGGGGGCAGCATGGGTTCACTCATGTACTGACAGCCCAATGCAAGGCAGGCCGTCACGACCATGCCGGGAAGCATCGCGCGTGTCCCGCCAAGCGACGAGACCGGCTCCAGACTTCGCATCGCCGCCACCACAGCCACGATCGTGAACGCGGCCTGCAGTCCCCACTGCCATTCGAAGATCGGCTTGTCCCAGAGCAGCGCGCTCGGTGGGCCCCCGGGTCCAAGACCTGCGTCCGTGTACGCCGCCGTGAAGAGAAGCATCACGGTGAAGCCGGCGCTGAAGACCGCGAAGGCGTGCCGGCTTGGCGAGCGCTGCAGCGCCAGATGGAAGGTGGGATCCAGATAGGGGCACAGCAGGAACCCGAACGCCATGAACGGTGCGGCCCACGCGAGCGAGGAGGGTGGCAGCGTGCCCGTCGCCGGAAGGTTCGCCAGCGCACCCCCGCCGAACCGCGCGAACAGCAGGCAGCTTGCGATCCATGCACACGCACCGATCGCCATCATCGTGCGATCGGATCGTTCGCTGCCGCGACGCGCAGACACCAGCAGCACGAACGCGACGGGCAGGGCCGCGACGAGTGCGGCCGTTTCGCCCGCCTTCAGCAGGAATCCGATCTGATAGGCGATCGTCGCGGCGCCGAAGAGCGCGATCCACACGCGAAAGCGGGCCACGAGCGCGCGGCTGGTCTCCGGGCTGAGCACGTAACCGAACAGCGCGCATCCAAGCACGTTGGGCACCGCGAAGGCGAGGAACCCCGGCCATCCCCACCACCGGATCAGCAGGATCGGAAGGAACATGCCGATGCACCAGGTCCAGCTGCTGGCCAGGTACAGGCCCCAACCGACGGTCTGCATCGCGCGCCGCATGCGGCGATTCTCTCCCCGCGGTCGAAGGCTGTCCAATCAGGCCGTTTCGGAGGGCGCCGCCGGTGCGGAGCCCTCGGCCGAGCGAGCGGCGGCGTTGGCCTTGCGCAGGGCGCGGGCCTTCATCATGGCCTTCGGTGCGCAGTGGAAGGTGATCAAGCACTTGCCCACGCGCTTCTGCCTGCCGTGATCCTTCACCTGCTGGCGGATGTCCATCTCCAGATCGATGTTGAACTCGCCACCCTTGCGGATGAGCTCGTTCAGGTCCTGCTGCGGCACGATGTCGTAGAGCGCGGGGCCCACGCACGGGCGCAGGAACTTGTACTCCATGCGCTTGCACACCACGATGTAGTCGCTTCCCACGCGGCCGAACAGGAAGAGGCCGGCGGCCACCTCGCTGTTGCCCAGCAGTGCCGCACCCGCCATCGCGTTGTACCAGTTGCGGTTGCCGCGCGTGAATGGCAGCACCGCCGTGAAGCGGTTCTCGGTGGCGCGCCGAAGGGTGATGCCGCTGCGGAAGGCGAAGGGCAGCCAGATCAGGCTGCACGCCTTCTGCCAGAACCAGTTGCGCGTGCTCAGTCGGCTAATGAAGGCTTCGCAGCGTTCGCTGAAGGTGCGCTTGCCCGCGGTGGTCGGGGCCAGTGTTGGGCGCGCTTCGACGGAGGACATGGGCGACGCATGGTACGCGCAGGCATGGGGCTCGATCCAGCGAATTCGGCGGCTCTCCGCGGCTTCCTGCACACGATGCCGGGCGGCGCCTCGATACCTTCACCGTCATGTCAAGGCGACCACTCGCCGTGTGCAGTTGGAGCATGCGGCCATCGGATCCTGCGCAACTGATCGAGCGGCTGCAGGCCGCCGGCATGGATCGCGTGCAGCTCGCGTTGGTGCCGCTGCTCGATTCGCCCGCGGTGTGGGGCGACGTCGGCGAACGACTTCGCGCCGCGGGCATCGCGATCCAGAGCGGCATGCTGGCGCCGCGCGGCGAGGACTACGCCAGCATTCCGCGGATCCGTGAGACCGGCGGCGTGCGCCCCGACGCGACGTGGCCCGACAACCTCAAGCTTGCCATGGGCGTCGCGCGTGCCGCCGCCACGCTGGGCATCCGGCTCGTCACGCTGCATGCGGGCTTCATCCCGCATGACCGAGCCGATCCGCTGTGGGGCCGGATGATCGACCGGCTGCGCACGGTGATCGATCTCTTCGCCGAGGAGGCCATCGACATCGCCTTCGAGTCGGGTCAGGAGAGCGCCGCCTGCCTGATCGAGGCACTGAGAGCGCTCGAACGGCCGCGGGCTGGCGTGAACTTCGACCCCGCGAACATGCTGCTCTACGGCGCGGGGGATCCACTGGAAGGCTTCCGCGCGATGAAGCCGTGGGTGCGTCAGATGCACGCGAAGGACGCGACGCCAAGTGGCCAGCCGGACGTGTGGGGACGCGAGACCCCGGTAGGCGTGGGCGCGGTGCCGTGGAAGCCGCTCATGGCGGAAGTCGCCACGTTGCCGGATGGCGTGGCCGTGGTGATCGAACGCGAGGGTGGCGAGTGTCGCGTGCAGGAGGTCGCGTCGGCGCGTGCCTTCCTGCAACCTATGCTGTAGTCGAGGCCGCGCGATGCCCACCTACGTCTATGCCGTGATCAAGTCCGATGGAAGCGATGGCGAACCCTTCGAGGTGTTCCAGAAGATCAGCGATCCACCGTTGACGCAGCATCCGGAGACGGGGGAGCCTGTTCGCCGACTCGTCGTGGCGCCGCAGGTGCAGACCCAGACCGACAAGGGGCGCTTCAGCAAGTCGAATCTGGAGCGGCTGGGTTTCACGCGCTACGAGCGCAAGGGCGATGGCCACTTCGAGAAGACCGCGGGCAAGGGCCCCGACGCGATCAGCAGTGGCGACTGAGCGCATGCCGAATCCAGTCACGCGCGCGGCGGAACTGCGGGACCTGCTGGAGCGGGCGAACGTGGCGTACTACGTCGACGCGGCACCTTTCATGCCCGACAGCGAATACGACGCGCTGTTGGCGGAACTCTCGGCGCTCGAGGCGGCGCACCCCGACCTGGCCGATCCAAGCAGTCCCACGGTTCGCGTGGGCGGCAAGCCGGTCGAGGGCTTCGAGAGCGTTGCGCATCGCGTGCCCATGCAGTCGGTGGACAACACCTACTCGATCGAGGACTTCCGCGCGTGGTACCGACGCTGCGCCGAGTCGCTCGGCGAGGCTCCGGCGGTGGTGGCCGATCCAAAGATCGACGGCGTGGCCATCTCGATCCGTTGGGAGCGTGGCACGCTCGTGCAGGCGGTCACGCGCGGCGACGGCGAGCGCGGCGACGACGTCACGAGCAACATCCGGCCAATCCGCAGCGTGCCGCTGAAGCTGCGCGGCGACGCTCCCGAGGTGCTTGAGGTGCGCGGCGAGATCTTCATGCCGAACGCGAGCTTCGAGGCCGTGAACGCCCGGCGCGCGGAACTGCGCGAGCCGCTTTTCGCCAACGCGCGCAACGCGACCGCAGGCACACTGAAGACGCTCGATCCGGCGGTGGTGCGCGCGCGCGGCTTGCGCTTCCTCATGCACGGGCTGGGCGAGACGAAGGGCTTGCGGGATGGCACCTACTGGAACCTGCTGCAGGCGTGCCGAAAGCTCGGCATTCCGGTGAGCCCGCGCTCGGTGCGCTGTGAGAAGGAAGACACGGCGGTGCAGGCGATCGAGGCGTTCGCGGCGGATCGCCCAAGCCTGGACTTCGCCGTCGACGGCATGGTGGTGAAGATCGACCGGCTCGATTTCCGCGAGCGTCTCGGCAGCACCAGCAAGGCGCCGCGCTGGGCCGTGGCGTTCAAGTACCCGGCCGAGCGCAAGCCCACGAGACTGGTGAAGGTGGAGTGGCAGGTCGGCAAGGGCGGCACGCTCACGCCGCGCGCCACCATGGAGCCGGTGTTCGTGGGCGGCACCACCGTGCGCCACGCCACGCTGCACAACATCGAGGAGATCCGCCGCAAGGACATCCGCGTGGGTGACACGGTGGTGATCGAGAAGGCCGGCGAGATCATTCCGCAGGTCGTTGAAGTGATGTTGGCCGAGCGTCCCCGGAGCGCGAAGCCGATCGAGCCGCCCTCGCAGTGCCCCGACTGCGGCGAGGCGACCGAGAGCGAGGGCCCGAAGGTCTTTTGCCGCAACGCGGCGTGTCCCGCGCAATTCCGCGAACGCGTGAAGTGGTTCGTGGGGCGCGACCAGATGGACATCGAGGGGCTCGGCGAGAAGATCGTGGACCAGCTGATCGACGCCGGGCTGGTGAAGCGCTACAGCGACCTGTTCACGCTGGATGAGGCGAAACTGGCCGCGCTCGCAAGCGAGACGGTGAACAGGAAGGGCGACACGGTGGTGCGCAGGCTGGGGGAGAAGACTGCCGCGAGCATCGTGGCCAGTGCCGAGGCCGCGAAGAAGCGCGGGCTGGTGCGGGTGCTCGCCTCGCTTGGTCTGCGCCTCATTGGTGCGTCGGCCGCCAAGACATTGGCGCGCGCCTTCCCAAATGCGGAATCGCTGCTCGCCGCGAAAGCCGAGCAGTTCGAGGCGCTGGAGGACTTCGGCGAGATCACCGCGCAGAGCCTCGCGCATGATCTCGCGCGCGCGGATGTGCGACGCATCTTCGCGGACTTGGCCAGGGCTGGCGTCGACCTTGCAAGCCCGATCTTCCAGCAGGGTGGGGCGGTCGCTGACTCACCCTTCGCCGGCAAGACGGTGGTGCTCACGGGCACGCTCGAGCACTTCGATCGCAGCGCGCTCACGGAGCGGCTGGAGGCGCTGGGTGCGAAGGTGACCGGCAGCGTGTCGAAGAGGACACACCTGGTGATCGCGGGCGCCGAGGCGGGCAGCAAGCTCGACAAGGCACGCGAGCTCGGCATCGAGGTATGGGACGAAGCCGCGCTGCTGAGGCATCTTCCGAAGGCCTGAAAAACAGCGCGGGCCCCGCCATGCGACGGGACCCGCGTTGAATTCCTGCGTTCAGGCGCTCACTTGCCGGCGGGCGCCGGGATCTCGACCACCTTGATGATCTCGACGGTCTCGACGGGCACGTCGCCCATCGGGCCTTGACCACCACGGGTGTTGGCGACCTTCTGACCGGTGGGAACGGCGCGGATCGCGTCGGCCACCTGCATGCCCTCGACCACCGTGCCGAACACCGCGTATCCGGGACGGCCTGGGCGCGTGTCGAGCATCTTGTTGTCGACCACATTGATGTAGAACTGCGCGGTCGCGCTGTTCGGGTCCATGGTGCGCGCCATCGCGATCGTGCCGCGCGCGTTCGAGAGACCATTGGTGCCCTCGTTCTTGATGGGCTTGTCGGTGGGCTTCTCGGTCAGCGTGGCGTCGAAGCCGCCGCCCTGGATCATGAAGTCCTTGATCACGCGGTGGAAGACAGTGCCGTCGTACTGGCCCTTGTTCACATACTTCAGGAAGTTCTCGGTGCTGATCGGTGCCTTCACGCGGTCGAGCTCGATGATCATGTCGCCCTTGCTGGTGATCATCTGCACATAGGCCTTCGCAGCGGGCGCAGGCGCGGGCGCAGCTGCCGGAGCGGGCGCCGCGGGCGCCGGGGCTGGAGTGGGTGCGGGGGCCGGCGCCTTCGGCGCCTCAGCAGGCTTCGGCGCCTCGGTGGGCTTGCTTTCGGCCTTCGCCGCGGCCTTGGTGTCGGCAGCGGGGGCGTCGGTCTTCTGCGCGTTGTCACACGCCGCGGCCACGCACAGGGCGAGCGCAAGCGAGACGGTGGTGAATCGGTTCAGCATGGTCATAGCTCCTGTTGGAAGGTAGGAATGGTACCTGACCCGCGCGTGGATCGACGTGCGCATGACCCCTACGATTACGGTTCATGATCGCGTGGTCGCTCGGCAAGCTCTCCGACCTGTTCAGCAGCGTGCGCTTCGGCATCTGGCTGCTCGTGATCCTGTTCGTCTACATGTCGGTGGGCAGCGCGGGCATCCTGTACCCGACCCATCCGAACCTGCTGCATCCCGACGCATGGGTGCATGCGCAGTTGCGACAGTGGCGCCCCTTCGAGATGACCGAGTTCGAGTGGTTCCACTGGTGGCCGTTCGACCTGCTGATGGGGCTCATCGCCGCGAACATGGCGTGGACCACGCTGCGGCGCATTCCGTTGCGGGCCGTGAACCTGGGTGTGTGGACCATCCATGTCGGCATCCTGACCCTGATCGCGGGAAGCGTCTGGTACTTCGGCACCAAGGTCGAGGGCGACGCGCCAGTGGCGCGAAGGGCGATCGTGCTGAAGGCGACCGCTGCGGATGGTGGCAGCGGCACGGGACGCGTGGTGGCCATGCCCGGCAGCGAGACCGCGTTCACAGCGGGTGCGGAGACCTGGCGCGTGCAGGTGGCGCAGATCGACCCTGACTGGGAATTGCGTTCAGGTGACGCGGCGGGTGAGCGAACCTACAGCGTGACGCTGCTTGTGGAGGGACCGCGCGGCCGGTTCATGCGGCAGGTGATCGCGGGTCGACCCGATCTGGCTGAGGATCTCATTCTTACCGACGATCCACAGCAGCCGGTGCAGCGCGCGAAGAAGGCGAAGGGTGCGCCGATCGTCGAGACCGCGTTCGAGGCGGTGGCGGAGTATGAGTCGCAGGGATGGCTCTACCTGAAGAACGACCTGAACAAGAGTTGGGCGCTGTACCTGCGCAAGTTGGGTGAGACGAAGTGGTCTCAGCGCCCGATCGACGGGCTTCCGCTGTACAACGATTATGTGCCGGCACGGGGGCTGGCCTTCGTGGCCGAGGGCGAGGAGATGCCGCTGCAGGCGCTCGATGTGTCGATCCCTCCAGCCGAGAAGGACGACCCGTTCCCCGGCGTCACGCTGAAGGCCACCGGGTATCTGCGCTACGCCTTCGAGCGTCCGCGTCTTGCGCGTGGCGGACCCGAGGCGCCGCTGAATCCGGCCGCGATGGTCTCGATCGAGGCGCAGGGCGGCGCCCCGCGCGAGTTCCAGCTGGTGGCCTTCGACGACGCGCGCGCCAGCGACGAGGGTGGACTCATCACGATGCGCTGGGCCGACACGAGGGAGGCGCTCGAGGCCTTCGCGAAGTCCAGCCGCATCGCCTTCCAGATCGACGGCGTTCCGGTGGAGCTGACCTCGGAGCAGTGGACGGCGGCCGGCAGCGAGACCTTCACGCCGGTGGGGCCGGCGGCCGCGAACATCGCGGTGCGCGTGGTGGCGGTGCAGGAGAACCTGAAGCTCTCGGGCGGGCGTGTGAGCGTGGCGATCGTCGACATTCGCACGCCGGAGACCACGATCCGGCGCTGGATCTTCGACCAGCCCGCGCTGAATCGCGACATGAAGCCGGGCGAGAACCCGGATCCCAAGGCGCCCGCCAGCACCATGCTGGAGCGTGTGGTCTCGCGCTTCGTGCCGGGACTTGGCGCGACACCCGTCACGCTGGTCGCGGGGCCGGATCCGTCGCAACTCACGCTGATCGATGGCGCGGAGGGCACCGTTCGATCGCGGCAGCTGGTGGTCGGGCAGCCACTGCCGCTGGCGCAGGGCCTCTCGCTCCGGGTGAGCGAGCACCTGCCTCGGGCGATCGTGGAAACGCGTCCTTTCATCGTGCCGCAGCGTCGCCGCCAGAAGGACGCGCGGGAGCAGTTCGCGATGGCGCTGGTGCAGGCCGAGGATGGCCGTGCGACATGGCTGCCCTATCACGACTACGTGTTCGATCGACCCGAAGACGTCCTGCGTCGGCGCGAACTCCAGCCTACTGTCATGACCTTGGCGGACGGCACGCAAATCGAGCTGCTCTTCTCGCGCCAGCGGATGCCGCTGCCCGCGCCGGTCGCGTTGGAGCGCTTCGAACTTGCCGCGCACGTTGGAGGTTTCACGGGTGAGACCTCGACGATCCGCGACTATGTGAGCCTGCTGCGATTCCGCCAGCCGGACGGCGCGTGGACCGAGCCGGTGCGTGTGAGCGTGAATCAGCCCGTCGAACACGGCGGTCTCTCGTTCTTCCAGGCGCAGTGGGATCCGCCCGATGATGGTGGCGGCGTGGCCGCGCCGAGCCTTGGCCTGAACTACACCGTGCTTGGTGTGGGTTCGCGCCATGGCGTGGGCATGCAGCTGGTGGGCTGCATCATCGCGGTGCTCGGCATGCTGTACGCCTTCTATGTGAAGCCAGTGATCAAGCGTCGAGCCTTGCTGCGCCAGCAGGCCATGGTGAGGCCAGCGGGCGCGGTGGCGGCCGCGGTCGCGGCGCTCGCACTGTCTGTCGTGCCTGCGCGCGCTCAGGCCCCCGACGCGGTCCCCGTGACCATGCAGCAGGTGGATCTGGCTCCACTGGAGCAGGCTGCGATCATGAGCGAGGGCCGCGTGAAGAGCCTCGGCAGCTTCGCGTACGGCTACCTCCAGCAGGTCACGGGCTCGAAGGCCATCCGATCCGGCGAGCCGCTTCTGAAGCATTCGCCGCTCTTCACGATGCTCGATCTTGCGTTGCGTCCCGAGGCCTACGCGGACGCCGACGTCATCCATGTCAAGAATCGCGAGGTGCGCGTGCGGGTGGCGCAGGCGCTGCTGGCCACCGATCCGTCGCTCCGCGATCGCATGGAAGGATTCGAGTCGCACGGGCTCATCTCGCGCGCGCTGCTGTGGGACGACGCGACCGGCGCCTGGCGTCCCGAGCTGGCACCACTCATGCGAGCGATGGAGGGCGACCTGATCCGAACGGCCAAGCAGGTCGATCAGCTGCGCGGAGCGCTGGCGCTGATGCAGCCGGAGCAGATCCTTGGCAGGCTCCGCATGGTGCCGGTGCCGGATTCGCAGCAGCTGTGGCTGCGCATGGACGAGTCGCAAGGCCCGGTCGCGGATCGCTGGAGCGCGTTCCAGTCCGCGTGGAAGTCGGGCGATGCACCGGACGCGCAGCGTGCGGCTGCTGAACTGGCCGTCGCGTTGCGTGCCGCCGGTGGCTCGGCGCTTCCCGGCGTGTCGCGGCTGGAGTGGGAAGCGTGGTACTTCCGCAGTGGTCAGATGACCTGGGTGTGGCTCGTCTACTTCGGGGCGCTCGCGCTGCTGCTGATGGGCTTCAGCTGGAAGTGGCAGGGCGCCATGCGTCTGGGCATGGTGGTGTTCGCCGCGGCGTTCGCTTTGCAGACCGCGGCCGTTGGACTGCGATGGTTCGTGAGTGACCGCTGGCCCAACTCGAACATGTTCGAGGCCGTCACCACCGCAAGCTGGATGGGCGCGGCGCTGGCGGTGCTGGCCGAGGGGCTGTTCCGTCGACTCCCCGTGCGAGGACTGTTCGCGCTGGGTGCGAGTGCCGGCTGCATGGTGGCGCTCATGGCGTGCGCGCTGCTGCCGGCGCAGCTCAACCCCGCGATCGGCAACATGATGCCGGTGCTGCACGATCTGTGGCTCTACATCCACACGAACGTGATCATCTTCAGCTACGCGCTCATCTTCATGGCGGCGGTGACCGCGTCCATGTACCTCGTGTGGCGTTGGGCGGGTGGCCCCGCGGTGCATGCACGTGTGGGTGGGGCGGGCGAAATGCTTGCGCTGGCTTCGGGCGGTGGTGCGGCGGGCACGGGTGCGAAACCAGGCCGCGTGGGCGAGGTTCTCGACGGCGTCACCATGACGCTGATGGAACTCAGCTTCGTGCTGCTGTGGGCGGGCATCGCCATGGGCGCTATCTGGGCCGACCACTCATGGGGTCGGCCGTGGGGATGGGACCCGAAGGAAGTCTTCGCGCTGAACACCTTCGTGGTGTTCGCGTTGCTGGTGCACACGCGCTGGCGCAGCAAGGACAAGGGCCTCTGGACCGCCGTGCTGGCCGTGGTCGGGGCGGCCGTGATGCTGTTCAACTGGATCGTGATCAACTTCGTGATCACGGGGTTGCACAGTTACGCGTGAGCGTCAGTCCTTCCCGGCCTTCGCCGTCGCCTGCTGCGGATACAGCAGCACGCGGTCGTGGCACAGCAGCACCAGGTCGTCCTTGCCGTCGCCGGTCAGGTCGGTCACCAGACCCATGTTCGGCTCGAACTCCTTGGGCTCGCCGCCCGAGAAGATCTTGGTCTCGAAGACCTTGAACGCCGTGCCGTAGCGCAGCTTGCCGGCCTGGCTGAACGAGAGGATCTCGGCCATCTGCTCGCCTGCGTCGAGCGCCGTGACGTCCAGGAAGCCGTCGCCGTTGAGGTCGCCGACCACCAGCTCATGCTCCACGCGGCGCGGCTCGTCGCTGCGCCACGTGGCGACCTCGGTCAACTTCCAGCGATCGCCCGAGAGGCGCACCAGCGCGAAGCTGTCGTCGCCGATCGCCAGGATGCTGGGCTTGTCGTCGCCGCCGAAACTGCCCGCGAAGATCTGGTTGAACTTGAATCCGGGCACCTCGATCGCCTCGACCTGCTTCCAGTCGCCACCATCGCGGCCGAAGACCACGATCCGCCCGTTCTCCTTGTCGCCGGCCACCACCTTGTCGCCCATCACGGCCACGCAGGTCAGCTTCGCGTCGCTCGCGTCGGCGTTGATCTGCTTCACCACCTGCCAGCCCGGGCTCGTGCCGGCCGCCGGTGCCGGGTCGTATCGAAGCGCGCGCACGTAGTTGCGATCGGCCACCAGCAATTCGCTCTTGCCGTCACCCAGCACGTCAAACACGGCGGTGTTGCGGCCGTTGGCGGCCTGCACCAAGCCGAACTGACCCATGTCCTTGCTCTCGAGCGTCTTGAGTTCGGGCTTGCCATCCTTGTCGGCGACCTCACGCACCATGATCATCGGCTTGTCGGGCGTGAAGACCAGCAGGTCGGTCTTGCCCTCGTGATCCACGTCCACGCCCACGATCGACTCCGGACTCTTGCTCAGGCTTCCAAGCGAGACCGTGCGGTGATTCTTCGGGTCCATCGCGGCCTCGCCCGTCGCCGGAATCAGCGTGAGCGCGTAGTTGCGGCCGTCCTTCGTGACCACCGCCAGCATCGGCGTGCCGTTGAAGGAGAGCAGGTTCATCGTGGTGGGGGTGGCGCCCGAGGGCAGCGGCACCGGCTTCGGGAACCCGATGCCCGCCTTGCCGGCCTCGCAGCGACCGAGCACGCCTTCCTTCTCGCTGAGCAGGAAGACCTGCGCAGGGCGACCCTCGCCCGCGGCCAGCGCGGCGACCGAGTCCATGTCCGCCAGCGCGGGGAAGCGTTCCGCGGCGTCGAAGCCCTTGCCTTCGCGCTGTCGGTACAGCATCACGGCGTTCTCGGCGGTGTTGGTGGCGAGCAGGTCCTGTCGACCGTCGCCGTCAAGATCCACGATCGCGTAGCTGCGCTTGCGGTTCTGCGGATCCTTGAAGGTCCAGGTCTGCATGCTCGCCTCGCGATCGCCCGCGCCCTCGATCGGCGCGCGCTCCAGACGTGAGAACACGATGCGCTTCGAGGGCCGCTCGATCACGCCGAGCAGGGCCTGCTTCTCGCCGGGCAGGCGCACGGCGTCGGCCTCGCGCAGCGGCGGCATCTCGAAGCGAAGCTGCGGCCCCGCGACCAGTCGGTCGCCCTCGCGGCTGGTGAGCCAGATGCGCACGGGGCTCGAGTCCTCCGGCACGATCGCCGCGATGTCCAGCGTGCCGTTGCCGTCGAAGTCGTCGATCAGCGAGGCCACGGCGTTGCCCGCGCCCACGTCGAACTCGGTCGAGGTGCCGAGCTGATCCTTCTCGAGCGGCCACACCGTGACCTTGCCGCCCACGTTGCCGATCAGTTCCGGCTTCGCGTCGCCAAGCACGTTGGCCACGTGCAGGTTGTCGCGACTGCCGATGAGCGACTTCACCGGAACCTTGCGGGTCACCTCGAATACGCCGGGGCGTGTCTGACGCACGAAGGCCACGGTGCCAGGCTGGCCCGCGTAGATGAGGTCCATGCGACCGTCGCCATCGAAGTCGTACGGCTCGACCGCCTGCACCTCGTTGGGCACGGAGATGGTCTCTCGGCGGAATCGCCAGAGTTCCGGCAGCTCGTTCGAGCCGGGCGTGGGTGCCTTCTCCTCGCCGGGCTTCGCATCGGGGCGCTGGTAATAGACCTCGATGCGGCTCTTGTAGTTGTTCACCGCGATCAGGTCGCGGCGGCCATCACCGTCCAGGTCGGCGGTCTCCAAGGGGCCCGCCTTCGGGTCGATCTTCTGCACCTCCAGCGGCTGGAAGCCGAAGTTGGCGGCGAGATCACCGGACTGGGGTGCGAGCGAGAGGATCGACGCGAGAATGAGGGCCGCTTGCATAGGATCTCCAGTTTCGCGCGGCGCCAGTGGCGAACGCGCGGGGCTATAGTAGCCACGTGCAAAATTGCAGCCTGAACCTTGCGTGCGCGCTCGCGCTGGCCGTCGCGGGAATCGCCTCCGCGGACATCGTCACCCTGAAGAGCGGCAGCCGCATCGACGGCACCGTGCTGAAGCGGACCGACAAGCGCGTGTGGGTGGACATCGGCCCCGAGGTCCTGTCGTTCGACATGGAGGACGTGCAGGGCGTCGAGAGTGCCGCCGCACCCGCCGCCGCCCGCACCGAGCAGGTGGACCTCTTCCACACCGCGACGGACCTGCCCACGTTGAGCCCGAAGGAGCACGCGAAGATCCTGGGCCCCGCCGTGGTGAAGATCAGCACGCCGAGCGGCCTCGGCAGCGGCGTGATCATCGACAAGGATGGCCACGCGATCACGAACGCCCACGTGGTGCAGGGCGAGCAGCGCCTGAAGGCGACGGTGTGGTTCCCGCAGGCCGACGGCACGCTGAAGCGTGTCGAGATCGACAACGTCGAACTGGTCGCGGTGAACAACCATCTGGATCTGGCCCTGGTTCGGATCACGCATCCGGATCGCAAGGACTTCGCCTTCGCCCCGGTGCAGCGCGAGGAGAAGCTCGAGATCGGCCAGCCGGTCTTCGCGATCGGCAATCCGCTGGGCCTGGAGCGCACCCTGACCCAAGGCGTGATCAGCACCACGCAGCGCAGCTTCGACGGACTCACCTACATCCAGACCGACACGCCGATCAATCCCGGCAACTCGGGCGGCCCGCTGTTCAACACGCGCGGCGAGGTGATCGGGATCACCAACATGGGCATCCGCGGCGGCGAGGCGCTTGGCTTCGCGATCCCCAGCCGGTACGTGAAGGACTTCATCCGCAACCGCGAGGCCTTCTCGTACGACCGCAACAACCCCAATTCTGGCCATAACTATCACGACGGTCCCGCGCGCACGCACTTCGAGGTGCCGAGCGAATTGCTCGACGGCAGCTCGGGCAAGTGAGGCGCGCGATCCCCTCTGGAGAGACCCATGCAACGAACCATGCTTGCGGTGGCGCTTGCGCTCAGCGCGCTTCGCCCGGTCCTTGCCGAGTCGATCGGCATCGCGCAACTGGCCTCGAAGGACAGCTGGCTCGTGCTGGGCATGGACGATCTGGCCGCGTCGCGCGACCGCTGGCACGCCACGCCGATCTACGCATGGTGGGGCAGCGAGACGGTGCAGACGCTGGTCAAGGACGAGCTGGAGCGATCCGGTGCCGAGGCCAAGGAGCGCCTTCGCGAACTCGGCGTGGCCGAGGACGCGTGGAGCGTGCCCAAGTCCGTGGGCTTCGCCCTGTTCGCCGCGCACGACGAGCAGCTCGACAGCGATCAGCCGCACTTCCTCGCCTACGGCGACTGGGCGGAGGGCGCCGATGGCGTGGCGTCGATCTTTGAGGCGGTTCTCGCGGAGCACGAGAAGACCAAGCCGGGCCGTGTGCGTGCGGTCGAGATCCGCGGCCACAAGGCCACCGCAATCACCGTGAAGCCCGAGGAACCGAAGCCCGAGATCGGCAAGGACGGTCGTCCGCGCCGTCCGCGCCCGCGTCGCGGCGGCTTCTTTGAGGAAGGCGGCACCTTCCAGCATGTCGAGACGATCTGGTACGTGCGCGATGGCTCGCGCTTCCTGCTTGGAAGTCTGGAGAAGGATTTCGAGGAAGTGCTGGGTGTTCTGGAGGGCCAGACCCGCGCGAGCATCTCGGAGGATCCCGACCTGAAGGCGGCCCTTGAGCAGGTGGGTCGCGCGGATATGTGGAGCGTGCTGCTGACCGGTCCGATGCAGCGCGTGGCGGGCATGGGTGGCGCGCAGATGGGCTTCCTGCAGCCGATGCTCACGGCGCTCTTCGGTGAGGTGCGTGCCTACGGCTTCTCGGTGGGTGTGGGTGGCGGCGATGCGCAGGTCGAGGTGACCAGCGGCATCCTGGTGAAGGGCGATCGCGCGGGCGTTCTCGCGCTGCCGGATCCGGCGAAGGCCGCCTCGGCGCCGCCGCGCTTCGTGCCCAACGACGCAGTGGGCTACGGCACCATCCAGTTGCAGCTGCGTGACATGATGAAGCTGATCGAGACCGCCGCCAGCAACCTGCCTGAGGAGATGTCGGAGATGGTCGACCCGACGCTGCAGCAGTACGGGCCGGATCTTCGGAAGGCGTTCGACGCACTCGGGCCGGAGGTGCACGTGGTCGGGCGTGCCGCGCCGCCAAAGGGCGGTGGAGATCCGGTGGATCAGGGCGTCTACGCGGTCACCTGCCGCGACGAGCAGGCGGTGACGGGCCTGCTGAACCTGTTCCTGCCCGAGGCCGGCTTCGAGCCGCGCGACTTCAACGGCAACACGATCTTCGACGCACCCGATGGGGATGTGAGCATGGGCTTCGGCGGAGGCATGTTCTACATGGGCTCGTCGCCCGTGGTGGAGCAGTGCCTGCGCGGCGGCGAGCAGGGGCTTGGTGATTCGGCCGCGTGCAAGCAGGCGCTTGCGGCGGTGGGGACCGATCCGGTCCTTGGGTGGGGCTACACCGATCTGGTCGCGGCCATCGATGCACGCAGGCAGTCGCTGCTCGCTTCGGCACAGCGTGCCGAGGGGCGCATGGTTCCCAAGGACCAGCGTGAGATCGCCGATCGCGTTGGAATCGACGTGCCCGACGGCATCGTGAAAGAGCTTGGCGAGATCGACGCGAAGAGTCTCGGCGAAGGCTTCGGTCCCATGCAGTGGGACATGCGCGCCGTGTCCGACGGACTGCGCACGCGCCTGCGCCTGCTCAAGCCGGCGAAGGCCGACTGACTCGGGCCACGAACGCGCGCAACGTGTCGTTGAAGCGTGCGGGGTCCGCCTGACCCGGCTCGTCGTGGCGATCCCCGGGCAGCACCAGCAAGGTGGCGTGACCGCATGCCGCGGCGATTCGTTCCGCGTCGTGTGCGGGTGACACCCGGTCCCCCTCGCACGCGACCACAAGCAGGGGTACACCCAGCGACGCGCTGTCCTTCTCCAGCGGCGCATCCATGCATCCGGCGACACGCAACAGCGACAGCGCGAGTGCGGTGAAGGGCTGGCTGGGCAAGCCCTGCATGCGCATGCGGCCGGGAATGGGCGATGCGAGGTCACGGTAGGGCGCCAGCGCGATCACCCCCGCCACGGGCAGGCCCTGCGCGCGTGCCGCGGCGCGGATCGCCACGCCCGCACCGAGCGAGTGCCCCATGATCACGATCGGCGCGCCCGCATGGCGCGCGGCGATCTCCGACAGCATGGCCAGCGCCGCATCGGGTTCGCGCACGCCGACCCACGAACGATGCCCTTCGTGCTCGCCATGCGCGGGCAGATCGGGAAGCCAGGCCTCGCGCACGATCGGCGTCAGGGGCTGCAGACGCGCGAGTGAATCCCATCGTGAACGGCCCCAGCCATGCAGCATCAGCAGGACGGGTGCATGGTCGCCTCCGGCGCCGCGCACGCGCCACGCAGGGCATGGCACGCCGTCCAGGCCGGGCAGCGTGGTCTCGTCGGCCGTCAGGCCAAGCGACTCGGGCGAACCCGGCCGCCCCGTGGCCAGCGCCCACGCGAATCCCTTGCGCGGCGGATACATGGCGTCCCACGCGATCACGAACGCGCCCCACGCCACGACGATCGCGAGCGCCGCCGTCAGCAGGAGCGCGAGCCCCAACCAGGGATTCACGAAGCGCGGCTCCGCACGGCGGCAACGGTCTCGGCGGCGAGTGCGCGCGCCTTCTCGACCTGCGCGGCGGTGCGGCTGCCGTGGGTTCTCGCCTGCGCCGCGTCCTCCAGCGAGGGAAGGTTCACGCGCACGTTCCACTCCGCCGCGTCGGCGGCCAAGGCGGCCAGATTCGCGGCGATCGCAAGGTCGCTTCCAAGTCGCGCGTTCGTGTGCGCGGGAAGTTCCGCAAGAATCGCGCATGCACGGTGCGCCAGATCCACGATCGCCTGCGGCGCGTCGATCGCCTCGCGCACGGCGGGTTGGAAGTCGCGCGCGCGGGTGGCGTCGCCCTCGGGAAGCTTCCACAGCGCGGCAAGGCGTGCGTAGGCGGCCGCGTCGCGATCGGCGAGTTCAAGCGCGGTCGCGCGCATCGCATCCAGTTCTGCCAAGGCCGCCACGTTCTGTGCCTCATGCGCCGCGAAGTTCGCGCGGCCCACGGTGTAGCGAAGCACCATCGCGCCCAGCGCCGCGCCGTGCGCCAGCGTGACCGCCGCCACCGCGCCGCCGCCTGGTGACGGCACCTTGTCGGCAAGCTTCGCCGCGAAGTCAGCCAGCGTGGCGTCGGCGAAGCGCTCGCTCACGCGCGCAGCTCCGCACCGAGCGACTTTTGCAGCGATTCGGTCAGCGTGGTCACGATCGCGTCGACATCCTCGCGACGCAGCGTGCCGTCGGCGCGTCGGAACACCAGACGCAGCGTCACGCTCTTGCGGTCCGCACCCAGCTGCTTGCCGCGGTAGGCGGTCACGAACGAGAGCGACTCGAGATGCGCGGGCTTCGCCGCGCGCACCGTCGCCTCGATCTGGCTCCAGGGCGTGGCCTCGGCCACCACCACGCTCACGTCGCGCTCGGCACCGGGGAAGGCGGGAAGCGCTGCGGCAGGTCGCTCGGGCGGGAAGCGCGTGACGAGCGACTCCAGCTCGATCTCGGCGACGGCCAGCGGAAGGTCGAGTCCGACGGCCACGGCCGCTTCGGCCGACAGCAGTCCGATGCGGCCGATCGTCTTGCCATCCAGGCTCACGGTGGCGGCGGGGTCCATGCCGCTGCCGACGGGCGACGGCTGCACAGTCACCGCGGCACTGGCCAGTTCATGCGAAAGCCGTTCGATCACGCCGCGGATGGTGCGGAAGCCCTCCGATGCGTCGGCCGCGTCGGCGACCAGTCCAAGCGCCTGCCACTCGCGGTGATTGCCGTCGGGCCCGAGCCGGAACGCGTGCGCGATCTCGAACAGGCGCACATTCTCGCGCGCGCCGCGATCGGCGTTCAAGGCGCGCGCCGCGACCGGTCCGGTCACCGCGGCGGGTCGCAGGCAGGGCGTTCCTCCTGCGCGCTCGTCCTCGATGCGCAGCGCGTTGTGGCCCTTCGCCAGGAAGGCGTGCGCCAGCTTCTCGGTGACCAGCGCGTGCGAGACGCACTCCACGAAGCCAAGGCCCGCAAGCAGGTCCTTCGTTCGCTCCAGCGCAAGCATGCGCAGGTCTGGGCTCGCGGTGCGGATGCGCAGCGTGTCGCCCACGGGAATGCGGTCGGTGCCAAGCAGCCGGATCACTTCCTCGATCAGATCGACTTCGCGCTCGATGTCCATGCGCTGCGCAGGCACGGTGCACTCGATGGCGTCGCCCTTCTTCACGGGCGCGAAACCGAGCGCCGCGAGCGCCTTGCTCATGTCCCCCTCGGCCAGCGGAATGCCAAGCAGCGCCTGACATCGCGATGGACGCATGCGGACGGTGCGCGGGGCGGGCATCGGAGCGCCGGCCTCCAAGGTGCCGGTCGCGAGTTCGCCACCCGCCGTCTCGAGGATCAGCGCCGCCAGTCGATCGGCCGCCGCATCGATCGACGCAGGATGCACGCCGCGCTCGAATCGCTTGCCGCTGTCGCTGAAGATCTGGTGACGGCGACTCGAGTGGCGCACCATCGTCGGGCTGAAGGTCGCGGCCTCCAGCAGCACATCCACCGTGGACTCGTCGACCGCGGTCTCGGCGCCACCCTTCACGCCGGCCAACGCCACGGGGCGCTCGGCGTCGGCGATCACGAGGTCCTGCGCGGTCAGCTTGATCGGCTGCGCATGCTCGCCCAGCGGAAGGAAGGGTTCGCCGGCACTCGCTCGGCGCACGCGGATCTCGCCGCCCTTGAGCTTGCGGAGATCGAACACATGCGTGGGCTGGCCCATCTCAAGCAGCACGAAGTTCGTGCAGTCGACCAGGTTGTTGCGCGGCGCCTGCCCGGCCTCGCGCAGCCGCTGCTGCATCCAGACGGGGCTTGGGCCCACCTTCACGCCACGGATCACGCGAGCGGTGTAGCGGGGGCAGCCTTCGTGGTCGGCGTTGGTGACTTTCGTGAGACCGGCGATCGCGGGGCCCTTGGCCGCGGGCCTCGCCACCGGCGGCTTCACCGTGCGGCCGGTCGCTGCGGCGAGCTCGCGCGCAAGCTCCAGATGGCACAGGCAGTCGCCGCGGTTGCTGGTCGTCTCGATCTCCTGCTGGATGCCGCCGTCCTCAAGTTCCTCGCGGCCGTCGAAGTTGAAGCCGGCCGCGGTGAGCGCGTTGGCCTGCTCCTCGGCGTCGGCGGGGCGGTCCAGATAGTCGTTGATCCAGCGGACACTCGTGCGCATGTCGAGCGCAAGCGTAGCGGCGCGAACTTCGCGCGTGGTAGGCTTCCGCGCATGCTTCGGGCGCTCCCCGGTCTGCTTCTGGCCGCGCTGGCCGCCTGCACTGCGGCGCCGGTTTCGGACTCGGTCTCCACGCCGCCCGACTTCATCAGCGACGTCACGGTGCTTGCCGGCAAGGGCGCCGAGAGTCGGCGCGAGCCGTGGATGCGTCAGGGCAAGATGATCCTGTTCAGCGACGGCACCGTGCTGGCCGATCTGGGGCCATCGGTGAACGGTCGCACGCGGCCCGGGCGCGCGCGTGTGCTCTACCAGCGTCAGGTGCGTCAGATGTGGGATCTCGCGCGGCAACTGGGCTTCGCCGCGCCCGAGCAGGCGGACTTCGACGGCAATCCCGACACGCTCGAGGCCGCCGACGGCGAACTGCTCTACGTGCTCGCCTTCACGGGCGATGGGCAGCGATGGACATTCGTGCGGCGCTTTCCTGCGGACAAGGGCCCCGACGAAGCCACCGGTCAGTGGGTGAAGGCGATGGCCGAGGCGGCGTTCCTGCGCGAACTGCCCGAGGGCATGGACCTGCCCGTGCGCTACGACTTCGGGCCGGATCCCTACGTGTGGTTCAAGAAGCCGGGAGCGTGAGCGTGCGCTGGATCGCGTGTGTTGTGGTCGCCCTGGCAGCCTGCGCGAAGAACCGCGACGCGTTGGAGGCTTCGCGCGTGGTGGCCGACACCGGCGGCTACTCGTTCAAGCTGCTCATCAAGCAGCCCAGCCAGCAGCGCTACGAGGCGTTGACGGTTTCACGCGAGGGGCGGGTTGGCTACGCCGGTGGCATGGCCGCGATGGAGGGTCTGAAGCCGAGCTACGAGCGCTCGCTCACGCCCGACGAGGCTGACGCGTTCCGAGCCGCGATCCTTGCATGTCCGTGGACCGAGGCGAAGCCCGACGAACGCGGTCCCGAGAAGGCCGAGCCGATCACCGAGGTGAGGATCGGCATGCCGAGCGGCATCGAGCGCACGTTCACGCTGCGCGGCGAGCAGCCCGAGGTCGACGCCTGGGTGAAGCTGCTGAAGCCGTGGGTGAAGGACCGCCACAAGTCCGAGCTGGACATCCTGCCGAAGGCGACGGAGCCGCCGAAGGTGAAGGAGGCGGGCTCGGCGGACCGCCCAGCGAACTGACCGGCGATGGTCGACGCCTTGGCGACTACGATCGCCCTCATGTCCGATCCCATCGTGGGCATCGACCTTGGCACGACTCACTCGCTCGTCGCCATCTGCGACGAGACGGGGCCGCGCGTACTCGCCGACGCCGAGGGGCGCACGCTGCTTCCAAGCGTGGTGCGCTTCCTCGTGGGCCAAGCCCCGGTGGTCGGCCATGAGGCCCGCGCCCACGCGGTCGAGTTTCCTCTTGACACCATCGCCAGCAGCAAGCGCTTCATGGGGCGCAGTCATGCGGAAAGCCTGCGTATCGCCGAGGGTTTCGGCGGCCGTCTTGCGGAAGGCCCGCGCGGCATCGCGGCGTTCGAGGCGGGGGGGCGCACCGTCACGCCTCAGGAAGTGGCTGCGCTCGTGCTCGCCAAGCTGAAGGCGACCGCCGAGGCCGCCCTCGGCCACCCGGTGCGCCGCGCGGTGATCACCGTGCCCGCCTACTTCGACGACGGCCAGCGCCAGGCCACGCGCGACGCTGCGCGCCTGGCGGGCCTGCTTGCCGAGCGCATCGTGAACGAGCCCACGGCCGCTGCCCTTGCCTACGGCCTGAACCGCGCGCGCAAGCCCGAGACCATCGCGGTCTACGACTTCGGCGGCGGCACCTTCGACATCTCCATCCTGCGCATCGAGCCCGACGAGACGCACGCGGCCAGCGACCTGTTTCAGGTGCTCGCCACCAACGGTGACACGCGCCTCGGTGGCGACGACCTCGACCTGCTCGTGATGCAGTGGCTGCTCACGCAGGCCGCCGCGCAGTTCGGTCCGCTCACGCCCTCGCCGGGTGTGCTGCAGGCGCTCCGCACCTTCGCCGAGCGTGCCAAGATCGCCTTGAGCGACCGCGATGCCGCGCCGATCGAGATCGATCTTGGCGCCGGTCGCGCGCTGCGCTGCACGCTCTCGCGGGCCGAACTCGTCGCGATGGCGCGACCACTCATCGACCGCACGCTCGAGAAGTTCCGCGCGGCCCTGACCGACGCCGGCAACCCCACCCTCGATCGCGTGGTCATGGTGGGTGGAAGCACCCGCATGCCCGCTGTGCGCGAGGCCGTCGCCGCGCTCACGGGCCTCGACCCCTACACCGCGCTTGATCCCGACCAGGTGGTGGCGCTCGGCGCCGCGGTGCAGGCCCACATCCTGATGGGAGGCCGCCGTGACCTGCTGCTCGACGTGATTCCGCTGTCGCTTGGCCTGGAGACCCGCGGCGGTGCCGTGGCCAAGCTGATCGTGAAGAACGCGAGCATTCCCACGCGTGCCACCGAGACCTTCACCACCGCGGTCGACAACCAGACCGGCATCGTTCTCCATGTGCTGCAGGGGGAGCGCGAGATGGTCGCCGACTGCCGCAGCATCGGCCGCTTCGAGCTGAAGGGCCTGCCGCCGATGCCTGCGGGCATTCCGCAGCTTGAGGTGGAGTTCGCCGTCGACGCCAACGGCGTGCTCACCGTGAGTGCCGCTGAGCGCCGCAGCGGCAAGCGTGCCAGCCTGCAGGTGGTGCCCAGCCACGGCCTGACCGCCGCCGAGGTCGACCGCCTCGAACGAGAGGCCTTCGCTCACGCCCGGCAGGACATGCATCTGCACCGGGTGGTCGACCTTGCCGTGAACGCCCGCCTGGATCTGAAGTGGATCGGCGAGGCGCTGGCCCGCACCCGCGAAGCGCTCGAGCCGACCTACATGGAGGAGCTGGAAGCCTCCATGACCCGCCTGAAGGGCTTCTGCGAAGCGGCCGAGCGCGATCCCGCCGCCACCGACGCCGACGCCTTCCACAAGGCGAAGGATGCGCTCGACCAGCTGAGCATGCGGCTTCACGAGACGAGCATCGCGCGCAGCCTGAAGTCGATGACGCCCCCGAAGGGCTCGCCCCGCACCTGAAATTTCATCTACACTTCACAGATTCCTTCTCGACTCAAGGCAGGGGCCGCGTATATTTCGCTTTCACCCAATGGCAAGACGCCCGATCCGGGCAGCCAGGAGCACAGCCGAGTTGACTCAGCACGCCATCCCGCCCGCCACCCTCACGCCCTCCGTCCCGCCGGCGCCTGTGCGATCGCGCACCGGCGTCACGGGCCTTGAGCCTGGCTGGACCGTCGAGGACTCGGTCGACCTCTTCAACATTCGGCTCTGGGGCAAGGGCTTCTTCGACGCCAACGCGAAGGGCAACGTGGTCGTGCGCCCGAGCAAGACGCCCGGCCTGGAGATCGACCTGCTGGAAGTGGTCGAGGGCCTGCGCGAGCGCGGCCTGAGCACGCCGGTGCTGGTGCACTTCAGCGACCTGCTGGAGCGCCGCCTGCTGGACATGCACGAGGCCTTCGCCACGGCCATCAAGGAGAACGGCTACAAGGGTGAGTACGTCGGCGTGTTCCCCGTGAAGGTGAACCAGCAGCGCCGCGTGGTGGAGGAGATCCGCCAGTACGGCTCGAACCTCGGCTTCGGCCTCGAGGTCGGCAGCAAGCCCGAACTGCTCGCGGTGCTGGGCATGACCAGCGACACCCCCGAGCGCCTGATCATCTGCAACGGCTTCAAGGAGGCCCGCTACATCGAGTTCACCACGCTGGCCGCCAAGCTTGGCCGCACGATCATCCCGGTGATCGAGAACCTGACCGAACTCAAGCTGATCGTGGAGCTGGGCGAGAAGTTCCAGATCCGCCCGCGCATCGGCGTGCGCGTGAATCTCAGCACCCCGGGCGCGGGCCGTTGGCGCCACTCCAGCGGCGCGAAGGCGAAGTTCGGCCTGTCTTACAGCGAAGTGCTCGAGGTGCTCGAGTACCTGCGCGCCCGCGGCATGGAGGACTGCCTGCAGCTCCTGCACTGCCACATGGGCAGCCAGATCCACGACGTACGTCAGGTGAACCAGGGCGTGAACGAGCTCGCGCGCATCTATGTGCAGCTCGTGAAGCTCGGCGCCGGCATGAAGTATCTCGACGTGGGTGGCGGCCTGGGCATCGACTACGACGGCAGCCAGACCAGCTTCGAGTTCAGCACCAACTACACGCTCGCCGAGTATGCGGCCACGGTCGTCTACCGCACCATGAGCGTGTGCGACGAGGAAGGCGTGCCGCACCCGACCATCGTGACCGAGAGCGGTCGCGCGATGGTGGCGCAGCAGAGCGTGCTCATCTTCGACGCGATCGGCGCCAACCGGCCCGACCGCGGCAGCGTGCCCAGCGCGCTTCCGGACCTGAAGCAGGGCGAGGACGAGCTGCCGCGCCCGCTCGTGGAGCTGTTCGACACCTACAAGAGCATCAGCGAGCGCCGGCTGATCGAGCAGTACCACGATGCCTGCGAGGCCCGCGACGAGGCGAGCCGCCTGTTCAGCCTGGGCTACCTCAGCTTGGAGCACCGCGCGCTCTGCGACAACCTGTTCTGGGCCACCTGCGCGCGTATCCGCGACAAGTGCCGCGAGGTCGACGAGGTGCCCGAGGAGCTCGACGACCTCGAGAGCCTGCTCAGCGACACCTACTTCTGCAACCTGAGCATCTTCCAGAGCCTGCCTGACATCTGGGCGATCCACCAGCTCTTCCCGATCGTGCCGATCCACCGTCTGGGCGAGAAGCCCACGCGCAAGGCCACCATCGCCGACATCACCTGCGACTCCGACGGTCGCATCGACCGCTTCGTGGATGACCGCGACGTGAAGAAGTTCGTCGAACTGCACGACTTCAGCGAGGGCGAGCGCTACTACATCGGCGCCTTCCTGGTGGGCGCCTATCAGGAGACGCTGGGCGACCTGCACAACCTGTTCGGCGACACGCATGTGGCGCACGTGAAGCACGACGCCAGCGGCCAGTGGTGGATCGACGAGATCATCGAGGGCGACGCGGTGCGTGACGTGCTGAACTACGTGCACTACGACCTGAACGCGCTGCAGGCGCAGATCCGCCGCGAGTGCGAGAAGGCCGTGCGCATGAAGCAGATGACCGCGAGCGAGAGCCAGTCGCTGGTGCGCCTCTACGAGAGCGGCATCAACGGCTACACCTATCTCGAGCCCGAGGCCTGAGCCTCAGCGCTTCAGCCACGCCAGCGCATCGTTCAGGGGCATGGGCTTCGCCCACAGGTAACCCTGTCCAAGCTGGAAGCCCATCTGCTCCAGGGCCTGCGCCTGCTGGGGCGTCTCCACGCCCTCGGCCACGGCTGGCATGCCGCAGGCGTTCGCCATGGACAGCGCCACTTCGCACAGCGCCCGGCCGCGTGGCCCCGAGATCAATTGCGCGGTGAACGAGCGGTCGATCTTCACGTGGTCGAAGGGGATCGTGAGCAGGTGGCTCAACGAGGCGTAGCCGGATCCGAAGTCGTCGAGCGCCAGCTTGAAGCCCGCGTCGCGCAGCTTCAGCAGCGCCTCGCGCGCGGGGCTGTCCGCCTCGAGCCACTGGCTCTCCGTCACCTCCAGCGCGATCCGCTCCGGTGCCACGCCGAATTCGCGTGACAGTTCCGTGGCGCGCTGCACCAGCGTGCCGCGCAGCAACTGGCGGATCGAGACGTTCACGTGCAGCGATATGTCGCCCAGCACCGCGCTCCGCTCGGCGAGCGTGCGGAACGCGAAGCGCAGCACGCTCAGGCCGAGCATGTCGATCAGGCTGCTCTCCTCGGCGATCGGCACGAACACCGCGGGAGAGATGCCGGAGACGCCCGGGCCCTTCAGGCGCGCCAGCATCTCGAAGCTGGTGGCGCGCCCCGTGGTCAGCGACACGATCGGCTGGAGGAACGGCTCCACGCGGTCTTCCTCAAGCGCCTCCTTCAGCAGTCGCGCCACCTGCCGACGGCCGGTCAGCTTGGCGCGCTCGCCATCGCCGAAGACCACGCAGCGGTCACGGCCGAGGCGCTTGGCGACCTCGACCGCCTCGATCGCCTGGAAGAGCGCATCGTCGAGCGAGGTGTTGGTGGGCTGCCACTCCACCACACCGGCGGACAGGCTCAGCACCACGCGTGTGTCACCAATGTCGACGGATTCCGCGAAGGCCCGCAGCACTTCCTCGACCCGCTCACGAGCGCGATCCGGACCCCCGGTCATGACCACGACGAACTGGTCGCCACCGAAACGGGCGAGCAGTTCCACGCCAGTCAGCTGCTGCTGCAGGCGCTGGGCCGCGCCGGCGAGCAGGCGATCCGAGGCGCGTTGCCCCAGCGTGTCGTTGTGAAGCTTGAAGTGATCCAGATCGAGCAACGCCAGACTGTGGGGCAGTCCCGCGCGGCCGGAGTCGGACGCCAGATTGCCGGCGAAGATCTGCAGCGCGAGCCGGTTCGCCAGCCCGGTCAGCCCGTCGTGCGTGGCCCGGTGCTCGCGTTCGGCGTGGTAGCGGAAGCGCTCCACCGCCATGGAGGCGAGGTGCGTGAAGTGGTCCACGAGCTCCAGATCCTCTCGGGATGGGGCGCGCTGGTCGCCGTAGTACATCCCGAACACGCCCAGCAGGTTTCCCTGCGCGTCCTTGAGCGGCGTGCTCCACGCCGACACGATGCCGTAGCCCGCGGCGAACTCACGGAAGGGAACCCACAGCGGATCGGTCTGCACGTCGGTGGTGATCACGCGATCGTTCAAGAACGCGGCGGTGCCGCAGCTCCCCATGACGGGTCCGGGCTTCATGCCGTCGATCGCGTTTGCGAAACTGTCCGGAAGCTGGCCATACCCGCCCTTGTGCAGCGCACCCGAGTCGGGGTTGTACGTGAGCACCGAGGCCCACATGCTTGGAATCGTCTCCTCGCTGAACCGCGCAATCGCGGTCAGGGTCTCCTGCAGCGGCGCACCACGCGCCATCAGTTCCAGCACGCGCTGTTGACCCGCCAGAAGCGCATCCGCCGAGAGTCCAGTGAGGTGCGCGAGACGGGAGGTGCGTTCCGGAATCAAGGTCACGGACACGGCGGCCGGACGCGTCATGATTTGTCTCCTTGGACTGGGGTCCGTCTCTTCGAATGCGGGTTCATCCACACGCCATAGGGATCCGCGTCCGCACATCGTGGGCAGAACCCGGGGGAACCGTCGATTCCCGCGCATGAGGCGCAAGCGGAAACACGGAAATTCACTCCACCTTCGAGTGGACTGGACCAAGACCGCCGTTTGGGGACCAGAGAGTGGGCTGGGGCGGGCGGGTCGCCCTCAGGGCATGAGCCGCTTCATGCGGCCTGCCACGCGGATCGCGTGGCCGCCGTGGAAGAGTAGCTGCACGCCAAAGAAGATCGCGAAAACCATCACGGCGATGCCGGGCTGCACCAGAATGAAGACGCCCGCACCCAGCGTGAGCAGACCGTTCAGCAGCATGAGGCCCCAGTGCACGCGGCCTGCCATGCCGAGCGCCGTGGCGATCTGGAAGACGCCTGCAACCAGCGTGAAGGCTCCCGCGAATTCCATCACGGCCGCAAGGCCTGCCTCGGGCGCAAGCCAGAAGATCGCGCCGACCAGCATGGCCAGAGGGGGGCCCACGAACGCCAGCACGCTGCCGTGGCCGCCGCTTGCCGCCCGCAGGGCCGCGAACAGACCCACGGCGCCAAGCGCCACCAGGTACATGCCGAAGGCGGCGGTCAGGGTGAAGGCTCCCATGAAGGGAAACGCCGCAAGAAACAGGCCGGACAGCAGCAGCAGCACGCCATTCAGCATCACGAGGCCCCAGTGGGAATGACGCGCGATGGCGGCGGTGTTGTTCATCGCCCAAAGGTAGCAGCGCCGCTCGATCGGTGGCGGGCCGAGAGCGCCCCTGCTATTTTCCCGAGGCCATGAACACCACGCAGACCCTCGAACAGCGTCTCGCCACCGTAGAACAATCGCTCGCACGCACCCGGCTGGTGAATCTGGGCCTTCTGCTTGGAGCTTCCGCGCTGATCGCGGGCGGCGCACAAAGCACGCAGGACACCATCACCGCGAAGCGCCTGGCGATCGTGGATGGCGAGGGCAAGGAGCGCATCGTGCTGTCGGGCGATGACAATGGCACCGCCGCGATTCGCGTGCTTGACGCGCAGGGCGTGTCGCGCATCAGCACCGGTGTGGCTTCGAACAACGCCAGCTACACCCAATGGTTCGATGCGGAAGGCCGCAGTCGCGTGGCCGCACACTGCAGCCAGTCCGGCGAGAGCAGCGTCCAGTGGCGTGACGCCAACGGAAAGCTCCGCATCGGTGCGGCCACCCGCAACAACGGCGAGGGCGGCATGATGTGGATCTCGCCCAACGGCAAGCCGCAGATCCGCGTGCTCACCGACGAGAGCGGAACGGCCAAGTTCCTCTCGGGCGACTGAGTCGATTCCTGAACGTGTGGCGGAGCGGCAGCGCTCAGCGCTGCATGCTGCTGCTTGGCGGTGGAAGGCGGTCCTTGCCTTCCAGATCCGGCATGGGCGGTGCCTTCGGCTCCGGCTCATCGCTTCGGAGGCGCTCCAGTTGGCTCTCGCGCCACTCCGGCATGCGGTACTCCCAGCCCCCCACCTTGGTGGCGAAGGCGGTCCAGTCTGGCACCCAGGGGTCGCCGGGCTTTGGATCCTTCGTGGGCGCCGTAGCACCAGGTGTGGGCTGCACCGCAAGCCGGAACCAGGTGCCCGTCTCTTCCTTGCGGCCCTGGAGCGTCAGGATCGCGCCCTTCAGCGTGAACACCAGCGTGCGATCCGGGGCAGGCGTGAAGTCGGGCTTGGCGGCGCGGACATCGTCGAACTCCAGACGGGACGGCCACTCCGGAAGCACGCCCCGCGCGGCCTTCGCCTGGTCGGGCGTCCAGACCGTGGAGGCATCGGTCGCCACGGTGAAGTCGTCCGCCCGTCGATTGGTGGAAGGTGCGTTGGGCTTCGGCGTGACCGTGAGGCCAAGCCATCGCGCGGCCAGGAACTCGGTTGCGGGCAGCGAGAGCAGGTCGCGTCGGATCCAGCGCTGGAAATCCACGTCGCCGTTCACGCCGCCGCGGCAGCGCCACGCCTGATCGTCGCCGATGCGACGCAGGTAACTCGAACGCGGCATGAGCCGCTCCTGCCCGATGATGACCTCGAAAGGCTTGCCCTCGCTGGCGGTGTAGAGGCGGATGAGGCGCGCGCGACCCTCGGGATCAGGCCACGTGAGATTGAGTTCGCCGTGACGCTCCGGCTTGCGGGTGAGCGCCTGGTCCTTCTGCAGTTGCGACAGGCCCACGATGAGACCGCGCACGAGTTCAAGATCCGCGGGATAGCCGTCGCGCGAGGTCAGTTTCCACGTGCCGTCGGTCGCGCGTTCCAGATTCACCGTGCGGTCGCCCTGCACCAGTTCGATCGCCTGCACGGCGTTCGCGAGTTCACCCAGCTCGGGGAACATCAGGCCCTGCGTGGCTCGCGAGCTGGTGGCGATGCGATCACCGATGGCCCAGGCTGCCAACAGCGTGAGCAGGGTGGCCGCGATCGCCAGGATCGGAAGGAAGCGGTTCATGCCTTCACCCCTGCGGGTTCCGTGCGCCGACGCGAGCGCGCGGCCCGGCCCAGGCTGTAGGCGGCCGCGCCCAAAGCCACCGCCACGGGCCACACCACCACGTTCAGCACCATCAGGTCGCGTCCCGTGCGCTCGACTTCACTGCGCAACTCCAGCTGCACTGAGCGCAGGTCGCTGCGAGCCTGCAGGACTTCCTTGTTCAGGGCGTCGAGCGCTTTCGACTGCTCTGGCGAGAGCAGTCCCTTGCCGTCGTTGCCGCCGCCCTCGCGTTGCAGCTGCGCGACCTTGAACTCCGCGTCCTTCACCTGCTTCTGCAGATCCTGCTCGCGTGCGAAGTAGCGCCCCTCGGCCTCCTTGCGCATGCCTTCCACGCGGGTGAAGGGGCGTCGGCTCTGGCCGCGGCTGCGCAGGTCGGCCAGCGCACGGTCGCCCACCAGCGTCTCGATCGCGTTGAACACCAGCGGGCCGTTGTCGGCGATCGCGCGCTTTCCGCCCTGCGCGTCGGCCTGAATCCAGGTGCTGTCGTCGAACAGGTCGGCATCGGAGACGAGAATCAGGTTGGCCTTGCCCTGCTGCCCCGTGAAGGGGCTGCGGTAGGGACCACGCACACGCGCCGCCAGGATCTTGCGCCGGCCATCGGGCTTGAAGTCCTTCACCAGTCGATCGTTCTCGCCGAAGAAGCCGAGCTTCAGGCTCTGGATCAGCTGGCTGTCGTCGCTCGACTGGATGAGGGGTTCGATGCTCGTGGTCGCACCCGGGATCGGCTGGATCTCGCCCGCGCTCATCAGGTTGATGCCCGACAGGCTTCCGGTGATCGGATCGTCGGGGCTCATGGCGTTGCGGGTCAGGCTGAGCCACGGCAGGTAGTCCAGCGTGAGCATCTGGCCGCCCATGGTCCGCTGCTGCACGCGCGTGGCGGCCTTGCGGTCACCGACCACCATGTCCATGGGCATGTTCACGCCCCATGCGCCCAGCAGCGGCCCCAGGTTCGCGATCGTGCCGGGCTTGGTTCCGCCGATGCCGTCGGAGGCGGCCTTCGGATCGGTCTGGCACCACGGATCGAAGCAGACCAGCGTGGGCTTGCCCGAGGCGGTCCACGCGTCGATCGCCTTCAGCATGGCCTCGGAGAGGTTGCGCGGCTGCACCACGATGAGCGCGTCCAGATCCTGCGGAATCGCGTCGGCCTTGGGGTCGATGCGCCGCAGATCAAACAGCGTCTGCATTCGCTTGATGGTGGTCGGCAGGTCGCCCGCCATCGGGTTCATCGGGTCGTAGCGGGGGGTGAAGGGAAGCGTGCTCAGCAGGCCGATCGCCGGCTTGCGGCCACGACCCACCGAGGCGATGGCGCTGGACACCTCGTACTCCAGGAACGACTCCTGATCGGGCGCCAGATAGGGCAATGCCTCCAGCTTGTCGGTGGGGCCGCGCACCACCAGTCCCAGCGTGAGCGCCGTGCCGACGCCATCGACCTGCAGCTGCGAGAGGCCGGCGGCACGCGCGGCGTCCTCGGCCTCGCTGAATGGCACCGGATCGATGAACTCCAATGAAAGCAGGCCGCCGCTCTCCGCGGTCAGGCTCTCCAGGAACTCGCGCACGCGCTGAGCGTGGGCGCGGATGCTCGGCGCCGCCTCGCCCGCCTCCTGGCTCCAGAAGAGCTCCAGACGGACGGGTTCTTCGAGACGCGAGAGCAGCGTGCGCACGCCGGGCGACAGCGAATACACCCGGCCCGCCGTCAGGTCGACGCGCGCGCCGCGCACCAGAAACGTCGCGGCCGCGTTCAGCGCCACCAGCGCGATCAGCGTGAGCGCGATGCCCCAGAGCGCGGTCCGGCGTGCGTCGGTGCGCATCAGAGGGCCTTCTTCCAGTCGATGACCAGGGCGTTCATGAACAGGAACGCCACGATGACGCTGACGAAGAACAGCAGGTCGCGCAGATCCACCACGCCCCGCACCAGCGCCTCGAAGTGGATCAGTGCGCTCATGCTGGCGAGCGCCTCCACCACCGCACGCGGCGCCCAGCCGTTGAAGAAGTCCTGCACTGCGGGGAAGCCGGTCAGCAGCAGCAGGAAGCACGCCACCACGCAGCTCACGAAGGCGATCACCTGGCTCTTCGAGAACCCGCTGATGCATGCGCCCACGGCCAGGAAGGATCCTGCCATGAGTGCGCTGCCCAGATAGCCGCTCAGGATCACGCCGTTGTCGGGTTCGCCCAGCCAGTTCACCGTGATCCAGGTCGGCGCGGTGAGCGCCAGCGCGACCAGCGTGAAGCCCCACGCGGCCAGGAACTTCCCGACCACCAGCTCGCCCAGCCGGAACGGCAGCGTGGTGATCAGCTCGATCGTGCCGGTGCGGCGCTCCTCGGCCCACAGGCGCATGCTCACCGCGGGCACCAGGAACAGGAACAGCCACGGGTGGTACTGGAAGAACGGCCGCAGGTCGGCCTGGCCGCGCTCATACAGCCCACCGATGTTGAAGGTGAACAGTCCCGCGAGGAACAGGAAGATCACCAGGAACACCGCGGCCAGCGGCGTGGCGAAGTACGCCAGGAATTCGCGGCGTGCAATGATGAGCGTGCGATGGATCACGCACGACCTCCGGACTCGTCGCTGGTGGTGAGCTGGCGGAACACATGATCGAGCCGGTTCACCTTCACGCTGGCGGGAGCGAGCGCGTCCATGGCGGTAGGCGTGCCGTCGAACACCACCACGCCGCGATTGATGATCACGGCGCGCGTGCAGACCGCCTCGACTTCCTCCAGCAGGTGCGTACTCAGGATCACCGCGCGCTCCTTGCCAAGCCGCCGGATCAACGCACGCACCTCGAACTTCTGGTTGGGATCCAGGCCGTCGGTCGGCTCGTCCATGATGAGCACCGGCGGGTCATGCAGCAGCGCCTGCGCGATGCCCGTGCGTCGGCGATAGCCCTTGCTCAGGGTCTCGAAGGTCTGCTTGCGCACCAGCGTCAGGTTCACCGCCTCGATCGATCGCTCCACACGCGCCTGAAGATCGGCGCCACGGAATCCGCGGGCGCGCGCGATGAAGGCCAGGAACTCCTCGACACGCATATCGGGATAGCACGGCGCGCCTTCGGGCAGATAGCCCATGCGCGTCTTGGCCCGCAGCGGATCCAGCGCCACGTTCACGCCGTCGACCCACGCGGATCCCTCGGTGGCCTCCAGGAAGCCCGTGATCATGCGCATGGTGGTCGTCTTGCCGGCGCCGTTGGGGCCCAGGAAGCCAAGCACCTCGCCGCGATGGACCTTCAGGCTCACGCCTCGGACGGCATGGATGCCTCCGAAGCGCTTGTGGAGGTCTCTGGTCTCGACGAGAAGGCTCATGTGGGTCCCGGCGGTGTGCGCGTCAGCCCTTCGGCTTGCGGACAGGATTGCGCCGATCACGCGCGGATTCAAGCGGCCCTGGATCCACACCCAGGAAGCGCTGGATCAGCGCAGCGCAGACCGCCTCGCAGGCGTCGGCCGCGTCCTCGTTGCCTTCGTTGCATGCCACGACCACGCCGAAATCCCTCGCGGGCGCCAGCCAGATCTCGCTGAAGTTCACGGTGTTGCTGCCCACATGGTGCAGGGCGCGGCCTCCGGCCCACGCGCGCAGCGGTCGGAACCATCCGCATGCGTAGCCCATCTCGTCGTCCTTCACCTGACCGGCGAGTTCCTGAAGGTACTTGAAGGTTTCGGGCTTCAGCAGCGGGGGCGTGGGTTGATGGCCCAACTCGAAGTTCACGAACTTCGCCCAGTCGCCAATGCTCATGTGCAGCGTCATCCCGGGCGCCACGCAGGCGGGATTGTCGGTGAAGCTTGGACCGCCATCGAGGTGGGGCCATGGCGCCAACACGGCCTTCGGATCACCCGCCTGACCGAATCCCGCGGTCGTGATGCCGAGCGGCTTCAGCACACGCTCCTGCAGCAGATCCTCGTAGGGCTTGCCCGCGATCGTCTCGGCCATGAGGCCAAGCACCGCATACCCCGCGTTGCTGTACTGGTATTGACCGGCTGGCTTGCCGGGCGCCTTGCTGATCATGGCCTCCACATAGGTACGGCGCTGATCGGTGGAGGGTCCCTTCGCGCGCTGCGCCGCGATCCAGACCTCGCTGGGACCGCGCGCCAGCAGTCCCGAGCGATGGTGAAGCAATTGATCCACGGTCACGCCGGCAAGATCGGGATGGATCGAGCCGATCTCGCGACCAAGCACCTCGGCGATGGTGGAGTCCCACCGCAACGAGCCCGCGTCGACGAGCTCGCCGATCAGCACCCCCGTGAACGCTTTCGTGCAGTTGCCCAGATGGAATGGGTCGTCGGCCAGCACGGCCGTCGCGTCCTTCATCTTGCGCACACCGACGGCGGCGCTGCCGATCACGCGCCCGTTGCGGATGACCGCTGCACTCATGGCTGGCAACTTGGCCGACTTCACGGCGCTGTCCAGGATCGCGTGGATCTGCGCATCGGCGCCGACATCGCTCGCGATGGGTCGCGCGGGGGTCGTGGAGGCAGGCTGCTGCGGCTGCACCGGCTTGGAGGGGGTGCTCGTGGGAACAGTCTGACTTGGGGCGGCCGGCGTGACAGGCGCGCGGTTCGAGGAGGCCCATCCAAGGAACACGAGGAGGCCAGCTGCGGCGGCGACGGAGACGGTCTGCATGGTTCGTGGCATCGTGGGGTCGGAGGTGTTCGAGCAGGTCGAGACGAAGGTCACGCGACGAGCAGATTTTCAGGCAGGAAGCGTACCGGCTGCGCGCTCGGCCAGCAGTTCCTCCAGGCTGGCGAAGGCCCTGCGCAGGTGCGGGATCACGATGCTTCCGCCGACCACCAGCGCCACATTCAGCGCGTCATGGACCTCCTCGCGAGACCAGCCCGTCTTCACCGCCTGTTCCAGGTGATAGTCGATGCAGTCGTCGCAGCGCAGCACGGCGCTGGCCACAAGCCCCATCAACTCCTTGGTGCGGCCGGGAAGGGCGCCATCCTCGTAGGCGGCGGCGTCGAGTCGGAAGAATCGCTTGATGCCCAGATGGTCGCAATCCATCACCAGCTTCTGGCCCTGTGCGCGCTCCTCGCGGAACTGCTTCATGGTGCGTCGTGGCATGCGGGCATGCTACGGCTCGGGGGTACAGTGCGGGCATGATCGTCGTTGCGTCGATGCTGTCCATGGTGCTTGCCGCCGACCCGCCCAAGCCCGTGCCCGCGCCTCCGGCGGAGTCACTGGCCGGAAGGCCTGGCGTGACCGGCGAACTGCGGATCCATCGGGACATGCGATCGGCGGCAGCCGACGGACTTCTGCCACGCCATGTGTCGGTGTGGTTGCCGCCTGGCTACACGCTGCCCGAGAACGCGTCGCGCCGCTACCGGGTGCTGTACATGCACGATGGGCAGAACGCGTTCGATCCGGCCACCGCGTTTCTGGGGCGGGAATGGCACGCCGACGAGGTGGCGACCGACGCGATCCTCCGTGGCGAGATTCCTCCGGTGATCATCGTGGGCATCTGGAACACGCCGGAGCGCGTGGCCGACTACACGCCCGATCAGGACATGGAGGAGGCGCGCGGCGACAACAAGCCGCAAGGTCGTGGCGGGCAGGGCGCGCGCTATCTGGATTGGATCGTGCGTGAACTCAAGCCTTTCATCGACTCGAACTATCGCACGCTGCCGGGCCGCGAGAGCACGGCGATCATGGGCAGCAGTCTTGGCGGGATCATCTCGCTGGCCGCGGCCGAGCGGCATGCGGAGACCTTCGGCTGCGTGGCCGCCGTGAGCCCAAGCCTGTGGTGGAACAAGGGTGCGGTGATCGAGCGGTGGAGGGTCCGCACACCCGATCTCTGCCGACTCTGGGTGGACATGGGCGACCGTGAGCGCGCGGGCCTCGCCGATGCGCTGCGATCGTTCGAGGCCGCGGCACGGCCGACCTGTGGCACACGCCTGCATGCCGAGGTGGTGCCGGGTGGTCGGCACGACGAGCCGAGCTGGTCGGCGCGACTGGGACGAACGCTCAAGTTCCTGTTCGCGGCGTCGCAGTGGCAGCAGGTGGCGCCGCCGGAACCGGTGCCGGAGGCGGCGCAGCCATCGAAGGATGCGTCGGGTGGGGCGCGTGTCCCGCCAGCGCCGAAGACACCGCCGGCCTGATCGACCCCGCCCAGCGCTCGTACCCGGCCGGCGAGAAGTGCAGGAAGTCGGGCATCGCGGCCTCGTCCAGCGAGCCGTCGCCGCGCACGAACTCGTCGCCCACGCGCAGGAACGAGACACGATCGTTCCACGGCACCTGCGAGAGCGCCTGATTCACCTGCAGCACCAGTCCGCGCAGTGGATTCATCCGTTGCCCGCGTGGTGGAAGGTCCAGCACGATCACGCGAGCCCGTGGACACTGCGTCAGCAGCGTGTCCACCACCGCGCGCACCGCGCGCACGATCAGCTCGCCGCTGTCTCGGCCAGTGCTGGCGTTGTTGGTGCCGATCATCAGCACGATGACTCGGGGATCCAGCGCGGTCAGCGGCGCCTTCTCCAGTCGCCACAGCACATGTTCCGTGCGATCCCCGCCCACGCCGATCTGCAGCGCACCCAGCGGCGCAAAGTCGCGCTCCCACGCGGCGGCGCCAGCGTCCTCCCAACCTTGGGTGATGCTGTCGCCCAGAAAGACCACGCGCACGGGGGCCTTGGCCTCGCGCACGCGGCGAAGCACCTCATCCTGCCGTCCGTCTGCGCCGTCGGGCCGAGGCACGGGCACCATGCAGGCGGGGAGCACCACGGCCTCGTTCGCGGCGGGGGCCGCAGGGACGGGTACCTGCACCGGTGGTGGGGTAGGCGCTGGAGCCGGGGTGGCTTGCGTAAGTGTCATGAAAAGAATCGGGATCGTCCACTGCATCGAGAGCTCCTCAGCGCTGGATCACCAGGCATGCGTTCAGCGTGTCGTCCTTGTGGTTGCCGCGTGCGAATGAACTTGGCTCGTATCGCACCCCGTGTCCAAGGCTACGGAAGCGGTCTGCGATCGCCTCGGCGTAGGGGTGTCGGCAGGGTCGAAGCGATCGCGTGGTGGTGGGGTAGAGGCGAAGTTCGCGCCGGCTGACCCGCATCAGTTCGTCCGCCGCGGTCTGGTGCCACGCCAGCGTGAAGGGCGAGTCGGGCAGCAGGCCGCCGCTCGCGGGATCGCTGTACGTGAAGAGCAGGTGTGCGGAGAGCGTGACGTCGAACTCGCGATCCGCGAACGGCAGATTGGGCAATGAAGCCGTGACGTAGCGGCCATCGATCGAGCCCTGCTCGAAGTCGCTCGCGAAGCGTGCCAGTGCGCGCAACTTGCTGTGGGCATAGGCGTCCAGGTCGATGTCGGCGAAGCGCGACGCGTTCGCGCGCATGCGAGAGATCGTGTTGTGAACGTCCTCCGAGCCTCGCTGCACCAGCGCGTCAAGAGGCTGCGCGTACAAGGGATCCACGCCGATCACACGGACGCCCGCGGCATGTCCCTCGGACACGAACGAGCCTGGTCCGGACGGACAATCGAGCACGCGAAGGCCCTTCATATTGGCAAGGCGGATCGCGAACATGGCCTCGTAGTCCGTGGCCACGCGGCCGAAGAACTGCATCGCGTCCAGCGTGAACAGAGATGGGGCGGGTTCAGGGCTCATGCGTGCGTGCAGGGCGGATCCTCACCTGAAATCGGCCATCCGGCCCTCGTTCGCCCCGAGGATCGTGGAAGAAATCGCGGGAATGGATCGCGTGGGCCGGTTTCGACCTGCCGCCCCGACGTTCCATTCGCCGGCATTTTTCACTCGCTGTGCAATCCATCGTGGGGACAATGGTTGGATTGCCGAAGGAGCAACACCTCATGAGCGACACCACCCCCGCCTGCAACGCCTCGATCTGCTGCGAGAACCGCCTTGCCACGCTGGAGAAGCGTGTCAGCCGCATCCGGACTGGGCTTTTGATCGCCTTGGGTGCGCTGCTTCTTCTGATCGGCATCGCGATCGGCAAGGGCGGCGATCGGCGTGAGATGCGCGGCCGTGCAGCCGCCATGATGATGCAGCGAAGCGACATGCGACCTCCGATGGGCCCTCCGAGCGACGGACCTGGCCCGATGATGCAGGGCATGTCGCGCGGTGGCCCGGATCGCGGTCCGGATGGCTCGCGGGACGGCGGACCGGAGCGTGGTCCGAAGAACGGACCCGGTCGACCCGATCGCGACTGAGACCAGCTCAGCTCTTCGGAGTCACGGTGACGGTGATTTGGCGCGTGTCCGCAGGGGCGTTCTTCTCCCATGGGCGTCCCAGCGCGAAGTGCAGGATCATCGTGCCTGCGTTCGAGGCCTTGAACTCGAAGATCCAGAGCGCAGGTCCGCCTGGCATGCCGGGCTCGAGCGGCTCGACCTTGCCTTGACCCTTCTTCCAGTCGAAGTCGGCGCGCAAGGGACTGGTCGTCGCGGATGGATCCGCATCACTTCCCACGAAGGCCCACTGGAAGCCGGTGCCGGATGCCGCCTTCAGCTCGAGCCGCAGCGTGTCACCGACCTTCAACGTTGTGGCGGTGGACTTGTCCAGCATCACGATGTCGGTGCCGTTCTTGCCGTCGCCGGTGACTTCCTCCCGGATGCGGCAGGTGACGCGTCGCATCGGGCTGATGGCGGGACGGCCGGACAGCGTGGTCGGCTGGTCCTCGCCGCTGCGGCACGAGGCGAGAAGCAGGCCGCTGAGCAGCAGGGGCGTGAGGGCACGGGTGGTCATGGGCGGAAGCGTAACGCAGACGGTGGCGCGAAAATGAACCGAGGAAGCGCGTCTTGGCGCTTCCTCGGCGTCTTTTCCTTCGGAGAGGCGAAGTCGGCTCAGGCAACTTCGCGGGCGGGCGTGCTGAAGGGATCAGCCGACGGATCCGAAACTCAGCATGAGCAGCGCCACGTCGCTGAAGTCGACCGTGCCGTTGCCGTCGAGATCTGTGGGGCAGCCAGGGCAGGGGCCGAAGTCCAGCAGCAGCAGGGACAGGTCGGCATTGTCAAGTTCGCCGGTGACATCCATGTCGCCCCAGCTGCGCTCGCAGTCGTCGAGCTGCCCGTTCATGTTCAGGTCGAGCTCGCCGGTCCGGATCTGCCACGGGTCGTCACGCCCGTCGTTGTCACAGTCGTTGCGGTCCATCACCACGATGGACTGCCCGCCGGCGCCGAGCACCATCCGGACGCCGCGGACCCATGCTGGCACGATGCTCTGATTCGTGCCGCACCCGAGCGATCCGCAATTGCTGCCCCACGCCGCCACGGTGCCATCGGAGCGCAGCGCAAGGCTGTGCTCGTCGCCAGCGGCGACCTGCGTGATGGCCGTGAGGCCTGCAGGAACCGTGGTCTGTCCGTAGTCGTTCCGGCCCCACGCGACAACCGTGCCATCCTGCCGGAGTGCAAGCGCGTGCTCCATGCCCGCCGCCATGCCGATGACGTTCGTGGCCGTCGCTGGCACCTGCGCGGCGGGGGGGGAAAAGTCGCCCCAACCGACCACCGTTCCGCTGGGCTGGTTCGCCAGCGAGAAGCCCTTGCCGGCGGCGATCGCGGTTGCCGTGGAGAGCGTCGCTGGCGGGTTGGGGAGGAACGCGCCCCACTGTGCGATCGTTCCGTCCGCTCGCCTTGCGAGGGAGTGGTTGCCACCTGCGGCGGCCTCCACCACACTAGTCAGGCCGACGGGCGGGGTGCACTGGCCGCTGGAGTTGCGGCCCCAGCAACGGACGGAGCCGTTCTTGCGGACGGCCACGAAGTGGGAGGAGCCGATCGCGATCGAATCCACGAGTCCGATGTCGGCGGGAATGGCTGGGGCCGCTGTTGCGCTACTGAAGGATCTGTTGGCGTTGCCCCAGTGTTCGAGCGAGCCGTCCGCGAACACGCTGAAGCCCACGCTTCCGCGCGCGACCATCTTGTCAGGGATTCGCGTGGAGCCGGTGGCGCATTGGCCGTTGCCGCTCCAGCCCCACGCCGTGATGGTGCCGTCGGCGTGAAGCGCGAGTGCGTGAGATTGCCCCATGGCGATCTTGGTCGCCGGCCGAAGGCCCGCGGGCAGATATTGCGCGTAGGACCCAGGGTCGCCCCACCATGCGATTGTTCCATCGAATCGGAGCGCGATGTTTTCCTTCGCGGATGAATGCGACGCGAGCTGCGTCACGGAACCGAGGTCCGCGGGAACTGTGCACTGCTTGTCCGCGTTGGAACCCCAGGCGATCACGGTGCCGTCGTCACGCAGGGCAGCCGAGTGGCTCATGCCCGCGACGACGCCGCGCACGGGTCCGAGTGAAGGTGGCACCGTGGACTGGCCATAGGTGTTGGCGCCCCACGCCGCGACCGAGGCGTCCTGGCGGATCGCCACGCAGTGGGAATAGCCTGCCGCGACATCGCGCACAGTTCCGAGATCCGAGGGAATGGCGGTCTGGCCACTCGAGTTGGATCCCCACGCACGTAGCGAACCGTCCTTCAGGATCGCGAGTCCATACGCGTTGCCGATGCGGACCCGGTCGACATTCACAAGGTCGGTCGGGGGCTTGAGGCTCGGACTGATGTAGCCGATGTAGGAGACCGAACCGTCGTCGTGGGCGATGACCGTCGTGATCGTGTTCGCGGAGACGCTCCGGACATTCTTCAGGAGCGCTGGGTCGAAGCAGGTGTATGGGTCGGAGTAACCCCAGCACACCAGTGAACCGTCGGCACGGATCGCCATGCTGTGGCCGCTGCCGCCCGCGATGTCGACGGCGCCCGTCAGGCGCATCTGGTTGAAGTCGGAGAGGCCCCAGGCGGCGATGGTGGTCGCGGGCTGGTCACAGAACGCGGCACTGGTCAGCACGCCAATGCTGAGCACGGAGGCCGCAAGTCGGATCTGGTTCACATGCATGCCAAGGTCCTCGGTTCCCACACAGCTATCTGTGGATTATTCGGCACAAAGTGAGGCGGGGATCCTTCAAAGTTCCGCCCTTTTGCGGCGGATGGGGTCACCTCCCCGCAGAAGATCGCCTCCCACGGCCCAGAGGTGCTCGGTGAGGTGCTTCATGGGTCGCATGACGGCATGGAAATCGGGCATGGCCGTTCTCTTCGCCGGGGTTTGAATCTTATGGTGTGCGATCGGGGTCGAGACGGATCGTGACGCCTGGGGTTTCAAGGAGGAATCTCACATGAAACGACGCGCCACAGAAATCTGCAGCCGTGGATTCGCTCCGCCATCCGAAGGTGCGGCGAAAGTGACAAGGTCCACGGGAGAGCAGCCGCCTCCGGGAGAACCGGAGGCCCGATGGACCTTCGATCATCCTGAGGGATGCGTGTCGAGACCTGGGGAGTCGATGGCACTCGACATGATCGACGAGATCATGCGTCAGGCGGGTTGAATTGCCGCTGACGTGTGGCCGGCCCCATGGGGCGCAGTCGCTCGCCCTATCTTGCGCCCATGGAACGATGGGCTGCCCGCGAGATGATCGAGCGTCTGCGACTCAAGCCGCACCCGGAAGGGGGTCATTACCGCGAGACCTTTCGAAGTGACTCGCGTGTCCGAGCCTCAGGTGACGCGGGAGAGCGAGACGCCTGCACCAGTGTGCTCTTCCTGCTGCAGGCGGGCGAGGTGAGTGCGTGGCATCAGGTGGACGCCGACGAGGTGTGGTGCTGGCATGGTGGCGCGCCGCTTGAACTCTCGATCGCGCATGGTGCGCAAGGTGAGGGAACGCGCGAGACGCACCTGCTGGGCATCGATGTCGCTGAAGGGCAGTCTCCTCAGGCGACGGTGCCGGCGCACGCGTGGCAGGCGGCGCGCTCGACGGGTGCGTGGTCGCTGGTCGGCTGCGTGGTGGCGCCGGGGTTCGAGTTCCGCGGGTTCAGGCTCGCGCCGGAGGGGTGGGAGCCGGGTGGGTGAGTGCGATTGCGGCGTGTGATGCGCGTGCGTCACGTCGCGGGCGAGTCATCCATGAACCAGCGCTCGAACTCGATCTCGTCGCGGATCTGGATGCCGTCGTGGCCCAGCAGCGGCAGGTCGGGAACGAGCTTTCGAACGCGATCCACGATGCCCTTGTGCAGCGCCGCGAAGCGCCAGCCCTGGCGCTGGTAGAAGCGGATCGCGCGCGAGTTGTCGTTCGTGGTGGTGAGGTAGATGCGGCGGCAGCCGGCGGTGCGGGCGTGCGACTCGGCGGCGGAAAGCAGCGCGGCACCGATGCCGGGTGCGGTGGCGCGGCTGCTGAGGGTGATGACCTCGCATTGCCAGCCACCGGGGTCCATGTTCAGGGTGAGCAGGCCGGCAAATGTGCCGTTCGCCTCGGCCACGAAGCCGGGCAGCGCGTCGGCCTGGTGGCAGTGGCCGAGGGACCAGATGCGCGTGTCGTGCCAGTGGGTGTTGAGTTCGGCGCGGATCTCGGGGAGATCGTGCGGGGTGATGGGGCGGACGGTGACGGGCATGCGCGGGAGGGTACGGCGTGAGATGCCTCGACAAGCCGCAGCGTGAAAGCGGGTGAAGGGATTCGAACCCTCGACATTCAGCTTGGGAAGCTGACGCTCTACCAACTGAGCTACACCCGC